>NZ_JBEZZG010000001.1:0-685737 GCF_040639085.1 Nonomuraea sp. NPDC023979
GCTACCCCCCCTCCCGGCGACTGGGGGTTATACTGGTTTTATTGCGCTTTTTTGGGGGGCCGCGCCGGCGCCCCGGGCCCCCCCCCCGCGACCAGAGCGAAGAGATGGAAGCCGGCCGCCTTGTCGGCTGGCCAGCTGGCGGCCTCCAGCAATCCGGGGGTCAACTCCGCGCTACCAGCCGGAGGAGGCTAGCAGGTCCACTCAGGGGGCGTGATGGCCCAGTGAGGGCGTCCAAGGGGGTTGGGCGCGCATGCCGCTAGGCGCTAGTCCGCAGGTGGGCCGTAGAAATGGCTGCTAGGAGCTGTTTGGGGTTCGGATCATGTGGTTCAGGTGAGGACCTTCAACCACATGATCGAGCCTCGAAGAAGGAGCCCAGCCTCGTAGTTCTCTGGGGCTTTGTCATAGCGGGTAGCCAGACCACGCCACGTCTTGATCTTCTGGAAACAGCGTTCGACAGTGTTGCGCTGCCGGTAGCGGCCGGGATCGTAGCTGACGGGCCGTCCGCCGGCCGAACCCTTCCTCTTCCGGTTGGCCTGCTGATCACTCTTCTCCGGGATGATCGCGGTGATCCGGCGACGGCGCAGATAGGAACGGTTGGCCTTGGAGGAGTACGCCTTGTCCGCAGCCACCGCGGCAGGGCGGGTGCGAGGCCGGCCGGCCGGACCGCAGATGCGGATCTTGTCCAGGACGGTGATGAACCGCGGGCAGTCGGCGGCCTGCCCAGGCGTGAGCACGAAGGCCAGCGGCAGCCCGGCGGCGTCGACCGCGGCATGGATCTTGCTACTCAGCCCGCCTCGGGATCGGCCGAGCCCGGCAGCCTTCGCCCTGACCTTGCGGCGCCGCCGGGTGGCGCCGCGATCACGCACCGGCGACGCTAACGATGCGAACGTATGGCCCGTGTCGTTCGCGAAGTCCGTGCCGGGTGCGTCGGGCGTGACCTGCGGCGTATCACTCGCAGCACCGGCGGTTGCTCCGCAAGCGGCGCCCCCTTTTCCTCCGTCAGTGCCTGCTCCAGCGCATCCAGGGTCTCCCCGGCCACCGCCAGCCCGGCCGACTCCTGATGCGCCCGCACGATCGTGGAATCCACGCTGACCAGCTCCAGCCCCACCTGCCCGCGCGCTGCGGCCTCGGCGATCAGCGCATCCATCAGATGCTGGAACACCCCAGCCTTGGCCCAGCCGTTGAACCGGGAGTAGAGCGTGGACCAAGGCCCGTACCGTTCCGGCACGTCACGCCAGCCAGACCCGGTGCGAAACCGCCACAAGATTCCATTGAACTGATCACGCACCCGCCGGGGCAGCGGCCCGGTAGCCGCCACCGGCAAATGCGGCTCGATCAAAGCCCACTCAGCATCGGTCACATCGAAGCGCGCCACACCGGAGTTCTACCAGTCACAGCCAGCTCGCCGTCAGACCCGCCAAGATCCGAACCACAAACAGCTCCTAGTGGGGGTGCTAGATCTAGCAGGGCAGGCCGCTAGCGCTAGCAGGTGTCCAACCCTCTGGTGGAGGTGGTCATCGCTACTCTCGGCGCACCCCCAGCCACCCATTGGACGCTTTGCCGTACAGCCGCGAAGTACAGCAACCCGCAGGGACGGCGTGACACGTCCTGGCACACTGGCGGACGGTCGAGCGCAGGTCAGGCGCGCATCGGCCGTGATCCGAAAGCCTGGTCATTTGGCTGATAAGGAAGAGGTCCCAGGTTCAAGTCCTGGTAGCCCCACCCAGCCAGAAGGCCCGTCGGAATCATCCGGACGGGCCTTTGTCGTTGCCGGAGCCGGTCGGGCGCCACGGGTCAGCCGAGGGCGGTGCGGAGGGCGGAGGCGGCGATGCGGGGGTCGTTCATGCCGTGGTACATCGGCGGGATCTTCTTCTCGACGCCGTAGTGCCGGTAGACGGCGATCATGGCGGAGCGCACCGAGTATTCGACGGTGAAGACGACGTCCTCGGGGATCTCGACGAACTGGCCGAGGAAGGCGTAGTTCGTGGCGCCCTTGGGGATGACGCGGGGGCGGTCGCCGGGGGCGCGGCGCTGGAACTGGGCGTCGATGTATGGCATCTGCACGGTCGTGATCTGCGTGGTTTCGCGGACGTGGTCGGCGATGTCGTCGAAGCCGAGGTGGCCGAGGAGTTCGTCGAGGATCTCGGCGCCGGTGCAGTCGTCCATGGGCTTGTCCACGTAGTCGCCCGGCACGTCGCCGAACAGCGCGTAGCCCCAGAGGGTGAAGGTGTCGGGGTCCTGGTTGCGGAAGTGCGGCTGGGCCGGGACGACGATCGACAGCAGCCAGCGGGAGTCCTTCCAGGTCATGAGGGCGCCTTCGCCGGGGACGTTGCCGGTGTACTGGGTGATGCGGTCGAGCAGGGCGGGGCTGTGCATGGTGAGGGTGAAGGACTCCCATTTGGTCTCGGGGATGGAGCCGCAGAAGACGGCGGGGCGGCCGAAGTCGGGGGCTTTGCGGGCGATCGACTGCCACAGCCGCCAGGAGCCGTCGCGTTTGTCGCGGATCAGCTCGGGGACGGTGTCGCGGTCGCCGTACGTGGTGTCGGCGGTCATGGAGCCCAGGGTGAGGAACACGCGGTCGCCGGGGCCGACGTCGATCGGCCCGGCGCTGGTGTCGAGGGAGGCGAGGGTGCGGCAGGCGGGGTCGGTGAAGTGCGCGTCGTCGACGGTGACGCCGAACTCGGTCGTCACGCCGTGGGTCTCCAGCCGGCGTTGGATCGGCAGGATGATCGAGTCGTACTGGTTGTAGCGGCTTCGTCGTACGCCGGAGAGGGTGTGGATGCGGTCGAATTCCTGGACGAAGGCCAGGAAGTAGCGTTTGAGCTCGATCGCCGAGTGCCAGTTCTGGAAGGCGAACGTCGTACGCCACATGCACCAGAAGTTGCTGTCGAAGAACTCCGGCTGGAAGAAGTCGTCGATGCGGCGGCCGCCGATGACGTGTTCGGGCAGGGCGAGCAGGCGGGTCAGGTCCAGGCGGGCGCGGTTGTCGAGGCCGAGGCGGGAGGCGTCGGGGATGGAGCGGTCGCGCAGGATGATGCGGGCCTTGGCGTTGGTGGGGTGTTCGATGTTGAACGCCTTCATCTCCTGGCGGACGGAGATGGCCGGGTCGTCGAGGGTGGGGATGGTTTCCAGCAGGTTCCACAGGCAGATGTAGTGCTCTTCTTCGAACATGCGGCCGCCGCGCGTGACGTAGCCGCCTTCGGCGATAGGGGCCTTGGCGCCGTCCATGGAGCCGCCGGTGATGGGGAGCTGTTCGAGGATGCGGATGGAGTCGCCGGGCACGCCGGCGTCCCGGACGAGGAAGGCGGCGGCGGCCAGCCCGGCGATGCCGCCGCCCACGATGTACACCTGCGCCATTGGCTGACCGTCCCCGGCTCGGGCGGGGCCGCCCCCGCTTCGGGAAGGATCTTCCCGGTGGGCGGTCGAGTCAGGTCCCGTCGGCGGCCAAACCCCGGCAAACAGCTACGGGGTGACGTAGTGGTGGACGACGGCGGGTTCGCCGGTGCTGTCGAGCCAGTCGGCGCGGGTGGTGGCGACGCGGCGCCAGCCGGTGCGCTCGTAGAAGGCGATCGCGGCCTGCCCTTCGGCCGAGACCTCCAGCTTCAGTGGCGCCCGTACGGCGGCGCGTACGGTGTCGAGGAGCCGGGCGGCCAGGCCCTGGCCGCGTGCCGCCGGGGTGACGAACAGGCGGGTGATCTCGGCGTCCGCACCCAGGCCGACGTGCCCGTGCACCGCGCCGTCGACGTCGACGGCGATCCAGGCGGACGTCAGGCCGGCCGGGGTGAGCCAGGCGCCGGGGTCGGCGGGCCAGTCGACGGGGTAGCGGTCGGCGGCCTGGACCTGGGCGAGCGCCTCGACGCAGGCATCGAGGTCGGCGGGGGTGCGGGGGCGGATCCTCATGCCGGCGGCCGGGGGGCGGCCCGGTCGTGGAAGGCGCGCCGGTCACCGTGGCCGTCACCCGGCCCGTGTCGTCGGTGCCGGTCAGCTGCCGCTGCTCCAGCTCGCGCAGGGCGCCGGCGGACGCGTCGTTCACTTGGCGCCCTCCGCGGTGGCGGGCCGCCAGTTCTCGACCTCGGAGACGCTCTGGTCGAAGTGCAGGTCCCGGGTTCCCAGCGCGGGGTTGCCCATCTTGTAGAAGAGCCCCTCCAGGTCGTTGAGGTCGCCCTCGTACTTGTTGCAGACGTCCGCGAACTGCTTGAGCAGGTTGCCGGCGGCGGTGAGGAAGACGCCTGCCTGCGCCATGAGGGCGACGCGGCCGACACAGGCTGGGCCCGCAGGCTCGCCGGGGGAGGACATTGCGGCGTGTGCGCGCACGGGCTGAGCCCCGGGGAGACATCGCTGGGCACGCGGGGCACCTTCCTGCGAGGACGTGGCGTCGGAGGCGCGGGAAGCCTCCGTGACCTGCATGGGAAACGTGAGGACGCCGGTGGCTGCAGATCAAGCGTCAGTGTAGACGGCGATCTTGGAATGCGTCCATGCCGTACATACCGCCCATGCCGCCCACGGGACGGGGCTCAGGCTTCGGCGAGGGCGAGCCGGTCCCGGGCCCAGGCGGCCGCGGCGTCGGGGTCGACGGTGCCGAGGACGGCCAGGCCGCCCGGGCCGGGGTTCTGGACGAGGTCGGCCAGCGAGGGGGTGGCGACGATGCTGGCCATGCCCGCGCACCAGGCGGCGATCTCCTCGGCGTGCTGGGTCCAGAAGCCGTGCAGGATCTCCGTGGCGCCCTTCTCGGGGGCGCTGCGCTCGCGCTGGTCCATCACGATGGCGAACTGCCGGTTCTCGGCTTTGGCGCGGTCGAGGGTGGTGCGCAGGGCGTCGGCCAGTTCGGTGGCGTCCTGGACGGTGAGCCTGCCGTTCTGGCCGGCGTTGACGAGGGGCCAGGCGGTCAGGTCTACGAGGTTGCTCACGTGATCTCCTACAGCAGAAGGGGCAGGAGATTAGGTTAGGCTTACCTCGTTGATTGTCAACGTCAGCGCGGGAAGCGGGCTATCCAGCGGCGTTGCCACGGCGTCTCGACCGCCCGCCGGTGATGGTGCTCGCGGGTCCAGCGCACGGCCTCGGGCGGGGTGAGGCCGGACAGCACCGCGAGGCAGGCCAGGACGGTGCCGGTGCGGCCGATGCCGCCTCCGCAGGCGACCTCGACGGCCTCGCCCGCGCGGGCCCGGCCGTGCAGGGCGCGGATGTGCTCGACGGCCGCGTCACGGTCGCGCGGCAGCAGGAAGTCGGGCCATTCCAGCCAGTCGTGCGCCCAGGTCAGGCCGGCGTCGTGCTCGCGGCGCATCCGGGCCGAGCCCAGGTAGAGGCCGTAGGCGGGCACGGGGCCGGGCGGCAGCGGGTTGCGCAGGCCGCGGCCCCGGACCCAGGAGCCGTCGGGCAGTTGGAACGCCCCTTCCAGCCGGGTCATGAGCCGACTCGCTGACGCTCGCGGTGGTTGGCGACGTTGAGCCGGTTGCCGCACAGCTCGGGCGTGCAGTAGCGGCGCCGCCCGGCCCGGCTGACGTCGGCGAACACGCCCCGGCAGCCCGGCGCGAGGCAGGCGCGGAAGCGCTCGTGGCCCAGGGCCCGTACGACGCCGAGCAGCGCGACGCCGACCACCGTGGCCAGCGTGTCGGCGAGCGAGGCGTCGGGGGCGGTGGGCACGTACCACTGCCAGCGGCCGGCGGCGTCGCGGTCGAGCACGGGGGTGAGGCCGGCGCGGCGGGCCAGCACGGTGGCGCCCATGACCGCGTGCTCCTCGGTCTCCGTCTCCAGGACGCCGCGCGCCTCCCGGCGGAAGAGGTGGATCGCGAACAGGTCGTCACCGGACAGCGGCAGCTCGTGGCGGGCCAGGAACTCGGCCAGCGCCTCCGCGGTGGGCAGGCCCTCGGAGCCCCGTACGGTGGGCGAGGTCGACACGAGGTCGTTGGCCACCGCTGCGCCGTGGGCGTAGTCGGCGATGGGTATCAGCAAGAAACGCCTCCCTGTAACTGTTATAGGGAGACTATAACCCTTACACGGACGCGCGGGCGATCAGCCGGGAGCGCAACGTATGGGTCTCACGGGCCGGTTCGGCGCCCTCCAGCGCGTCGAGCAGCACCTGGGCGGCCTTGGCCCCCAGCTCGTGCACCGGCTGCTCGATCATCGTCAGCGGCGGCTCCATCACCGCCGCCCACGCGCTGTCGTCGAACCCGACCAGCGCCACGTCACGCGGATAGGCCAGCCCGGCCGCGCGCAGCGCCCGCAGCGCGCCGGTCACCGCGTCGGTCTCGGTGCAGAACAGCGCGGTGGGCCGGTCGGGCATCGCGAGCATCCGGCCGACCTCCTCGGTCGCCTGCTCCTCGGTCTTGCGCCCGACCATCACCAGCTCCGGATCGAACGGGATGCGCGCGTCGTCGAGCGCGTCGAGATAGCCGCGCAGCCGCTCGCCGTCGGTCCACAGGTTGCGCGCGGCCTCGGCCAGCAGCTCGCGCCGGGTGGCGGGCGGCCGGGCCATCGGCGGCCCCCACACGAACCCGATCCGCCGGTGCCCCGCCGCGATGATGGTCTCGACGGCCTCCCGGGCGGCGTCGCGGTTGTCGATGACGACGGTGTCGAGGTCGAGCGCGGCCACCGCGCGGTCGACCAGCACGACCGGCACCCGCTGCGTCGCCGCCCTGATGTGCGCGACCTCGTCCTTGCCGACCGCCGCCGACGACAGGATGACGCCGTCGACCCGCTTGTCGAGCAGCACGTTGACGGCCGCGACCTCCTCTTCGAGCTTCTCGTACGTGCTCAGCACGATCGTGTCGAAGCCCCGGGCCCGCGAGGTGTCGCAGATGCCGCGCACCACGCCGGCGAAGAACGGGTTGCCGATGTCGGCGACGATCACGCCGAGCGTGTGGCTGACCCCGGTCGACATGCTGCGCGCGAGCTTGTTGGCGCGGTAGCCCAGCTTCTCGGCGGCGGCGAGCACCCGCTCGCGCAGCTCGGGGCTGACGTATCCATAGCCGCCGAGCGTGCGCGCCGCCGTGGCGCGGCCGACGCCGGCCTCGGCGGCCACCTCGGAGATCGTCGGCTGGCCCGCCGCCTGCCCCCGATCAGCAGGCATGGATGCCGTCCCTCATTTCTCGATTCTAGACAAGATCGGCCGCCCGCCGCCGAACGCGCCCTCGACCAGGCACTGCTCGTAGGCGGCCGTCGCGCCGTCGCGCAGCGCCCGCTCCAGCGCCGCCCGCTGCCAGCCGGCGCGCAGCAGCGAGACCGCGAACCCGGCCAGGAACGCGTCGCCGCAGCCCATCGTGTCGACCGGCTCGGCCACGGGCAGCGCCCCGGCCGACACGGTCACCTCGCCGTCGTGCGCGATCGCGCCCTCGACGCCGCGGGTGGCCAGCGCGATCCCGGCGCCGCGCCGGACGACCTGCCCCAGCAGCGCCTCGGTGGCGGGCACGTCCAGGTGGGAGCAGGACAGCAGCACCAGGTCGGCGTGCGGGCAGACCCGGTCCAGGTAGGCGGGGGTGCGGAACTCGTCCTCGCTGGACAGGTCGTAGCTGACCCGGGTGCGCAGCTTGGGCAGCTCGCTCTCGCTGCGCGAGTAGACGCTGGAGTGGACCAAATCGAAGGAGGAGGCGTACGCGACGAGCCCGGCGTCGAGGACGAGCGGTTCGCGCACGGTGACTCCCCCGCCGTTCCAGCCCAGGAAGACGCGGTCGCCGTCGTCGACCCGCAGGTGTGACACGCCGGTCTCGCCGGGCCGCACCACGCACCGGTCGACGGCGACGCCCTGGGCGGCGATCGACTCGCGCAGGAACGGCCCGAGCTCGTCGTCGCCGAACACTCCCAGGTACGCGGCTTCGACGCCGAGGCGGCGGGCGAACACCGCCACGTTCACGCTGTTGCCGCCCGGATAGTCGATGCCGCGGTCGAGGAACCGGTCGACGATGTTGTCGCCGAAGCCGAGCACCTTCATCAGTAGTCCATCACCCGGTAATAGCGGCGCAGGTCGAGCGAATGGTCACGGACCCGCTCCAGGTGCTTGCTGACGCGGCTCAGCACGGTGTCGAGGACGAGCGGCCCGAGCAGGCCGCGGAACTCGGGGCTGATGCCGTCGAGCGGGTAGTCGCGGGTGTCGAAGACGGTGACGTCCTGCGACACGCGGCGGGCGAAGGCGATGGCCCGGTCGGTGAGCGGGCGCGACTCGTCCTCGCCCTGGAAGATCAGCACGCTGGTGCCGGCTTCGAGCAGCTCCAGGGAGCCGTGGAAGAACTCGGCGCTGTGCACGCGGGTGGTGCGCAGCCACTGCATCTCCTCCAGGATGCACATCGAGTACAGGTACGTGAACCCCCACAGGTTCCCGCCGCCGATGAGGAAGTGGTAGTCGGTGTCGCGGTGCGCCTCGGCGAAGGCGGCGGCCACGGGTTCGGCCTGCCTGGCCACCTCGACGAGGACGCGCGGGATGTCGGCCAGCTCGCCGGCGAGCTTGGCGTAGCCGTCGAACTCGCCCCGGCGCTCCAGCAGGCGGCCCATGAACAGCAGCATCTGGAAGTCGAACGGCCACGTCTTCGGCTCGCTGATCAGCGCCTCGTCGACCTGCTGGGCGACGGGGGAGTCGGCGTAGCCGGTGAAGCCGATCGTGCGGGCGCCCTTGGCACGGCAGAACTCGATGGCCCGCACCACGTCGTCGGTGGTGCCGGTGACCGAGGTGAAGACGGCCACGGTGCGCTCGCCGAGCCTGGCGTCGCCGGTCACGACGAGCTCGGCCGCGATGGCCGAGCGCACGTCCAGCGTCGAGGTGCGCCGGGCCAGGTGCTCGTACGGCCACATCTGGGCGTAGGTGCCGCCGGCGCCGACCAGCAGCAGGTTGTCGAACCCCTCGTCCACCAGCCGATCGACAAGCTCCTCGATCTTGGGGCGCAGGGCCACGGCGCTGGCGGCCTGCTTGACGAATTCCGGCTCATCGAACTTGAGCATGTTGCGCGTCCTTTCAACCTGATACCGGTATCACGCGGTGGTCACGGTGGCATATCTCGACTGAACCCGTCAACACGTCGGCAAACAGAAGATCTTGAAATCAGGTCTGGTACCGGTATCAGAATCGCTGTAATGTCGCTCGGCACCAGCTCCGAGAGAAAGGAAGCCCATGCGCTCTCGCGCTCTGACGACGCTCGCGGCACTCGTCGGGACCTCGGTGCTCACCCTCGCAGGCTGCGCAGGAGAGCCGGCCCAGGCTCCCCCGGCAGCCGACGTCACCGCCACGCCCGAGTTCTCCGGCACCCTGAGCGTCCTCACCAAGTTCGCCGGGGAGCCGCTCAGCCCCTACTTCGAGAAGCTCGCCGCCGAGTATCAGCGCGCGCACCCCGAGGTGAAGGTCGAGCTCATCCAGGAGACCGACCAGAGCATCAAGGACAAGCTCAAGACCCTCACCGCCTCGAACGCGCTGCCGGACGTCTTCTTCACCTGGACCGGCAACTGGGCGGAGAACTACGTGCGCGGCGGCCGGGCAGCCGACCTCACCAAGGTGATCGGCCCGGACACCCCCTGGGGCAGGACGTTCAGCCAGGCGTCACTGTCGGCCTTCGCCTACGACGGCAAGTTCTACGGCATCCCGCTCTACAACAACGGCAAGTTCATGGGCTACAACAAGGACGCCTTCGCCAAGGCCGGCATCGAGGTGCCGAAGACGTTCGAGGAGCTGATCGGGAGCTGCGCCACGCTGCGGAAGGCCGGCTACGAGCCGATCACGTTCGGCAACAAGGACGGCTGGCCCGCGCTGCACTACCTCCAGCAGCTCTTCGCCTACAACGTGCCGCCCGACACGCTGCGCGCCGACTTCGCCCCGGCGACGGCCAAGCTCGACCACCCCGGCTACGTGGCCTCCCTCAAGCAGTTCAAGACGCTGGTCGACCAGTGCACCGACACCCGCGAGGGCACCAACGGCGTGCTGTACAGCTCGGCGCAGGAGGCGTTCTCCAACGGCAAGGCGGCCATGTACTACCAGGAGATCCTGGAGTTCGACAACGCCACCTCCGGCAAGGTCGTCAAGCCGGACGACTTCGGCATCTTCCCGCTGCCGGTCCCCCAGGGCGCGGCCGGCGACCCGAAGGTGATCGAGGGCGCGCCCGAGGGCTACCTGATCAACGCCGCCTCGCCGCGTGCCGCGCTGGCCGTCGACTTCATGAAGTTCGTGACGAACCCGGACAACGCCAAGACCCTGTCCGCGCCCCCGTACGGCCAGCCGAGCACGGTCGTGGGAGCCGTCACCCCCGAGACCTCCAGCAAGGCCGTGTACGAGGGCATCGACCTGGTCAACAAGGCGTCCGGCCTGGCCATCTGGCTCGACACCGTCACCGTGCCCGAGGTCGCCGACGCGTGGCTGTCGGGCGGCGAGGCGCTCATCAGCGGCGGCAAGACTCCCGAGCAGGTGCTCGACAGCGTGCGCCAGGCCTCGGCGTCCGCCAGGTAGGCGAGCCGGTGCGCGCCATCATCCGCCTGACCTGGGTCGTCCCCGCGCTCGTCCTCGTCGGCGTGTTCGTCTACCTGCCGCTGGTGCAGAACTTCGGCTTCAGCACGCTGGAATGGGACATCTACAGCGGCAGCCGCGAATACGTCGGCCTGGACAACTACCGCAAGCTCGTCGGCGACCCGGTCTTCTGGTCCTCCTTCGGCAACAACCTGCTCTACGCGGCGATCTCCGTCGCCGTCCAGGTGTTCGGCGCGCTCGTGCTGGCCGCGCTCATCGAGAGCGTCCGCTCCGAGCGGTGGCGGCGCGGCCTGCGGGTGGTCTACTTCATCCCGTCGGCGATCTCCCTGACGGTCGCGGGCCTGCTGTTCTACTTCCTGTACGAGCCCAACCTCGGCGTGCTCAACCACGCGCTGGAGGCGGCCGGGCTCGGCCACCTGGCCCAGGCGTGGCTCGGCCAGGAGGACACCGCCATGCTCGCCGTCATCGCGATGAGCCAGTGGCAGGGGTTCGGCTACTCGACGCTGCTGTTCGCGGTGGCGATCCAGCGCATCCCGTCGGAGATCTACGGGGCCGCCGCCATCGACGGGACCGGGCCGGTGCGCCGCTTCTTCAGCGTGACGCTGCCGCTGGTGCGGGAGATGACCGGGCTGATGACCATGGTCACGATCTCGGGCGCGTTCCAGGTGTTCAACGAGGTCATGGTGATGACCGGCGGCGGGCCGGACAACTCCACCCAGGTGCTGGGGACGTGGCTGTACCGCAGCGGTTTCGTGCGCAACGACTTCGGCTACGCGGCGGCGATCGCGACCGTGCTGTTCGTGATCACGCTCGCGGTGGCGCTGGCGCAGCTCTGGGTGACCAGCAGGAGAAGGGTGGAGTGGTGAGCCGGCTGAGCTTCGCGGGCGCGCTCGCGCGCGTCTTCACGTGGGCGTTCCTGCTCGCGCTCGTGGTGGTCGTGGTCTATCCCCTGCTGTGGATGGTGCTCAACGGGTTCAAGACCAACGCCGAGCTGTTCGGCGACCCGTTCGCGCTGCCGGTGGACTGGAGCTTCGCCAACTACGCCAAGGCGTGGAACCGGGGCGTGAGCGGCTACCTCACCACGAGCGTGCTGGTGACCGTGACCTCGACGGTCGCCACCGTGTTCGTCAGCGCTTGGGCTGCCTACGGGCTGACCCGGGTGGACATCCCGCTCAACAAGGTGTTCACCGGGCTGATCCTCGGCGGGCTGATGCTGGCCCCGACCGTGGCGCTGGTGCCGCTGGTCAAGATGTTCCAGTCGATGGGGCTCTACAACAGCTTCTGGGCGCTGCTGATTCTCTACACGGCGTTCCGGATCCCGTTCACGACGTTCCTCATCCGCGCGTACATGATCGACCTGCCGCGCGAGGTGGACGAGGCGGCGGAGATGGACGGGGCCGGGAGGTGGACCGCGTTCTGGCGGATCATCCTGCCGATGTGCAAGCCGATCATCACCTCGGTCGTGCTGCTGCAGATCCTGTTCACCTGGAACGAGTACCTGTTCGCGATGGTGTTCACCAGCGGCAGCGGCGTGCAGACGCTGCCTGTCGGGCTGACCAGCCTGATGAGCAAGCACGGGACCGAGTTCCCCGTCGTGTTCGCCGGGATGGTCATCGCGGCGGTGCCGGTGGTGCTCTTGTTCCTTTTCGGTCAGCGTTACATCGTCAAAGGACTGGCGGACGGGATTGGGAAATAGCGTGAACATCACCGGATCGAACTTCTCCTACCAGCACCTGCCGTTCGAGCGGTTCCTCGACGACGCGGCCGACCTCGGTCGGTCCGAGCTGGAGCTGTGGGGGATCGCGCCGCACCTGCACGTGCCCCGGGCGAGCGACGCCGAGGCGCGGGCGATCCGGCGGCAGGCCGAATCGCGCGGGCTGCGGGTGCGCTGCCTGACCCCCGAGCAGGTGATGTACCCGGTCAACGTGGCCTCGCCGGTGACCTGGCTGCGGGCCGAGAGCGTCGCGATGTTCCGCCGCGCCGCCGAGCTGTGCGTGGAGCTCGGGGCCGAGCTGCTGCTGCTCACGCCGGGGCGCGGGTTCGAGGACGAACCGGTCGAGGCCGCCTGGCGGCGCTCGGTCGACGCCGTCGGCGAGATCGCCGCCTACGCGGGCGCGCTGGGCGTCACGTGCGTGCTCGAACCGCTCCAGCGGGTGGAGTCCAACCTGGTCAACGACTCCCGCACGCTGGCCAGGATGCTGGACGAGATCGGCGCGCCGAACCTGGGAGCGGTGCTCGACACCGTCGGCATGGCGACGGCGGGGGAGGGCGTGGACGACTACTTCGACGCGCTCGGCGACCGGGTCCGTCACGTGCACCTGATCGACGGGAGCCCCGCCGGGCACCTGGCCTGGGGTGACGGGGAGCTGCCGCTGGGCGACTACCTGGAGGCGCTGGGCCGCCGGGGGTACGGCGGGGCGATGACGTTCGAGCTGTTCGGCGACGGGTCCTACGCCTTCGATCCGCGCCCGGTGGTGGAACGCTGCCTGGAGGCCGTCCGTACTTTTTCGTGAAAAAGCGGGAACCGTGACCGCGCGGGGTGGCAATCACTCATGTCAGTGCCCACCCCGAAAGGTCCTTGAGATGCGACAACAGCGCTCGCCGCTCGCCGAGCCCGGGACGGCCGGTGACGCCGAGGTGATCGCGCGCTCCCGGCACGATCCCGAGGCGTTCGCCGCCCTGTTCACCCGGCACGCGCCCGCGCTCAAGCGGTACGTGGTCCGCCGGCTGGGCGTCGAGGCGGCCGAGGACGTCGTGGCGGAGACGTTCACCGCCGCCTTCCGGCAGCGCGGCACGTACGACCTGACCCGCGCCGACGCGCGCCCCTGGCTGTACGGGATCGCCACCAATCTCATCGGCAGGCACCGCCGCAGCGAGATCTCCCTCTACCGGGCCCTGAGCCGTACGGGGGCGGACCCGGTCGTGGAGCCGTTCACCGATCGCGTCGAGGGCCGGGTGGCCGCCGCCGAGGTGCGCGGCCGGCTGGCTGCCGCGCTCGCGGGCCTGCCCGCCGGGCACCGGGACGCGCTGCTGCTGGTGGCGTGGGGCGAGTTCAGCTACGAGGACGCGGCCAGGTCGCTCGGCGTGGCCGTGGGGACGGTGCGCTCACGGGTCTTCCGGGCCAGGAAGAAGCTGCGCCGGGCACTGGGCGAGGTCGACCCCACCGCTACGAGCGAGGAGTACGGACGTGGATGAGATGGAGCTGCTCACCCGGCTGCGGGACGAGGTTCCGCGCGACCTGGACGTACGCGCCGAGGAGGCCCGGCTGCGGTCGGCCATGACGGCCGCGGCCGGCGGCGGCGCGCGCCGGCTTCCCCGCTGGCGGCTGGGGGTGGCACTGGTGGGGGCCTTCGGGCTGGCGGCGGCCGGGTTCGCGGTGCTGCGTGACGACGAGCCCGCGGTGAAGCCGCCGCCGCTCACCGCCGCCGCCGTGCTGGAGGACGCCGCGCTCGTCGCCGAGAAGTCCGACATGCCGGACATCCGGCCTGACCAGTGGATCTACATGAAAGAGGGCCAGCCGGTCCCCGAGCTGCCCGTGTACGAGTCCTGGACCCGGATGGACGGCAAGCTGGCGGCCATCCGCGAGCCCGGCGGCGAACTCAAGATCAGCGAGGCCGAGAAGGGCCCGGCGAACCCCGGCAAGACGCAGGCCGAGCTGGAGCGCCTGCCCGACGACCCCGACCGGCTGCTGGCGCACATCCGCACGCTCGCCCCCCGGGCCGGGTCCATCTGCCAGCCGAACTGCCCGCCCGGCACCGAGGACGACGTGAACGCCTTCGGCACGATCCAGTGGTATCTGAAGTTCGGGCCGATCATCCCGCCGGAGAAGGCCGCGGCCATGTTCCGGGCCCTGGGCAGGATCCCGAACGTCCGGATCGAGGAGAACGTCGACGCCGGCTTCGGCCGCAAGGGCCTCGGCGTCGTGCTCGACCTCGGGGAGGCGGGGAAGGGCTACACGATCCTGGACCCCGTCGACTACGACTACCTGGGCTGGAAGGCCGTGCGCGACGGCACGGAGTTCGCGATGCCCGTGCTGGCCACGGCCCTGGTGGACGAGGCCGGTCAGGTGCCCTGAGGCTCACAGCCAGCCGCGCTCGTCGGCGATCCGGACCGCCTCGGCTCGGGTGCGCGCCCCCGTCTTGCCGATCGCGGACGACAGATGGTTGCGCACCGTGCCCTCCGACAGGCTGAACCGGCGGGCCAGGTCGGCGACGGTCCCGCCGTCGGCGGCGGCGAGCAGGATCTCCCGCTCCCGCCAGGTCAGCGGGCAGGGACCGCCGGCCAGCGACTCGGCGGCCAGCACCGGGTCCACCACGCGCAGCCCGGCGTGCACCTTCCTGATCGTCTCGACGAGCGCCTCGGGGGAGACGTCCTTGACCACGAACCCGGCCGCGCCCGACGCCATCGCCCTGCTCAGGTAGCCCGGCCTGCCGAACGTCGTCAGCATGATCACCCGGCAGCCGAGCTCCGTCAGCCCGGCGACCGTGGTCAGGCCGTCCCTGCCGGGCATCTGGATGTCGAGCAGCACCACGTCGGGGCGCAGCCGGCCGGCCGCGGCCAGCGCCTCGTCCCCGTCGGCCGCCTCGCCGACGACCTCCAGACCGGGCTCCAGCCGCAGCAGCGCGGCCAGCGCGCGGCGCAGCAGCGTCTGGTCGTCGGCGAGCAGCACCTTGATCGCGCTGCGCATGATGATCTCAACATAACCCGGTCGGAATCCCGTGTTAAGGGGCCGCGTCTGGCCGGCGTCACGGCATCCAGGTCGCCGCTCTCGGCAGCGTCGCCGTGATGATCAGCCCGCCGCCCTCGCGCGGGCGCGCCGTCACGTCGCCGCCGTGCGCGCGCGCCACCGACCGGACGATCGACAGGCCCAGCCCGGCGCTCCGCCCCGTCACCAGCCGGTCCCCGCCCAGCTTGCGGAACGGCTTGAACAGCTCCGGGATGTCGTACGGCGGCACGACCGGCCCGGTGTTGACCACGGTCACCGTGACCTGCCCGCCCGACGCGCTCCGGCTCGACACCCTGACCCAGCCGGTGCCGTCGTGCGTGTTGTGCCGGATGCCGTTCTCCACCAGGTTCGTCACCAGGCGTTCGAGGAGCAGCGCGTCACCGCTGGTGGGCGCGGGGAACGCCTCCTCGTGCACCGTCACCTTCTCCTGCGCGGCCTCCGGCGCCGTCTGGCCCACCACGTGCGACACCACGTCGGCCAGGTCGACCGGCGAGCGGTCGGCGATCTCGTGCTCGGCGCGGGCCAGCAGCAGCAGGCCCGAGATGAGCCGCTCGTGCCTGGCGTTGATCTCCAGCAGGCTCTCGCCGAGCTGCTTGACGTCCGCGGAGGCCGTACGCCGGTGCATGGCCAGCTCCACCAGCGCCCGGTTCAGCGTGAGCGGGGTGCGCAGCTCGTGCGAGGCGTTGGCGACGAACCGGCGCTGGCCGTCGAAGGAGTGGGCCAGCCGCTCCACCATCGTGTCGAAGGTGTCGGCCAGCTCCTTGACCTCGTCCCGGGGGCCGTCCAGGGCGATCCGTGCGGCCAGGCCCCGGTCGGCGATCGGGGCGGCGGCGATCTGCCGGGCGGTCGCGGTCACCCGGTGCAGCGGCGCCAGCACCCGGCCGGCCACCAGCCAGCCCAGCCCGAACGCCAGCACCCCCACCACGGCCAGCGCGATCAGCCCCTGCACGATCAGCGACGTGAGCGCCGCGCCGCGCAACTCCTCCTCCTGCTGCCGGATGAGCGCGAGCGACGCCTCCGGGCCGAGCGGCACCCCGTCCACCATGATGCTGAGGAACTTCCTGTTCCCGCTGTCGTCCCGGTCGCCGTACTTGTTCTCGAAGATCCGGGTCACCTCCTGGTTGAACAGCAGGTACGTGACGCCGAGCAGCACCAGCCCGGCCACCAGGAACACCGCGCCGTAGACGACGGTGAGCCGGACCCGCAGCGAGATCGACCTCATGAGATGCGGTATCCGGCGCCCAGCACGGTCTCCACGATCGGCGGGTCGCCGAGCTTGCGGCGCAGTTTGAGGATCGTCAGCCGCACCACGCCCGTGAACGGGTCGGCGTGCTCGTCCCATGCCTTCTCCAGCAGCTGTTCGGTGGACACCACCGCCCCGTCGGCCCGCAGCAGCTCGGCCAGCACCGCGAACTCCTTGTTCGACAGCGGCACGTACCGGTCGTTGCGATAGACCTCGCGGCGGGCCGGATCGAGCGTGATCCCGGCCCGCCGCAGCACCGGCGGCGCGGCCGGGCGCGCCCGCCGCCCCAGCGCGTGCACCCGCGCGGCCAGCTCCACGAACGCGAACGGCTTGGCCAGATAGTCGTCGGCGCCCAGCGACAGCCCCGTCACCCGGTCGCCGATCTCCCCGGCGGCGGTCAGCATCAGCACCCGCGCCGTCGACTCCGACGCCACCAGCTCCCGGCACACGTCGTCGCCGTGCACGAGCGGCAGGTCCCGGTCCAGGATGACCACGTCGTAGTCGTTGACCGCGATCCGCTCCAGCGCCGCCTCGCCGTCGTGCGCGGTGTCGACCGCGTGCGTCTCGTCCCGCAGCCACTCGGCGATCGCGTCGGCGAGAATCCGCTCGTCCTCCACCACCAGCACGCGCATGCCCATGCCCTTCCGTTGACCTGGGACGATCGTGACGGATGTGATGTTTACTCCCCGTTAGCGCCGGCGGAAACAGCGGAGAAACAGCCCGGCCTGTTCTCTTGCGTCTCGACGGCCGGCACCCGACCGGCCGCGCGGAACGAGGAGAACACCGGATGCGAACCCTTGGCGTGATCGCCGTGCTCGCACTGTCACTCACGGCCTGCGGCGCCGACGCCGGCACCGGCGACGGCGTGGCCTCCGTCAGCGGCGGGCAGTCCACCGCCAGTGCCCAGCCCAGCCTCGACCCCGGCGCCCAGGGCGTGAAATGGGCGCAGTGCATGCGCGAGAACGGCATCGACATCGAGGACCCCAAGCCCGGCCAGGGCGTCAAGATGACGATGGGCCCCGGCAGCAAGGAGGCCATGGACAAGGCCCAGAAGGCCTGCGAGGACCTGCGGCCCAAGGGCGGCATGGGCGGCAACGGCAACCCGCAGGGCGCCGAGAAGCTCCGCAAGCTCGCCCAGTGCATGCGCGACAACGGCGTCGAGGAGTTCCCCGACCCCGACGGCGGCATGCTCAGGATGACCAAGAACGTCGCCGACGACCCTGACTTCGAAGCAGCCCAGAAGACCTGCCAGATGGACGACACCATGGGAGGTTCTTGATGGGTCCGGCCGCCCTCGACGACCAGACGGGCTCGACGACGGGGTCCGACCGGCCGCGCCGCCGCCGCGGCCGGGGGAGAAAGATCATCGGACTGCTCGTCGCCGTCGCCCTCGCCGGAGCGGCGGCGGCCGTGACCGTCCGCATGCTCGACCGCACCGGCGAACCCGCGAGCGCCGCCGCCGCGCTCCCCCCGGCCACCACCCAGATCGCCAAGGAGACCCTGGAGGACACGCTGGAGGCCGACGGCGAACTCGGCTACGGCCCCGCCACCACCGCCGTCAACCGCAAGCCCGGCACCATCACCTGGCTGCCGGACAGCGGCGACACCATCACCCGCGGCCGATCGCTCTACCGCGTCGACAACGATCCGGTCGTCCTCATGTACGGGTCCACGCCCGCGTACCGGGACCTCCGCGACGGCGTCGAGGGCCGCGACGTCGAGAACCTGGAACGCAACCTCAGCAAGCTCGGCTACGACGGCTTCACCGTCGACGACGAGTATACCTATGCCACCGCCGCCGCCGTCATGGAATGGCAGGAGGACCGCGGCCTCGAACAGACCGGCGTGGTCGAGCTCGGCCGGGTCGTGTTCGCCGACGGCAAGGTCCGCGTCGACACGCTGGACGCCCAGGTCGGCCAGCCCGCCTCCCCGGGCCAGAAGGTGCTGTCCTACACCGGCACCACCAAGGTCGTCACCGTCCGGCTCGACGCCGAGGACCAGCGGCTGGCCAAGGAGAAGGCCAAGGTGTCCGTCACGCTGCCCGACGGCCGCACCGCGCGCGGCAGGGTCACCGAGGTCGCCACCGTCATCGTGCCGGGGGAGGGCAACCAGGACCCGGAAACCAAGATCGAAGCGCTCGTCACGCTCGACGCCAAGGACAGGAAGAAGGCCGCCGGCCTCGACAACGCCGCCGTGGACGTCACCTTCACCGCCGACAAGCGCGAGAACGTCCTCACCGTGCCCATCGCCTCACTCGTCGCCCTACGCGAAGGCGGCTTCGGCGTCGAGATCGTCGAGGGCGCCACCACCCGGTACGTCGCCGTCGAGACCGGCCTGTTCTCCGGCGGGCGCGTCGAGATCGAAGGCGAGGGCCTGGCCGAAGGCATGACCGTGGGGACGGCCGCCTCATGATCTCCCTGACCGACGTGAGCAAGACCTACCCCGGCGGCGTCACCGCGCTGGCCTCCGTCTCCCTGGAGATCCGGCACGGCGAGCTCGTCGCCATCGTCGGCCCGTCCGGGTCCGGCAAGTCCACGATGCTCAACACCATCGGCACCCTCGACCGGCCCACCAGCGGGACCGTGCGCATCGACGGCCACGACGTGTCCACGCTGTCGGACAACCAGCTCTCCGCGCTGCGCGGCACCCGTATCGGCTTCGTCTTCCAGCACTTCCACCTGGCCGCCAGGGTCGCCGCGCTGGACAACGTCGCCGACGGCCTCCTCTACAGCGGCCTGCCGCTCGCCGAACGCCGCCGCCGCGCCCGCGCCGCCCTCGACCGCGTCGGCCTCGGCCACCGCATCGACCACGAGCCCCACGAACTGTCCGGCGGCGAACGCCAGCGCGTCGCCATCGCCCGCGCCGTCGCCGGCGACCCGCCGCTCCTGCTCGCCGACGAACCCACCGGCGCCCTCGACTCCGTCTCCGGCGCCGGCGTCATGGAACTGCTGCACGACCTGCACGCCGCCGGCACCACCATCGTGATCATCACCCACGATCGGGAGATCGCCGGCGGCCTGCCCCGGCAGGTACGCATGCGCGACGGCCGTATCGTCGCCGACTCCGCCGCGCTCACCGGAGCCACCAGATGACCGCCCCCCTCACCGTGGCCAGGATGCGCCCCCGCGACGTGATGCGCGTCGGCGCCGTCGGCCTGCGCACCCGCCCCCTGCGCGCCTTCCTGTCGGCACTCGGCATCGCCATCGGCATCGCCGCCATGATCGGCGTCGTCGGCATCTCCTCCTCGTCCGGCGCCGAACTCGACCGCCAGCTCTCCGCCCTCGGCACCAACCTGCTCACCGTCTCCTCCGGGCAGACCATCCTGGGCGAACAGGCCAAGATGCCCGTCGACGCCGAAGCCATGATCGAACGCATCGGCCCCGTCCAGGCCGTCTCCGCCATGGGCGAGATCCCCGAAGCCAAGGTCTACCGGTCCGAACAGATCCCCGCCGCCCAGACCGGCGGCCTCGCCGCCTACGCCGCCCGCCTCGACCTGCCCCAGGTCCTCGGCGCCACCCTGCGCAGCGGCACCTGGCTCAACGCCGCCACCCACACCTACCCCGCCGTCGTCCTCGGCGCCACCGCCGCCCAACGGCTCGGCATCACCGCCGCCGGCCCCGACGCCCAGGTCGTCATCGGCGGCGAACGCTTCACCGTCGTCGGCATCCTCCACCCCGTCGCCCTCGCCGCCGACCTCGACACCGGCGCCCTCGTCGGCTGGCCCGCCGCCGAACGCATCCTCGACTACGACGGCCACCCGACCACCCTCTACACGCGCGTCGACGAAAACCGGATGGAGGCCGTACGGTCGGTCCTCGCCGGCACCGCCAACCCCGAGGCGTCCAACGAGATCGACATCTCCCGGCCCTCCGACGCGCTGGCGGCCAAACAGGCTACGGAGCAGGCGTTCACCGGGCTGCTGCTGGGCGTGGGGGCGGTGGCGCTCATCGTCGGCGGGGTGGGGGTGGCCAACACCATGGTCATCTCGGTGCTGGAACGGCGCTCGGAGATCGGGCTGCGCAGGTCGCTCGGGGCTACCCGGGGGCAGATCCGGACCCAGTTCCTCGCCGAGTCGCTGCTGCTGTCGGCGATGGGCGGGGTGGGGGGCGTGTGCATCGGGGCGGTGGTGACCGTGGGATACGCCACGTACGAGGGATGGCCCAGCGTCATTCCGGCCGAGGCCACGGCGGGCGGGTTGGCGGCGACGCTGGTGATCGGGGCGGTGGCGGGGCTCTACCCGGCCATCAGGGCGTCACGCCTGTCGCCTACGGAGGCACTGGCGGCCCCTTGACGCCACCCGTTGTGGGCCGGGGCTGCCCGCCCTGGCGAGCGGGCTTCGCGGTCGGCGCTGTCGCGCCTGGGGGCTCAGGCGTTCGTTCCCGGTCGGGCCGGGGCCCGACCCCTGGTGGTCCTCGCTCCGCTCGGGCTGCCTCCCCCAACCCACCCGTTGACCGTCTGAGGGGTGGGCCGGGGCCGCCCGCCCTGGCGAGCGGGCTTCGCCGTCGGCGCTGTCGCGCCTGGGGGCTCAGGCGTTCGTTCCCAGTCGGGCCGGGGGCCCGACCCCTCGTGGTCCTCGCTCCGCTCGGGCTGCCTGCCAGGACGGGCGCCTGGCGGCGCCCGAGCTCCAGGGGGCCGATCACCGGGCGTGTAGGCGGGATGGGCATGGATGGGTGACGTGGCGGTTAGGGCAGCAGATCAGGCCGATCGTGACGAACCGGCCGCCGTGCAGCCACTCACCCCATTGCACGTCAACGCCGCGAGGCAGCAGGTCGCGAGCAATCGCCAGTCGATCCTCAAGTGGGAGACCCTCGGGCCGCAGCAGAGTGTTACGCACCTGGCCATACTCCGAGCCAAGCCAGGACATCGCCGCGTCGATGTTGTCGAACGTCGCTCGGATCTGTGCGGCGGGTTTGGCGAGCCAGTCACCGGTCCGCATCGGTGGCAGCATCGACGTGGAGAAGTCAGGCGAACTGGGCCGTCGCTCGGACTCGTTGCCGCGGTCGGCTCCGGCGCCGATCCACTGATAGGCGTGCCAATGCATGCTCAACAGCGCTCCCGGTAATGTGTGGGTGGCGGCCCCTGCTTGCTTCGATCAGGCAGGGACCGCCTATTCCGGAGATGCCTAGAGCATGGTCAGGCCGGCCGCGCGAAGCTCGTCGCCGGTGAACCGGAGTGTTCCGGCATCCGGGTTCTTCGAGTCGCGCAGGGCGTAGGCGTCGTCAGCACCGGGAATCGGAGTGATCAGGACGCAGGTGTCCATCTCCTCCTCTTGCTGGTTGCCGCCGCACATCTTGGTGTACGGCACCTCTCCGAGGGGCTTGCCGTACAGATCCATCACTTCATCTCCTCCGCCTTTCGTTCCTTGGGTGGCACGAACTTTAACCAGGCCTATACCTACCTGTCTAGTCCTATCCCCTCCATGACCTGTACTGTTGTGTATATGTCTGTAAGTCAATGTCGGTCTAAGGTCTGCCTGTGATGTTGCCTGACGCGCCCTGGACGGAAGAGGACTGGAACCCTGAGCTTTACCGGTACGAGCAGATAGCCGAATGGGTCACAGCAGGCATCCGTAACGGCACCTACCCGCCGCGTACCGTCCTGTCGGAAGTGCAGCTCCAGAGCTATTTCGGCGTTGGCCGTGACACCATCCGCAAGGCGTTCGCCATCCTCCGCGAACGCGACCTGATCATCACCAAGCCCGGCCGAGGGTCCGTCGTCCGCCGTGCCCACGCCGGATCCTGAACCGATTCCCGTAGCCGGAGTTCACCGGGACCTGAGCCGTTCGACCAGTTCGGCCACCGTGGCGGACTCCAGCCAGGCCGGTCCGCCGTGGTCGAGCCGGTCCATCCCGCCCACCAGCACCCCCAGCTCGGCATCCTCCAGGACCACCCCCTGCGGCGGCGTGGACATGATCCTCGCCCCCTCCGGCAGCGGATCGCCCGGCTTCACGATGTTCCCGAGCGGGGGACGCGGGTCGCCGAACAGCACGACCTTCGTCCCCGGGGGAATCGCGCGCCGGTAGTCGGCGACGCCCTTCGCGGGCAGCCAGTCTGCTGCGGCCCTGGTGGCATCCCTGACCACCGCGCCCTGGTCGAACCCGGCGAACACGTACGAGCCGGCCGTGGCGCCCTTCACCGGATCGGTCACCCGCACCCGCATGAGCATCAGGTAGTCCAGCGGCCCGCCCGGGTAGGTCGCAGCCGCCGGCCCCTGCTGCCAGTCGTCGACGACCCCGCCGACGACCGTCCCCTCCTGGGCGGCCAGCGCTTCGGGCGTCTCCACGGCCGGGTAGTCGGCCCAGGACGTGATCAGGGAGACGTCCACGGACGAGTGCTCGATCCGGGCGCGGTAGCGCAGCACGTCCTCCGCCGTCACCTCGCGCTCGCCACCGCCGCACCCGGACACCGCGAGCGGGAGCGCCAGGAGCACCGCCATGATCACCCGGTTCACGGGAACCACTATGCCGTGGCCCGCACCAGGCGGCACGGGCCACGCCCGGGTCACGACAGCAGCCTGTCCCCGATCCAGCCGTCGGCCGTGCAGCCGGGCGGGACGGCGAACACGGCCGAGCCGATCGTCGTCACCCATTCGTTGAGCAGGTCCCCCTCCGCCAGCCGCTGCTGGACGGGGACGAACTGCCGCTCCACGTCCGCCTGGTAGGAGGCGAACAGCAGCCCGGAATCCGAGGTCCCGTCCGCGCTGATCCCTTCGTCGTAGTTGTACGGTCTGCGCAGGATGCGGAGGCCGGGATCGGCGGTACGGGCCCGCCTGATGTGCGCGTACTCGGAGATGACCGGGAAGCCGAACCCGTTCAGCCGGTCGAAGTCGGGCTCGTCGTGCTCGGCCCGGCCGGTCAGCGGGGCGCCGGTGTCGAGGCGGCGGCCGATGGTGAACTCCCTGGCCACCCGGTCGGCGGCGTCCCAGGTCTCCAGGTTCATGCGGATGCGCCGGAAGACGAGCGTGGTGCCGCCGCGCAGCCATTCCGGGCCGTCGGTGATCCATACGGCCTTGTCCAGGTCCGTCGGGTTCACGGTGCCGTCGAGCTGGCCCATCAGGTTGCGTTGCGTGACGCCCGGCGCTCCGGCGGAGCTGCGGAAGCCACGCTGCGTCCACCGGACCCGGGCGAAGGACCGCGCGTCCTTGACGATCATCCGCAGGGCGTGGGCGACCGTCAGGTTGTCGTCGGCGCAGATCTGCACCAGCAGGTCGCCGCCGTTCCACCGCTTGTCCAGCTTGTCCGTCTCGAACGCGGGCAGCGGCCGCAGGGGCGACTCCGCCTTCGCCGCCTTGAACAGCCCCGGCCCGAACCCGAACGTCACGGTCAGCCGCGCCGGACCGGCGGCCAGCTCGGGCTCGGTGTCGGCCAATGCGGGCTGCCCCTGGGTGAGGCGGCGGGCGTCGTCGGTCAGCAGCGGCAGCAGCCGGGTCAGCGCCTCCTTGTCGGTGCCGGGCAGCAGGTCGAAGGCCACGAACACGGCGTGCGCCTGGGGAGCCGTCGCCACCCCGGCCTGGTGCGTCCCGTGGAACGCCTCCACCCCGGAGCCCGCCGACGCCTGGGCGCTGCCGCCCACAGCGGTGGCGGCGGCAGTGGCGGCCCCGGCCACGAACAGCCCACGCCGGCTGATCCCGGACATCAGTGCTCCATGCCGGGCTGGTAGTCCTCCTTGCCACCGGCGAAATCCTTGCCGATGGCGGTGAACTCCAGCGGCGCCCCGCCCTTCACGGTGAGCGTGAACGGGATCCGCGCGCCCGGCTTCACCTCTTCGGTGACGCCCATGAGCATGATGTGGTCGCCGCCGGGCCGCAGCTCGTGCTTGCCACCGGCCGGGACGACGAACCCGCCCTCCTTCGGGCGCATCACCATCTTCCCTCCCGAGTCGACCACCTCGTGGAGCTCGATCGTGGGCGAGAGGGGCGAGGCCCCGGCGGTGACGGTCAGGTCGGCGCCGGTGTTGTTGACGAGGGTTCCGAAGGCGGCGGTCATGCCCTTCTTGACCGTCTTCACCCAGGGATCGGTGATGGTCAGCCCCTGGGCCGCGGGGACGGCGGCGGCGGTGGGCCCTTGGGTCGCGGTGGCCGTGGTGCTCTCGGTGGCGGTGCCGCACCCGCTCAACGCCACGACGGCAGCCAGCAGGAGCGCAGGACGAACGTACATCGGACATGCCTTTCTTCACCCTGTGACGCGCGCGTACGGCATGCACAGGGTGTGGATCGTCGGAAGGAGAATCAGTGGGTTCCGACGACCCGGGGCGGCCCGCGCAGGCTGACGACGTGCCGCAGCACGGCCGAACGCAGCACCGGCGGCTCGACCGTACGAGGGGCGGAGAAAGGAGTGTCGAGCACCGGCAGCAGCACGGCGAGCAGCCGCGTGACCAGCCGCCGCAGCAGCCCCCACAGGGCCGCCTCGCCGCGCGCCAGCCAGAGCGCGGTCAGCGCGGTCGCCCACCCGTGGGCGACCAGCATGCCGAGCCCGGGCGCCAGCCCGGAGGAGGAGGCGTGTGCGACGTGCGCCACCGCCTCGGCCGCCGACCCGGCGTGCGCCAGCGAGAACAGCACGTGCAGCACGGCCTGCGCCGTGCCCAGCAAGGGCATGATCACGTACGCGCCGCGCTCGCGCCCCGCGACGGGCAGCGCCAGGCAGAACGCCGCCGCGAACCCCGCCACCAGGGCGGACCCGGTCACGCTCCCGCCGCCGAACACGTGCGCCACCACGCCCAGCCCGAGGCACACCCCGGCGAACACCGCGGTGCGGATCAGGCGGAACGGCAGGCTTGAAGACACGATGCCGCCATCATGGCACGCCCGCCTGCCGCCCGTTCGCCGAGGGATTGCCCTGGCATGAGCCCCGACGAGCTCGGTACGGCCCAGCTCGTCGAGATCTTCCTGCACGGCGCTCTGAAGGAGGGGAGCGCTGCTTAAATGACCCCCAATGCCGAAATTTCCTGACCTGCCGTCATTCGCCGCGGCCATCGCGCCCGTCATCGACGCGGTCCACGTCAACGTGCACGCCTCCGCCCGCCGTCCCCCCGACGGGCTCCTGAACGACCTCCGCTACGTCCTCCCGCTCCGCCCCGTCACCCGGGACGACCTCGCCACCGTCTACCGGTACGGCGACGCCGACGAACGCGAACGGGACCTCCGGGCCCACCTCCACGAGGGCGCCCTGACCGAGCAGGACGGCGTACTGCGCCTCACCGGCCAGGGCCTGGCGGCCGTCCACGACCTCTACGCCGCGCACGCGGCCGCCGTGACCCGCATCTGGCCGGACGTGACCGGCCCCGCCACCCTGGTGGGCCGGGTGCTCGACGAGGCGAGACACGACCCGGGCGGCGCCCTCGCCGTCATGGCCCCGCCGTACGAACCGGACGGAACCCCTCCCGGTGTGCTCCTGTTCAACCGCCTGGCCGCGCTCCGCTACCACCGCGCCGACTGTCACGCCGCGTCCTGGCAGGCCGAAGGGCTCACGGCGGCCGAAATCGTCGCCCTCCGCCCCGGCCCGCTGCGCGACCGCGTCGAGTCCGGTACGAACCGCCGCGCCGCCCGCCCGTACGCGACGCTCACGGAGCAGGAACGCGCCGCTCTTTACGACGACTTGCTCAACCTGGTCTAGGAGTAAAGAGGTTCGCGATTCCCACCTCCCGGTAACGGGCTGGAGGGAGCAATATGGTCGGGTACCTCAACCACCCGAGGGAGGGGCGTGGTGGATCAGGACCTGCCTGGCGGCCCGAGGCTGATCGTGGGAGTGGACGAGTCCCCGGCCTCGCGCTGGGCGCTGGCCTGGTCGATCGGCGTGGCCAGGCTCCACCGCATGGCGCTGGTCGCCGTGCACGTCAGCCGGGCTCCCGTGCATCCGTTCCCCGAGGCGCTGCCCGTGCAGCACGCCGTCAGACAGGGGGAGGAGGCCCGCTGCGCGGAGGTGGTGGCGGGCGTGTTCGACGACGTGGCGGGCGGCGTGCCCGACGACCTCACCGTCGCCATGCTGGCCAGGGTCGGCGACCCCGGCTATCACCTCGTCGACCTGGCGGGCGAGGGTGATCTGCTGGTGCTCGGCCGGGGCAGGCGCGGGCTGATCAGCAGGATGTTCCTGCCCTCGACCAGCATGTACTGCGCGCGGCACGCCCGTACGACCGTCGTGATCGTACGGCAGCCGACACCGCCGGACGACGCGCCGCTCTCAGGCGACCGCGCCCGGCGGTTCTTCGGCCGCCGGCACTGAGCCGCCTACCCGGCCAGCTCGTAACCGGCCTCTTCGACGGCCTTGCTGATGTCGGACCGGTCGACGGGGGCGTCGCTGACCACGGTCAGCAGGCCGCTCGCCAGGTCGACCTCCACGGACGTGACGCCGGCGACCTCCCCGACCTCCTCCTTGACCGAACTCACGCAGTGGCCGCAGGTCATGCCGTTCACGGTGAAGGTGGCGGTGCTCATGTCGTGCTCCTTCGTAAACTCGTGCTGTCTGCTCTGCAGACTCTAACACCCTACCCCCCTGGGGTATGCCCGACGGAGGGGACTTTCTTCCTCGCGCACTCACCCGCCGCATTTGGCATGATCCAACTGATGGGTACGTAGGACCGCTGCCATCACTTGCTAGGCTGCAAGTCAACCGTTGGGTCTCACCCCGGCAGGTGAGACCGTCGAAGAAGTGGGGTCACACCGTGAAGAAGCTGCTTGTTCTGGCGCTGGTCGCCCTTGGGGGGTTGCTGATCTGGCGCAAGGTGCAGGCTGACCGCGCCGAGCTCGATCTGTGGACCGAGGCGACCGGTAGCGAGAACTAACCGACCGGCGAGGCGATGAGTGACGTCATCCCCATCAAACTGGCGTGCCTGGACCTTTCAGGCACCACGGTCGGTGACATCGCCATGGTCGAGCGCGCGTTCGCCGAGGCGATCGCGACCCAGGGCATAGTCCCCGGGACCGGGGCCTACGCACGTGCCATGGTTCACGTGCACCGGTCCCGGGGCCGCCCGACCATCGATGTCTTCCGCGGGATCTTCCCCGACAACGAAGCACAGGCCCAGGCGGCGAACCTCACGTTCGAACGCTCCTACGAGGGCGCCATCGAACGCGCCGGCCTCATCCCGACGCCCGGCGTCATCGAGGTCTTCGACAAACTCCGGGGCTCCGGCGTCCACGTCGCCCTGATCACCGGCTTCAGCCGCACCACGCTGAGCCGGGTCCTCGCCATGCTCAACTGGCATGACAAGGTCGACCTCGCCATCACCCCCGAAGACGCGGGCGGCCGCGGCCGCCCCTGGCCCGACATGGTCCTGCACGCCGTGCTCCGCCTCGGCATCCCCGACGTCCGCCAGGTGGCGGTCGCGGGCGACTCCGAAAGCGACATGCTCTGCGGCCGCAGCGCCGGCGCCGCCATCGTGGCCGGCGTCCTCACCGGCGTCCACAGCCGCGAACGCCTGGTCAAAGGGGGTGCCACCCATCTCCTGGAGTCGATCAGCAGCCTCCCCGACCTGATCCTCACGGACGACCTCGGCACGACGCAGGTACCCGCGTAGGTTCGGTAAGCTAGCTTTCGTTCGCTCAAGGGGCCTTAGCTCAGCTGGCAGAGCGCCTGCTTTGCAAGCAGGATGTCAGGAGTTCGAATCTCCTAGGCTCCACACGCGTAAGCCCAGGTTAGAGAGTCGCTCTCGGCCTGGGCTTCGTCATGCTAGGACAGTTTGAGGGCCGTACAGCAGCGAAGTACAGGTGTCGAGCAGCCAGCAGGCCAAGCGTCGCATCGTTCCTGCCTTCATGAGTTCAGGCGGATTTCAGGCAGTGATGGGTTTGGGCAGGTGGGCGGTGATCTCGTCCCAGGCCGGGGCGAGGTGCGCGTGAGCGTTCGCCGCTTGTTCGGCGGCTTGCTCGGTGACGTAGAAGGAGCGAGCCCGGTACCACTGGCCGTCTTGTGAGGCGACGATCGCGGCGCCCGGTGTCTCTGCGGTGATGGCGCGGGCGGAGACTAGGGCGGCGGGGTCGAGGTCGCCGAGCGTCATGGTCGCAGTCTCAGGGTCGTTGACCCGGTGGCAAATCCGGCCCGAGCACTGCGCACGCAGCGCCGTGGCGCCGGGGCCGAGGTCAGGGCCGATCCTTCGGCCGCAGCAGAACAGGTAGAGGCCGAACGCCCGCCCGAGTTCCGTCTACCAGGCCGACGACGAACTGCTCGGCAACACCCACGCCTACGGCACGCCAGCAGCCGACGCCCAGTCATGCACCTCACCGACAGCGATGACGAAGGATCAGCAGCGACTTACCTCACGAGCATGCCCCGACTCTGGACCACCGCTCAGCCCTGCTGCCAGTAGCTCCATTCGACACAACTACGGATAGCCAGAAAGCAACTTATCTGTTCGTCATCAAGGCGCGTGCCGCCTGCGACGGCCCACGCGCGCCGGACGGCCGATGGCCGCGCTGCGGCTCTTCGGCCGGTCGCGGCCACCGCCATCCGCCCGCTGCCCATCCTTGACCAGGTCATATGCAGATCATCACGGTGCACGGCTTTGGCAGTGTGGTACTCGTACCTCAGTCGGACATGGATAGGCCGTGCCCGGGAGAACATCCGACCTGACGCCGACTGCCAACACACTCGCCCCGAAGACTGGCTACAGTAAGTGCTGAAGACATGCCAGGGAATTGGCCATCAATGCGATAATCGGTTGACGCAGATGCGATGATAGGACGCGTGGAAGCGCGTGGTGGGCAGCCGCTTAACGCTCAGATTGTCTATTTCGATCTGACTGCTGAGTACAGCAGTCTTGAGGCATGGGGGATGCACCTCTTCAACTCGATGGCCGCACGGTTCCGGGCGGCTCTAAGAGAAATGGAGAGAGGAGCTTCCGGTCCTCTGCCGTCTATAGGAATGATCCCTGAGGGCCCTCACTTCGTCTACGAGAGCGCTCCCTGGCTATTTCACACGCGTCAAGGTCGTGGCCCGCTGTTCATTGTATGGGACACAAATATACTCATTGACTATTTCAAATATGGGCGAGCGCTGTGGGAAGGTGACGGATTGCCGGCCCAAGCTGGCAGCGACTATGCAGCCGAACTAGAAGGACTGCAGCTGCTGTTGGCTCTGTGGGTCCTGCGCGATATTAGATTCATCGTGCTTCCTGGGACGATCAAAGATGCAAAAAGACGTCTTTCGGCTGAACGTAAAGCCGATAGAATGAGGGCGTTCAGAGAGTTTACGTCGGCACTGAGTCTGGTCGATGGTAATTTCCCAGAGGAGGTGCCTCCCTTCACGGAGGGCTTGCTAATCCTGCCGGACTCGCTGCTGGAGGACGCATTAAAGGCTATTCCTGCGGGCTATGATCGATGGCTCGTTGGATCTGCTGCTCGCATGAAGGTGCATGTCTTTATGACCCTTGACAAGGGCATTTTGAAGCAACGCGAAGCGTTTAAAAAGTTTGGGCTGCTCCTGGCATCGCCGCTTGATATTCTTGAAGGGTTAGTCGGTTGTGGAGCGTTTCAGTGCATGCTCGAACCGCGTTACGCATACTGGCCAATGCCGGATCAGATGAGGATCGGTCATCTAATCCGTGCCCTGCCGACGTTCGATGAGACGAACTTCCGGGATCGGTGATCCGGACGGGGAGTTCGTCGTAGCCGTCGTCGCCCTGTTCTCCGGCGTGATCACGACCCTTGTGGGCGCACTATTCCTCCTCTTTCGGTCGACCGGCTACGAGTCGCAAACGCCCCGTCGTCACGCGGCAGGACACGCAGTCAGCCCTTGTCACACACCTGATCGGTCTTCGTTAGCCCTCGGCGTATCTCGTGGATGAGACTTCGCTGCATAGATTCAACGGGATCTTCTTGTCGAAGTGCGCTGAAGGGACGGGTAGAACCAATGGCGACGTTCAAGAAGTGGAACCGCGCCGAGCACGTTGACCAGGCCGGAGGAGAAGAGGCCCTCGCTGCGACGCGGCGTATCGTTGACGAATTCATCGATGATTGGCAACTACGCGTCGGCAAACTGAGGAAGATGCTCAAATTCACGGGTCCGCGTACCGAGCGGCGCACCACAGGCCCGACACATAGCTTGATATGGGCATCGCTCCGGTCGAATTGCGCCTCTTGGGGCGCGCCTTCAGGCGCACCGGAGTTCGAGCATGTGAGACACCGCGGTCACAGGACGTTCGGGCTTGGGCTGCCCGCCGTCATGCTCTCGGTTGCCGAAGCGGAAGCCATGGATGATGCCCACCATGACCCCCCGAGGTGGATGGCCGATCCGAACGGTGTCGACGATCGTGTCGCTTTTTGAATAGGGAGTTGTTCCGGGTCAGTGCCGGGCCGCGCCGGCTGGGCTCGGCGCCTATCGGTGTAGGAGGGCGTCGAGTCCCGCCTCGATGATGGTTTCGGTGTCCACGGTGTGTGCCGCGTGGAGTGATGCGTAGAGCGGGGCGATTTCGTGGTCGACAGGGGCGTCTCGCTCGTGGCCTGCCGTCGGGGTCGTTGTCGCGCTGCCGATGACGAAGTTCGACAGCGCATACGCATCGCTGAGAGGGTCGGTCGCGCCGCGCTCGGCGAGCAGGACGCACATGCGCTCGGAGAGGCGCAGGTAGTTCGGCCCCCTGGGGGCGCGCATGGCGATGACCTGGCACGCCCAGGGGTGCCGTACGAGATGGCGGTAGTAGGCGAGCATCAAGGCGTGAAGCCCGGCCTGCTTGAGGGCTTCCTGCAGTTGCGTGTCGCGCCCGAGTGCGTCATCAAGCGCGAGGTCGTAGAGGTCGTCGACCGACGTGACTCTGGAGTACAGGCTGGCAGGAGCCACTTCCAGCCGGAACGCGACGGCGCGGACGGTGAGCGCTCGCAGTCCGCCCTCGTCCAGCAGCTCCACGGCCGTTCGTGCGACGTCGCGCACGTCCACGGCGCGCGCTCTGCGGACAGGCTTGCGGCGCTCCCAATAACTCACATGACCACTTTATCCGAACTATGTTAGCTTACCCGGTATGTTGGATGCCAGCCTTCTCCCGCTTCGCAACAAGGGCGCAGTGTTGCGTGCTATGCGCCCCGCCGACGCCGGCGCGTATGCCGCGGGCACAGCCGACCCCGCAGTGCGTCAGTACGCGCATCTGCCGGAGCCCGAGTACACCGAGGCGTCCGTGAAAGCGTTGATCGAGGGGACGATCCGCGAAGGGATGGAGCGCGGCGACCTCGCGGTGCTGACCGTCGCCGACCCCGCCGACGACGCCTTCGCCGGGAGTCTGGTGCTGTTCGGCGTGGAGGAAGGCTCTGTCGAGGTCGGCTTCTGGGTGCACCCGGATCACCGGGGCAAGGGCGTCGCCTCGGCGGCGCTGGATCTCGCGGTCGAGTTCGTCAGGCGCAGCGGACTCACCAGGCTCGCAGTTCGTACCGTTCCCGAGAACGAGGCGTCTCGGCGGGTGCTCGAACGGTCCGGCTTCGGCCGAGGCGAAGAGACCCGTGGTGTCGCCCCTTCGGGCCAGGAGGTCGTCGCGCAGCACTACGCTCTCGACCTCGAACCGATCACGCTGGTTCCCCTGGAGACGGAGCGGCTACGGCTGAGGCTGTACCAGCAAGCCGACGTACACGCATTGTGGCGCACCTACAGTCGCCCCGACGTCGCTCGCTATCTTCTCGAAGAGCCGTGGTCGGAGGAGGACGCTGCCCGCCGTATCAGCGAGCGGATGGTGCGGACGGGCCTCGACAGCCGGAATTCCGCTCTTGCCATGATCATCGAGCATGAGGGCGCGGTCGTCGGCGACGTGGCGATCTGGCTGACCGACGTGGAGCGTCGAGTCGCCGAAATCGGCTGGGTGATGGACCCCGCCCACAGTGGCCGAGGGTTCGCGACGGAGGCCGTGCGAGCCGTGCTCCGGCTGGCATTCGAGCAGTACCGGGTGCACCGGGTCGTAGCGCAGATGGACGCTCGCAACGAGGCCTCCGCACGACTCGCGCAGCGCGCCGGAATGCAGCGCGAAGCCCACCTCCGGCAGGACTGGTGGAGCAAGGGCGAGTGGACGGACACCTTCGTCTACGGCGCTCTCGCCACTGACTTCCCCGCCGGAAATCCTTGATGAGCGATGGGGTGCGCCCCGAACGGTCGTGGCTTGCTCATCGGGGCCGAGGCGCCAGGCCGCACAGGTAGGTGGACTCCTCCAGCAACTGTGGCGTCAGCTTGACCCCGGTGACGTGCTCGGCCAGTGCGAACGCCGCCTTGTCGTGGTTATCGGAAACGCTGTCGTCGTCGGCAAGGTCGAAGCCGACTCGTTGCATGACCTCCACGAGTTCGTCCGGGGAACTGCCGTGGCGAGAGTAGGGGAAAAGCGGGTCGAAGAAGAGGCGAATCTCCCCGTCTTCCACCCAGTAGAAGTAACCGACTGCGTTGACGTTGCGAGAATGCGAAACGAGTCGCGTACCAGCCGACAACGGCAGGATGGTTTTCCTGCTCACGCCTAGGTGCCCGTTCACCTCGACGATGAGCAGCCAATCCCCGAGGGAGACGGTTCCGAAATACTTGCCTTCCCGGGTGCCGAATGTGCCAGGGTCGGGGTAGGAAGCAGTGATCAGCTCATCGAGCGTCTTACGAGGGGAAGCTTCGGCCTGGGCGCCGAGACGGGTCATCAGTAACTCGGGGCTCATGTCGCGGACAAGGGTGAAGCAGTACGAGTCCGCCAGATCGGGGAACCGGTCGTCGTTGAACCAGAGGTAGTCGTCAGCATTCGGGATCATGTCGGCATCCTCTCAGCCGCAGCCAAAGGCCGAGACCGAGGCTGAGCCAAAGCTAAGCGCTCGGGCGAACATGGGTGATGCGGTCGGGGGATCCCAGGCACCTGACCTGTATCCAGCCGTCTCTGCGGCCCTGCCCTAGCCAGCGGGTCTTCCATCGCGGCGCACGACTGCCGTTGAACATCTGGCACAGCGTTTCGAGCGTGTCGGCGAACAGATATTCCTGCGCATACACTCGGCCGAACCGGAGCCACTCATGGCGGACTATCGGGCGAGCCAGGACCCCCTCGAACCAAGCCGCCGCTGTTTCCGTCAGTTCCGGCATCGAGCCATCAGCAACGATGGCCAAGCTGGTCGCCTCATCGGGCAGCGTGAAGAGCTGATTGTGGACGCGGTCCCCGTGAAGACGGTTGCCTGATACATGGATGCCGGCGGTCATAAGTGAAACAGGCTCGTCCGGTGCGCTGATGTCCATGCATACGACCAATCCGCTGTCGCTGTCCGGGGGAACGGCGAAGGTGTTCGCCGGAGGCACCGGCCAGTGCTGTGTCCGTGCCCGGAGCTCATCTACGAATAGGCGTTGGTCGCCGGGTAAGTCGTCATCGTCGCAGTCGAACCATCCATATTCCTGCACAGCAACAGGCTATAGTGACCGGGCACAAGGGGCGCTGGCCTGAGGGCGACCACGGAGTCGAGGCCGCGGCGTTGCTCATCCTGGAATGGCTTGCTGAGTAGGGCGTGAACGCAATGTCGAGAGGCCGGTGTGAACGTGTGCCGTACTGATCAGCTCTGGCGAGGTGACTGGACAAGCACTGTCTAGCCCACTAGCCATGAATGGCATATCCCTCTACGCTGACGTCATGCGCTCACGTTCCGATGAAATTCTCGACGAATTCGGGCCCGTGGAGAACATCGGCGAGAACGAGCCCGAAGCCATCACCTACCAGGCCACTGTCACGCGCATCGGCAAACACTGGACCGCCACCGTTCGTGACCTCCCCGGTGGGCAGACAGCCCACGTACAGGGTGCGAGCTGGAAGGAAACCAAGGAGAACGTCGTCGACTGCGTCCTCAAGCTCCGCGAGGACAAGCCCGACGCCGTCGCCGTTCAGTTCGTCCCCGGCGACCCTGAGGTCGCTGCCGCGCTGGCCACCGTATCCGCGGCTCGCAGCGCCCGTGTCCAGGCCGAGCTGGCCGAGCGGGATGCGGTCTATCGGGCCGCTCGTCTTCTGGTCGGCAAAGGGTGGAGCACCCGAGACGCGGGCAGCGCGCTGGGCTTGTCCCACCAGCGCATCTCCCAGATCGCTCCACGCCCGGCGAGCTAGGCGGCCGGGGTCCGGCGTCACGTTCCGGGGATGGCGCCCCACAGGAATGTGGAACCTTTCAACAATTCCTCTGTCAGCCTGATCCCGGTCAGGTGCTCGACGAGAAGGAAAGCCGGCCCCTTGTAGAGGTCGGGAAACGACGGGTAGAGCCGGTCGATTTCGGCCATCGTCTCCACGAGCTCGTCCGGTGTTCCGGTCGGATCATTCACATCGGCTCCGTGGCAGAACCTGATCTCGCCGTCCTCGCACCAGTAAAAGTAGTCCAGGCCCTTCAGGCTGAGTGCGGCCTGGGAGACGAGGCGGGTGTCTCGGGAAAGCTCGGCGATCAGGTCTTCGTCGATGACGAGCCAGTACGAGTCGAAGATGAACGTCCAATCCCCGATGGCGGTGACGCCGAGAGGATCCCCCGGGCGTGGATATTCATCCGGGCCGCCGGGGAAGGGGCCGGGCGTGAAGTGCTCCCATTGGCCGCCGAGGCGGGCAATCACCTGTTCAGGCGCGGCACGGACGTAGATGAAGCTGTAGCACTCCCCGGCGTATTCGTCGCAGAGCCACGAGACGTCGAGAGGTCGCAGGGTCATGGCGTCATGCTGTCAGCCGCTACCGACAGGGCCGGGGGGGCAAGCAGGCGTATCGCTCGACGAGTGCGTTGCCGATCGCGGCCAGGTGGTCCCGCACGCCCGGAGGGCCGGTCACCTCGAGCCATTCGGTCAGCCCGGCGAGCTCGACGGCGAGCGCGTACTCGTTGTTGCCGCGGATCACGACCTCGATGCGGCCGTCCACCGTGGGCCCTCCGACCTGGAGCCGACCGCCGAGCAGCGCCCGCAGCAGCCCTATCCCCTGGGGCGCGCATACCGCCTGGGTCTCCAGGGGCGTTCGCCTGCGGTCGATCTCGTCGGCGATCGCGCGCCAGCTCTCGGCCAGGTCGAAGCCCGGGGGCCGGTGCACGGGATCGTCGGTCGGGTCGGCGGAGGAAACGCGGTCGATCCGGAAGCTCCGCAGGCCGGTCTCGGTGTCGCAGACGAGGTACCACGACGGGCCTTTGGCGACGATGCCCAGCGGGTGGACGGTTCTCTCGGTTTCGGCGCCTTCGCGGTCGACGTAGCCGAGCCGCACCTGGACGCCGCGGATCACCGCGTCCTGGAGCTCGTCGAGGAAGCGAGGCGGCGGGTGCTCGACCCGGCTCGACCCCCATCGTTCCGGGTCCCTGGCCAAGGAGGTCGCCGCCGTCTCGGCCTGCGCCCGGAACGGCTCCGGCAGGGCACGGACGAGCTTGCGCAGAGCCGCTTTCACGGCCGGCGTCGTCGCGGCGGCCGGGCCGGCGACCAGGAACAGGGCGCGGGCCTCACTCTCGGTCAACCCGGACAGGTCGGTACGGGCGCCGCCCACAAGACGCCAGCCGCCGCCTCGGCCCTGCGTGGAGTAAACGGGTACCCCGGCCATGGCCAGGGCGTCGAGGTCGCGGCGGGCGGTGCGTTCGGAGACCTCCAACTCTCGGGCGACCTCTGCCGCCGTCACCTGCTCGCGTCGTTGCAGCAAGAGGAGGATGGCCACCAGCCGGTCAGTTCGCACGCCGACGACACTTTCACAGGAAACCGGTCATGAGGTGACCGGTTTCGCTCGCAAGATGGGGACGTGGCCTCACCGAGAGTCCCACTACGACGTCTGATCACTCGAAGAGACGAGAGGAAAAGAAATGTTCGACCCTGCCGATTTCCCCGAACCCGTCATGGTTTCCGTCAACGACGTACAGCTCGAAGTCTTCGAAGCGGGACAGCAGAACGCGGGAAAGCCCATCGTGCTCTGCCACGGCTGGCCGGAGCACGCCTTTTCCTGGCGCTATCAGATGCCCGCCCTTGTCGCAGCGGGCTACCACGTCATCGTTCCGAACCAGCGCGGTTACGGCAACTCGTCCCGCCCGGCCGAAGTAACGGACTATGACATCGAGCACCTGTCGGGTGACCTGGTCGCACTGCTCGATCACTACGGATACGAAGACGCGACTTTCGTCGGCCATGACTGGGGGGCGATCGTCGTCTGGGGGCTGACCTTGTTGCATCCGGACCGGGTGAGCAAGGTGATCAACCTGAGCGTGCCCTACCTCGACCGTGGAGAGAAGCCCTGGGTCGAGTTCATCGAGGACGCGCTCGGCAGCGACTTCTACTACGTCCACTTCAATCGGCATCCCGGCGTCGCGGACGCCGTGTTCGACGAGAATGTCCACCGGTTCCTCCGCAACATGTACCGCAAGAACGAGCCTCCCAGGGAGCCGCAGCCGGGCATGGCGTTGATCAATCTCGCACGAGAGGAAACGCCACGTGGTGAGCCCTTGATGAGTGAGAGGGAGCTGGCCGTGTTCGTCTCCGCCTTCGAGACGTCAGGGTTCACGGGCGGGATCAACTGGTACCGGAATGCTGATCGTAACTGGCACCTGCTGGCGGACGTGGAGCCGATCATCCGGCAGCCCGCCCTCATGATCTACGGCGACCGGGATGTGGTCCCGAAATCCGACAAGCTGGCGGAGTTCGTGCCCGACGTGGAAGTGGTCAACCTGGACTGCGGCCATTGGATCCAGCAAGAGAAGCCGGAAGAAACGACCCGGGCGATTCTGGAATGGCTGGAGAAGCAGGCCGGCCAGAACGGGTGAGGCGCCCGGCGGTTCTCGCCGGGCGCCTCCGAACCTGTTCAGAGGTTATGCGTCGTCGTCAGCTCCGTCGAAGGTGCGTTTGACCTCCTCCAGTCCCTTGGTGATCTGCTCGTCGTACTTGTGGCCGGTGTCGTCCTCGACGAACTCCTCGGCCCGCTTGAGGATCTCCGCCGATTCGGCGGGGTGTTCCTTGGCCACTTCTTCGGCCTTCTTGATCCAGTCCCTGATTCCCATGCGTGTTTCTCCTCGCGGTTCGGTGGTCATTGCTGGAGCGCCCAGGCGCCGGTTCTGTCGACGCGGTAGTTGCCTCCTCCCTGGGCCACGACCGCCTGGGCGGCCGGGTAGTTCGTGGCGCAGTAGTCCAGGAATCGCTGGCGGTCGTTCGACGACAGCGACTGCGCCGTGAAGAAGGCGATGATGCGGGTGCCGGCGGCGTTGGGCACCGCGTTGAACAGGGACGGCAGGTTGATGGCCTGGAATCCGCCGGACCCGTGATAGCCGCGGACGTTCTGATACTGGCCGTGGGCCTGGTTCCAGAGGACGACCACGGAGACGCAGTCGCCCATCGGGCCGGTGATGACCGTGTTGTCCCCGGCCGGCAGGTCCTGGGCCGGGTCGGGCGTGGATCTCTGTTGCAGAATCATCGGGCTTTCCCTTCTGGTCGCAGCGGGATGACCGCTGCCTTTCTCATCGGCGCGACCTTGGCGGCCAGCGCCTGGCTGAACGCGGTGGTGAACACCATCCGGTTCATCGCCGCCGATCCGGTGAACTGGGCGAGCGTGCCCGCCTCGGTGAGCGGGGCCCACGGGTATCCCGAAGCCGGCTCGGCCGGGGTGAGCTCGCTGTAGTCGTACGCGAGCACCGGGACGCCGCTGTCGAGCCTGGCGATCATCAGCAGGCCGGGCGGAGCCTTCCACGCCTGGTGGGCCGCCGGGCCGGCCCCTTCCAGCGCGGTGACGAGCTCGTCGACGAGCGCGCCGGGCGCGAGCTTGGCCAGCTCCCCGGTGATGGACGTCAGGGGCGCGCTCCCGGCGGCGAGCTGGGCGCTGTGCGTGGCGATGTCGGTGCTGGTCCAGCCGATGTTGCCGAGCGCCTGGCGCAGCGCGTCGGCGTAGCCGCCGGCGTCGGACGCCACGGTCTGCGCTGCCACGTGCCTGGCCAGCAGGACCGAGTTGACCACGTCGTCGCCCTGCTGCGCGGTGAGAGCGCCGTCCAGCAGCAGGAACGCGCCGTCGACCAGCAGCGCCGTCGTGGCGTTCACTAGCTCCCCAGCGACGGCAGGTTGGCGATGTAGCTGCTCGCGTGACTGCTCATCTTGTCCGTCACGGCCTGCCGTACCGTGGCGTAAAGGGTGTCGTTCAGGACGAGCGTGGTCTGGCCCTGCTGGATGTGCACGGACGTGGACGAGTACGACATCCACAGGAACTTGGTGGCCGTCTCGTCGCCGGTGAAGTGGAAGGCGGACAGCTTGACGGCCACGTTGTTGTTGGTCTCGGTGGCCAGGCCGATCGAGAAGCTGCCGTTGTTCTCGCTGGTGGACTGGCTGTGATAGAGCTGCCACGGCGCCCCGTCGGCGTTGGCGGACGACTTGAGCGCGTCCAGCGCCGCCTTGACGATCTCCAGCTCGGGCGCGGTGACCAGTGAGGTCATGATCTCCAGCACCACCTTGTCGATCTCGACGGTGGCGGTCTGCGCGGTGTAGTTGCCGAAGTTGACCGATTGGCCGGTGTAGCCGATGTTGGTCAGCACCTCGACCACCTTGTGGTAGTAGCCGAGCGGGTCGGTCTCCGCGTTGGCACCTCCGGCGGTGGCGGCGAGCTGGGCCAGGCCGAACGAGTTCAGCAGGTCGTCCTTGTGCTGCGGTGAGACGTTCGCGGTGAACGCCACCATCGAGTTGCCGACGACCGAGGCGCTCTCGCCGGCGCTCTGCGTCGGCGGTTCGGCCGCCATCGCGGCCTGCGGCCTCGGCCGGGGCGGCGGCAGCTTCAGTGCGCTGATGATGCCTGGGTTGATGCTCATGATTCCTCCTGGAATCGGAGTGGGTTGGTGACCCTCAGTGAAGCCCGGCGGCCGTTTCCGCCACGGCGGCGAACCCTGACGCCGGCGCGACCTGGCCGCATGCGATCGTGGCGGGCGCGTCACCGCCGCGCGGGCGCGAGCACACCGGCGTGGCACGGGCTCGCAACGCCGCCGTGTTCGCCGGTGCCGCCGGTGGAGCTCCCGGACCGGTAACGCGGGGTTCACGGCCGATGGGCGTGACTGGACCGCTTCCGCCGGAGCACGGGATCGGCACCCGCGGCGGAGCCCGCCGCACGCGATCACGACGGGCGCGTGCGGGTGACGGTACGAGCGCGGCGCGTGAACGTGGTCATGACTTTCTGCCAGGTGTTCCGCATATGCCTGGATACGCTCATCCGGGGTGATTCCAGGGGGAGGATGCGAGTGTGGCGACGTCAAAGGGGGAGCTGCGACTCCTGGGGCCGTTCCGGCTGCGGTGGGACGGGCGCACGCTGCACCTGCCCCACGGGGTGGCGAGGATGATCGCGGCGCTGGCGATCATCGGGCCGATGTCGCGCTCGCAGACGGCCGGGCTGCTCTGGCCCGGCGGGACCGAGCAGCAGGCGCTGGCCAACCTCCGGACCACCCTGTCGAGGATGGCCAGGCGGACGCGTGACGTCGTCGAGTGCGACGGCGACATCCTGTGCCTGGTGGAGGGCACGCGGGTGGACGTCGAGATGCTGACCCGCTGGATCAACGACACCATCTACGGCGTCGGCGCGTCCGTCGGGGAGCCTGCCGGGCCGCCCGCCGACGTGGACCGGCCGCTGCTGGCCGACTGGGCCGACGACTGGGTCGTGGAGCGCCGCGACCGGCTGCGCACGCTCACCGCCCAGGCGTTGCAGAGCGCCGCCGCCCGGCTGCTCAGCCTGGGCAGGCCCGCCGAGGCCCTGCCGTACGGGCTGGCGGCGGTGCAGACCGAGCCGTGGTCGGAGAGCGCGAACCGCATCCTCATGGAGATCCACGCCCGGCGCGGCGACCCCAGCAGCGCGCTGCGGCAGTACGAGAAGTTCAGCCGGATCCTGCTGCGGGACCTCGGCGTGCGCCCGGCGCCGGACCTCGTCGCGGTGATCCGACAGCTCTACCCCTTCGGCACCGGCCGGGTGGAGACCGTCTGACGACTGGTCGCGTCCGAAAGGCGCCGGTACGCAGGGGTTCTCGCCTGTTTGGCTGTACGCCGTGTCAACCATCACCCGCACCCCACTGGTCAGCCGGCTCGCGGTCGTCACGATCATGCTGGGCATCTTCGCCATCGTCACCAGCGAGATCCTGCCGATCGGGCTGCTGAGCGCCATCGGGGCCGACTTCGGCGTCTCCGACGGCGTCGCGGGGCTGACGATGGCCCTGCCCGGCGTCGTCGCCGCGGTCGCCGCGCCTGTCGTCACGCTGACCACCGCCCGGCTCGACCGGCGCGCGATGCTGTGCGCGCTCATGGCGCTGCTCGCCGTGGCCGACGTGCTGGCCGCGGCGGCGACCTCGTACGAGATCATGCTGGTGTCCAGGGTGCTCGTCGGCGTCACGATCGGCGGCTTCTGGTCCATCGGGGCGGGGCTGGCTGGGCGGCTGGTGCCGCCGCACGCCGTCGGCGCCGCCACCGCCGTGATCTTCTCCGCCGTGCCGCTGGGGTCGGTGCTCGGCGTCCCGGCAGGGACGTTCATCGGGGACCTCGCCGGGTGGCGGACCGCCTTCGTCGTGCTGGCCGTGCTCGCGCTCGCGGTGCTGGGCGGACTGGTCGTGCTGCTGCCGCCGCTGCCCGCCGATCAGGTCACCAGCCTGCGCGCCCTGCTGGACCTGCTGCGCACCCGGGCTGCCGCGATCGCGCTGGTGGCGACGTTCCTCATCGTCCTCGCCCATTTCGGTACGTACACGTACGTCACGCCCTTCCTGGAGGACGTCACGGGGCTGGGACCGGCCGCCGTCAGCGCCGTGCTCCTCGCGTACGGCGTCGCGGGGATCGCCGGGAACTTCCTCGCGGGCCGGGCCGCCCGATGGCGGGTCGCGTTCGTGACCTGCGGCGGGCTGATCGCGCTCGCCACCCTGCTCCTGCCCGTGGCGGGAGGCGGCGCCGTCGCCGCCGTGGGGCTGCTCGTCGTCTGGGGGCTCGCGTACGGGGGCGTGCCCGTCTGCTCGCAGGCGTCGTTCCTCGCCGCCGCGCCGCACGCGCCCGAAGCCGCCACCGTCGTCTTCACCGCCTCCTTCCAGGCGACCTTCGCCCTCGGCGCGTTCCTGGGCGGCCGGGTCGTCGACGCCTCCTCCGTCTCCACCGTCATGGTCTGCGGCGGGGTGGTCGCGCTGCTCATGGCGGGGGTGCTGGCGGCCGTCCGGCCCCGCCGCGCATACCCCTAGCTGTACCTCCGCTGGGGTGCACGCGGGAGAGACCGGACGGGGTTCCGGCTGATGTCCTGAACCGTGTCCTCGTACGAGCGTTCCACGGAGAATGACATGGCAGTCAACAGCCGGCCGGCTGTCGAAGAGAGTCCCGACCAGCAGACCGGATTGCGGGGATTCATCCGCCGCCGTCCGCTCGTCAGCTTCTTCGTCCTGGCCAACCTGATGAGCTGGATCGCCTGGACGCCCTACGTGCTCTCGGCGACCGGGCTGGGAGTGCTCGACTTCACGTTCCCCTCGGTGCTCGGCACCACGCAGTTCACGGGCGTGCTCCCCGGCGCCTACCTCGGCCCGATCTTCGCCGCGTACCTGGTCACCAGGATCGCCGACGGCAGGGAAGGCGTCCGGCGCTGGCTCGGGCGGATGACGAAGTGGCGGGTGAGCTGGGTCTGGTACGCCGGCACCGCCGTCGGCGTGCCCGCCGTGCTCGTGCTGACCGGCGCCGCCCTGTCCGAGGAACCCGTCCGCATGCCGCCCGTCGCCCTGCTCGTGGCGTACGTCCCGGGCCTGCTGCTCCAGATGGTCACCACCGGGCTGGCCGAGGAGCCCGGCTGGCGGGACTTCGCCCTGGCGCGCATGCAGCGCAGGTTCGGGCCACTGGCCGGCACCCTCGTCCTCGGGCCGCTCTGGGGCCTGTGGCACCTGCCGCTGTACCTGAGCGAGTGGGGCGGCTGGCCGGACGTCACCTGGATGCGGATCGGCGAGTTCTTCGCCTTCTGCTGCGTGTTCAGCGTGGTCGTCACCTGGGTGTTCAACCGCACCGGCCAGAGCCTGCCGCTGGTCATGCTGCTGCACGTGGGCGTCAACAACTTCATGTCGATGGCCTACGCGGAGCTGTTCCCGTCGATCGCCTCGCCCGAGCAGGCGTCGCGCGTCACCCTCCTCGCGGGCACCACGGCGGCCCTCGTCGTCCTGGCCGCCACGCGGGGCCGGCTCGGCTACAGCCCCGAGGAGCCGGCTACGGCGGACCCGAGCGGACGCGCCGCATGAGCTGGTCGAAGTCGCCGCGGCGGCCGTGCAGGTGCTCCAGCCACCAGGTCGCGCCCGCGTCGGCGTAGGGCGTCACCGAGGCGCCCGGCTCGCTGACGCCGATGAGCGCCACGTCGAACGGCCCGTCCGCCACGCGGTGGCGGCGGAGCTCGGCGACCTGGGCGGCCAGCTCGACGGGGGACAGCGTCATGCGGCCCTCCTCGTCGTCGCCCGCCACGACCCAGCCGTCCCAGCGGGCCGCCCGGCGCAGGGCGGCCGGCGCCGTGCCGCCGATCCACACCGGCACCCGGGGCCGCTGCACCGGCAGGGGCGCCAGCCGTACGCCGTCGACCGTGTAGCGGGCGCCCCGGTGACGCACCTCGTCGCCGGACCAGAGCGCGGAGATCACGTCGAGCGCCTCGTCCAGCACCGCCCCGCCGGGCCGGGGCGCGCCGAAGGCGGTGAACTCGCCGGGGACCCCGCCCAGCCCGGCGCCCAGGATCGCCCGCCCGCCGCTCAGCCGGTCGAACGTCGCCACCGTGTGCGCCAGCACCTCCGGCCGGTGCCGGGCGACGGCCGTCACCGCCGTGCCCAGCCTGACGCGGGACGTCGCCGCGGCCGCGGCCGAGAGCGCCACCCACGGGTCGGCCGAAGGCATGCCCCAGGCGAAGGCCAGGTGGTCCCACACCAGCACGGCGTCCCAGCCGGCGGCCTCGGCCTCGCGGGCCAGGGCCACCAGCCGCGACGGCTCCGCGAGGTCACCGAGGATCGCGACGTCGATGCCATAGCGCATGCTCCCCATCCAACCACCAGGCATATCGTTCAGCACATGACGAAAGATCTTCGAGCCGTACGTATCACCCTCGCCAACATCGACACGGCGCTGACCGTGAAGGTCCGCCCCGACCAGGAGCGCTTCGTCTCGCCGGTGGCCAAGTCGCTGGCCGAGGCGTACGTCCAGCCGGACGTCGCCTGGCCGCGCCTCATCCTCGACGGCGACCAGCCCGTCGGCTTCCTCATGGCCTTCATCGACATCGACTGGGACGGCAAGGGCGTCGACTTCCGGTCCGGCCTGTGGCGCCTCAACGTCGTCCCCGAGGCGCAGGGGCGCGGCGTCGGCAGCTTCGCCGTCGCCACGGTGGCCGCCGAGCTCAAGCGGCGCGGCAGCACCCACATGTACGTGACCTGGGAACCGGAGGACGGGGGACCCGAGGGCTTCTACCGCAGGCTCGGGTTCGAGCTCACCGGTGAGGAGAGCGGAGGCCAGACCGTCGGCGTCCTGGATCTGACACATCCCGGGTGAAACCAGCACTTGTCCGGGTCAGCGGCAGCCGCGACCATGGGCGAGTGGATCTCTACCGCGACCCGTACCCGACCTACGCCGAGGCCCGCCGCAACCGCGGGCTCACGTTCGTGCCGGAGCTGAACGCCTGGCTGGTCGCCCGGCGCGAGGACGTCCGCGAAGTGCTCGGCAAGCCCGAGCTCTTCTCGTCGGCGGGCGCACTGCGCCCCGACTACCTGCCCGGCAAGGCCGCGCTCTCGGAGCTGGTCAAGGGCGTCGGCGGCGTGCAGGCCGTGCTCGGCGCCGACGGGGAGGCGCACCGGCGGCTGCGTCGGCCGCTCACCAGAGGGCTGTCCCCCGCCCGCGTCGCCGCCGCGCTGCCGTACGTGACCGAGCGGGCCGAGGAACTGGTCGCCTCCTTCGCCGGCGACGGCCAGGTCGAATGGATGGAGGCGTACGCCAAGCCGCTGCCCGCCTCCGTCATCGGGCACGTCATCGGCCTCGACCCGGCCGACACACCGGGCGCCGTCCGGGGCGCGGCGCGGGCCGAGGAGCTGCTGTTCACGGAGCTGGACGACGCCGGGCAGGTCGAGTGCGCCAAGGAGATCGTGACCCTGCAGCGGCTCCTCGACGGCTACGCGCGGGCCCGGCGGCGCGATCCGCGTGACGACGTCTGCACCGAGATGGTCAGGGAACTCGCGCCCGGCACCGGCGACCTGACCCTCGACCAGCGCAAGGAGATCGTCTCCAACCTCCAGAACCTGCTGCTCGCCGGCCACCTCACCACCACGGCGCTGCTCGGTTCTGTCGTGCTGCACCTGCTGCGCGACCGCCGCCAGTGGGAGCTGCTGTGCGAGCGGCCCGAGCTCGTGCCCGTCGCCATCGAGGAGGCGGCCCGGTTCGAGGCGCCCGTCCAGGGCTTCCGCCGCACGGTCACCGGGCCCGTGACGCTGGCCGGCACCGAGCTGCGCAAGGACGACGTGCTCTTTGTCTCGTACGCCTCCGCCGGCCGCGACGCCGACCCCGCCACGCGGCCCGACGTGTTCGACATCGGGCGCGCCCCGCTGCGCAGCCTGTCGTTCGGGCACGGCCCGCACGGCTGCCCCGGCTCCCAGCTCGCCAAGGAGCAGGTGCGGATCACGCTGGAGATCCTGATGCGCGAGTTCCCCGGGCTGCGGCTGGCCCGTGACGAGGTCACCATGGCGCCCACCCTCATCCACCGCTCCCCCGAAGCCCTCCACCTCACCTGGTGACCCCGGCGGGGCGCGACCCCTTCCGGGCTCCTCTTCCGGGTCGGTCCTTCCGGGCGCGATCTCCGGGCGGGGGCAACCTCCGGTGGGCGTGACTCCCGGCGGGGTGCGGCCCCTTCCGAGTCCCCCCTTCCGGGTCGGTGCTCCTGGGCGCGACCCCCGGCGGGCCGCTACCTCCGGCGGGGCGCAACCCCTGCGGGTGCGACTCCCGGTGGGCGTGGCCCCCCTTCCGGGATGGCCCCCTTCCGGGTCGGCCTGGTGGGTCGGCCCGGTGGGGTGGCTCGTCAGTGGAGCCGGGGCCGAGGGGCGCGTCAGAGGTGGCCTGCGTCGCGGATCTTCATGGCGACCTGGACCCGGTTGTCGGTGCCGAGCTTGGCGAAGATGCGGGTGACGTTGGCCTTGACCGTCGCGACGCTCATGGACAGGCGCTGCCCGATCTCGGCGTTGGAGCTGCCCCGGGCCACCTCGACCGCGACCTCCAGCTCCCGGTCGGTCAGCCTGGCCAGCTCGCGCCGTGCCTCGTCCCGGCCGGGCGCGTGGCCGCCGGTGGCCGCGGCGATCACCTGGTAGGTGACGCTGGGCGACAGCACCGGCTCGCCGGCCGCGACCGTGCGGACGGCTTCGACCATCTTGGCCGGCGGCGTGTCCTTGAGCAGGAACCCGGCCGCGCCGAGGCGCAGTGCACGCAGCACCATGTCGTCGGCGTCGAAGGCGGTCAGCACGAGGATGCGCGGCGCGTCCGGCCGCGACGCCAGCTGCTCGGTGGTGACCAAACCGTCCTGGCCGGGCATGCGGATGTCCATCAGCACCACGTCGGGCCGTTCGGCGCGCACCAGGGTCACGGCCTCGCGCCCGTCGCCCGCCTCGCCGACGATCTCCAGGTCGGGCTCGCCGCCCAGGATGAGACGCAGCCCGGTGCGTACCATCGGGTCGTCGTCGACGATCAGCACGCGTGTCACGACGTCAAGCCTCCCACGGCAGCCGGACAGAGAGGACGAATCGCCCGTCCTGGTGGGCGTGGGTGATCGTGCCGCCTGCCATCCGCGCCCGTTCCGCCACGCCGACCAGCCCGAGTCTGCCGCCCGGCGCGGACGACGGCCCGTAGGGGGTCGCGTTGGTCACGTCGATGCGCAGCGCGTCGCCCGGCCGCCCGTCGAGCTCCACCCTGACGCTGCTGCCCGGCGCGTGCTTGCGGGCGTTGGTGAGCGCCTCCTGGACGATCCGGTACGCGTTGCGCCCGGTCTGGGTGGGCAGCCGGTCGCGCTGCTCGATCGTGTCGGTGACGAGCACCTTCTGACCGGCGGACCGCACCTCGTGGAACAGCGCGTCCAGGTCGGCGATGGTCGGCTGCGGGGCCGCCAGCTCGCCGTCGGAGCGGAGGGTGCCGAGCACGGTGCGCAGCTCGTTGAGCGACTGGTGGGCGTTCTCCTGGATGGCCAGCGCGGTCTCGCGGGTCTGCTCCGGGCCCAGGTCGACCCGGTAGGCCAGCCCGCCGGCGAGCATCGCCAGCAGGGACATGCGGTGGGCCAGCGCGTCGTGCATCTCCTGAGCGATCTTGGTGCGCTCGGCGAACCTGGCCTGCTCGACGCGCTGCCGCTCCGCCCGCTCCTCCGCCAGCAGGGCCTCACGCTCCGAGCGCAGGTAGAGGCCGAAGACGGTCAGCCCGGCGAGGATCGTGGTGCTGGTGACGAAGCTGATCATGCTCTGCTGGCTCACGCCGCCCGCGAACGCGTAGAGCGTCGCGCTGCTCCAGGACAGGGCGGCGACGGGCACGATCTCGCGCCACCGGCGGTGGGTGCACAGGGACACGTACGCCACGTTGGCGGGGCCGCTCGCCGAGCTCGAGAAGGCGGTCAGCAGCGCGGTCGCGGCGGCGATCTGCCAGGGCCACCGCCGCCGCCAGCGCATGAGCACCAGCCCGAGGACCCCCAGCGACACGTCGAACACGGCGCGCGGCAGCTTGTCGAGGTCGTGGGCGGCGACCCAGGCCCAGACCACGGCGAAGAACAGCATGGGACCCAGCGCCGCGAGATAGCGCACCATGCTGCCCCACCGGTCGAGGGGGAGCTGGTGCTGGGGGCTGTCGTTCACGGGACCCAGCCTAGGAACTTCGCCGCGATGCCCTTAGCGACCTGGGTCTATTGTCGGGCCACCCTGGGTCTAGACCTTGCCGACCGGGACGCCGACCGGGACGCCGACCGGGACGCCGACCGGGACGCCGACCGGGACGCCGACCGGGACGCCGACCGGCCGTCCGGCGGGGTGGTTCGCCCCGGGTTGCGCCGGTTTTTGGGCGGCGGGCTCACCCTTGGCCGTTCGGGAGGGAGCTGAGCTCCTGGCCGTCCGGCAGCGCGGTCAGCCAGGCGGTAAGGCGGGCGCCCTGGCTGGTCATCACGCCGGGGTCGCGCAGCGCGTTGGCCAGGAGTGACATGCCCTGGTACGCGCCCACCAGGGTGAGGGCGAGCCCGCCGGGGTCGGGCAGGCCGAGCTCGCGGAACTGGCGTTCGGCCCAGTCGAGCAGCAGCCGGATGACCCGGCCCGCCTCCGCGTCCAGGCCGCCTTCGTCACGTTTGTCGAGCTCGACGGCCAGGGTGCCGGTCGGGCAGCCGTAGCGGGCGGCGACGTCGCTCTGGCTCACCCACGCCTCGACGAGCCCCGTCAGCCGGGCGCGGGGGTCGGGCAGGCGGTCCAGCTCGCCGGTGAGCTCCTGCAAACGGCGGGCGTGCTCGGAGAGTGCGGCGGCGACCAGCTCGTCCTTGGTCTTGAAGTAGTAGTACACGTTGCCCACCGGGACGTCGGCGGCGCGGGCGATGTCCGCGATGGTGGTGCGCTCGGCCCCCTGCTCGTGGACGACCCGGGCGGCGGCGGCCATCAGCCGTTGCCGTTTGGCGGAGGCGGCCCTTGCCCGGGAAACTTTCGAGTCAGTCACCTGACTCACTATAGGCGGTCCTTGTGCTACGGTCTCTTCTCAGTAAGTCAGTCAGCTAACTCACTCGAAAAGAGTTTTATCATGATCGTTGTCACCGGAGCCACCGGAAACATCGGGCGCACGCTGGTCCGGCTGCTCGTCGAAGCCGGCGAGCAGGTCACCGCCGTCTCCCGGCACATCACCCCCGCGGACCTGCCCCAGCCCGTCGGCGGCGGGGCGTCGCCCGCGCGAGCCGTCGCCGCCGACCTGGCCGACCCCGACAGCCTGCGGCCCGCGCTGGAGTCGGCCGACGCGCTGTTCCTGCTGCTCACCGGGGCGCTCGCGGCCACCGGCGACACCGTGCGCCACGCCGTCCACGCCGCCAAGGCCGCCGGGGTGCGCCGGATCGTCCTGGTGTCGTCGCAGTCCGCCGGCACGCGACCGGACTCCGGCGGCCACGGGCGTCGCGCCCTGGAGGACGAGAACCAGGTACGCGAATCCGGGCTCGAATGGACGATCCTGCGGCCGGGCAACTTCGCCACCAACACCTTGGCCTGGGCCGAGTCGGTGCGGAACGGGCGCACGGTGTTCGCGCCGTTCGGCGACGTGGGGCTGCCGGCCGTCGACCCCGACGACATCGCCGCGGTCGCCGCCGCCGCCCTGCGCGAACCCGGGCACCACGGCCGGACCTACGTGCTCACCGGGCCCGAGCCGATCACCCCGCGCCAGATGGCGGCGGCCATCGGTGAAGCGCTGGGCGAGCGGGTCACGTACCAGGAACTGACGCGGGAGCAGGCGCGGGAGCGGATGCTGACGTTCATGCCCGCGCCCATCGTCGAGGGCACGCTGAACATCCTTGGCGAGCCCACCGCCGACGAGCGGCGCGTCAGCCCGGACGTCGCCCAGGTCCTCGGCCGCACCCCCGGCACCTACGCCGCCTGGGCCCACCGCAACGCCCCCGCCTTCCGCTGACCCCGGAACGGGAACCCCGTGCGGCCCTGAGCCCCCGCCTTCCGCTGACCCCGCCACGTGCGGCACTGCTGCCCCGCCTTCCGCTGGTCCGACCCTCGTGGCCCCCCGAGTAGGGGCCGCTGGGCTCGCGCAGGGGGGTGCCCGGGCGGCGGGGGGTTGTCGGTGGGGGGCTGTTCAATGGGGGGATGGAGAGAGGGATGTTCTGGGACGTCATGGCCGGCGCCGTGCCGCCGCCGCCGGCCGCGGAGGTCCTGGGCTGGGAGCTCGTCGAGGTGGACCCGGAGGCGGGCACGATCGAGGTGGCGTTCGCGGCGCGTGAGCAGTTCACCAACCCGGTCGGCGTGATCCAGGGCGGCTTCCTGGCGGCCATGCTGGACGACACGCTGGGTCCGGCGCTGGTCGCGACGTTGTCCGCGGGGCAGTTCGCGCCGACCCTGGAGCTTCACGTGCAGTTCCTGCGCCCGGCTCGCCCCGGCAGGTTGGTGGGGCGCGGCCGGGTGGTCAAGCGGGGCCGCGACATCGCCTTCCTGGCCGGGGAGCTGGTCGGCCCCGATGGCGAGCCGGTGGCGACGGCGACCGCGACGGCCCAGATCAGGAGCGTGTAGTCACTCGCCGGTCGCCCCGTCGATGCGCTCGCGGAGGATGTCCGCGTGGCCGTTGTGCCGCGCGTACTCTTCGATCATGTGCAGGAACACCCAGCGCAGGCTCATCTCCTGGTCACGGTGCTTGTGGTGGAAGGTCTCGTCCAGGCCGCGGCCTGCGGCGGCGGCGCGGGCCAGCTCGACCTCACGCAGGTACGTGGCGTAGTCGGCCTCGGCGTGGGCCGGGTCGGTGTCGTCGAAGTCGCCGTCGGGGTTGTCGTCCAGGTCGCAGTAGAGGAAGTCGAGCTGCTCGCCGCCGAGCCTGCGCCGGAACCAGGAGCGTTCGACCTCGGCCATGTGGCGCAGCAGGCCGAGCAGCGACATGGACGAGGGTTCGGCGCTGCGCCGGACGAGCTGTTCGGGGGTCAGCCCGGCGCATTTGAGCTGCAGGGTGTGCCGGTGGTGGTCGAGGAACGCCTCGAGGAGGACGCGCTCGTCGCCGAGGGGTGGGGGGTCGGATCGGTTGGGCTGAGGTGCGGTCCAGTTCATCGCTCCATGGTGCCCTGATCCAGGTTGTGCGTCATTCGGTCAAGTGTGTCCATGAGCCTGGCGTACTCCTCGGGGGTGATGTCGCGGGTCATCCGGGTGCGGATGTCCTGGACGCGTTCGCCGATGGCGGCGTGCGCGGTGCGGCCTTCGGCGGTCAGGGTGTGCGTGCCGGTGGTGTCGCGGACGATCCAGCCTCGGGCGGTCAGCCGGGCGAGCACGCCGGGGGTGGTGTCGCCCGGCGCCCGGAACGGCCTGAGCGCCTGGTGGAGCTCGCCGGCGCTGGTGGGGCCGCGGCTGATGACGTTGAGCGCCTGCCATTGGCGGCGGTTCACCCCGGCCTCGGCGAAGGCGCGCTCGAAGGTGTCCTCGATCAGCTGGTCCAGCCGCTTGAGCCGGGATCCGATCATCATGGGAGGCTCCTTGTCCTAGGACATCTACTTGTCTCATGACATGTATCATGGTGGCATGGACGCTGTCGAACGGGTTGAGCAGGCCATGGTGACCATCCGGCGCAGGCAGAGGAGGCGGGCGCTGGCCCGGCTCGCCGGGGTGACGGGGCAGGCGTTCGACGTCCTCGACGCGATCGACGGCGCCGGGCCCGCCACCGTGAGCACCGTGGCTCAGGCGCTCGGCGTCGACCAGCCCCGGGCCAGCAAGCTCGTGGCCGCCGCGGTCGAGGCCGGCTGGGTGCACCGCCGCGCCGACCAGGCCGACGGACGCCGTTCGGTCCTTGTGCTCACCGACGCCGGGCAGGCTGCGGTCGAGGAGGCGCGCCGGTCACGCCAGGCGGTGTTCGCCGGCGCGATGGCGGGCTGGAGCGAGGCGGAGCGCACGGAGTTCGCCAGGCTGCTGACCAGGTTCGTCGACGGGTTGCCGGGCTGAAAGCCGGGTGTGGCGGGCGGCGCGCTGGGACAATCCGAGCATGCATCGATCTCTGGCATGTGCCGTGCTGGGCGCCGCCACCCTGCTGGCCGCCGCCCCGGCGGCCTCGGCCGCGACCCCCCACGCCGCGGCCTCCACCGCCGCTGTCTCCACCGCCGCTGTCTCCACCGCCGCGCCCACCCCGCTGGCCGGTGTCGCCGTCTACGCGGCCTACGACCGTGGTTACACCGTCACCCGCTACGGCGGGCGTCCCGCCGAGCTGGGGAAGCCGGGGCAGAGCGCGCAGTTCGCGGCCTCGCCCGACGGGCGGAAGGTCGCGTGGATCACGTCCGGCGGCCGGCTCCAGGTGCGCGACGGCGGCAGGACCCGCACGGTCGCGCGCGGGCTCCAGGGCGACATCCCCTGCCTGTCACCGGTGTGGTCGCCCGACTCCCGGCGGGTGGCGTACGTCGGCGGCAACGGTTCGCAGGTGCGCGTGGTCGGCGCCGACGGCCGTGGCGCGCGGGTCCTCGGCCGGACGGCCGGCCCCTGCCACCTCGCCTGGTCCCCCGACGGCCGCTACCTGGCGGGCTACGCCGGCACCACCGAGGGCGTCCACCGGCTCGACACCAGGACCGGCAGGTCGGTCAAGGTCAAGGGCGTCAAACTGGCCAACCACGTCCAGAGCCTGTCGCCGGGCGGCCGTCACGTGGTCGTCAGCACCCTCCGGCCCACCGATCCGGGCGGCGACGGCGTGTGGCCGACGTCGTTCACCCCGACGCTGGTCGACACGGCGACCGGCCGCCGGGTGCCGATCGGCGTCAAGGGCCGCCTGCTCGGCGCGTTCCATCTGCCCGACGGGCGCCTGGCGGTGCGCGTCGCGGGCCGCACGGCCAACACGCTGGTCGTCCTGGACGCCAAGGGCCGCCAGGTGCAGCGCCTCGCCGAGCCGGCCGCCGCCAAGGACCAGGCCCTGCTCCAGGTGGTTCGCTGAGCGATCGTCGTGAGGAGGTCAGCGGCCGGCGTGGGCGGCGTGGCGCTCGTGGGCGCGGCGGATCAGTGACATGAGCCGCTCGTCCTCGCGCAGCTTGGCGCGGAACTTCTCCGGGAGCCCGCGCAGCCGCTCCTCCTCGATGACGAGCCTGCGGTAGGTGGCGTCGCGCTCGGCGGGGTCGAGGTCGTCCTCCAGGTAGGCGGTGGCGCAGCGCCGGGCGCAGGAGGCGATGTTCTGGGCGCGTCCCCGGGTGCTGAGCAGCGAGGCGGCGATCGTGACGATGAGGACGCCGATGATCACCGACAGGGACAGGCCGGTGCTGATCTCGGTGACGGGCACGGGCTCGCCGTCGTTGATGAACGGCACGTTGTTCTCGTGCAGCGCGTGCAGGACGAGCTTGACGCCGATGAACGCCAGCACCGCCGCCAGGCCGAAGGACAGGTAGATGAGCCGGTCCAGCAGCTCGTCGATGAGGAAGTAGAGCTGACGCAGCCCCAGCAGCGAGAACGCGGTGGCGGTGAAGACCAGGTAGACGTTCTGGGTGAGGCCGAAGATCGCCGGGATGGAGTCGAGCGCGAACAGCAGGTCCGTGCCCGCGATAGCGATCATGACGAGCAGCATGGGCGTCAGCACGCGGTGGCCGTCGACGACCGTGGTGAGCCGGTCGCCGTCGTAGTGCTCGGAGGTGCGGAAGAACCGGCGGGCCAGCCGGGTCATCAGGTTGTCCGGCGAGTGGCTTTCCTGGCTCTCCGGCTTGAGCAGGTTGCCCGCGGTGATGAGCAGGATGAGGCCGAACAGGTAGAACGCCCACGCGAACGTGTTGATGAGCGCCGCGCCCAGGAAGATGAACCCGGTGCGCGCCACCAGCGCGAACGTGATGCCGAACAGCAGCACCTTCTGCTGGTCGGCCCGCGGCACCCGGAAGCCTGACATGATGACGAGGAAGACGAACAGGTTGTCGACCGAGAGCGCCTTCTCCGTCACGTACCCGGCGAAGTACTCGGCCCCCATGTCGGCGCCGCCGAACAGCCACACCCCGACGCCGAACAGCAACGCGACGCCCACATAGGCCGCCGACCACACCGCCGCCTCGCGCAACGTCGGGATGTGCGCCTTGCGTACGTGGAAGAAGAAGTCGAACAGCAGCAGGCCGACGATCCCGAGGACCGTCAGCCACCACACCAGGGACGGCACGTCCACCCGTGACCTCCATCGCGTCGCCGATCAGTGAGCAGTACCCCGGCGGGCAGACCTCAAGCGATCGAACGGTAGACCTAGGACTACTGCCGTGACCTGCGGCTCCTCGATACGGTCGCACATGTGTTGACGAGGACCGCGCTGGAGGCGCTCAGCAGGAGGCCGGTGGCTTTCCTGACGTCGGCGTGGCCGTGGCGGTCGCTGGCGTACCTGGTGGCCGGGCAGCTGCCCGGCGTGATCGTGCTGTTCGCCGGGATCACGGGTGACGTGCTGCCGGTCGAGGTGCGGCTGGTCGGCGCGGTGGTGCTCCTGGTGGGCACGCTGCCGCTGGTGGGGTGGCTGGAGCGGCGGCGGCTGCGGCTGGTGGACGGCAGGGCGCTGGGGCCGGTGGCGCGCGGGCGGGAGCTCGGGCTGGCCGTGCTCGTGGCGCTGGCCCTGTGGTGGATCGACCTGCTGATGATCCTGCTGACGGCGGTCGGGCCGGTGCTGCTGATCCTGACGCCGCTGGTCCAGCCGCTGGTGACGCCGGGGGTGGGGGCGGCCGCGAGCGTGGCTGGGGTGGTGCTGGTCCCGGTGGCGGCGTACGTGGTGACCGCGTGGGCCGGCGGGCGGGGCGCGATGGCGCGGGCGATGCTGGCGCCGTACGACACCGAGCTCGCCGAGGTGCTGCGCTCGCGCGCCCGGCTGGTCGACGCGTTCGAGCTGGAGCGGCGGCGGATCGAGCGTGACCTGCACGACGGCGCGCAGCAGCGGCTGGTGGCGCTGTCGATGAGCCTGGGCATGGCCCGGCTCGACCTGCCGGACGACTCTCCGGTGGGCAGGCTGGTGGGGCTGGCGCAGGACGAGGCGAAGCGGGCGCTGGCCGAGCTGCGCGAGCTGATCCGGGGCGTGCATCCGGAGGTGCTGACCGGGCGCGGGCTGGCTGCCGCGGTGCACGACGTGGCCGGCCGGTCGCCGGTGCCGGTCGAGGTGGCGATCGAGCTGCCCCGCAGGCCGGCGGAGGCGGTCGAGGTGACGGCCTACTACGTGATCAGCGAGGCGCTGGCCAACGTCGCCAAGCACAGCGGCGCGTCCCGGGCCCGCGTGACCGGGCACGTCCATGACGGCACGCTGGTCGTCGAGGTGTACGACGACGGGCGCGGCGGGGCCGATCCGGCCCGTGGGAGCGGCCTCACGGGGCTGGCCGACCGGCTGGCCGTCGTCGACGGGAAACTGTCCTTGCGAAGTCCGGCCGGTGGGCCGACCCTGCTCAGAGTGGAGATCCCGTGCGCGTGGTGATCGCCGAAGACGCCGTCCTGCTGCGTGAGGGTTTGGCCGGGCTGCTGCAACGCTTCGGGCACGAGGTGGTCGCGTCGGTGGGCGACGCCGACGCGCTGGTGGCGGCCGCGCGCGAGCTGCGGCCCGACGCGGTGGTGACAGACGTGCGGATGCCGCCCGGGTTCGCCGACGAGGGGCTGCGCGCGGCGCTGGTGCTGCGGGCGGAGCGGCCCGACCTGGCGGTGCTCGTGCTCAGCCAGTACGTCGAGCAGACCTACGCGGCCGAGCTGCTCGACTCCGGGGGCGGGGCGGGCATCGGCTACCTGCTGAAGGACCGGGTTGGGGAGGTGCGCGAGTTCGTCGACGCGCTGGTCAGGGTGGCCGGGGGCGCGACGGTCGTCGATCCCGAGGTGGTGCGGCAGTTGCTGCGGCGGCGGCGCGACCCGCTGGAGCGGCTGACGCCCCGGGAGCTGGAGGTGCTGGCGCTGATCGCGGAGGGGCGGGCCAACGCCTCGATCGCCCGCGAGCTGGTCGTCACGGAGGCGGCGGTGGCCAAGCACATCGCCAACATCTTCAGCAAGCTCGACCTGCCTCCCGCCGCCGACGGGCACCGCCGGGTCCTGGCGGTGCTGGCCTACCTCCGGGCGTGATCAGGCCAGGCAGAGCTCGTTGCCCTCGGGGTCGGCGATGGTGACCCACCAGGTGGGGCCCTGGCGGCCCTTGTGCAGCACGGTGGCGCCGTGGGCGACCAGCCGCTCGACCTCGGCGTCGATGTTGTCGGCGCCCACCCGGACGTCCAGGTGCACCCGGTTCTTGACCGTCTTGGCCTCGGGCACGAGCTGGAACAGCACGCGCGGGGCCCGCTCCAGCCCGCCGGGGTGGCGGATGGCGGCGCCGTCCTTCCACACCAGGTTGCCGCGGTGGAACATGGTGTCGTCCTCCGTCGCGTGGCCCTTCTCGATCAGGCTGCGGATGAACGCCTCGTCCTGCCGCTCCACCTGCCAGCCGAGCGCCTCCGCCCACCAGTCGGCCAGCGGGTGCGGGGCCTGGGAGTCGATGACGATCTGGATATCGAATGCCATGTCCTGATCCTAAGTAGGGTCGTGGGCCATGACGGCACTTGAGCAGTGGACAGAGGTCGGCGACCGGGTCTATGTCCGGCGGCACGCGTCGTACGACCTGAACGTGGGGCTGGTCGTCGGGGACGGGCACTGCATGGTGTTCGACACCCGCATGTCGCATCGGGAGGCCGCCGATCTGATCGAGGCCATCAGGCGGATCACCACCAGCCCGTGGACGGTCGTGAACAGCCACGCGCATTTCGACCACTATTTCGGCAACGCCCTGTTCCAGCCCGCGGAGATCTGGGGGCATGTCAGGTGCGCGGAGGAGATCGAGCGGGACGGCCGGGAGCAGCGGGCCAAGGTCGCCGGGTTCGTCCCCGAGGAGCGGCGTGCCGAGGTAAAGGAGGTGGAGATCGTGCCGCCGGATCACACGTTCACCTCGACGGCGACGCTCGACATCGGCGGCCGGATGGTCCATCTGCGGCATTTCGGGCTGGGCCACAGCTCGAACGACATCGTCGCGCACGTGCCCGACGCAGGAGTGGTGTTCGCCGGTGACCTGGTGGAGGAGGGTGCGCCGCCGGCGTTCGGCGACTCGTACCCGCTCGACTGGCCCGACACGACCGCGCGCATGCTGGAGGAGACGCGCGAGCTCGTGTACGTGCCGGGCCACGGCGCGGTCGTGGACCGCGACTTCGTGGTGAGGCAGCACGCCGAGCTGACGGCGGTGGCGGAGCTGGCCAGGCAGGCCCACGTGGAGGGGCTGCGCGACCTCGTCCACCGGTTCCCGTACGACGAGCAGGTGACCCGGCAGGTGATCGAGCGGGCCTTCCTGCAGCTCGACCAGACGCTATGAGCGCGGCGGCCGGGGGAAGCGGGCGGTGAGCCCGTCGTCCCCGGCCGTGAGGGTGCCGCCGTGCAGGGTGGCGATGTCGCGGGCGATGGCCAGGCCCAGCCCGGCGCCGCCCGCGTCCCTGGCCCGCGCCTCGTCCAGCCGGGTGAACCGGGCGAACACCGCCTCCCGATGCTCGGCGGGGATGCCTGGGCCGTCGTCACGCACCTGGAGCACGGCCCCGCCGCCGTCGGCGCGGACGCTGACCCGGACGCGGGAGCCGGCGTGCCGGGCGGCGTTGTCGACGAGGTTGGTGACCAGGCGGGCGAGGTGACCGGGCGAGCCGCTGATCACCACGTCGGGTTCGATCTCCAGGTCGAGCTCGACGCCGGGGCGGCGCCGGGCGCGCAGCGCCTCCTCCACGGCCACCTGGCCGAGGTCGACGTCGGCGGCGGGCAGCGGTTCTCCGGCGTCGAGCCGGGCGAGCAGCAGCAGGTCGGCGGCCAGTGTCTGGATGCGGTCGACGTCGGCCAGGGCCTCGGCGGTCAGCTCGCCGGGCTCGGCGAGCTCCAGCCGGGCGCGCAGGGTGGCGATCGGGCTGCGCAGCTCGTGCGCAGCGTCGGCGACGAACCGCTTGTGCGTCTCGACGGACGTCTCCAGCCGGTCGAGGGTCCCGTTCACGGTGACCGCCAGCGCGGCGACCTCGTCGCGCGAGCGCGGGACCGGCACCCGTTCGTACAGGTCGCGGGCGGTGATGTGGGCGAGCTTGGCGCGGATCGCCGCCACCGGGCGCAGCACCCGGCCGACCGCGAACCAGGTCATCCCGGCGACCACGGCCAGCAGCGCGGGCAGGCCGGGCAGCAGCACGCCGTTGAGCGTCGCCAGCGCCTGCTCGGCCCCTTCCAGCGAGGCCCTGCCCCACACGGTGGTGTCGCCGTCGGCGGTCGGCACCTGGAGCCGGGCGACCGCGTACTCGCCCGCGGGCGCCCACGTGCCGAGGGAGTCCTCGCCGCCGACCCACACGTCGGGGTCGGCCACCGTCAGCGGCTCGGCCGGGAGGGCGGGCACGGCCTCGACGGTCAGCGCGGGGGCGACGGCGGCCGCCTTCCTGGCCGCCTCCATGCCGGCGCTGCCCTCCAGGCTGCCGCGCAGCACCGTCACCAGCGCGATCGCGGCGGTGCCCAGCGCCAGCGCGACGATCAGGGTCGCCGCCGCCGTGGCGCGCACCCGCACGGACGACAGGTTCACTCCGCCTCCAGCCGGTAGCCGGCGCCGCGCACCGTGACCAGGGTGGACCGGCCGAACGGCTGGTCGATCTTGCGGCGCAGCGCGCTGATGTACACCTCGACGATGTTCGGGTCGCCGTCGTAGGAGAAGTCCCACGCCTGGGCGAGCAGCTCGCTCTTGGACACCACCTCACCGGCCCGCCTGGCCAGCCCGTGCAGCACCGCGAACTCCTTGGGCGTCAGCGCGATCTCCGCCGCGCCCCGGCGGCAGCGCAGCCCGGCGGGGTCGATGACCAGGTCGCCCACGGTGAGCGACACGGGCCGCTCCCGGCCGCCGCGCCGCACCAGCGCACGCAGCCTGGCCAGCAGCACCACGTACGAGAACGGCTTGGACAGGTAGTCGTCGGCGCCGTTGTCGAGCGCCTCGGCCTCGTCGTGGACGCCGTCCTTGGCGGTGAGCATCATGATCGGGGTCCAGTCGCCGGCCTCGCGCAGCCGCGAGCAGAGCGCGTAGCCGTTGAGCCGGGGCAGCATCACGTCCAGCACGATCACGTCGTAGGCGTTCTCCGTGGCCATCCACAGCCCGTCGCGCCCGTCGTGGGCCACGTCGACCGCGAACCCCTCGCCGGTCAGCCCGTTCCTGACCAGCTCGGCCAGCCGCCGCTCGTCCTCCACCAGTAGCACCCGCACACCGGCCAGCGTGCCGCATCGCGCCTAAAGCCAACCTGAAGATCACTTAGGGCGCGTTCAGGGTCGCTTCAGGTGCGGCCCGCCAGCCTGAACCCCGCAACGTCCCATCCACAGAGGAGAAGCACATGATCAGACGACGGTTCGCGGTGCTCGGCGCGGTCGCGGTGCTGGCGCTGGCCGGGCTGGGCGGCTCCGCCCTGGCCGCCGACGATGTGCCCCACCAGGTCACCTGCACCACGCCCGACGGCAAGACGGTCGAGCTGGAGGTCGCCAAGGCCGTCCCGGCGATCCCCGCCGAGCCCGCCGGGCAGGACTGGGTCAAGGCGGACGAACCCGGCGCGATCCCGACGGACGTGCTTGACGCGGAGGCGGCGACCGAGGTGGAGTTCGCCCCCGCCCGGCCCGCAACCGAGGCCGGCACCGAGGCCGGCGCGGGCCCCACCAAGGTCGTGCAGCTGGAGACGATCTCCTGCGTGCGCAAGCAGTAGGGGTCAGCTGGCGCAGGTGTCGTGCGTGGCGTCGAACCCCTTGATCGCCTCGCCGTCGGCCGGGTCGAGCGGCTTGAGCCCGCGCCAGTCGTCGCCCAGGATCAGCACCAGCCGCGCCGTCCGGGCCGCCGGCACCAGCCTCGGCCTGCTCCTCGGCAGGTCCTTGGCCAGTGTCGGCACCCGCGCCTCGCCGTTGGGCCCGTAAAGGATCATCGACTTCCGGTACGGCTTCCGGACGGTATCGGCGATCTTGACGATGTGATAGCCGCGCTGTTCGAGCACGGCTGCCACCTGGGCCCCGAGACCGGTGCGGTAGGTGCCGTTGCGCAGCTCCACGGCGACCTTCGACCTCGGCATCTTGGCTTGGCCACCCTGGACGCCGGTGAGCTCGGCGTCCTTGGCCACGATGCGGAAGAGCTGGTTCGCCTGGGGCTGCACCCATTCGACCCGGCCCGGCTGGCTGACCGAGTAGTGCCACGGCGTGGTGATGAACCGGATCTTCCCGGCGGTGAGCCCGCGCAGGCTCTCCGCCAGGTCCTTCATCACGCCGGGCGTCAGGCCGGGGTCGGTGGTGACGGCCTTGGTGCCGGCGTCGAGGAAGCCGAACAGCCGGACCGGGTCGGTGAGCGTCTCGCCGCTCATCACCTTCTTCGCCATCGAGGCGATGAACATCTGCTGCCGCTGGATCCGGCCGATGTCGGAGCCGTCGCCGAAGCTGTAGCGGGCCCGGACGTAGCCGAGCGCCTGCTCGCCGCCGAGCGTCTGGCGGCCCGCGGGCAGGTGGAGCATGGCCTTGTCGTCGTCGACCCGCTCCGGCAGGCACACCTCGACGCCGCCGACGGCGTCGACCATGTCCTTGAACCCGCTGAAGTCGACCTTGACGAAGTGGTCGATGTGGATGCCGGTGAGCGACTCGATGGTCTTCCAGGTGCAGCCGATGCCGCCCGAGTTGAACGACTCGTTGATCATGCCGACGTGGGGCTGCTGGCCGGGCAGCCCGCCCTTGGCGCGGCAGGCGGGGAGCTGGACCATCGAGTCGCGCGGGAAGCTGATCACCATCGCGTTCTCGCGGTCGGACGACAGGTGGGCGAGCATGATCGTGTCGGTGCGCTCGCCGGTGATGCGGCGGCCGTAGCGGGCGTTGCGGCCGTCACGCTGGTCGGAGCCGACGATCAGCACGTTGAGCGCGCTCGCGGCGACCTTGGCCGGGCGGGCGGTGCCGAGGTCACCGGCCACGTCGGTGTGCTCCACGTTGCCGGTCAGCCGCACGGCGACGGCGACCGCAGCCCCGGTCACGAGCAGCACGAGCGCCGTCACGGCCACGATCACCCGGCGCAGCCAGCGCCGTCGTGGCCGGGTGGTGGACGGGGTCGGCGGTGCGTCGACTAGCCCGCTGCTCACGTGACTCCCAGGCGTTCGGGGCCGCGGGCAGGAGCGCCCTAGGCTCGTAAACGGGTTCCGGCCGGTGCGAGTGTAGTTCAGCGAGCCCGCCGGGCACGGGGGATCGGCGCAGATCAGCCGGGGTCGATCCGGCAGCGGGCGCGGTCAGGTGACCGTGGAGCGCGGGGTCACCAGCCCCGACTCGTAGGCGAAGACGACGAGCTGCGCCCGGTCCCTGGCGCCCAGCTTGGTCATGGCCCGGCTGACGTGGGTCTTGGCGGTCATCGGGCTGATCACCATCTCGGCGGCGATCTCGTCGTTGGACAGGCCGCGCGCCACCAGCGCCGTGACCTCCCGCTCCCGGTTGGTCAGCGTGTCGAGGCCGACGGGCTCCGGCTCGGGCCGGTTGGCCATGAACGCGCCGATCAGGCGGCGGGTGATCGACGGCGACAGCAGCGCGTCGCCCCTGGCCGCCACCCGGACGCCCTGGAGCAGGTCATCGGGCTCGGTGTCCTTGACCAGGAACCCGGCGGCCCCCGCCCGCAGCGCGTCGTAGACGTACTCGTCGACGCCGTAGTTGGTGAGGATCACCACGTGCACGCCGGACAGCCGCTCGTCGGCGGCGATGCGGCGGGTGGCCTCGATGCCGTCCATCACCGGCATCTGCACGTCGATCAGCGCCACGTCGGGCCGGTGCTCCAGGGCGAGGGCGACGGCCTGCTCGCCGTGCACCGCCTCGGCGACGACCTCGATGTCGTCCTCCGCCTCCAGCAGGGCGCGGAAGCCGCCCCGGATGAGCGCCTGGTCGTCGACGATGAGGACCCGGATCATGACGCCCGCTCCAGCTCCCGGGCGAGCGGCAGCTCGGCCCGCACGGTGAACCCGCCCTCGGGGCGGGGGGCGGCGTGCAGGCTGCCGCCGAGCGCGGTGACGCGCTCGCGCATGCCGGTCAGCCCGTTGCCCGGGACGGGCGCCCGGCCCGGATCGGCGCAGCCGTCGTCGTCGACCTGGACGACCAGCACGCCCGGCCGGTAGTCGACCCGGACCAGCGCGGCGGCTTGGCCGGCGTGCCTGGACACGTTGGTCAGCGCCTCCTGGACGATCCGGTAGGCGGCCCGGTCGACGTCGGGCGGCAGCTCGCGCCGCTCGCCGGTGAGCGTCACCGTGGCGGCCAGGCCGGTGCGGCGGGCCCGCTCGACCAGGTCGTCGAGCAGGTCGAGGCCGCTGCCGGCCGGCTCGACGCCGGACTCGCGCAGCACGTCGAGCGTCGCCCGCAGCTCGCGGATCGCGTCACCGCTGGCCTCCTGGATGGCCAGCAGCGCGGCGGGCACCTCGTCGCCGCGCTTGCGCGCCAGGTGGATGGCCACCCCGGCCTGGACCTTGATGACCGAGATGCTGTGGGTGAGCGAGTCGTGCAGCTCCCTGGCGATGCGCAGCCGCTCCTCGCCCGCGCGGCGGCGGGCCACCTCCTCGCGGGTGCGCTCGGCCTCGGCCGCCCGCTGCTCGGCCTGCTCCAGGAACGCCTGCCGGTGCTTGCTCACGGTCGCCGCCACGCCCGCCGCGACGAACCAGCCGACCAGCAGCGAGGTGTCCTGCATGATCTCCTGATCGGGCTGCCCGGTGTCGCCGGCCAGACCGGCGGCCAGCGCCCCGGCCAGGAACACCGCGCTCACCGCGATTCCCGTCACCCGGCGGCCTGACCGGATCGTGGCGAACAGGCACAGCAGCACCGGGAACGCGGTCGGCGGCGTGGGCTGCGCCTGCGTCGCGTAGAGCAGCATGCCGCAGGCGGAGACGAGGAGCGCCGGCAGCGGCGCCCACCGCCAGGCGACCAGGGCGAGCGAGCCGGCCACGACGGCGGCCTGGCCGAGCGGCCCGGTGTCGTTGCCGGGCAGCACGACGGCCAGCAGGACGGCGGCGACGGCCACCGCCAGCGTCACGTCGGCGGCGCCCGGGCGCCGACCGTGCTCGAACTTCATTCGAGCAGCGTAGAACCCGCCCCGCGCCGCCGTCATCGGACCCAGGTCTGACCTGCCGCTACTCCCAGCGTGGTAGCGGGACCCGCCGCGCTTCTCCCCCCGCCGTAGCGCGCAATGCCATCCCACGCAGGACGACCGGGGCGGGCCGCGGAGGCCACGATGTGGCACAGCCGTCGAAAGGAAACGCGATGAGATTCCTCCCTGTCCTGCGGGTCGTGGTGGTCCTGCACATGCTCGCCATGCTGGCCCAGGCGGTGACCGCCGGGCTGCTGCTGTCGTCGCCGGACGGGCGGCAGATGCACATGCTGTCCGGTGGCGTGCTGCTGGTCCTCGGGCTGGCGCACCTGGTGGCGGCAATTCTGGTGTGGCGTCCGGGAGGCGGCCCCGCCATGTTCGTCGCGCCGGCGGTCGGCCTGCTGGTGTTCACCGGCGTGGCCGCGGCCCTGGGCGTCATGGGGCTCAAGGTGCTGCACCTGCCGCTCGGCGTGCTCCTGTTCGGCGGGACGGTCATGCAGCTCAGCCGGGTCCTGCCGAGCCGCTCCCCGGTGCCGGCATGACGCTGTCGAGACGGCGGGCGCTCCAGCTGTTCGGGCTGGGCGCCGTCGCCGCCGCGCTGCCGGGCTGCTCGCTGCTCGAAGGCACGCCGCAGCCCCAGCTCCTGACCAGCACCGCGCCGCTGCCCAAGCCGTACGCGGTGCCGCTGCCGGTGCCGGAGATCGCCAAGCCGTCCCGCACGACCGCCGGCGTCGACTACTACGACCTGACGCCGCGCGCCGCCGACGTGGAGATCCTGCCGGGCATGAAGACCCGGATCTGGGGCTACGGCGGCAGCTTCCCCGGCCCCACGATCGAGGCGCGGGCCGGCCGCAGGACCGTGGTGCGCCTGGCCAACGAGCTGGACGTGCCGACCGTCATGCACCTGCACGGCGGGCACACGCCGCCGGAGTCCGACGGCTACCCGACGGACCTGGTGCAGCCCGCCCAGCGGCGCGACTACGACTTCCCGCTCGACCAGCGGGCCGCCACGCTCTGGTATCACGACCACCGCATGGACTACACGGGCCCGCAGGTGTGGCGCGGCCTCGCCGGGTTCTTCCTGGTGCGGGACGCCGAGGAGGAGGCGCTGCCGCTGCCCTCGGGGGAGCGCGACCTGCCGCTGATGATCTGCGATCGGTCCTTCTCCGAGGACGGCCAGATGCCCTACCCCGGCTACGGCGACAAGCCGGGCGCGCTGGAGCCGTACATGGGCGGCGTGCTCGGCGACGTCATCCTGGTCAACGGCGCGCCCTGGCCGGAGCTGCGCGTGGCCCGGGCCCGCTACAGGTTCCGGCTGCTCAACGCCTCCAACGCGCGCACGTACGAGCTGTCCACGGGCGGCCCGATCGTGCGGATCGGCAGCGACGGCGGGCTGCTGACCGGGCCCGTCACCGTGCGGCAGGTGCGGCTGGCCCCGGCCGAGCGGGTGGACGTGGTCGTCGACTTCGCCGCCCACAAGGTCGGAGACCGGGTCGAGCTGCGCAACCTGGCCGGGGAGGGACCGCAGGCCAGGGTGATGAGGTTCGTGGTGGACCGGGACGCCCGCGACGACTCGGCGGTGCCCGCCAAGCTGTCCACGGTCGAGCGGCTGGACCCGGCGAAGGCCACGGTGACCAGGGACTTCGAGTTCAGCAGCGGCAGCATGCACGGCGGCACCGGCTGGCTGATCAACGGCAAGCCGTTCGACCCGAAGCGGATGGACGCCAGGCCGAAGCTGGGCGACACCGAGATCTGGCGGCTGTCCAGCGACGTCGCCCATCCGGTGCACCTGCACCTGTCGCACTTCCAGGTGCTGTCGGTGAACGGGGAGCGCCCGGCGGGGCCGCCCGAGTGGAAGGACACGGTGGAGCTGCGCGACGCCCAGACGGTGGAGATCGTCACCCGGTTCACCGGCTACAAGGGGCGCTACGTCTTCCACTGCCACAACCTGGAGCACGAGGACATGGCGATGATGGCCAACTTCGAGGTCGTGTGAGTCACAGGCAGGCGGGCGGCCGGTCGGAGGGCGGCCACACGTAGCCGAGGTCGTCCGGGTCGGCGCCGAAGAGCGGCCGGTAGAAGCCGGGGTCCTTGCGCAGCAGCGCCGAGCGGTGGCTGAGGTGCAGGTCGGGGTCGCCCAGCCACGGCGGCAGCTCGCCGGCCAGCGCCAGCTCCGGCTGGGTGCGCACGTCGCGGGCGCCGCAGGTGTCGGCCAGCTCGCGCGTCATCGTGGCGGCGCAGGTGTCGGCGCGGCCGGTGGAGCACCAGTGGCCGCACACCTCCAAGCCGTAGCGGACCAGGGCCTCCTCGTAGCCGGCCCACATCTTGACCGCCGGGTGGTGGCGCCAGCCGTAGCCGGGGACGGTGAGCGCGCGCAAGATCTGCAGCGCCTCGACCCGCTGCTTGCCCAGGCGCAGCGGGTCGAGCACCCGGGCGGTGCGGGTGAAGTCGGGAAAGGGCAGGAACGTCTGCACACTGTGTGTGCTTCCCCGATCACGGCTCGGGCATGTGGGCGTCGAGGACGGCGGAGAGCGCGGCCGCGCCGCCGAGCAGCGCCCGTGACCTGGCCTCGACGGCCGCCTCCCGGGCGGCGAGCGCGGCGGAGACGTCGTCCCAGCGCCTGGCCCGCCGCAGCTCGGGCATGAGGTCCCTGAGCTGGGCGATGCGGTAGCCGGCCAGCCGGAGCTGGTGGACGATCCGGGCGTCGCGCACCTGGTCCGGCATGTAACGGCGGGGCCCGCGCGGCTGGTCGCGGTCGGGGACGACCAGGCCCTCGGCGTCCCAGTGGCGCAGCGTCGACGGGCGCACGCCGAGCGCGGCGGCCAGCTCGGAGACGGTCATCGCGTCGGACGGCCGCACCTCCGCGATCGGCTCGCCGGAGATCGCCCGCGCGGCCGCCTGCGCCCGCCGCAGGTCCGCGCGTTCGGCGTCGAGCCGGGCGTGCGCCGCGTCGAGCAGGGCGAGCACGCCGGGCTCCGGATGGCGGTGGGCGGCGCGCATGATCTTCTTGGCCTCGACCGGTCCCACGCCCACCGCGAGCGCCCGGTAGGCCAGCGCGGAGCGCACGTGGACCTCCCCGTAGACGCGGTGGCCGGTGCCGGTGCGCGCCGCCGGGGGCAGCACGCCGTCACGCTCCAGGTTGCGCACCTGCTGCACGGAGCAGCCCGCCCGCCGCCCCACGTCCACCGTACGCAAATGGAGACCTGGCACCCTGAATCCCCTTGTCGTCTGCTCGAAAGCCTCCACAAGGACTTCAATGTAACGCTGGAACACATGGAGAAAGACGAGATCATCGCATTCGTGTCGGACCTGGAGGGCGTCCTGGTCCTCACGCCGAAGCCCGGCGACGGCACGCCGGAGCTCGCCTGGGGCGACGCGTTCTTCTACTACTCGCCCGACGGCGTCATCCCGACCAACATTCAGCCCTTCGCCACCGTCGTGACCAAGAACTACCCGGACGACGAGGCGTCGCGCCTGGACCGGCCCGGGGCCTACCGGGTGAACGTCGCCGCCGGGAAGGACGCGTTCGTCGAGTGGACCGGTCACACGCCCCGCGAGCCCGCCACCACCGATCCGAGCGTCGCCGACACCGTGATCGCGCACCCCGTCTACGGCACGCAGGGCTGGCTGGCCGTGGTCAACCCGGGCCCGCGCACCGAGACGGCGCTGCGCGACCTGCTGCGGAAGGCGTACGAGCTCGCCAGGGCGCGTTACGAGCGCCGCGCCGAGGACTGATCGGCGGCCGGGCGTCCCGCCGAGGGCGGGGACGCGCCGGATCGCCGCCACCGCTCGAACCCGGCCACGGTGGCGGCGATCACGGCCACGCCCAGCATCACGCCCGCGACGACGTCGCTGACGTAGTGCACGCCCAGCGCCACCCGCGTGCACGCCACCGTCACCACCAGGAACCAGGCGAGCGCCCAGGCCGCCGCCCGGTGCCGGAGCAGCGGCATCACGGTCAGCAGGATGATCCCGGCGCCGAGCGTGGCGTTGAGCGCGTGCCCCGACGGGAACGAGTCGCCGTCGGCCAGGGCCACCGGATCGGGCAGGCCGGGCCGTGCCCGGTCCACGATGACCTTGATCAGGGCGCCGAGCAGCCCGCCGACGGCCATCGTGGTCACGGCCCACAGCGCGAGCAGCCGCGCCCCGCGCCGCACCAGCCAGATCGCCAGCACCGCGACCGCCACCCGCCACGACATCGGCCCGAACGCGTCCGTCCACACGATGAGCGCGGTGGTCACGTCCGGGTTGGCCAGCGCGTACGCGTGCAGTTGCCGCGCCACCCCCTCGTCGAGGTCGTTGAGCGGCATCCTGGCCACCACGAGCAGCAGCATGAACGGGACCATGACGACCGCCACCGTGACCGAGGCGATCGTCAGCCGCACCCCCAGCCCCATCTCGTCCCGCATGCCCCGCGGCTACCCGATCGCGGGGAGATCAGTCCGATAATGCGATCGTGCCGGAACTGTCCAGGCGGTCGTTCCTCCAGCTCGCCGCCGCCAGCCCGCTGATCCCCGCGGGCGACCCCTTCGAGGTGCTGCGCCGCCGCTGGCGCGAGGTGACGCTCGCCGGGCTGTCCGGCCGCGCGCCCGGCGCGGCGGCCGCGCACGCCCGCACGATGGCCCCCGCCCCCGGCCACCTCTGGCCCGGCCTGCCCTACCCCTCGCTCAAGGCCACGCCCGCCCGCCTGCTGGCCCTGGCCCGCGCGCACGCCCTGACCGGCGACCCGGAACCGGCCGCCGCCGTCGCCACCGGCATCGCCCACTACTGCCGCCACGTCTACGCGGCGGGCGCCGACCCCGGCGGCAACTGGTGGGACTGGCAGATCGGCGTCCCGGCCAAGCTCCTCGACGCCGCGCTCCTCACCGGCCTGCGGGACGACGCGCTCGCCGCCGCCGTGGACCACTTCGTCCCGGTCAGTCGCCTGGCCGACTACAGCGGCACCAGCACCGGGGCCAACCGGGTGGACCTGTGCAGGGTGACGCTGCTGCGCGCGATCCTCACCGCCGACCCCGCCAGGGCCCGGCTCGCCACCCGGGCGCTGTCACCCGTCTTCCGGTACGTGACCGAAGGCGACGGGTTCTACCGGGACGGCTCGTTCATCCAGCACACGACCGTCCCCTACCAGGGCGGCTACGGGGCGGTCCTGCTGGAGGGGCTGGCGACCCTGTTCGCGGTGCTGCGCGGCTCGCCGTGGGAGATCACCGACCCGGGCAGGCAGGTCGTGTTCGACAGCGTGGAGCGCTCGTTCGCGCCGTTCGTGCGCGACGGCGTCTGCATGCCGCTGGTCAGCGGGCGCGGCATCACCCGGGGGCCGGACGGCGACCAGGCCCGGGGGCTGCGGCTGGCCTCGGCGATCCTGCTGCTGGCCGAGTCGGCCCGGCCCGCCGAGCGGTCCCGCTGGCGGGCCGTGGTCAAGGGCTGGGCGGCACGCAACCCCTACCTGCTGAACGACGCCCGCGTGGGCCGGGTCGTGGCCGACGGCGGGGTGGCGGCGGCGGCCGAGCCGGTCGGGCACCGGCTGCTGCCGATGAGCGCCCGCGCCGTGCACCGCAGGCCCGGCTGGTGCGCTGCCCTCAGCATGGCCTCGGACCGGATCGCCCACTACGAGCACGGCAACGGCGAGAACCGGCGCGGCTGGCACACCGGCTCAGGGATGCTCTACTGGTGGGGCGAGGGGCACCGGGACCAGTACTCGGGCACGTTCTGGCAGAGCGTCGACCCCTACCGGCTGCCGGGCACGACGGTCTCGTCCCGGCGGCTGCCCGACGGCGCGGGCGGGGCGTGGGGCGAGCCGTGCCCGCAGGCGCGCTGGGTCGGCGGAGCCACCGACGGCGTGCACGCCACGGTCGGGCAGCACCTGCTCGGGCTGGAGAGCACGCTCGACGCGTTCAAGTCGTGGTTCTTCCTGGACGACGCCGTGCTGTGCCTGGGGGCCGGGATCACCTGCTTCGACGGGGCGGTGGTCGAGACCGTCGTGGACAACCGGCGCACCGGCGCCCGGCTCGCCACCGGTGACGGGTGGGCGCACCTCGACGGGCACGGCGGCTACGTGGTGACCGGCGCGCGCACCCGGCGGGCCGGCGGGCACGTGGTCCTCTGGCTGGACCACGGGCTCAACCCGGTTGGCGCCGGGTACGTCTACCAGCTCCTGCCGAACGCCTCCGAGGAGGAGACCCGGGCGCGGGCGGCCGATCCCGGCTGGGCGCGGGTGCTCGCCAACACCGCCCGGCAGCAGGGCGTGCACGTGCCGTCGCTGGGGCTGACCGCGGTCAACTTCTGGACCGGGGGCACGGCGGGGCCGCTCACCGCCTCGGCGCCCTGCGCGGTCCTGGTCCGGGAGCCGGGCGACGGCACGGCCACGGTGACCGTGTCGGACCCGCGCCGCGACCTCGGCGAGCTGACCGTGACGTGGGACCGGCCGGTCAGCGCGGTGATCAGGGCAGACCGGCCGCCGGCCCGGGTCGCCGTCGGGGCGCGGGCCGTGCTCACGTTCGGCGGGCTGGCGGGCCGGGGCGGCGCGTCGGAGAGCGTCACCCTGCGGCTCACCCCAGGACGGGCTGACCGCTCGCCAGGCGATACCACTCGTTCTGGAGCATCTGGGCGCGAGCCTGCTCGGGGAGCGAGGTGAGCATCGTCAGCGACGCGCCCCGCCTGAGCTCCGACTCGTGCGCGTGCATGGCCGCCCACTTGCGCTCGGCCCACGGGCCCACGTCCAGCCGCACCGAGACGTCCGCGTCCGGGATGCCCGGCAGCACGTGGCCCGGCTCCGGCGGCGCGCCGAACACCGCCTCCCACTGCGCCGCCACCACCGACCTGGGGATCGTCGCCAGGTACAGCGCCCGGGGCCGCCACGGCTCGCCCGCCTCGGGGAAGAGCTGGTCGTAGCCGGCCGCCTCGACCGCCGCCAGCGTCACCCGGTGCGCGTGCACGTGATCCGGATGCCCGTAGGACCCGTACCCGTCGTAGGTGAGCACCACGTCGGGCCGGAACTCCCTGATGTGGGCGACCAGCCGCCCCACGGCCTCGTCGAGCGGCACGTCCACGAAGCGCGGCGCGCCGGGCGCGGCGCCGGCGTCGCGGGCGTCGCCGTAGCCGAGCAGCCGGGGCTCGCCCGCGCCGAGGATCTCCAGCGACCGCTCCAGCTCACCGGCCCGGACCGTGCCCGGCGCGCCCGTGCACGTCACGACCGCCGTCCGGGCTCCTTCGGCGGAGAACCTGGCCAGCGTCCCGCCGGTCCAGATCGCCTCGTCGTCCGGATGCGCGTGCACGCCCAACACCGCGAACCCCATCTGGGCACCTTTCTGTCGTCTCGTGTCCACGACCTGTGGAAAACCACAGGCGAGAACGGCCGCAAACATCATTCCGGACATCCCGCCGCCGACCGTAGCGTTCCCGGCCATGACCGAGAAGTTGTTCGACGTCCCGCGCCGCGTCCCGGCGGCGGTGACGGCCCTGCTGGTGCTGGCCGCCGTGGTCGTGCTGACCGCGCTGGCCAACAGCACGATGCAGCCGCTGCCCGCCTCGGCCCCGGCCGGGGAGTTCAGCGCCGGGCGGGCGATGCGGCACCTGGAGCGCTTCGCCACCGAGCCGCGCCCGATCGGCAGCCCGGCCGGTGCGCGGGCCCGGGACTACCTGGTGAAGGAGCTGCGCGCCGCCGGGCTCGACGTGCGGGTGCAGCGGGCGGTGGGCGCCAACCCCTCGACGGGGCTGGCGTCGTTCGGGCAGGTCCACAACATCGTGGCCACCCGGCCCGGCGGCGACCCGACCGGCACCGTGGTGATCGCCGCGCACTACGACTCGGCGGCGATGGGGCCGGGCGCCTCCGACGACGCGGCGGCCGTCGCGGCGATGCTGGAGACCGTGCGCGCGCTGGGCGACGCCGAGCTCCGCAACGACCTGGTGTTCCTGATGACCGACGGCGAGGAGGACGGCGTGCTCGGCGCCGAGGCGTTCGTCAGGGAGCACCCGCTCGGCCGCGCCGGAGGCGTGCTGCTGAACTGGGAGGCCCGCGGGGTCAGCGGGCCGTCGCTGATGTTCGAGACGTCGCGGGACAACGCCGGGCTGGTCGGGACGTTCGCCGACGCGGTGCCGCACCCGCGCGGCGACTCGATGATGGTGGAGCTGTACCGGTTGCTGCCGAACAACACCGACTTCACCCCGATGACCGAGGCCGGGTTCTCCGGCATGAACTTCGCCTACATCCAGGACTCCTCGCGCTATCACACGGCCGACGACTCCCTCGCCTTCCTGAACCGGGGCAGCCTCCAGCACCACGGCACGAACATGCTGGCGCTGGCCCGCGTGCTCGGCGGCGCCGACCTGCCCGCGCTCGCGGCCGGGCACGACGTCACGTACTTCCGGTTCTTCGGCTTCCTGATCACCTACCCGAACGCGCTGGTCTGGCCGCTGGCCGGGCTCGCCGTCGCGGCGGTGGCCGCCCTGGCGCTGCTCGCCCGGCGCAGGGGGCTGGCGAGCCTGCCGCGCACGGCCGTCGGCGCGCTGTCGGGGGTCGTCCCGGTCGCGCTGTCGGCGGTCCTGGCGCAGGGGCTGTGGGAGGTGCTGGTGGCCGTGCGGTCCGACTACTACGGGATGGGCGGGCTGCTGCACCGGCCGGAGGCGTTCCGCGCGGCCGTCGCCGTGCTGGTCGCGCTCGCCGTGCTGGGCTGGTACCTGGCGCTGCGGCGCAGGGTCGGGCCCGCCGCGCTGGCGATCGGCGCGCTGGCCTGGCCCGCGCTGGTGGGGGCGGTGTGCGCGCAGATCGCGCCGGGGGCGTCGTTCATGTTCGCGCTGCCCGCGCTCGCCGCCGCGCTGGGCGGGCTGGGCGCGCTTTTGCTGCGCGGCGCCGTCTGGCGGGTCGCGGCGATCACGGCGGGCGCGGTCGTGGCCGCCGCCCTGCTGCCCGCCCTCGCCCTGACCGCGTTCGACGGCATGGGGCTCGCGCTCGGCGGGGTGAGCGCCGTGACGCTGGCGCTCTTCGGCCTGACGGCGCTGCCGCTGGTGGAGCTGTGGCTGCCGGAGCCCGGGGCCCGGCTGGGCCGGCCGGTGGCGGTGGGCGTGCCCGCCGCGGCCGCCGGGCTGGCGGTGGCGCTGGCCGCGGGCGGGCTCGCCGTCGACGACTTCGACGCGGCCAACCCGCGCCGCACCCATCTGGCGTACGTGATGGACGCCGAGACCCGGGTCGCCGGCTGGGTCAGCGGCGACCTCGACCCGCCGGCCTGGACCAGGCGGTACGTGTCGAGCCGCGACACCGCCTTCCTGCCGCCCGGCTACGCCAGGGGCGAGCTGTGGACGGGCCGCGCCCCGGCCGTCGACGCCCGGGGGCCGAGGGTCACCGTGCTCTCGCGTGACGGCGACACGTACCGGCTGAAGGTCGTCGCCGGGAAGGGGGCGCGCTCGATCACGCTCCGCACCGAGCGGCCGATCACCGAGGCGGGCGCCGGGGTCGCCGGGGCGCGGCCGGTCACCGTGCCCGTGACCGGGACGCGGGCGAAGACCTGGCCCGGCGAGGTCCGCTTCCGCGGCCTGCCCGAGAGCGGCGCGGAGATCACGCTGCGCGTGCCGGGCGCGGAGGCCGGGTTCCGGCTGACGGCGATCTCCGAGACGGACGGGCTGTCGTCGGTGCCCGGGTTCGCGCCCCGGCCGCCGGGGCTGATCCCCGCCACCAGGGAGGACGGCGGCATCGTCGCGATCACCCGGACGTACCGGATCTGACCGTCAGCCGTTCCCTGACGGCCAGGGCGACGGCGAGCGACGTCGGGCCGAGCAGCAGTGCCGCGCACAGCAGCGCGTACCAGAACCGGAGGCTGAGCGGCCCGGCGGCCAGCCCGCCGGCCGCCCACACCAGCACGGCCACCACGACCGGCAGCACGAACACGGCGAACCAGGCCAGCACCCCGGCGAGCCCGGCCAGCCACACCCACCGGAACCAGCGCCCCGCCCGCACGTCGGCGGGCGCGGCCCGGACCAGCTCGGCGGCCTGCGCCGGGGTCAGGCGGCCGAACGCGCGCCGCAGCAGCAGCGTCTTGACCCGCCACAGGTCACGGCAGCCGAGCGCGTTGACCAGCACCGCGTACAGATCGGTCCGCAGGAAGATCATGCACTGCCACAGCATGCCCGCCAGCTTCAGGAACACCCACACGGCGAGCGTCGCGTCCACCGCCGGGGGCGCCGCCCACACCCCCTCGTGGATCAGCAGGCGGACGCCCAGCAGCACGCTGAGCAGGACGACGTCCACCGCCAGCCCGCCGAGCAGCGGCCCGTAACGCTGACGGCGCGGCACCGTCCACACCTGGGTGAGGTCGGTCTCGAAGACCAGCAGCATGAGCCGCCGGTCCACGCCGAAGCGGGAGCGGACGCCGATCGCCCGCGCGGCCAGCCAGTGCCCGCACTCGTGCAGCGCGGTCGAGACCATGACGAACGGCATCAGCAGCAGCGCGCTCAGCCCCACGTCGTCCAGCAGGAACGCGTCCTGTGCCGGGCTCGGCAACAGCGACGGCCTGGCCACGAAAACGGCCACGCAGCCCAGCGCCAGCAGGCCGTAGAGGGTCCAGGCCACCGGGCCGAAGAACGGCCGCGCCGCCTGGCTGCTCACCCCGGCGAGCCAGCGCCGCGTCTGGATGGGCGCGGTGCGCACGGCCTCGCGCTCCTCGCCCGGCCGGTCGTCGACGAAGCCGAGCTCGGCGAGCGTCGCCACGAACGCCGGCATGTCGACCGGCTCCCCGGCGAACGCCTCCGCCTCGGCCCCGGCCTCCTCCGCGCTCGCACCGCGCTGCAACGCCGCGATCACCACCCCGCCCACGGCGGGCATCGTCACGAACGTGCCGGTTCCGGGGTCGCCGACCAGGACCTCGTCACCCTCCTCGACCAGCGTCAGCGGGCGCAGCCTGACGTCCACGCCTCACCGCCGCGCCAGCGCGCACGCCGGGCAGTCCGGATCGCGCGGGAACGGCACCCGGACCGGGACGAGCCCGTCACGCAGGTCGAGGACCACCCGCGCCCCCGCCGCGCGTGGCGGCTCGACCCCCGTCAGGTAACGCATCACCTCGTACGCGACCAGCGACCCGACCTGCATCGCCATCGGCCCGGTGAGCCCGTTGGCGAGCTGGAGCCCCCGGGTGAGCCGGTGGGCCACCCCGGCGGAGGTGCGCTCCTCCGGCCCCGGCAGGTCCGACTCGTCGCAGCGCAGGCAGGCGCTGCGGCCCGGGTCGACGGAGAAGTAGATGAGCTGCGTGCGCGTCATCCCGCCCGCGACCAGCGGCACGCCCGCGCGCAGCGCCGCCTCGTTCACCCACAGGTTGGCGTCGGGGGCGCCGTCCAGGCCGCCGGCCATCACGTGCACGCCCTCGGTCAGGTCCTTCAGGTCCTCGGGCCCGGAGATCCACCGGTCCACCGCCCGCACCTCGATGCCGGGGTCGTACTCGCGCACCCATTCGGCCGCGCGCTCCACCTTCGACCGGCCGATGTCGGCGTGGCGGTACAGGAACTGGCGGGCGAAGTTGCGCGGCGCGATGTCGTCGCGGTCCACCAGCGTCAGCGCGCCGACGCCCAGCCCGGCCAGGCACTGCACGAGCGAGGAGCCGCCGCCCCCGGCGCCGAGCACCAGGACGTGCGCCTCGCGCAGCCGCCGGACGAACTCCGCCCGCGACGTGCCCAGCCGGGCGAAGGCGCCGAAGAAGGTCAGATTGGAGAAGTGGCGCTCGTCCGCGCCCGGGTCGCCCAGCCAGCGCCCGGCGGCGTCCTCGACCAGGCCGAGGGAGTCGAGACCGGTCAGCCCGTCGCGGACCTCCTCGGCCGTGACGGCCACGTCCCGCGCCGCCAGCGCGGCGGCCAGCTCCTCCGCGGTCGCCGGCCCGCGGCCTAGCTCGTCCAGGAGCGCCGTGATCCGGCCCTCCGGGTCGGCCAGCGTGAACGCCTCGCGCGGGTCGTGGACCACGATGAGCTCGTCGCCGAGGCGCTCCCAGGCGCATTCCTTCAACATCACTCGCATCGCCGCTCCGGACGCTCGTGGGGATCTCGTCGGCTGTGGAGGACCGGGGGACGGGCGCGCCGCCCCCCGGTCCGCTGAGAGGCGGTGCCTCAGGTCACGAACTGCGTGGCCTTGACGGCCTCGACCTTGCGAACCTCGATCTTCATGGGTGCACCTCCTTCCGGATGTCCTCGATCAAGCTCCTCTTCGGGCCCATAGGATGCCCATAGCGTCGCCATAGCAGGTCCCCCCGTCGGGGTTTCGCTGATCGTGCTCGGGAGGCGGAAGTGGACTTCGCGATCCTCGGTCCCGTCCGGGTCGCCGAAGCGGGAAGGCCGGTGCGACTCACGGGCAAGCCCCGCGCGGTGCTCAGCGTCTTCCTGCTCCACCCGAACACCGTCGTCTCCAGCGACCGGCTGATCGCCTCCGTCTGGGAAGAGCCGCCCCGCTCCGCCCTGGCCAACCTGCAGAACTACGTCTCCGTCCTGCGCAAGGCCGCGATCGACGTGGAGACGCAGGAGCAGGGCTACCGGCTGTGCCTGCGCACCGACCGGCTCGACCTGCTCGCCTTCGACGAGGACGTACGGCGGGCCCGGCTGGAGTCGGCGCGCGGCGACCTGGCCGAGGCCCACCGCCTGTTCGCCAGGGCGCTGCCGCTGTGGCGCGGCCGTCCGGCCGAGGACGTGCCGCTGAGCGGCGAGGTGAGCGCCCGCATCGCCGAGCTGGAGGAGCGTCGGGAGAGCGCCAGGCTCGGCTGGATCGACGTGCGGCTGCGGCTCGGCCTGCACGACGAGCTGGTCGGCGAGCTGACCCCGCTGGTGGAGACCGCCCCGCTCAACGAGCGGCTGTGGCACCGGCTCATGCTGGCGCTGCACCGGTCGGGCCGGCGCGCCGAGGCGCTGGAGGCGTACCGCAGGGCCAGGTCGGTGCTGGTCGCCGAGCTGGGCGTGGAGCCGGGGCAGGAGTTACGCGACGCGCACGCGGCCATCCTGAACGACGCCCCCGTCGAGCCGCCAGGACCGGCGGTGGTGCCGGCGGAGCCGGCCGCGCCGGAGCGGGAGCCCGCGTGGGCGGGCATCTGCCTGCTGCCGGCCGACCTCGCCGGGTTCGTCGGCCGCGAGACCGAGACGCGCGAGATGATCACCGCGCTGAGTGACCCCGGCGGCGCGGCGCCGGCGATCGTGACCGTGTCCGGCCCGCCGGGCGTCGGCAAGAGCACGCTGGCCGTGCACGTCGCCCACCTGCTGCGCGATCGCTATCCCGACGGGCAGCTGTTCGTCCGGCTGGGCGGCGCGTCGCCGAACCCCCGCGACCCGGCCGACCTGCTCGCCGAGCTGCTGCGGGCGCTCGGCGTGGACCCCGGCATCCTGCCCGCCGCCACCGAGGAGCAGGCGGCGATGTACCGGGCCAGGATCGCCGACCGGGCCGTCCTGGTGCTGCTCGACGACGCGGGCGACGAGACGCAGGTGGAGCCGCTGCTCCCGGGGACGCCCGGGTCGGGGGTCGTCGTCACGTCGCGCGGGCCGCTGCCGACGGTGCCGGGCACGGTCGCGCTCGTCCTGGACGTGCCGCCGCCCTCCGACGCCCGCGACCTGCTCGCCCGGGTGGTGGGCGCCGACCGGCTCGCCGCCGACCCGGAGTCGGCGGAGGCGATCCTGCGCGCGTGCGGGCGGCTGCCGCTCGCGCTGCGCATCGCCGGGGCGCGTCTCGTCACCCGTCCCGCGTGGCCGCCGGCCGAGCTCGCCAGGCGGCTCGCGGACACGTCGGCGCGGCTGAACGAGCTGCACGCGGGGCAGCTCGACGTGCGCGCCACGTTCGCGACGAGCTACGCGTCGCTGTCGCCGCCGGCCAGGCTGGCGTTCCGGCTCCTCGGCGCGGTCGCGGCCGACAGCGTGGCGGCGTGGGCGGTCGCCGCGCTGGCCGGGGCCGGCGTGCGCGAGGTCGACGACTCCCTGGAGGAGCTCGCCGCCGCCGGGCTGATCAGCGCGAGCGACGTCGACGCCGCGAAGCAGACCCGCTACCGCATGCACGACCTGCTGTGGAGCTTCGCCGCCGAGCTCTTCGCGGCCGAGGAGAGCGAGGACGGCCGGGCGGCGGCGCTGGCCCGGCTCACCGCCGAGGCGTGCGCCCGGGTCACCGCCGCCGCGCGTGAGCTGCCGCTCGCCCCCGCCCCGCCGCCGCCCGGCGCCCCGGCGCGCACGCCGCCCTCGCCCGATGACGGCGCCTGGCTGGCGGCGGAGCGCGGCATGCTCGTCGCGCTGGTCGCCGCCGCGGCCCGCGCCGGGCTGGCGTCCGCCGCGGCCGGCCTCGCCCATGCCCTGGCGCCCTTCCTCGTCGTACGCGGCTTCCACGAGGACGCCGTGACGATGCTGGACGCCGCCGTCGAGGCGGCCGGGGCGGCGGGCGACGACGCGGCCGAGACGCGCCTGCGGCTGGTGCGCGCCGACGCCGAGATGGACCGGGGCCGCGCCCATGCCGTGGGCGCGGAGTTCCGCGGGCTGCTGGCGCGCAGCGAGCGGGCGGGGGACCAGCACTCGGCCGCCTACGCGCTGCTGGGCGTCGCCGCCTCGCTGGTCGACGACCTGGAGGCCGCGCTGGACACCGCCGTCCGGGCGGCGGGCCGGTTCCGCGCGCTCGGCGACGCGAACGGGCTGCTGACCGCGTGGACCGAGGTCGCCGTGGTGCAGCTCTACCTGGGCCGCTACGACGAGGCCGCCGCCACCTCCCGCCGGGCGCTGGGCCTGGCCGCCGGGGAGAGCGCCGTCCACCGCGCCAGGTTCCTGCGCTCGCTGGGCGTCGCCTGCCACGAGACGGGCCGGACCGAGGAGGCCGTCGGCCACTACCGGGCGAGCCTCGACCTCAGCCGTGAGCTGCGCTGGAACAACGGCGAGCGGATCGCGCTGCGCCGGCTGGCCGAGGCCGAGGGCGCGCTGGGGCACTTCGGTTCCGCCGAGCGCATGCTCGCCGAGTGCGCCGAGATGTGCGCCCGCGCCGGTGACGAGCTGGGGGAGGCGCTGACCGCCTACACGCTGGGCGACGTGCGCCGCCGTCAGGGGGACGAGCGGGCCGCGCTGGCCCACTTCACCACCTGCCACACCGTGCTGAGCGCGCACCGCGAGCTGATCTGGTCGGCCCGCGCCCGCGAGCAGATCGCCCGCTCCCGGGCCGCGCTCGGGCTATAGTCATATCCATGACTAGTCGCCTTCATGAGTACGGCTGAGCCGTGGCGCTCCGACACGCGGTGCTGGCGGCGCTGCTCGACGGCGAATACAGCGGCTACCAGCTCACCAAGATCTTCGACATCGGCGTCTCCAACTTCTGGTACGCCGCCCCGCAGCAGCTCTACGCCGAGCTGGCCAAGCTGGAGGCCGACGGCCTGGTCACCGGCCGCGAGGTCGTCCAGACCGGCCGCCCCAACAAGCGCGTCTTCAAGGTCACCGAGGCCGGGCTCGCCGAGCTGGCCGCCTTCGCCGCCCGGCCGGCCAAGCCCCTGCTGCTCCGCGACGAGCTGGTCGTCAAGGTGCACGCCGCCGACCTGCTCGACCCGGCCCCGCTGATCGAGCAGCTCCGCGAGCGGGAGCGGGAGGCCGTGGCCAAGCTGGAGATCTTCGAGCAGCTCCTGGCCGGCCTGCGCGGCGACCTGGACGAGGAGACGTTCCTGCGCGAGGGCGAGCACATCGGCCCCTACCTGTCCGGCCTGGCTGGCTGCCGTTTCGAACGCGAGATGCGCGACTGGTGCCGCGACACCGCGCTGACCCTGGCCGCACGAGTGGAGACGCCATGACCACCTACACGCGCTACGTCGCGCTCGGCGACAGCCAGACCGAGGGCCTCGGCGACGGCGACGACGTCAACGGTCACCGGGGCTGGGCCGACCGCCTCGCCGAGCACCTGGCCGCCGCCGAACCCGGGCTCCACTACGCCAACCTCGCCGTCCGGGGCCGGCTGGCCGGGCAGATCCGCGCCGAGCAGCTACCCGTCGCGCTGGCGCTCCGCCCCGACCTGGCCACGGTCATGGCGGGCATGAACGACCTCATCCGGCCCGGCTTCGAGGCCGGCCGGGTGGTGGCCGACCTGGAGGCGATGTTCGCCGCGCTCACCGGGGCGGGCGCGCACGTGGTCACCGTGACCTTCCCCGACATCGGCAAGATCGCGCCGATGGCCAGGCGGTTCCGGCCCCGCGTGCTCGACCTCAACGCCCGCATCCGCGAGGCCGCCGCCCGGCACGGGGTCGCGGTGGTCGACACGTTCCCGCTGGAGTTCGTCACGGACGCCCGCATGTGGTGCGTCGACCGCCTGCACGCCAGCCCGGCCGGCCACGCCCGCATCGCCGCAGCCATGGCCCACACGCTGGGGCTGCCCGGCAGCGACGACGCCTGGATGCAGCCCCTGCCCGCCCTGCCCGCGCCGGGCCCGTTGCGGGTCGCGGCGGCGGAGGCGCGCTGGCTGGCCACGTTCGCGGGCCCGTGGATCGGCCGCCGCCTGCGCGGCAGGTCCTCCGGCGACGGCCGCACCGCCAAACGCCCCGAACTCCTGCCCTGGGCGACGCCTACGCCGCCGGCTCGCCCGTCCTGAGCCGCGTGCCGTCGCGCCGCCGCAGGTGGTAGGAGACGGTGGCGGTGGCCAGGGCGGCGCCCCAGACCGGCCAGAAGCACTCCGGCAGCCAGGCGCCCCACTCCTCCAGCGCGAACCGGCCCGCGACCGTCCACCGGACGTAGGACAGCCCCGCCACGGTCACGATGATCGAGACGAATCCGGCGGGGATGACCGCCAGCAGGGGCGGCACCCGCCTGCCGCGCAGCCCGGGGATCCATCTGGGGAAGATCTCCCCCCAGCGCTGGGTCAGCCCGAGTGTGAGCACGCCGCCGAGCGCGCCGAACGTCGCCAGGTAGGCTCCCGCCAGCCACAGCCCGTCCTCGCCCTCGGCCAGGAACTCCGGGCTCACGCCGAGCGGGATGCCCAGCGCCCACGCCCACCGGGTGGCGCAGTACACGAGAGGCACGGCCACGGCCACGTACACCGCCGTGCGCCCCCGCTCGGGCGTGAACCAGCGCGCCCGCCCTCGGTCACGGCCGTACGCGAGCGCCGCGGCGGCCAGCAGCAGCCCGCCGAGCACGCAGACGAGCTGGTTGAGCACCGGCCACGGCCAGGCGTCGGCGAAGGTGGCGCCGCCCAGGCTCCAGCCGAAGACGGGGGCGACCAGCAGCAGCGGCGTGTACGCGACGCCCATCATCAGGCGCGAGTCGGGGATCACCAGGACCAGGATCGCGGCGATCGGCCAGGCCAGGAGCAGCGGCGCCCGCCGATCGCCCCGGCGAGTGAGAGCCACCGCCGTCACCGCGGTGAGCAGGGCGAACGCGGCGATCCACCACCCGAACCGGGGTGTCGTCCCGGCCAGGAGGGACAGCGCCCCGTCGGGGTCGGGATCGGAGGCGCCCCACGGGTAGCCGGGCAGCCCGAGCGCCCACGCCGCGCCGAGCCCGCCATAGCCGAGCGCCCACAGCGCCGTCGCATGGGCGCGCGAGGCAGGAGTGAAGGATTTCATGTGTTCAGCGTCGCGGCGCGGCGACGGCGCGGACCAGATGCCGTTCGGCACCCTCGGCCACCCGCGCCCGTGCCGAACGGCACCTGCGGCCGGGTCTCCCGGCGGCCGTATCGTCGGTGCGGTGACTCTCCTGTGGATCGCCGTGTCGGCGTCGCTGCTGCTCCCCGTGGCGCTGGTGGCGCTGTCGCGGACGCCGCTCGCCGCGCGGCTGCCGGAGCTGACGTGCGTGGCGGCGGTGGTCTCGCTGGCCGTCACGCTGGCCCAGCTGTACGGCGTCGTGCCGTCCGAGCAGCCCGCCGCCGCCCTTGGGATGGCCGAGAGCCTGGCGTTCATGGTGCTGGCCGGGCTGATCGTCCGGGACGCGCCCGCCCGCCGCGCCGCGGTGGCGGCCCCCGCGGCGGGCCTGGCCGCGGCCACCTGGCTGCTGCGCTTCCTCCAGCCGGCCTCGCCGCTGGAGGCGGTGGGCGCGTGCGCGTTCTGGGGGCTGGGCGCGCTCCTCGCCGCCGGTCTGGGCGGCTACCTGCGCCTTCTCGGCGTACGGCAGCGCCGCGCCCTCGACGACACCCGCACCGCGCTCCGGCTGCGGCTGGCCGGGGACCTGCACGACTTCCTCGCCCACGACATCAGCGAGATGGTGGCCCACGCCCAGGCGGGCAGGGTGACGGGCGACCCGGCACGGGCGCTCGAACGCGTCGAGGCTGCGGGGCAGCGCGCCCTGTCGATGCTGGATCGCACGCTCGACATGCTGCACCACGACCGGCCCGCGACCTCCGCCGGCGGCCTGGAGGACATCCGGGATGCGGCCGAGCGCTTCTCGGCCGCCGGTCCCGCCCGGGTCCGCCTGCGCATGGACCCGGCGCTCCAGGTCCCGGCCGGCAGCGCGGCGCTGGCGTACCGGATCGTGGTCGAGGGCCTCACCAACGTGCGGCGGCACGCCGCGCGGGCGGGGCGCGTCGACCTGGACGTGAGCGTGGCGGACGGGCGGTTGGAGATCACGATGACCAACGACGGCGTGACGCCGTCGCGGAGCGGGCGGACCGGCGGGGCGGGCCTGCCGGGGCTGGCCGCGCTGGTCGAGGCGCAGGGCGGCGAGCTGGTCTCGCGGGCCGTGCCGGACGGGTGGTCACTGACCGCGTGGCTGCCGCTGTAGCCCGGGCTGGCCAGAATTATGTATGTGCATGTATATTTCTGTCCAGCGGCCGAGAAACCAGCACAAGGAGGGGTCGATGACACCCGCAGCCCCCAACGCCCCAGCGGACCCGTCGGTGGCGGAGCTCGCCGCGACCTGGAACCATCTGCTGCTGCTGCACGCCCGGGTGGAGGCCAGGCTCGGCACCGCGTTGCAGCGGCGGCACGGCATCGGCCTGTCGGAGTATCGCGCGCTCGGCCACCTGGCCGCCGCGCCCGACAGCGAACTGCGCATGCAGGAGCTCGCCGACAAGCTCGGGCTCAACCAGAGCTCCGTGACGCGGCTGGTCGCCCGGCTGAACGCGGCGGAGTTCACGTACCGGGACCTGTGCCCCGACGACAAGCGCGGCGTCTACACGGTCATCACCGAGAGCGGCCGGGTGCGTCACGCCGAGGCGAGCCGCACCTACGAGGAGACGCTGAGCGCCGCGCTGGCGGAGGCCGGCGGGGCCGACCCCGGCCTGGCCTCCGCTCTCGCGTCCCTGGGCGACCTGCTCGGTCAGGGGCGGTCGGGGCCGCGGTAGGGCAGGGGCCGGCTGTAGACGATGCTCGTGGTCGTGCTGCCGAGGCCGGCCAGCTCGTCCATGAGCGCCTCCAGGTGGCTCATGGAGGTCGCGGCCACCTTGAGCGTGTAGCAGTCGTCGCCGGTCGTGCGCAGGCACTCCAGGATCTCGCGCCGGTCGGCGAGCAACTGGCGCAGGGGCTGGTGGCGGTTGCCCGGATACTTCAGCCGGACCAGGGCGAGCACCGGGTAGCCGACCTTGTCCAGGTCGACCGCGGCGTGATAGCCGGTGATGACGCCCTGCGCCTCAAGCTGGCGCACCCGTTCGGTGGTGGCCGACGGGCTGAGGTTGACGCGCCGGCCCAGCTCGCTCAGTGAGATGCGGGCTTCCTGCTGGAGCTGGGTGATGATCGCCCAGTCGACCTCGTCAAGCTTCGCGGCCATATGGAGAATCTATCGGTAAATTCCCGGGCTTAGGGGTGAATAGCCGGGAGAAATCGGTTCCAATGGCGCTGGTGACCGCTATAGCCTCGTTTTTATGGAACTTGGGGTGAACGTACCGAACTTCGGGCCCGGCACCGATCCGGGCGTGCTGCGCGAATGGGCGCGCATCGTGGAAGGGCTCGGCTTCGACCTCCTCATGATGTCCGACCACGTGACGATCACCCCGGACGTCGCCGTGCGCTACCCGGAGCCGTTCTACGAGCCGTTCACCACGCTGTCCTGGCTGGCCGGGCTCACCACCACGGTCAAGCTGGGCACCACCGTGCTCATCCTGCCCTACCGGCATCCGCTCCTGGTGTCGCGGATGGCCACCAACCTGAACCAGCTCAGCGGGGGCAGGCTCGTGCTCGGCGTGGGCGTCGGCTGGGCGCGGCAGGAGTTCGAGGCGCTCGGCGTGCCGTTCGCCGAACGCGGCAGGCTGACCGACGACTACCTGGCCACGCTGCGCGACGCCGGGCACACCATCTGGGTCGGCGGCAACAGCGAGGTGGGCATCCGGCGGGCCGTCAAGAACGGCCACCCCTGGCACCCGCTGCGCGGCACCATGCCCTGGATGGCCTCGGTCGTGGCCGGGCACACCCTGCCGGGCTTCGTCCCCCGCATCGCCCTGCGGCTGACGACCACGCCCGTCGACGACCCGGAACGCCTCGCCGGCGTCGGCACGCTGGAACAGATTCTCGACGACCTCGACCGGCTCCGGCAGCTCGGCGCCACCAGCGTCGTGCTCGACCCGTACCACGGCGACCCCGAGGAGACCCGCAGCCCGCAGCCGGCGTGGCGGGCGCTCGCCGCCGTCGCCACCCACTGGAGGAACCGCACATGATCACCGCCGCCGACGAGAAGCTGCTGCGCCGCGCCATCGACCTCGCGGCCCACGCCGTCACCCTGGGCGACGCCCCCTACGGCTCCCTGCTCGCGGGGCCCGGCGGCGAGATCCTGGTCGAGGCCCACAACACCGTGCGGCGCGACAACGACATCAGCGCCCACCCGGAGCTCAAGCTCGCCCGCTGGACGGCCCGCGAGCTCGACGCCGACACCGCAGCCCGCACCACCATGTACACGAGCTGCCAGCCCTGCGGCATGTGCACCGGCGGCATCGTCCGCTCCGGGCTGGGCCGCGTCGTCTACGCGCTGTCCACCGAACAGCTCGCCGAGCTCAATCCCGGCTCGGGCTGGCCGGAGGTCCAGCAGGACGGCCCGGCGCTGTTCGAGGCGGCCCGCGTCCCCATCGAGAGCTACTACCGGCCCTAGCTGTGGGAGACTTTTCCCTCCAATAGCCACATATGAATGGGTTCGCGCATGCGCATCGGCGTCTACCTCGCCCACCCGAGGCCCGACAGCTTCAACGGAGCCCTCTTCGACGCCGTCGTGGACGAACTGCGCGGACGGGGCGCCGACGTCCGCGCGCACGACCTCTACGCGGAGGGCTTCGCCCCGGCGCTGGCCGCCGCCGAGACCGAGACCGTGGCCGACGGCGCCCCGTCCGCCGACGACCTCGTCCAGGCCCACCGGGCCGAGGTCGCCGAACTGGACGCCGTGGTGTTCGTGCACCCCAACTGGTGGGGCATGCCGCCCGCGATACTGGCCGGATGGGTGCAGCGCGTCCTCGTCCCCGGCGTCGCCTACAAGCTCGGCACCGCCGACGGCGAACCCGCCGGGCTGCTCAAGGCCGGGCGGGCACTGGTGCTCAACACCTCCGACACCCCGGCCGACCGCGAACGCGACGAGTTCGGCGACCCGCTGGAGCGCATCTGGGCAGCCTGCGTGCTGCCCTACGTCGGCGTCGTGGACGTACGCCGCAAGGTCTTCCGCACGGTGACCGGCTCCGACGGACCGCAGCGGGACGCCTGGCTGCGCGAAGCCCGCGAGCTCGCGGCCGCCCTGCTCGACGCCCCCGCCTAGCTCACTCCACAGGGTGGAACGGCAGCCCGACCTTCTCGCCCTTCATCAGCCGCTCGATGGACTCCTCCATCATCTTGCTGTCGTTCAGGTGCGGGAACGGCTCCTCCTCAGGGACGTCCACGCCCAGGAACCGGCAGAGCGGCTCCCACCCCTCCCGCACGTCGAACACCAGCAGCCGCTCCGCCGGCAGGCTCTCCCGCACCGTGACGATGTGCCGCTCGAACGCCGCGATGGTCTCCTTCTCGTCCGGGACCACGCCGAAGGGGCTGTCACTGCCCAGCCCCTCCCGGATCATCCGCTCGAGCAGCGGGCGCGTGGTCATCATGTTCTCCACGAGACCGGCCATCTCGGGCGCCAGCTTCTCGCTCTGTAAACGCGCCGGCCCGTTGTCGATGAGCGTCCGCATGCTCGCGAACCAGGACTGCGGGTCGCGGACCGTGAGAACCACCTTGGCCTCCGGGTACGCCTCCGCCAGCTCCCGCCAGAAGAACGAGGCCGGCCAGTCCACCGACGACCGGAACCCCTCCAGCACGTACTCCCAGTCCGGGACCGTGTCGTGGCTGGCCAGAGGCGCCCACCGCTTGGCCCGGTCGGAGTTCGACCCCACGTCGAACATGTGATGGCACGGCCCGAACCCGAGCCGCTCCAGTGCCGCCTTCATCGAACTCGTACCGGTGCGCGGGAACCCCGCGCCGATCACGGTCAGCATGCTGCTTCCTCCATGAGGTGTCGGCTGGTCCCGATCATGGTGGTGCAATCCCGAACCTGGCAATCCCCCAAAACCAATACCTGCGGCCCGGCGATTTCGCGAGCGAAATGTCTATGGTGTCGCTGTTCCGATGCATGATGAATTACAGACAGCCGGCCTCGGCGCTGCCTATATTTCTGAAAACAGAATCCCGCGTTGGAGGCCCAGGTGTCCGATGTGTTCGCCAAGGATCTCAGCCGCCGAGTCGTGACGAGAATCGCGCCTGCCGAATTGCCGCTGTTCGATCAGACCTGGGACGCGCTCGGCGGCGGCAACAGGGCGAGATCCCACCGGGAGCCACTCGGGTTCGGGCTGCCGGGGGTGGACGAGATGCTGGTGACGGCGATCGTCTCCGGCGTCGTGACCACGGTGCTCATGGACGTGGGCAAGGACGTCGGCTCGTGGACCGGCCGGCTGATCGGCCGGTTGCGCCGCCGCCCGAAGGAGCTGACCGAGGGCCCGCCGCCGCTGCCGCCGGCCCGGCTGACCGAGATCCGGAAGGTCGCCTACCGGAAGGCGCGCCGGATGGGCATGTCGGAGGCCCAGGCCGACGCCCTGGCCGATGCGGTGGTGAGTGAGCTCGCTCGCAAGCCCTCATGACCGGCCGCGTCCCGTCGGCCACCGCGTCCGCGTTCGTCCTGCTGATCAGCCTGGCGTTCGCGACGACCGCGATCTACCGGCCGGGGGTGTTCGACCGGCTGTCGACGCACGGCTCGCCGGTCCCGCCGAAGGTCAGGGAGGCGTGCCTGCTGGCGGCGCTGAAGGGCCGGGACGACCCTGCGTGCGAGGTGCTGGGCCGGGCCGCCGACCAGGATCTCCGGCTGGGCACGTTGCTCTGTTTCGCGACGCTCGTCCTGCTCACCGGGCTGCAGTACTGGTTCGGCCCGGCCTGGCGGATCCGCCGCCGTCGGCTGCGCCCGGTCGCCGGCGAGGTCCACGACGAGCTGGCGCGGATGGCGCAGGAGGTGCTCGGCGGACGGCGGGTCGTCTTCCTGCTCGACGTGCTCAACCCCGCGGTGGCCGGGCTGGCGTTCGGCCGGGCCGGGCGCAGTTACGTCGTGATCAGCCGGGGCACCTGGATGCTGTACGAGCGCGACCGGCCGCTGTTCCGCGCGGTGGTGCTGCACGAGCTGGCGCACGTGCGCAACAGGGACCTGGGCATCACGGCCGTGACGCTGGCGATGTGGCGGTCGTATGCCGCGGTGATCCTCGTACCGGGCCTGCTCGCCGCCGTGATCGGGGTGCTGTCGGGGCACGCGCCGTTCCTGCGGCCTCTGGAGATGCCGTTCGGCTCGAGCGTGGTGCTGTCGTGGCTGTTCGCCGCCCAGATCATCGGGCTGGCGGTGCTGTCGTGGCTGACCCGCTCGGCGGTGCTGCAGTCGCGTGAGCTGATGGCCGACGCCCGCGTGCTGTCGTGGCAGGAGGACGCGACGCCGCTGCGCCGCCTGTTCGAGGACGCGCCGGCCCCGCGCCGGTGGCCGGTGTCGCTGCGGGTGCGCACCCACCCCCATCTCGCCGTACGCCGCGCCGCCCTGGACGAGCCGGGACCGCTGGTACGCCAGGGCTTCGTCTTCCCGGTGGCCCTGGGCGGCTGCTTCTCCCTCACCATGGACCCCGCCGCGTCGTTCACCGCGCTGGGACGCACCAACACGCTGCCGTGGCCTGCGGAGGTGTTCGCCCTGCTGCTGGCCGTCGTGCTGGGGTTGCGGGCGTTACGGGCCGTGGAGGCGCCGAGCGATGCCGTGCACGTGCCGCTCGGCCTGGCCGTGGGGCTGGCCGGTGGCTGGCTTCTCGCCCCCAGCAGGATGACGGACCACGCACTGGCCCCGTTCCCCGTGTCGGTGCAGCTCGCCGGGCTGGTGCTGCTGGCGGTGGCGGGCCTGCTGCTGGGGGTCTGGGTGCGGTGGGTGGCGCGGGTGTGGGCGCCGAGGGTGCGCGACCTGCGGTCGGCGCTGGCTCCGCTGCTGCTCATCGCGGCCGTGGTGACGCTGACCGCGCGCACGTTCTACCGCGTCCAGAGCGACATCATCATCGCGCACGTCCAGGACTATCCGGCCGTCTCCGACCCGCTGGCCCATGTGCTGATCAGCGCGCAGATCACGCTGGACAGCCGGCTGTCCACGGGCGCCCTGCTCCTGGTCGCCGTCGTCCTGCTCATGCTGGTCCCGATGGCGGTGCGCTTCACCACACTCGGCGAGCCCCGGCCGCCGGCGCCCCGCCGCACCGGCCGCGTCGCCCTGGCCGTGGGCTCCGCAGCCGCCGCGGCCCTGATCACGGTGCTGGTGTCGGGCACGGTCAACGCCTATGTCTTCCAGCGGGCCGGCACCACCCTGTCGGACCACCTCGCCGTCGGAGCCGCGTTCGCCGCCGCTCTCGCCGCCGTCGCGGCCGGGCTGTCCCGGACGTCCCCGGTCGCGAAGGGCATGCTGGCCGGGCTGGCCGGCGCGGTGGTCCACGCCCTCGTGCTGGAGCTGGTGGTGCTCCCCTTGCGGACGGCGCTCCCGTGGACGATCCACATGCTCATCCTGGAGCGCATGCTGGAGGCCGCCCTGATCGCCGGCCTGGCCACGGCCCTGCTGACCCGCCTCCTGCCCGTCCGCGGCGAACCGGCCGCGGCCGCAGCCGTGCCCGTGGCGAAAACGCCTGGCTAGCCCCGACCGGCCCGTGCCTGGAGCCAGGCCTGTTCGCGCAGCAGGCGCAGGCCGTTCAGGCCGACGATGACGGTCGAGCCCTCGTGTCCGGCCACCCCGAGCGGCAGCGGCAGGTCGCCCGTGAGGTCCCAGATGACCAGGCCGGTGATGAAGGCTCCGGCGATGACCAGGTTCTGGACGATGAGGCGCCTGGCCTGGCGGGAGAGGGCCACCGCGGCGGGGATGGCGGCGAGCTCGTCCCGTACCACCACGGCGTCGGCGGTCTCCAGGGCGAGGTCCGATCCGGCGCGGCCCATGGCGATGCCGCTGTGGGCGGCGGCCAGCGCGGGAGCGTCGTTGACGCCGTCGCCGACGACGAGCACCTTGCGGCCGGTGTCCTGCAACTGACGTACGAGGCCGACCTTGTCCTGGGGGAGCAGTCCGGCGCGTACGTCGGTGATGCCGACCTGGCCGGCCACGTGGGCGGCCGCGCGGGCGTTGTCGCCGGTGACCAGGACGGGGGCGCTGCCGGTGAGCGCGGTGAGTGAGGCGACGGTGGCGGCGGCGTCGGGCCGGAGACGGTCAGTGATGCCGAGCACCCCGATCGGCTCGCCGTCGCGGGTGACCAGGACGGTGGTGCGGCCCTGGGCTCTCAGGTCGGCGGTGTCCGGCACGCCCGGCCCGTGCGGCAGGCGGTCGGGGCTGCCGACCGTGATCTCGGCGCCGCCCACCGTGGCGGTCACGCCGAGGCCGGGGGTGGAGGCGAAGTTCTCGGCTCTCGCCACGTCGAGGCCGCGTTCGCGGGCGGCGTCGGTGACGGCGCGGCCGAGGGGGTGTTCGCTGGGGTGTTCGGCCGCGGCGGCCAGGGCGAGCACCTCGTCGGCGGACAGGCCGGCGGCCGGGCGGATGTCGGCGACCTGCGGGGCGCCTTCGGTGAGGGTGCCGGTCTTGTCCAGCGCGACGGCGTCGACCTGGCCCAGGCGTTCCATGACGACAGCGGACTTGATCAGTACGCCGTGCCGCCCGGCGTTGGCGATCGCCGACAGCAGCGGCGGCATGGTCGCCAGCACGACCGCGCACGGCGACGCGACGATCATGAACGTCATCGCGCGCAGCAGGGTCGGCTCCAGGTCGGCGCCGAACATGAGCGGCAGCGCGAACAGCGCCACCGTGGCGATGACCATGCCGATGGAGTAGCGCTGTTCGACCTTCTCGATGAACAGCTGGGTCGGCGCCTTGGTCCTCGACGCCTCTTCCACCAGGGCCACGATGCGGGCGATCACCGAGTCCGCCGGGTCCCGTTCGACCCGTACGCGCAGGGCGCCGCTGCCGTTGAGGGTGCCGGCGAACACCTCGTCCCCCGCCTGCTTGGTCACGGGCAGCGGTTCCCCGGTGATGGTGGCCTGGTCGACCTCGCCGGTCCCGTCGAGCACGCGCCCGTCGGCGCCGACGCGCTCGCCGGGCCGGACCAGGATCACGTCGCCGATCGCGAGCCGCTCGGTGGGGACGGTCTCCTCGCCGCCTTCCTCGGTGAGGCGGCTGGCCGTGGTGGGGGCCAGGTCGAGCAGGCTGCGTACGGAGTCCTCGGTGCGCTTGGTGGCGACCGCCTCCAGCGCGCCGGAGGTGGCGAAGATGACGATGAGGAGCGCGCCGTCGAAGACCTGCCCGATCGCGGCGGCGCCGATCGCCGCGGCGACCATGAGCAGGTCCACGTCCAGCCGGGGCTCGCGCAACGCCCGCAGCCCCGCCAGCCCGGGCTCCCAGCCGCCGGCGGCGTAGCAGGTCAGGTACAGGGTCCACCACAGCCACGGGGGCGCCCCGGCCAGCTGGCAGAGGCCGCCGGCGGCGAACAGCGCGACGGCGACGGCGGCCCAGCGCACTTCCGGCAGCGTCCACATGCCGGCGCTCCACGGCGTGGCGCGCCGATGCCCGGGGGCGGGGGCGGCGGCCTGGGCGGCGCTCAGATCGGTAATCACCGCGCCATCGTATATGCGTATATACGCAGACAGGCAAGCAGGGCGGGCTGTGGCTAGGCTGAGACCATGCACACGTCGCTGTCCGGCTTCGACATGCCGTCCGAAGAGCAGGTGCACCTGGCGGCCGAGTCGTTCCGGCTGCTGTCGGACCCCACCCGCATCAAGATCCTGTGGGCGCTCCTCCAGGGCGAGTCGTCGGTCGCCTGCCTGGCCGAGCTCGCCGACGCCGCCCCCACCGCCGTCAGCCAGCACCTGGCCAAGCTCCGCCTGGCCGGCCTGGTCAAGGGACGCAGGGAAGGCACGTTCGTCTACTACACCGCCGCCGACGAGCACGTACGCCGCCTGCTCGCCCAGGGCCTCTACCACGCCGACCGCATCGACCGCGGCGAGGACCACGAGCTGGTACGCGAGGAGTAGCGGACCCCGGCCAGGGCGGCGGTCAGAGGGCGGCGTCGAGCAGGCAGCGGGGCGAGCCGTGCAGCTCGTCCGTGACCACCCGCCCGGCCACGCCGAACACGTCGGCCAGGAGCTCCGGCGTGATCACGTGTGCCGGCTCGCCGTCGGCGTGGACCCGGCCCTCGTGGAGCGCGACGACGCGTTCGGCGAAGCGGGCCGCATGGTCCAGCTCGTGCAGGACGGTCACGACGGTGAGCCCGCGGATCTCGCGCAGGGTGCGGACGAGTTCGAGGACCTCCAGCTGATGGCGGATGTCCAGATGGGCGGTCGGCTCGTCCAGGAGCAGGATGCCGGTGTCCTGGGCCACGGCGAGCGCCAGCCGGACGCGCTGGCGTTCGCCGCCGGACAGCGTGTCGAGGACGCGGTCGGCGAGGTGGGCGACCCCGGCCAGCTCCAGCGCCTCGTCCATGGAGTCCGACTCCCGCAGCAGGCCGAGCGGCCCCTGGTGGGGGTAGCGGCCCTGGCGGACGAGTTGGCGGACGGTCAGCGCGGGCACGGGCGGCAGGCTCTGGTGCAGCACCGCGAGCCGCTGGGCCACCTGCCGGCGCGACAGCGACGTCAGCTCCGCGCCGCCGAGCAGGATGCGGCCGGACGACGGTTTGACCAGGCCCGCGATCAGGCGCAGCAGCGTGCTCTTGCCGCAGCCGTTGACGCCGACCAGGGCCACGAACTCGCCGGGCTCGACGGTGAGGTCGACGCCGGTCAGGACGGGGCGGGTGGCGTACGAGAAGTGCAGGTCCTCGACCTTGATGCTCATTGCGATCTTCCCAGTCTGATCAGGACGGCGGCGCCGGCCAGGGCGGTGATCACGCCGGTCGGGACGCCGAGCCGGTGCGTGCCGTCGAGGAGGTGCCCGGCGAGCTGGGCGAGGCTGTCGGCGCCCGCGAGGGCGACGGCGCCGACGACGGCGACGGTGGGGACGCGCCCGCCCAGCCTGCGCGCGACGTGCGGGGCGGCCAGGCCGACGAACGCGATCGCCCCCGACAGGGCGGCCGCGCCGGCGGTCAGGGCGATGGCCACAGTGAGCGCGACCGCCCGGCCGAGGCCGGGACGCAGGCCGAGCGAGGCAGCGTGGTCGTCACCGGGTGACAGGACGGCCAGCATGCCCGAGCAGGCCCACGCCACGGCGACGCCCCCGGCGATCCACCAGGAGGCGAAGGCCAGGTGCTCCCACACCCGTCCCTCGACCGAGCCGATCAGCCAGCGCAGCGCGTTGCCGAACCTGCTCGGCTGGTAGGCCAGCAGCATCGTGGTCAGCCCGGCCAGCAGCGCACTGCCGAGCAGGCCGTGCACCACCAGGTTGGCCGGGTCGCGGCCCGCCGACAGCAGCCAGGTGAGCCCGCCGCCCAGCGCGCCTCCGGCCAGGGCGGCGAGCAGCGCCCCCGCGGCGGAGTCGGCGGGGAACAGGCCGAGCGTGAGCCCGCCAAGGATGCCGAGCACCGCGCCGGGGTTCACGCCGGAGAACTCGGGCGCGGCCAGCGCGTTGCGCAGCGTCGCCTGGAGCACGTACCCGGCGACGCCCAGGGCGGCGCCGGTGAGCAGGGCGGTGAGCAGCCTCGGCACGCCGAGCTCCCACACGATCTTCTCGGCCTGGCTGTCGGCGGCCCCGTCGAGCAGGCCGGAGATCGCGCCGGGCGGCTGGCCGGAGACGAGCAGGTGCGTGGCCGCGACCAGCAGCAGCAGGGCCGCCGCCACGACGACCCGCGCGGGCCTCGTCGTCATGAGGCCGCCCGCCTGCGCAGCAGGGCGGCTCCGGCCAGCACGCCGGCCAGCGCCGTCCACGCCCCGAGCGGAGTCTCCACCGGGTCGAACGCCAGCCGCGCGGCCAGGTCGGCCGTCAAGGTGATCAGCGCCCCGAGCGCGGCCGACCACGGGAGCCAGCCCCGGGCTCCCGCGTGCGGGCGCAACCGCCTGGCCAGCACCGGTGCCAGGAACCCGACCCAGGCGATCGGGCCGCACGGCCCCGTCACCGCCCCGATCAGCAGGGTCGACACCGCGAGCACCCCGAGCCGGGCGAGGCCGACCCGGCTGCCGAGCGAGGCGGCCGCGTCGTCACCGAGGCGCAGCAGGCCTAGCGCGGGCACGCACAGCACGACGAGGGGAAGCGCGACGGCGAACCACGGCAGCGTCTCCGAGGTCTGCTCCCACATCAGGCCGGACAGGCTGCCGACGAGATAGCGGAAGAGCATGTCGTACTGGAGCCGGTCGGCGGTGGCCATCACGGCCAGCAGCAGCGCCTGGATGCCGGTCGACACCGCCGCGCCGATCAGCAGGACGCCGCCCGCGCTGCGGCCCGACCTGGCCGCGGCCAGCGTGACGAGCCCGCCGAGCGCGGCGCCGAGCAGGCCCGCCAGCGGGTACAGCGACGGCGGCACGGGCAGCGCCCAGATCACGCACACGCTGACCGCCAGCGCGGCCCCGGTCGAGACGCCGAGCATCTCGGGCACGGCGAGCGGGTTCCGCAGCGACTCCTGGAGCAGGAGCCCGGCGGCGCCGATCGCCGCGCCGCCCACCAGGCCGATCAGCACGCGGGGCACGCGCAGCTCCCAGACCACGAGGTGCGCGATCGACTCCGGGGACGTCGTGAGCAGGTCCTGCGGGGCCACGAACGGCGTGCCCAGGCAGAGGCCGGCCAGCGCCGCGACGGCGAGGCCGAGCCCGGTGACGATCGCCGGGCGTCCGCCGAGCGCAGCGCTCACCCGGCGGCCTTGGCGAGCGCCTCGTCGAGGATGATGCCGAACGCCCTGGTGCCCCGGCCGGACGCCCACAGCTCGGTCGGCACCTCGAACACCCTGCCTGCCGACACGGCGGGAACGCGCTTCCACACCGGGTTGTCCTTGTAGTGGTCGCTGACCTTGGTGCCGAACGACTGGATGAAGATGACCTGAGGGGCCTTGGCCAGGATCTCCTCGATGCTGTAGGCCTGCGCGGTCTCGAAGCCGCCGCCCTTGCTGGGCCAGGGGTAGGCGAAGAACTGCGACAGGAAATGCCCCAGTACGTCCTCGGTGGTGTTGACGCCTACCGAGGTGCCCCCGTACATCGCCAGGACCGGCGTCCGGTCCAGCCCCGCCGCCTTGGCCCGGGCGGCTCCCTCGGTGAGCTTGGCGCGGAAGCGGCTCTCGGCCTCGGCCTGCTGCCGCCCGCGGCCGGTGAGCTGGGCGAGCGCGCGCAGGTAGCCGATGGAGTCGTCGTACGACTTCACCTGGACCACCCACAGCGGCGCGAACTTCTCCACGGCGGTCCTGAGCTGGTCGTGCACCCCGGCCAGGCCGATCACCAGGTCCGGCTTCGCCTCGGCGATCTTCGCGACGTCCTCGCCGCCGAAGCTGCCGGGGATGACGGGGACGCCGGCGCCCTTCGCGCCCAGGTAGTCAGAGCGGGAGAGCAGGGCGGGCGTGGTCGTGGCCACGGGGGTCAGGCCCAGCTCGACCAGGGCGTCGTCGCACAGCCCGGTCAGGCACACGACGCGCTCGGGCTTCTTCTTCAGCGTGAACGTCCCGCCGTGCGGGTCGGCGACGGTCAGCGCGGCGCTGACGGGGGCGACCGGGGCGGTGGTGGCGGTGGCCTTGGGGGACGCCGTGGCGCCTGGACGGGGGTCGCTCTGACCGCAGGACGCCACCAGGACGAGCGGGATCAGGGCGAGGAGTGAGCGCCTCAGCGCGGGCCGGGCGCGATGCCGGCCGAGGGAGAAAGCGCCGCGGCGCATGGAACCTCCAGGAGTGAAAATCATTGTCGTCTCTAGACGATGAAAATAGTTATCATTTACGCTCGCTTCCCATCAAGTCGGCACAACGTGCCTCAAGGACCCGGAAGGACAGCGCGTGATCGTTCATCGCCGGCTGCTGCAGCTGGCCGGCAGCGTGAGAGGGCCGATCGCGGCCTGCGTGGCCCTCGGCCTGGCGGTCAGCGCCGCGTACGTGACCCAGGCGGTCCTGCTCGCCGCCGCCCTGGCAGCCCTCGTACGCGGGGACGTTCCGGCCGCGGTGGGCCTGCTGGCCTGGACCTTCGCGGTGATCGCGGCGCGGGCGGCACTCCTGTGGGCCAGGGAGGCGGTGACCGTGTGGGCGGGCGGGCTGATCAAGGCCAGGCTGCGCGACCGGCTCATCGTCCACCTGGGCAGGCTGGGTCCCGCGCACCTGTCCGGCGCCCGCACCGGGAACGTGCAGACCACGCTGGTCGACGGCGTGGAAGGGCTCGACCCCTACTTCAGCCGCTACCTTCCGCAGGTCGTGGTCACCTTCTGCGTGCCGGTGGCGCTGGTTGGCTGGCTGTTCACGGTCGACGCGGCGGCCGCCGCGGTCCTGGCCGTCGCCGTGGCCGGGGTCCTGGTCGTGCCCAGGTTCTGGGACGCGACCCTGCTGCGCCGGGGGCGTGGCCGGTGGGCCGCGTTCGCCGCGCTGGCCTCGGACTACCTGGAGGCGATGCAGGGCATGGCGACGCTGCGGGCGTTCGGGGCGGTCGCCGCCCTGGGGGCACGGCTGGCCGGGCGGGCCCACGACCTCTACCTGACCACCATGCGCCAGCTCAGGATCTCCCTCGTGGAGACCGGGATCAGCGCGTTCTTCGTGCAGGCGGGCACGGCTGCGGCCGTCCTCGCCGCGACGGCCTCGGGCAGCGCGTGGGAGGTGTTCGCGGTGCTGGTGATCGCCGTCGAGTGCTTCCGGCCGGTGAGGAACCTCTCCGACGCCTGGCACGCCGGATATCTCGGGATAACGGCGGTTGACGGCATCGAGGCGCTGCTGGCCGCCTCCCCGGCCGTCGAGGACCGGGGGACGCGGCGGGACTTCCCCGCGCCGCCCGCCGTCACGTTCGAGGACGTCACGTTCACCTATCCGGGCGCCGGGCGCCCCGCCGTCCACGGCGTCGGCCTCACCGTCGAGCCGGGTCGGACCGTCGCCCTGGTCGGCCCTTCCGGCGCGGGCAAGAGCACGCTGGCCACCCTGCTCCAGCGGCACCACGACCCCGACCAGGGGCGGATCAGCATCGGCGGGGTCGACGTACGCGACCTCACCCTCGACGCGCTGCGCGGCGGCGTCGCCGTCGTGGCGCAGGACACGTACCTCTTCCACGGCACCGTGGCCGAGAACCTGCGCCTGGCCAGGCCCGACGCCACCGACGAGGAACTGGTCGCCGCCGCCAGGACGGCCGCCGCCCACGACTTCATCACCGAACTGCCCGCCGGCTACGACACGCCGCTGGGGGAGCGCGGGGCGACGCTGTCGGGCGGGCAGCGGCAGCGCCTGTCCATCGCGCGGGCCCTGCTGGCCGACGCCCCGGTCCTGGTGCTCGACGAGGCCACCTCACACGTGGACGCGCGTACCGAGCAGGCCCTGGCGCAGGTGCGCGAGGGCCGCACCTGCCTGATGATCGCCCACCGTCCCGACACCATCCGGCAGGCCGACCACGTGGTCACCCTGGAGAACGGCACCATCCTGGAGAGCGTGGCATGACCCCGTCCATCCGCTGGCTCGCGGGCGCCGTCGGCGCGCACCGCCGGGCCTTCCTCTCCACCCTGGCCGCGAACCTGATCGGGCAGCTCGCCGTGCTCGGCGCGGCCGTGACCGGCGCCTGGCTGGCCGGCCGGGCGATCGCCGGCCAGAGCGCGCCCCTCGGCCTGGCCGGCGCCGTGCTCGGCGGGCTCGTCGTGGTCGCCACGCTGGCCGCCTGGTGGGAGACCTACGTCGCGCACGACCTGGCGTACCTGGTGCTGGCCAGGCTCCGGAGTCAGGTGTACGACGCGGTCGCCAGGATCACCCCCGCCCGCCTGCTGGGCCGCCGCAGCGGCGACCTGTCCGCCGCCGCGCTGTCCGATATCGAGACCCTGGAATGGCTGTTCGCGCACACCCTGGCGCAGCTCATCACGGCGGGCACGGTGCTGACAGCCGGGACCGTGGCCGCGGCGATGATCGACCCCATGCTCCTGGCCGTCTCGCTCCCGCTGGCCGCGTGCGTGCTCGCCGTGCCGCTGTGGCTGCGCAAGACCTCCCGCCGGCACGGCGACGAACTGCGGGCCGCCACCGCCGAGCTGACGTCCGACGTGGTCGACACCGTCCAGGGCATGCGCGAGCTCACCGCCTTCCGCGCGCTCGACCGCCGCAGGGACCTGCTGGCCCGCAAGACCCGCCGGCTGGCCCGCGCCCAGGCGGCGAACGCGGCCCGCGGCGGGCTGGAGGCGGCGCTCACCGACCTGCTCCTCGCCGTCGCGGCGGCGGGGACGCTGCTCCTGGTCGTCACCGTCATCCGGACCCCCGCCGACGCCCCGCTCGCCATGATCCTCGCCGCCAGCTCGCTGGGCCCGGCCGCCCAGGTGGCGCTGCTGCTCAAGGAGTACGGCACGCTGCGCGCGGCCGCCGACCGGGTGCACACGCTGGTCACCGCACCCGCCAACGTGCCCCCGCCGCAGGAGCCGCGCGAGGTCGCCGCCCGCCCGGACGTGGTCTTCGAGAACGTACGGTTCCGCTACACGCCCGAGGGGCCCGACGTGCTGCGCGGCGTGTCGTTCCGCATCCCGTACGGCACGACCGTCGCCCTGGTCGGCGCGTCGGGGGCGGGCAAGTCCACCTGCGTGTCACTGCTGCTGCGCCACTGGGACCCGGACGACGGGCGCATCCTGGTCGGCGGCGTGCCCCTGCCGAACATCGCCGAGCCGCACCGGCACGTCACGGTGGTGCCCCAGGACGTGCACCTGTTCGCCGGCACGGTCGGGCAGAACGTGCGACTCGGCGCGCCCGACGCCGACGTGGCCGGGGCGCTGCGCACCGCGCAGCTCGCCATCGACCCGGAGCTGCCCGTCGGGGAACGGGGCGTCACGCTCTCCGGCGGCCAGCGTGCCCGGGTGGCGGTCGCCCGGGCGCTGGCCACGCGGGCCCCGGTGCTCGTCCTGGACGAGGCGGTGGCCAACCTCGACCCCGAGAACGAGGCCCGCCTCACCGAGGCGCTCCGGCGAGCCGCCGCGGGCCGGGCCACGCTCGTCATCGCCCACCGGCTCTCCACCATCCGGGAAGCCGACCACATCGTGCTGCTGGAGGAGGGACGCGTCGCCGCCGAAGGCCCCTACGACCAGCTCAGCGAGAGGCTGTCCCAGCTGTTCGCCCGATAGCCGTGGAAGAAAAAACGACCTTCGAAGGAACAGGGGAGGAAAGCGAATCGATTTCTCATCTTGCGAGGGTCAATGACATCAGGCAAGAAACTCGTGGCAGCGGTCCTGGCAGGCACGCTGAGCGCGGGCGCGACACCGGCGGCCGCCGCGGCCGGGCATGCGAGCTTGGACGCGGCGGGCAGCGTGACGCTGCTGACCGGCGACCGGGTCGTGGTCACGGGCAAGAGGTTCCGGGTGGAGCCGGGCGCGGAGCGGGAGGTGCACTTCACGTCCGGGTACCGCGACGGGCACCTGTACGTGATCCCGTCCGACGCCGCGCCCCTGATCGACCAGGGGGTGCTGGACGAGCGGCTGTTCGACGTCACCCAGCTGCTCGCCTGGCGCTACGGCGACGCGGACACGGCCGACATCCCGCTGATCACCCGGTCGCCCGAGGGAACGGCGCCCGCGCTGAAGGGCGCCGCGGCGACCCGGCGGCTGAACAGCCTGGGCATGACGGCGCAGCGGGTGGCCAAGAAGAGCGCCGCCGAGGCGTGGCGGGGCCTGCTCGCCGGGGCGTCCACCCTGGCCGAGGGCAAGAGCAGGATCTGGGTCGACGGCCGGCGCTCGTACACCCTGGACCGCAGCACCGAGCAGATCGGCGCGACCGAGGCGTGGCGGCAGGGCCTGACCGGGCAGGGCGTCACGGTCGCCGTGCTCGACAGCGGGTACGACCCCACGCATCCGGACCTGAAGGACGTGGTCACCCAGTCACGGAACTTCTCCGACGAGCCCGGCATCGAGGACCGTCTCGGACACGGCACCCACGTCGCCTCGATCATCGCCGGAGCAGGGGAGAAGTACCGAGGCGTGGCGCCGGGAGCCCGCATCGCCCTCGGCAAGGTGGGCGGAGCCGCCGGGATCACCGACTCCGCGATCCTGGCCGGGATGGAGTGGGCCGCCACGGAGGTCAAGGCCAAGGTCGTCAACATGAGCTTCGGCAGCCCCGACGAACCCGGCCTCGACCCGGTCGAGGAGGCGGTGAACACGCTGTCGCGCGACACGGGCACCCTGTTCGTGGTGGCCTCGGGCAACGAGGGTGACCAGGGCGTCGGCACCCTGTACTCCCCCGGCAGCGCGGACGCCGCGCTGACCGTCGGCGCGGTCGACCACGCCGACCAGGTGGCCGACTTCTCCAGCACGGGCCCGCGCGTCGGCGACCACGCGGTCAAGCCGGACGTCACCGCCCCCGGCGTGGACATCGTGGCCGCCGCCGCGACGGGCACCGCCGACGGGACCCATGTGGCCAAGAGCGGCACGTCGATGGCCACCCCGCACGTGGTGGGCGCGGCGGCCGTCCTCGCCCAGCGCCACCCCGGCTGGAGCGGGCAGCAGCTCAAGGCGGCGCTCGTCGGCAGCGCCAGGCCGACCGGTGGCGCCACGCCGTACCAGCAGGGCACCGGGCGGGTGGACGTGCCCCGCTCGCTGGCCCAGGAGGTGCTCGCCACGCCCACCGGCGTGTGGGCCGTGTTCCCCTGGCAGCACCCGGGCGAGCGGCAGGCCACCGGGACGATCACGTACGCCAACACCGGGAGCACGCCCGTCATCCTGGACCTCGCGGCCGACTCGGACGTGCTCACGCTGTCGCCGCAGCGCCTGGAGGTGCCCGCGGGCGGGGAGGCGTCGGTCACGGTGACGATCGACGCCGGGGGCAGGAGCCCCGGCGACCATCCGGGCATCGTCACCGCCACGGCCGGTGACACGGTGATCCGCACCCCGGCCGGCGCCTACGTGGAGCCGGAGTCCTACGACGCCACGGTGACCGTCCTGGGCAGGGACGGGGCCGCCGCCGACGGGATCCGGGGAGTCGTCTACGACCAGGAGACCGGCGCGCAGCGCAGCCTCGTCTTCCACGGGAACGTGGCCAGGATCAGGCTGCCGAAGGGACGCTGGAACGTCTCCACCACCGTCTTCGGCAGGGCGGAACACAGCCTGACGTTCGCGCACCAGCCGTTCGAGATCGACGACGCCGACGTGTCGCTGACGATCGACGGCCGCCAGGCGAAGCGGTTCGCGTTCACGGTCGACGACCCCACCGCCGTCCCCGACCCCACGTTCGGCCTCTCCCTGGTCAACGGCCCCTGGAAGGCCGCGATGTTCGCCTACAACTACGCCGGCGGCTACTACGTCGTCCCGGTGCGGCAGCCGGGCCTCGCCTACCTGGCCCATGTCGCCTGGGTCAAGAAGGACACGGCGTTCAGCCCGTACCGCTATGACCTCGTGGACCACCGTACGGACGGCTTCCCTGACGACCCCGGGTACGCCGCGCGGACCCGGGACATGGTCAAGGCGACCGAGACGTTCCGCTCGGCCGCGCCGGGCGCCACGGGCGCGCTGCACTCGGGGCCGGTGCTGCCCGGCAGCGACGTCGGGGGAGGGGCGAGCACGTGGGACATCCCGCAACCGGGCAGCCGGACGCGGTACCTCACCCCGGGGTTCGCGTGGAACGAGGAGTTCAGCACGGGCACTCTGACGGAGGTCGGCACCGGCCCGGTGCGTGACAAGGACTTCACCCAGGTCTGGAACGCCGCGGTGACCGGCCCGTCGTTCGCCTCGCCGGGCGGCAGCCGTACCGGCGACACGCTGGACTTCCCCGCCGTCGGCCTGTACAGCAGCGGAGCCGCCGGCCGTACCGGCATGGACGAGGCCGCGACCGGCGCCCTCACCCTGACCGCGAACGGGAAGCGGATCGCCACGACCGGCATCACCGGCTGCCTCCCCTACCGGAGCGAGGAATGCACGCTCACGGCCACGGTGCCTGAGACGGACACCGCCTACACGCTGACCGCCTCCTCCCGGCGGCCGGAAGCGGCGCTGTCCACGGGCGTCGAGGCCGTCTGGACCTTCCGCTCCGCCCGGACGGCCGAGCCCGAGGCTCTGCCGCTGATGGCGGTGCGCTACGCGCCGCAGGGCCTCGACGACGCCAACCGCGCCGAGCCGGGGTCACGGACCACCCTGCCGATCCGGGTCGAGCGGGCCCCCGGCGCCCGAGGGGCGGCCGTCTCGTCCGTCAGGCTGGAGGCGTCCGCCGACGACGGGAAGACGTGGCGACCGGCGCCCGTCCGGGTGACCCGGTCGGGCTGGACGGCCCGGCTGTCCAACCCCGCGACCCCCGGGCACGTCTCACTGCGCGCGACGGTCAAGGATCGGGCGGGCAACGCCGTCACCCAGACCGTGATCCGCGCCTACGCCGTCGGCTGACGATCCCCTTTCAGCCCTGTCAGCCCTTCCGCACCGGAGGCAGCTCGTCCGTCCACCCGGTGGACACCGAGATGAACCCGGAGCTGAACGACAGGTCGCCGTCGTCGACGATGACCAGGTTGGCACGGACCACCCGGGCCTTCCCGGGATCGATGACCAGCTCGATGTCCATGCCGCCGTCGGGGCTGGGGAAACGCACCCGCTGCCCGTCCTCGGCCGGGCCCGCGTTCTCCACCCCCGGCGTCGCGGCGAGCGCGCGGAACGCCGCCGAGCGCACCTCCGCCGGCGCCGGGAGGCCCGTGATCAGCGCGAGCAGGGTGAAGGTGGGATCGCCCCGGACCTCGGAGCCGAACATGTCCTTCTCGTCGCCCGTGCGGGCGGCGATCCACGCCTTCAGCGGCTCCGGGTCCGTCGGCAGCCTTTCGAGCTCCTCGAAGCCGATCTCGGCGCCCTTGAGCCGGAGCGTCTTCCAGGCCGGTGCCGGGACGACGGCGTCGGGCGGATCCCCCGGCACCCCCCTGGTCCAGCGCTTGCCGTCACGCCTGGTCCAGGTCTCCATCGGCGGGATGTCCGACTGGAGCCGCTGATGCCTGACGTGCCAGTACGTCCCCGAACCCTGGGGCGTGCGTTCCGCCGTGGCGGCGGCCATGAGCAGCACCTCCCTGCCCGTGACCGGCGCGCCGTCGTTCGCGGGCGCTCCCGCCGCGAACACCACCGCCGCCGTGGCGCCGGCGGCGACCAGCGCGATCCCCGGGACGAACCACCCGGCCCGCCGGCGCATCCGGCTCGTCCGCGCCCTGCGCCTCAGGCGCTCCCGCCCGCGCGCGACCGCCGCCGCGGACGGCTCCGGCCCGCTCAGCAGGGCGGCGATCTCGTCAAGGTCGTTCATGGGTGGTCTCCTTGTCAGTGAGGGCCTGGATCTTGGCGCGGGCCCGGCTGAGCCGTGAGCCCACCGTGCCGAGGGAAATGCCGAGCGCCTGGGCGATCTCGGTGTAGCTGAGCTGGCCGAGGGCGAGAAGCAGCAGCACGTCACGCTCGCCGCCGTTCAGCGAGGCGAGCGCCACGGCCAGGTACGGCTGCGCGGTCACGGCGGCGACGACCCGGTTCTCGTGCCCCTCCACGACCGGCGCGGGATCCAGCCGGGCCAGCGCCTTGTAGCGCCGGGCCTCCTTGTGGCGATGCCGGGCCACCAGGTTCGTGGCGAAGCCGAACAGCCAGGGCCGCAGGCCGCCTCGCTCCAGGTTGAACCGGTCACGCCGGTCGAACGCCAGCAGAAACGTCTCCGCCGTGATGTCCTCGGCCGCCTGGCTGCCCAGGCGGCCCGTTACGTAGCGGTAGATGTCGTGGAAATACCGGTCATATACGGCGGTGAACAGCTCAGGGTTCCGCCGGTAGCCTGCGACGAGATCGGCATCGGTCACCTGCTCGCCCACATCGGCGGTCATGTGGCCGTCTCTGTCATGAGTGTGCCTTCCGGATGGAGAACGCTACTTTCATCCACCCTTCACGGCACCCGCGCCTTTTCTTCCCGCGACCGCTTCTTCCCGCGACCGCTTCTTCCCGCGACCGCTTTCCTCCCGCGGCCGCGCCGCGGGCGGCCGGCGGTGGGCCGCTCGTTTGAACCGGGGCGGCAGGTGCAGAAGACACGTCACATCACGAGGAGGCGCGTTCGATTGACCGGACAGGACGTCAGGCCCACGCTGTGCCAGGTGGTGCTCGACTGCACCGACGCCAGAGCCCTGGCCGAGTTCTACCGCCACCTGCTCGGCCTGGTCTACCGGCCGGGCGACGAGCCGCCCGAGGCGGGCGGCGACGACGAGCGGGGCCGCGACTGGCTGGTGCTGCGAACCCCCGAGGGCGCTCCGCAACTCGCCTTCCAGCAGGTCGAGCGGCTCCCCGAGCCGACCTGGCCCCAGGACGGGATCCCCCAGCAGCTGCACCTGGACCTGACCGTGACCTCGGTGGAGGACCTGCTGGCCCAGCACGAACGCGTCCTGCGCCTCGGCGGCCGGCTGCTGCTGGACCGCGCCGACGACCCCGAGGAGCCGCTCCACGTGTACGCCGACCCGGCCGGCCACCCGTTCTGCGTCTTCGTCTCACCCCGCGCCGCTCGCCCGAGCCCGGAGGAACGAGACCGAGACCGGCCTGCGCCCTGAGCCGTGAACCGGCCCGTAAACGCAGCGATCGCCCAAGCTGAGCTCGGGCGATCATGTACGAAGGCGTGTGTCCGAGGGGGGACACCGCCGATACGTACATGCCCTTCAGTGCCTCCACCACTCTCGTTCTCCCTGATCGGACGGGGTGAACAGCGATGGCGGCAAGCACTCTCGCGGTTCGTCGCATTCAGCGGACGACCATCGCCGGCGTTGCCTTCCTCGCGCTGGTCGCGGCGGTTGTTTCCTTCAGGCATATGCATGAGCTCTGCCTGCGCCACGGTGAGGACCGTTTCGCGGCGGTACTCATTCCGCTAGCGGTCGACAGGCTGATCGTCGTCGCTTCGATGTCCATACTGCTGGCCAACCGATGTGGTTCCCGCGGTGGTGCCCTGGCCTGGACCCTGCTCGTGGTCGGCAGCCTGGCCAGCCTCGGCGCCAACGTCCCCGTCGCGGAGCCGAGTGTGATCGGCAGAATCATGGCAGCCTGGCCGAGCGCCGCCCTTATCGGTAGCTACGAGTTGCTGATGTCCCAGATCCGCTGGGCAGCCGGCGAGCTGGTGCACGCCCAAGAGGCACTCGCTTCCGCCACAGTGCTCCAGACGGCGCGGATGCCGAGCCCCTGCAGGGTGCGGGGCGGACTTCAAATCTATGAGCCGAGGAAATACGCAGCGGGACCACCCTCATGTAGGGCGGGCCAACGAGGTGAGGCCGGGCACACTGCCGCCGGAGTGGGGGACCACCCCAGCATGCGACGGACCACCCCCGCAGGCGCGGGGCCGACCGTCCCAGCTGTCCCGGACAGGAGGCAGAACATCGGGTGCCACCGGAATACGGCAGAAACGGGCCGCCGACGCCAATCCCCAGTGGTCAGCCCGGCACGCCCGCACTGTGACTCGATCGACTCACGGTCCGGCGTGCACCACGGCGCGTTCGTCCAGCAGGCCCGCCTCGCACAGATCGGACCATAGTCCCGCGGGGATCGGCGCCGAGAACGCCTCCCTGTTGCGCAGTACCTCCTCCTGCGAGCGCATGCCCACGACGACGCCCGCCACCACCGGGTGCAGCAGGGGGAAGGCCATCGCGGCCTGCGGGACGCTCACACCGTGCTCCGCGCAGACGTCCGCGATTCTGTTGACCCGTTCCAGCAGCTCAGGGGTGGCGGGTCCGTAGTCGTACCGCGCTCCCTCGGCGGGCCTGTCGGTGGCCAGCAGACCGGAGTTGAAGACGGAGGCGGCAACGACGGAGACGCCGTGTGCGGCGCATGCGGGCAGCAGCTCGTCCAAGGCGGTGTGGTCCAGCAGGGTGTAGCGACCCGACAGCATGACGACGTCCGCGTCGGTCTCCCGCACCAGACGGGCCAGCTTGCCAGGGTGGTACATGCCCGCGCCCACGGCGGTGACCACACCCTGGGCGCGCAGCTCGGCCAGCGCCGGATAGCCCTCGCGCAGGGCAGCCTCGAAGTGCTGTTCGGCGTCGTGCAGATACAGCACGTCGATCCGGTCGAGGCCCATGCGGGTCAGCGAGTCCTCGACACTGCGCAGGACGCCATCGCGGGAGAAGTCCCAGACCCGGCGATGGGTGGCCGGGACGGCGAAGCTCTCGTCCATCCGCCCTCGCGGGTCCTGCGGGATCAGCAGCCGGCCGACCTTCGTCGACAGCGTGAAATCCGCCCGCGGCCGGCCGCGCAGCAGCTCGCCGATGCGGCGCTCGGAGTGCCCGATGCCGTAGTGCGGCGAGGTGTCGAAGTAGCGGATTCCCGAGTCCCAGGCGGCCTCCAGCGTCTGCGCCGCGGTGTCGTCGTCCAGGGGATCGAACAGGCCGCCCAGAGGCCCGCCGCCGAAGCCCAGTTCGGTGACCGTCGTGGTGCTGCGTCCGAGCCGATGCGTACGCATGTGGTGTGTCTCCTTTGTCAGCGGTTCCGGCATCCGGCCGGAGGCGTGTTGTGCAAGACTCCGCGCCAGGTCAGAAGGCGGGGAAATCCCAGCCTGAGGGGTGGAAGGGCTCGCGTTCCCAGCGGAAGGCGAGCGAGGCGGCGGCGATCGCACCTGGGCAGAATTCCTCGACGCGCCCCGCCGCCGCCAGGGAGGTCAGGGACGTGCCGCCCAGGTAGGCCGCGCCCAGCTCGCCTGCCGTCAGGCGCAGGTCCGGCCGTGCCCGGGTGCGTTCGCAGGTGACGGTGTCGCCATCGGCCAGCAGCCGGTGGCGACCGGCGTTCCATGGACAGAACGGATCCTGGACCTCCAGCACCAGATCCAGGGGCGTCGCGTAGCGGCGAGCGGTGAGCGCGCGGCCGATGTCCACGAGGCGGACCCACAAATTGTCGATCAGCGTGGTGCGAGCCGCGCGTGGGTCGGTGAGCAGGTGCTTGAGGGGTTCGTCGAGGGCGCCGTCGTAGACCAGCCCGGTGTGCGCGTCGAGGTCGATGAGGAAGCGCCACATGGCGGCGTACGACTGCCTGGTGGTGGCCGCGAGCTCGACGACGTGCACGAGGTCCTGCTTGGAGCGATAGAGAGCGTAGCCGGTGACCTCGCCGCCCGCCTCCAGATGGACCGCGAAGCGCAGGGCCGTCCCGCCGTCGCGGGCGCCCTCGCCGTCGGCCAGCCGGGCCTCCCAGAACTTCCCCGTACGGTCCACCCAGCCCACGGAGGTACGGCGGGCGGTGTCGTAGACCTTCTCCAGCAGCGGCTGCGCCCTCTCGCGGGAGAGCAGCCTGATCGTGCCGTCGCCGAGTTCGGTGCCGGGGCGCAGGGCCATGAGCCGCTTCTCGCCGCGGACCTCGGCCACGTGGCTGGCGATGCCGTACCCGAAGCGTCCGTAGATCGTGGCCTCGGCGGCGTTGAGCGCGGCGATCGGCTCGCCGCCCGATTCGTGCAGGTCGGTGAGTTGTCTGCGCATCATCGCGGTGAGGATGCCGCGGCGCCGGTGCGTGGGCAGGACCGCGACGAGCGTGATGCCGGCGACGGGTGTCGTCCCGCCGGGGACGGTCATGACCCGGCCGTAGATCGACGCGCCTCCGACGATCTCCGTACCGTCGTAGGCGGCGAGGGTGCGACCGGGCTCGATGGAGACGGCGGCGTTCCGTAGGCCGCCATCGACCCAGTCCTGGCCGTAGGTCGTGGTGATCATGCGCGCCCACGCGTCGAGCTCGTCGGCACCGATGGTACGCAGCGGGTAGGTGGCTGTCATGGGTTCGAGCCTGGCCGGGTAAACAGGCCCGACACATCTGGCGATCTGGGTATTTATGCTGGTGCCGTGGTGGCGGAGCGCGTGGTCAGTCCCAGGTTCGTCGGCCGGGCAGAGGAGCTCGCGGCCCTGGCAGCGGCCCTGGACACGGCGGTCGAGCAGGGGCCTGCGGTGGCGCTGGTGGCCGGGGAAGCGGGGATCGGCAAGTCGCGACTGCTGGCCGAGTTCGCGCGCACGCTGGGGCCGGAGGTGCGGGTGGTCGCGGGTGCCTGCGCGGAACTGGGCAGCGACGGCCTGCCGTACGCGCCGTTCGTGACGGTGCTGCGCAGGCTGATCCGGGTCGAAGGGATACTGCCGGGCCCCTACCGCCAACTGGCACGCTGGTTCCCGGAGCTCGGCGAGGCGGGCGGCGGGGAAGGCGGCAAGCACCGGCTGTTCGAGGAGGTCCTGTCCCTGATCGAGCGGGTGGCCGCGGACCAGCCGCTGGTTGTCTTGATCGAGGACCTGCACTGGGCCGACGCCGCCACTCGCGAGTTGCTGAGTTTCCTGGCCAGGAACGTGACCCAGGCAGGCGTGCTCCTGGTGATCACCCACCGTCCCGTGGAAACGCCGCTGTCCGAGCTGTCCCGCCACCCGCGCGTGACCACGCTGCGCCTGGAACGCCTGGACCGGGAGGACGTAGGGCGCCAGCTGGCCGCGATCCTCGGCGACGAGCCGGACGCGGCCGTGGCACGCCGCGTCCACGAACGCAGTGAGGGCAACCCGCTATTTGTTGAGGCGCTCGCCCGCGCCGGTGAGCGAACCCCGGACAGCCTGCGTGACCTGCTGCTGCACGGACCGCGCTCGCTGCCGGGCCCCGCTCGCGAGCTGACCCGCCTGGCCTCGGCGGCGGGCGGGCGGGTCAGCCACCGGCTGCTGGCGCAGGTGGCCGGGCAGGACGGGCCCGAACTGGACACCCTGCTGCGCGAGCTCGTCGACCGCGGCCTGCTCGTCACCACGGGCGACGGCTACGACTTCCGCCACGCCTTGATCCGGCAGGCCGTGTACGAGGATCTGCTGCCCGGCGAGCGGGCCCGCCTGCACACCCGCTACGCCGACGCCCTGCGCGATGTCGGGGCCCACGCCGAACTGGCCGCGCACGCCTACGCCGCAGGGAACCGCAGGCAGGCCCTGTCCGCCGCCTACCTGGCCGCAGACCAGGCACACGGGTTCTACGCCTACGAAGAGCAGGTGCGCCTGCTCGACCAAGTCCTCGAACTCTGGGACCCCCACGCGGGGCTGGACGTCGACAGGATCGACATCCTGACAAGGGCTGCTGAGGCATGCATGCTCAGCGGCGACTACGCACGCGGCATCGACTACGCCACCACGGGGCTGAGCGCGATCGACGAACGGCGCGAGCCCGAACGCGCCGCCCAGTTGCTGGAGCTGCGGGGCAGACTGCGGCACCGGTTGAACGCGAACGGCGTCGCCGACTGGGAACGAGCCCTCGAACTCCTGCCCGCCGACCCCGGCAGCATCCAGCGGGGGCGGCTGCTCGGGGTGCTGGCCATGGGCCTGCTGCCCGAGGTGGGCAAGGCACGCGAGGCGTTCGAGGAGGCGCTCGCCGTCGGCCTGCGCACCGGCGACCCCACGGTCACCATCCGCGGACTGCTAGGGGTCGGATCCATGACAGGCGACCTCGGCCTGCTGGCGCAGGCCCGCACGCTCGCCGAACGGCTCGACAGCCACGACCTGCTCATGACCATCCCGATGTACGAGGCCACGATGTACACCAGGACCGGCGACCAGGAGCGCGCCATCGAAGCGGCCCGCGACGGCATGCGCCACGCCCGCAGGTACGGGCTGGGCCGCAGCCGGGGCGCCGAGCTCGCGCGCTACGCCGGGCACGCGCTGATCCTGGCCGGGCGGTGGGACGAAGCGGCCGCCATCCTGCGTGAGAGCATCACGGAGAATCCGCCACCGCTGTCGCGGCAGATCCTGCTCGTCCTCGACGGCTACCTGTCCCTGCTGCGCGGGGATGTGGCCGCGGCAGCCGACGCCGCGGCGGCCGTGGAGCACGCCGACAGCGGAAGCCTGTTCCCCCGCCATCAGCTGTTCTGCCTGCTCGCCGTCGCCCAGGGCAACCCGGAACAAGCCGATCGGCTCCTGGAGCGGGCACTGGCCGACCCGGAGTTCACCCGCGTCTACAGCAGCGACGCTCGTCCGGTCCTGGTCGCCGGCGCGCTGGCACAACGGGCCCGACTCGACCACGACACCGGCGATGACGTGCGGGGGCAGGTCGCCGAACGTCATGCCGAACTCACCACGGCCGACGCGACGCTCGGGGTCGACGGGCCATTCGACCGCGCCTGGCAGATCATGCTGCACGCCCTGATCGAGGACACCGGCTGGGACGAGGCGGCCGCGGCCTGGCGGGAGCTGAGGCAGCCGTACGAACTGGCGCTGAGCCTGTACCACGGCGCGCGGGCGGCGCTGGCCGCGGGCGACAAGCCCGGCGCGACCACCCGAGGAAGGCAAGCCGCCCGGCTGGCCGAGGACCTGGGCGCCGCGCCGCTCTCCCGGGAGATCGCCCTGCTTGGACGACCCCGACCGGCTCAGGACGGGCTCACCGAACGCGAGCACCAGGTGCTCAGGTTGATCACCGAGGGCTTGAGCAACCGGCAGATCGCCTCTCAGCTGCACATCTCGCCGAGCACGGCAGGCGTGCACGTCTCTCACATCCTGACGAAACTGGGCGCGGCAACCCGCACCGAGGCGGCGGCCATCGCCTTCCGCGAAGGGTTGACAGGGCCTTTCTCTTCTTAGAGTGACGTCTCCTACACATCGCCAACGCCCGTTCGCGGTGGCCCAAGCGACAGGATGAGGCATCCACTTCGGGTACGCCAGGCGACGACAAGAAGCGTTCGATGCAACAAGAACAAGCAGCGACGAGGGCACAAGCCACTACGGCGGTCGACTCCAGCTCGATCGAGGCCACCAGGGTGAACAAGGCCGAGCGGTGCGAGCCGTAGTGCTGATCCAGCAGCGGAAGGTAGTTGTTGCCAAGTAGGCGGCCCGTTTCTGCCGTATTCCGGCTGCCCCCCAACATGGACCACCCCCGCAGGCGCGGGGCCGACCCGGGCCGGCCGCCGGCTGGACGGTGGAAGCGGGACCACCCCCGCATGCGCGGGGCCGACGCCGCCTCCTCGTACAGGGTGGTCTCCAGGTACGGACCATCCCCGCATGCGCGGGGCCGACTCGACCAGGCCGACACGGAGGAGTTCGTCCACGGGACCATCCCCGCATGCGCGGGGCCGACACTTGCTCACCTGGGGCTTTAGGAGCTCAGGGGGTGGTTTCCTTCGGTAGCTGAGCTGAATGTCGCATTGCTGCGTTCCTTGATCTCCGGAGAGAGGTATCTCTGTTGACGCCCGTAGCAGAAGGACGATACCGAAGATACCTGGCCGCATGGCTTTGCCGGCGACGGGAGCTGGAGGACCACGTCATCAGCCATCCAGGCCATCCGGCTGAACCCCCGCTACACCAGTCGTCAGGTCTGGAACAAGCAGCGCTAGCAAGAAGAGCTCCTGGACGTCCAGGACGTCACTCAGGGCCACATCACCAAGCTCAAGTGGAATCCCGAGAGCCAGTGGGTCTGGTCGGAGAAGATCGCGCACGAGCCGATCGTGGACACGGAGACGTTCGAGCGTGTGCAGAAGCTGCTGTCGGGGAAAGGCCGCCCCGCTGTCGAGCGCAAGCCCCGTCGCAGTCCGAGAGCGTACGTCCTGCGCGGCCTGCTGCACTGCGGTGTCTGTGCGCGCCGGATGGAAGCCTCATGGAACAACGGCCGCACGCACTAACCGGTGCAAGTTTCCCACCGAGTACGCCCTGGCCAACAAGATCGAGCACCCGCGTACGGTCTACGTCCGCGAGGACCACATCCTTGGCGAGCTGGACACCTGGCTGTGCCAGGTCCTCGCGCCCGGCAACCTCCGGCGAACGGTCGAGACCCTGCTGGAGGCGCGGGACAGTGAGGCAGACCGGGCCGTGATCGAGACGGCCAAGCGGACCGTCGACGACTGCGACCGTCGGATGGCCCGCTACCGGACAACGCTGGACGCGGGCGGAGATCCCGAGGAGATCGGCAGGTGGATGGCCGAGACCCGGGCCGAGCGGCTCAAAGCGGAAGGAAGCCTGCGGGCCGTCAACCGTAAGGAGGTCATGGGGCTGATCCCAAGACTGGCCGAGATGACGCAGGTCCTCAAGGCCGCGGATCCCGCAGACCGGAACGACCTCTACACGCAAATGGGCCTGCACCTCACCTACGAACCCTCAGAAAGAGTCGTCGTAGTTGAAGCCAGGCCCAGCATGTACCGGAGTACGTGTCCGAGGGGGGACTTGAACCCCCATGCCCCGCAAAGGGCACTAGCACCTCAAGCTAGCGCGTCTGCCTATTCCGCCACCCGGACTTGGTGCCTGCACGCGGGACCGTCATCTCGCGTCGGCTCCGTAAGGTTAGCAAACTCTGAGGGGTGCGTCATACCGGTTAACCACCCAGGCGTGGCGGCCCTCGTTTCTTGCCCTCCGCAAGCGCGTGTCGTGGGGCGGCGCGGCAGCTCCGACCCGCTTTGCCCCGATACGAGTGCCGCGAGCTTGACCACTTACTGGGTCTCTTGTGAAAAGCACTTGCGGCAACGTTGGGTGCTGCTACGGTTACGGACCGTTGAGGGGTGAGTCCGTGGACCGGCTCCGCCTGATGGTGGAGCCGGTCCTGGAAACCGAGGAGGACACGTGGCACGCACGGCGCGGCAGACGAGGGCGATGTCCCTCGATGCGTGGCGCGTGCCCGTGACTGTCTCAGCAGAGGATCCGATCACCCGCAGGGCTGACCGGATGGCGCGGTTCGCGGCCGGCGCCCGTCGGGTCGTCGTGCGAGCGGTCGCGGTCGGCAGTGTGCTGGCCGCGGGTTGGCTGCTCGCGCTTCTGTTCGGGATGCTCTTCTCCGCTCCGGCTGCCGCGGATTCCACCGCGGCGACAGGAGCCGGCACACCCCCGCACGCCACCGGGTCCATCACGGACGGTTTCCCCCCGGTAGGCACGGCTCCGGTGTTCGACAACGCCGGGGCGATGGCCGGGCTGAAGGTCGACGGGCTCACCAGCCAGTCGGATCCCGGCCTCCCGCCATCCTCCACCGCCGACAACATCCTGGACACCGATGGCTTGGTGCCCAACGGCAGTGGCAACGGCCCGTTCGGGTCCAACATGGGGGACGTCGCGAGGTCTGTCTTCGACCCGCGGCTCGAGGTCATGCACGTCGCTCTTCCGTACGTGCTGCCCCCTGTCGTCCGCACAGCGGCGGACGACCCTTCTTTCTCTCCTGACTGAGTCCCCGCGACAGAGTTCCGGCTTTCCGATGCCGGTGGCGGAGCGCGGCTTCGATCCCTCCGCTCATGGCGGTTCACGACTTTCCGCCAACGGGTGACACGTCAGTCCCTGGTTCGCGATTTCCCCGAGGTCTCCGCTGTGCGCGGCGCCCTGCGATTCCGCAGGCCCCGCACGGGCCACGGCTGGGTGCGAACTGTCAGGTAATCCCCCAAGAAATCAGTAGGAGTATCCATTATGCGTACGTGGGCGAAGGCTTCGGCCCCAGCGGCTCTGCTCGCGGTGGCGGTCATGTCGTTCGGCGGCGGCACCGCGCTCGCCGACACCGACGGTGACTCCTCCGTCGGCGGCGGCAACCAGGTCAACCTGCCCATCTCGCTGCCCATCGACATCAGCGGCAACGCGGTCGGGGTGGCCGGCGAGTCCAGCGCCAGCTCCAAGGGGGGCGCGTCGGTGGTCGACACCGGCCGGGGCGGCATCCCCAACGAGACGTCCGGCAGGTCCAGCGTCCTGGGCGGCAACCAGGTCAACGCGCCGATCAGCGCCCCGGTCAACGCCTGTGGCAACGCGGTCTCGCTGTTCGGCAACTCCGACGCCGGGTGCACCGGCGGCTCGACGGTCAAGACCTCGGGCAAGGGCGGCGCCGGCGGCAACCGCACCTCGGGCGACCACAGCCTGATCGGCGGCAACCAGATCACCGCGCCGATCACGGCCCCGATCAACGCCTGCGGCAACGCGCTGGCGATCTTCGGTGACGCCACGGCGGGCTGCAAGGGCGGCGCCTCGGTGCACAACACCGGCACCGGCGCCGGGGGCAACACCACGTCGGGCCGCTCGTCGGCGCTCGGCGGCAACCAGGTGATCGCGCCGATCAGCGGCCCGATCAACATCTGCGGCAACTCGGTGGCCGTGTTCGGCGAGGCGTTCGCGGGCTGCAAGGGCGGCTCGTCCGTCACCAACGGCGGCGGCCACGGGCGCCACTACCACAGCTCCCGCCACGTGGGCTCGACCGGCAACGACACCGACGGGCGCTACGGCGCCGGCAGCGGCAACCAGGTCATCGCCCCGGTCAGCCTGCCCATCACCGCCTGCGGCAACGCGGTCGGCAACGCGCCCGCCGGGTGCGAGGGCGGCTCGTCGGTGCACAACTCGGCGGCCGGCTCCGGGGCCGGTGGCAACCACACGTCGGGCCGGTCGGGCGTGCTCAGCGGCAACCAGGTGGTCGCCCCCGTCACGGCTCCGGTCAACGTCTGCGGCAACGCGGTGGCGCTGTTCGGTGAGGCGTTCGCCGGGTGCAAGGGCGGCGTCTCGGTGAAGAACGGCGGCAAGGGCGCAGGCGGCAACGTCACGTCCGGGCGTTCCGGGGTCGGCTCGGGCAACCAGGTCGTGGCTCCCATCACCGCCCCGGTCAACGCGTGCGGCAACGCGGTCGCGGCCCTCGGCCTGTCGGAGGCCCACTGCAAGGGCGGCGCGTTCGTCTCGCCCCACAACGGCGTGGGCGCCGGTGGCAACACCACGTCCGGCCGGTCCGGCGTGCTGGCCGGCAACCAGGTGATCGCGCCGATCACCGCCCCGGTCAACGTCTGCGGCAACGCCGTGGCCGTCCTGGGTGACGCTGCTGCCGGGTGCCTGGGCGGGGCGCACGTCGGCACCCCGCCGCACCACGGCCACTACAAGAACCACAGCAGCAAGGCCCAGGCGGCCAAGGGCGGCGGCGTGCTGCCCGCGCTCCCGGCGGTGCCCGCGCTGAGCGGCATCCAGGACGCCAGCGGTGTCGCCCAGCGGATGAGCGGCGGCTCCGGCCTGCCGCCGCTGCCGGTCGTCGGCGACGTCGCCGGCACGCTCGGCCTGCCCGCGGTCCCGGGCCTGCCCGGCGTGCCCGCCCAGCCCGCCACCCCCGCGGTCCAGGGCAAGAAGCCCGGCGTCCAGGGCAAGAAGCCGTCCGTCCAGGGCAAGCGGCCGGGCGTCCAGGGCAAGCAGCGGACCTCCGCCGCGACCGGCCCGGTGTCGGCGCTGGAGCCGGCCACCGCCCTCGTCTCCTCGACCCCGGTCGGCGGCGCCGTGAGCTCCGCGACCGGCAGCCTGCCCACGGGTGACCTGGGCCTGATGAGCGCCGCCCAGCCGACCGGCGTCACCGGGATGTCCACCGGCTCGCTGTTCGCGCTGGTGCTGGGCGCCATGTGCGCCGCCTCGGCCACCCTGTTCGCCACCACCCGCCGCTTCCGCCTCGGCCGGAAGTAGCAACACCTGGCCACTGCCCGCAGCCGGCGGGCAGTGGCCCATAGACGCTTTGCCCGTTCCGGGGGCGCGGCCCGGGGCGGGCAAAGCCTTTGTCATAGAGTGCTGCGCACGCGCACGATCTTTCGGCGCAGCCGTACACGGCGGCTCCCGTCGGGATGGAGCCGCACCCGGGCGAGCTCCCACTGGCCGTACTCAGCGTGCTCGGTCAGCAGCTGACGTGCGGCTTCGCGGGACAGATCGCGCGGAATGAAGATATCCATGTAGGAGTAGTCGAGCACAACGATTAGTCTCCAGGGTGAGTCAGGGCGCCATGCGTCTCGATGGGCCCTTATTCTGCGTGCTTGTGGGTGGACCCGGAAGCTAGTGGGTAGCCCCGGGGGAAGGAAAAATCCGCGAGTCGGGTTACCTTTCAGATCTGTGCCGGCTCCCGGCAGGGGGAATTGCAAGCGAACAGCGAGGTAGGAAGCAGCGTGCCAGCCAACAACGGCAGCGCCGGCGGAACACGCCTGGTGATCGTGGAGTCGCCCGCCAAGGCCAAGACGATCGAGCGGTACCTCGGCGCCGGCTACGTCGTCGAGTCCAGCATCGGCCATATCCGCGACCTGCCTGAGCGGGCCGACGACATCCCCGAGAAGTTCAAGGGGGAGACGTGGGCACGCCTTGGCGTCAACGTGGAGCACGACTTCGAGCCGCTGTACGTCGTCAACCCCGACAAGCGCTCGCAGGTGAGCAAGCTCAAGCAGCTGCTCAAGGACGCCGACGAGCTCTACCTGGCCACTGACGAGGACCGCGAGGGCGAGGCGATCGCCTGGCACCTGCGCGAGGTGCTCAAGCCGCGGGTGCCGGTGCACCGCATGGTGTTCCACGAGATCACCCCGCAGGCGATCCGCAACGCCGTGGCCAACCCGCGCGACCTCAACCTGCGCCTGGTCGACGCCCAGGAGACCCGCCGCATCCTCGACCGCCTCTACGGCTACGAGGTCAGCCCGGTCCTGTGGAAGAAGGTCAAGCCGAGGCTGTCGGCGGGGCGCGTCCAGTCGGTGGCGACGCGGCTGGTGGTCGAGCGCGAGCGCGAGCGCATGGCGTTCACGGCTGCCCACTACTGGGACCTCCAGGCGCTGTTCGACACCGGCAAGGCCGAGGAGCGGCCGCGCGACTTCACCGCCACGCTGACCGGTGTCGACGGCAAGCGGGTCGCCCAGGGCCGCGACTTCGCGAGCACCGGCCTGCTCAAGAACAACGACGTGCTCCACCTGACCGAGGCCGCCGCGGGCGAGCTGGCCGGCCGGCTCCAGGGCTCGTCCTACGCGGTCAAGTCCGTCGAGCGCAAGCCGTACACCCGCAAGCCGTACGCGCCGTTCCGGACGACCACGTTGCAGCAGGAGGCCAGCCGCAAGCTGGGCTTCTCCGCCAAGTACACGATGCAGGTGGCGCAGCGCCTCTACGAAGAGGGCTACATCACGTACATGCGTACCGACAGCATCACGCTGTCGGAGACGGCCGTCGCCGCCGCGCGCTCGCAGGCCATCAAGCTGTACGGCGAGGCGTACGTGCCGGACAAGCCGCGCGTTTACAGCGGCAAGGTGAAGAACGCGCAGGAGGCGCACGAGGCGATCAGGCCGTCGGGCGAGCAGTTCCGCACGCCCGGCGAGACGGGGCTGACGGGCGACAAGTTCCGGCTGTACGAGCTGATCTGGCAGCGCACGGTGTCGTCGCAGATGAAGGACGCCGTCGGCGAGTCGGTCACGGTCAAGGTGGGCGGCAGGTCGTCGGCGGGCGAGGACGTCGAGTTCACCGCCTCCGGCCGGACGATCACGTTCTATGGCTTCCTCAAGGCGTACGTGGAGGGTCACGACGACCCGTCGACCGACCGTGACGACTCCGAGAAGCGGCTGCCCAACCTGGCCGAGGGCGACGCGCTGAGCGCGACCCGGCTGGACGTGGCGGGTCACTCGACCAAGCCGCCCGCCCGCTACACCGAGGCGTCGCTGGTCAAGGAGCTGGAGGATCGCGAGATCGGCCGCCCGTCGACCTACGCGTCGATCATCGGCACGATCCTCGACCGCGGCTACGTGTTCAAGAAGGGCACCGCGCTGGTGCCCTCCTTCCTGGCGTTCGCCGTGGTCAACCTGCTGGAGCAGCATTTCGGCAACCTGGTCGACTACGACTTCACGGCCGACATGGAGAAGGTGCTCGACGACATCGCCAACGACCGGGCGGAGCGGGTGCCGGAGCTGCAGCGCTTCTACTTCGGCGGCGACGGTGACGAGGGCCTGAAGGAGATGGTCACCGACCTGGGCGACATCGACGCCAAGGAGATCAGCTCGTTCCCGATCAGGGGCACCGACATCGTCATCCGCGTCGGCCGCTACGGCCCGTACCTGGACCGCGACGGCGCCCGGGTCAACGTGCCCGAGGACATGACGCCCGACGAGCTGACCGCCGAGAAGGCCGAGGAGCTGTTCTCGCGCCCGACCGGCGACCGTGAGCTGGGCCGCGACCCGGTGACCGGGCACATGATCGTCGCCAAGGACGGGCGGTTCGGCCCGTACGTGACCGAGATCCTGCCGGAGGAGGCGCCGCCTGCCGAGGGCGCCCCGAAGAAGCGGACGAAGAAGGCGGACGCCCCCAAGCCGCGCACCAGCTCGCTGTTCAAGACGATGTCGCTCGACACGATCACGCTGGACGACGCGCTGCGGCTGCTGACGATCCCGCGCGAGGTGGGCGAGCTCGACGGCGAGCCGGTGGTGGCGCACAACGGGAAGTTCGGCCCGTACCTGAAGAAGGGCACCGACTCGCGCTCGCTCGGGTCCGAGGAGGACCTGCTGACGGTCACGATCGAGCAGGCGAAGGAGCTGTTCGCGCAGCCGAAGCAGCGTGGCAGGGGCCGGGCCGCGGCCGCGGCGCCGCTGCGCGAGCTGGGCGAGGACCCCAACTCCAAGAAGCCGGTCGTGGTCAAGGAGGGTCGTTTCGGGCCGTACGTGACCGACGGCGAGACCAACGCCTCGCTGCGCAAGGGCGACACGGTCGAGGAGATCACGATCGAGCGGGCGGCGGAGCTGCTGGCCGAGCGGCGTGAGCGGGCGCCCGCGCCGAAGAAGACGACGAAGAAGGCGCCGGCCAAGAAGGCCCCCGCCAAGACGGCCGCGAAGAAGCCCGCCGCCAAGTCCTGAGAGCCCTCTCAGCGGCCGTACGCGGGCTTGATCGCGCGCTCGTAGCATGACGGCGTGCTCTTCGTCTTCTTCATGGTGGCTCTGGTCGCGGCCGTCCACTATTACCTGTGGCACCGGCTCGTCCGCTCCACCACCGGGCCGGGGAGGCTGCGCAGGGGCCTGAGCTTCGTGGTGGCGGGGCTGTTCGTGCTCGTGGTGGCGACCTTCGTGGCCTCGCGTATGGAGGCGTTCCACTGGCTGGCGTGGCCGGGCTATCTGTGGATCGCGGTGATGTTCTACCTGGTCGTGTTCCTCGTGGTGCTGGAGGTGCCGCGGGCGGTGGCGGCGCTGGTGATGCGCCGTCGCGGCAGGCGTCCGGCGCCGGTGGTGGAGCTGGTGCCCGCCGGGGCGGGGCCGTCGGGGCCGTCGGGGCCGTCCGAGGAGCCCGGGCCCGCCGCCGACGGCATGAGCAGGCGGCTCTTCCTGGGACGGGCCACCGCCGCGGTCGCGGGCGTCGGGGCGCTGGGCACGGTCGGCTACGGCGCGTCGGTGGCGCTGGGCGACCCGGTGATCGAGCCGGTCAGGGTGACGCTGCCGGGGCTCGACCAGCGGCTGCGCGGGCTGCGCTTCGCCGTGGTGAGCGACATCCACCTGGGGCCGCTGACCGGGATCGGGCACACCGAGCGGATCGTGCGCATGATCAACGGCCTGGAGCCCGACGTGGTGGCGATCGTCGGCGACCTGGTCGACGGCTCGGTGTCCGCGCTCGGGCGGCTGGCGAAGCCGTTCAAGAACCTGGAGTCCCGCTACGGGGCCTATTTCGTGACCGGCAACCACGAATACTTCACCGAGCAGGGGCCGGGCGAGTGGATCGAGGAGCTGGCCGACCTCGGCGTGCGGTCGCTGCGCAACGAACGGGTGGAGATCCGCCATCAGGGCGCGGTGCTGGACCTGGCCGGGGTGAACGACGTCAACGGCGTCACCATGAACGACGGGCCCGACTTCGCCAGGGCGCTCGGCGGGCGCGACCCGAACCGGGCCGCCGTCCTGCTCGCCCACCAGCCGGTGCAGGCGGAGAAGGCCGCCGAACACGGCGTCGACCTGCAGCTCTCCGGCCACACGCACGGCGGGCAGATGGTGCCGTTCAACCTGATCGTCCCGCTCCAGCAGCCCGTGGTGTCGGGGCTGGGCACGGTCAAGGGCATGCCGGTGTACGTGACGCGCGGGGCCGGATATTGGGGCCCTCCAGTGCGTGTCGGAGCGCCGCCTGAGATCACTATGCTGGAGCTGCGCTGACTTTACGCAAACCAGTGGTCACGCTGGGCTAATCTAGAGTAGTATCCGAACGGATACTACGGGAGGTGACGGATGAAGCCCGACGTCAAGTTCTGGGCGGAGCACGGCGCGATGCTGCTCAAGCACGCCCGCCACACGGCGCGGCTGCACCAGCAGCAGCTCGCCGAGGGCAGCGGCACCTCGCGCACGACGCTCTCGGCCTATGAGCACGGGCGCAAGTCACCCACCCTGGAGACGGCCGGGCGCATCCTCGACGCCGCCGGGTTCCGGCTGGCGCTGGAGCCGAAGGTGGAGTTCGCCGGTTCTGTGCCGAGTTGTCTGCCACGGCTCCCGGTGTCCGCGGCCCTGGGCATTGTGGCCCACGGCGGCCGGGTCTACGATCTGGCCGACCGCGAGCAACGCCGCGAGGCCTATGCGGCGCTGCTGAGCGAAGGCCGGCCGCAGGACGTGCTCGATCACGTGGATGGGGTGTTGCTCGTCGAGCTCTGGGAAGATCTCGATCTGCCCGCGCCCGTCCGCACGGCCTGGGCGCCGCTGATCGAGCGGGCCAAGCGCGGTGACTGACGGAGCTGGGAGCGGAGACGGTGTCCATGAGCGGTGCACTCCCCGACACACTGACCGGTGCGCTTACCAGCGCACAGCCGGTCATATCCGACTCGCCGCTCCCCCTGACCTGGATACGCTGACATCATGACCGTCCTTGGCCGCCGCCGACAGGCACACGTGCTGGCAAACGCGCCGTTCCGCCGGCTGTGGACTGCCATGTCGGTGTGCAGCCTGGGTGACTGGCTCAACATCCTCGCGCTGACCGCGATGGCCGGAAACCTCACCCAGGGCGACTACCGCACCCAGTCTTTGGCCATCGGCGGCGTGTTCGTCGCCAAGATGCTGCCCGCCGTCCTGCTCGGGCCGCTCGCCGGGGCGTTCGCCGACCGGTTCGACCGGCGGCTGACGATGTTCGCCGCCGACCTGGCCCGCTTCGCCGTCGTGCTGTCGATCCCGATCGTCGGCAGCTACCAGTGGGTCATCGTCGCCACTGTCCTCGTCGAGTGCGTCAACCTGTTCTGGGTCCCGGCCAAGGACGCCACCGTTCCCAACCTGGTGCCCAAGGAGCAGCTGGAGTCGGCCAACCAGCTCAACCTGATGGTGACCTACGGCAGCGCGCCGGTCGCCGCCGCGCTGTTCGCCGCCCTGTCGGTGGCCGGCGACGTGGGGCGCAACCTCGTGCCGGCGCTGGCCGGGGTCGACGCCACCGCGCTGGCGCTCGTCGTCAACTCCTGCGCCTACCTGGTGTCGGCGTTCCTCATCTTCACGCTGCGCGACATCCCCAAGCGCGACGGCGCGATCTCCACGCCCTCGGTGCTCAAGCAGATCGTCGAGGGCTGGCGGTTCGTCGGCGGCAACCGGCTGGTGCGCGGCCTGATCATCGGCATGCTGGGCGCGTTCGCGGCCGGCGGCGCGGTGGTGGGCGTCGCCAAGATCTACGTGGTGGCGCTGGGCGGTGGCGACGCCGCCTACGGCGTGGTGTTCGGCGCCGTCTTCGTCGGCATGGCGCTGGGCATGTTCTTCGGGCTGCGGCTGCTGCGCGAGCTGTCGCGGCGGCGCCTGTTCGGGCTGTCGCTCATCGTGGCCGGGCTCGTCCTCATGGCCATCGCGCTCATCCACAACCTGGTGATCGTGGTCATGCTGACCGTGGCGCTGGGGGCGTGCGCGGGCATCGCCTGGATCATCGGCTACACGCTCATCGGCCTGGAGGTCGAAGACGGGCTGCGCGGGCGCACGTTCTCGTTCCTGCAGTCGACGGCCCGGGTGACGCTGCTGCTGGTCGTCGCCGTGGCCGCGCCGCTGGCCGCGCTGTTCGGCGAGCACCTGCTGACCTTCGGCGACCTGACCTACGAGTTCAGCGGCACCAACCTGGTGCTGCTCGTCGGCGGCGTGGTCGCCGCGCTCGTCGGCGTGCTCGGGCTGCGCCACATGGACGACCGCAAGGGCGTCCCCATCACCGAGGACCTGATCGCGGCGCTGCGCGGCGAGCGGTTCAAGGCCGGGCCCGCCGAGCACGTGCCGGGGCTGTTCGTGGCCTTCGAGGGCGGCGAGGGGTCCGGCAAGACCACCCAGTCCAGGATGCTCGCCATCTGGCTGCGCGACCAGGGCTACGACGTGGTGCAGACCCGCGAGCCCGGCGCCACCAAGGTCGGCATGCGGCTGCGCGCCATCCTGCTCGACGCCGCCGAGCGCGGCCTGTCGGCGCGGGCCGAGGCGCTGCTCTACGCCGCCGACCGGGCCGAGCACGTCGAGAAGGTCATCCGGCCCGCCCTCTACCGGGGGGCGCTGGTGGTGTGCGACCGCTACGTCGACTCCTCGCTCGCCTACCAGGGGGCCGGGCGCGCGCTCGACCCCGGCGACGTGTCCAAGGTCAACGCCTGGGCGACGGGCGGGCTGGTGCCGCACCTGACCGTGCTCATCGACACCCCGCCCGAGGTGGGGCTGACCCGGCTCGGCGGGGCCGCCGACCGGATCGAGTCGGAGCCGCTGGAGTTCCACGAGCGGGTGCGCAAGGAGTTCCGCGCGCTGGCCGCCGCCGCGCCCGAGCGCTACCTGGTCGTCGACGGCACCCTGGAGCCCGACGAGATCACCCGCGCCATCCAGGACCGGGTCCGCGAGATCCTGCCCGACCCGGTGCCGCGCACGTCCGAGGACATCACGGGCACGATGCCCGCCATCCGCGACTAGCCTTGACCCGTGGGTGTCTTCGATGACCTGGTAGGCCAGACCCAGGCGACGGCCGTGCTGTCGCGGGCCGCCGCGGCCGCCGCCGAGGCGGTGAGCGGCGGGCGCGGCGCCGGCATGACGCACGCCTGGCTGTTCACCGGCCCGCCGGGCGCGGGCCGCGAGGACGCCGCCCGTGCCTTCGCCGCCGCGCTGCTCTGCCCCGACGGCGGCTGCGGCCACTGCGACCAGTGCCACCAGGTGCTCATCGGCTCCCACCCCGACCTGGAGTGCGTACGCCCCGCCGGGCTGTCCTACAGCGTCAAGCAGACGCGCGAGCTCATCCTGCGCGCGGCGGGCGCGCCGACCCAGGGCCGGTGGCGGGTCATCCTGTTCGAGGACGCCGACCGGGCCACGGAGTCCGCCGCCAACGCCCTGCTCAAGGCCATCGAGGAGCCGCCGCCGCGCACCGTGTGGCTGCTCTGCGCGCCCGCCCCCGACGACCTGATGATCACCATCCGGTCCCGGTGCCGGCTCGTCACGCTCACCACGCCCGGCACCGAGGCCGTCGCGCACCTGCTGGCCACCCGCGACAGCGTCCCCTGGGAGACCGCCCAGTTCGCCGCCCGCGCCGCCCAGGGCCACATCAGCCGCGCCCGCGCGCTGGCCCTGGACGAGGGGGCCCGCCGCCGCCGTGAGGCCGTGCTGTCCATCCCCCGGTCGCTGTCGGGCGTCGGCGAGTGCGTCAGCGCCGCCGAGCGGCTGGTCAAGACCGCCGAGGAGGAGGCCGCCGCCGCCACCGCCGCGCTCAACGAGAACGAGACCACCGAGCTGCGCAAGATCTACGGCGAGGGCTCCACGGGCAAGGGACTCAACCGGGGCCTGGTCAGGGGTGGCGCTGGGGCGCTGAAGGACCTGGAAGACCGGCAGAAGTCCCGCGCCACCCGCATCAAGCGCGACTCGCTCGACGCGGCGCTGCTGGAGCTGGTGTCGTTCTACCGCGACGTGCTGGCCATGCAGTTCGGCGCCGGGGTCGAGCTGGCCAATGACGACCTCCGCTTCGACCTCGACCAGGTGGCCAAGGCGACCACCCCGGAGGAGACGCTGGGGCGCATCGACGCGATCATGCGCTGCCGCGAGCGCCTCGACCTCAACGTCAACCCGCAGATCGCGGTCGAGTCCATGATGCTGTCGCTCAGGGCGTGAAGCTCCGTCCCGGCGCGGCGCGTACTGTGGCAGGTACGTGTCCCCGACGCCGGTAGGAGGCGAGCACGAGCCCATGGGAATGATCATGGCCGTGAGCTTCACCCGCTACGGACGGCTCTACTACCTCGACCCCGGCCCGCACAGCCCCGCGGTGGGCGACAAGGTGCTGGTCCCGACCGACGCCGGGCCCGAGGTGGCGGAGTGCGTGTGGGCGCCGCAGTACACCAGCGAGGACATCGACGGCCTGCCCGTCTGCGCCGGCCTCGCGGGCGAGGAGCACCTGACCCGCGACGAGACCAACAAACGCCGCAGGGCCGAGGCGCGCAGCGTCTCCAAACGCCTGATCAAACGCCACACGCTGCCCATGAAGGTGGTCGGCGTCGACTACCTCGACCAGGACAACGTCTACACCGTCTACTTCTCGGCGCCGCACCGCGTCGACTTCCGCGCACTGGTCCGTGACCTCGCCCGCAACCTGCGCGCCCGCGTCGAGCTGCGGCAGATCGGCCCGCGCGACGAAGCCCGCCTCCAGGGCGGCATCGGCCCGTGCGGGCGCGACCTGTGCTGCGCGACGTTCCTCAAGGACTTCGAGCCGGTCTCCGTCCGCATGGCCAAGGACCAGGACCTGCCGGTCAACCCGCTGCGCATCGCCGGGGCTTGCGGGCGGCTGATGTGCTGCCTCAAGTACGAGCACCCGCTGTACGTCGAGACCCGCTACCGGATGCCGAAGAATGGCAGCCGCGTGAGCACCCCGCAGGGCGACGGCACGGTGGTGGGCCACAACGTGCCCGCCGACACGGTGACCGTGAGGCTGGACGACGGCGGCAGGCGCTGCGCGTGCCCGTCGGCGTCGGTGTGCTCGCCGCGCATCCAGCACGACACGATGTACGGCAAGCCGTCAGGCGAGGAGGAGAGCTAGCCCGTCACGCCTCGGCCGCGGCCTCCCAGTCGTGGCAGGGCCGCAGCGCGTGGTGCCGGTAGATCATGCCGAGCGCCTGCGCGGTGGCCTGGGCGTACACGCCCTCTCCGGCGGGGCCGCACAGGCAGTCGGGCGACCGCTCGTGTCCGACGACGTCGTCGAGCGGCCGGATGTGGACGACCTTGTGCACGGCATGCCCCTTGACCTCGACCGGGAATTGCATGCAGTTTAAGGCCATTTGTCCGCTTTGTGGTGATATTTCCGGATGTCTTCTGCGCGGACCTCGCCGCATGCGGAGGGGATGTTTTTGCCTGGCCGTGGTGGCCGCCCGATCGCGAAAGGGGGATCACCTGGAGCACATCGCCACGTCGAGGAAGAAGACCCCATGAGCAACCTCATCGCCATCTCCTACCCGGACGTCGCCACCGCCGTCGCCGTCCGCGACCGCCTGATCGAGCTGCAGCGGCAGAACCTGATCACGCTGGAGGACATGGCCATCGTCGAACGCCGGGACAACGGCACGATCAAGCTGCACCAGAGCGTCGGCACGACCGGCATGGGCGCGGCGAGCGGCGCGCTGTGGGGCGGCCTGATCGGGATGCTGTTCTTCATGCCGCTGTTCGGCATGGCGCTGGGCGCGGCTACCGGAGCGGCCGGCGGCGCGATGACGGACCTCGGGGTCAACGACGCGTTCATGCGGGAGCTCGGCGACAAGCTGGAGCCCGGCACCGCCGCACTGTTCGTCCTGGTCGTGCGGAGCACCCCGGACAAGGTCATCCCGGAGGTCCAGCCGTACGGCGGCCACGTCATCCAGACCTCCCTCAGCCGTGAGGAGGAGGCGCAACTGCGCGACATGATGGAGAGCACCGGCGCGCGCTGACCGCGCGGCACGCCCCGCTCGGGTCATCCCATGGACCACCATCACGGGAACGGCGCCCGGCGGCCGAGAGACTACACCGGGGCGGTCTACGGATCGCTGCTGGCCGCCTCCGTGGTGGCCGGTGCGGGGACGCTCGGCAGATTCCCGCGCCTGGAGCTGGTCCTGCTGCTGCTGGGCACCAGCGTGGTGTTCTGGGCCGCCCACGTGCACGCCCGCCTGTTCGGCGCCCGTACGGTCTTCCGCTCCGCGAGCCTGGCCGACATCCGCCGGGCCGGCGTCGAGGAGTGGCCGATCGTCACGGCGGCGATCCCGCCGGCCGCGGTGGTGGCCGTCGGCCCGTTGCTGGGCCTCGAACCGCAGGCCACCGTGTGGCTGGCCCTCGTGGTCGCGATTGCCGGTCAGGTCGGCTGGGCGGCCGCCGCGGCGGTGGGGGTCGGCGCCTCCCCGCGCGCGGTCCTCGGCACGAGCGCTGTCAACCTGGTGCTCGGGCTGATCATCGTGGCGCTGAAGGCCGCGTTCCACCACTGATGACCGAGGTGACCATGTGTCGATGGATGACGTACTGCGGAGAACCCATTCTGGCCGAGGACCTGCTGTTCAGGCCGGTTCACTCGCTCATCGACCAGAGCCTGCACGCGAGGCTCGGGGTGACCACCACGAACGGCGACGGTTTCGGCATCGGATGGTACGGCGAGGGCACGGAGCCCGCCGTCTTCAAGAGCGTCGAGCCCGCGTGGAACGACCGGAACCTGCGGGAGATCGCCCGGCAGATCCGCACCTCCCTCCTGTTCGCGCACGTCCGTTCGTCGACCGGAACCCCGGTGCAGCGCAGCAACTGCCATCCGTTCCGCCACGGGCGCTGGCTGTGGATGCACAACGGAGCAGTGGAGGGGTTTCGCGAGCTGCGGCGTGACATGGCGATGGCGGTGGAGCCGTCGCTCTATCCCGCCATCGAGGGGTCCACCGATTCGGAGCTGCTGTTCTTCCTGGCGCTCACGTTCGGGCTGGCCGACGACCCGCCAAGTGCCGTGGCCCGTGCCGTCGGGCTGGTGGAGGAGCTCGCCCGGCGCCGCGGAACCCCGCCTCCGGTCGACATGACGGTGGCCACGACGGACGGCGAGTCCGTGTGGATGTTCCGCCACGCCAGCGCGGGCCGCCCCGGGTCGCTGTTCTACTCCACCGACATCGCGCAGGTACGGGAGCTCCATCCGGAACTGGAGGCCCTGCGGCGGCTCGGCGCGGGGACGCGTTTCGTGGTCTCGGAGCCGCTGCGCGATCTCGCGGGCACCTGGAACGAGATTCCCGAGGGCTCTCACGGGGTGATCCGCGAGGGAGAAGTGGTGATCCAGCCATTTTCTCCCTTCTGGGAGGGGTGATGAGCGGGCGCGTCCTGGCGCCGCTGGCCCTCGCCCAGTTCATCTGCAGCTTCGCCGGCTCCAACATGAACGTGATGATCAACGACATCGGCGAGGACCTGGACACGACGGTTCAGGGCGTGCAGAGCACGATCACGCTGTTCCTGTTGATCATGGCGGTGCTCATGATCCCGTGCAGCAAGCTGACCGACCGCTGGGGCCGCAAGCGCTGCTTCCTCCTCGGACTCACCCTGTACGGGATCGGCGCGCTGATCAGTGCGCTGTCGCCGAGCCTGGCCGTGCTGATGCTCGGCAACTCGGTGCTGGAAGGGGTGGGCACCGCGCTGCTGATCCCGCCGGTCTACATCCTCGCCACGATGGCCTACGCCGATCTCCAGTCGCGGGCCCGGGCGTTCGGCGTGATCAGCGGGCTGGGCGGCGTCGGCGCGGCGGCGGGCCCGCTGATCGGCGGATTCATCGCGACGGCGATCGACTGGCGGGCCGCGTTCCTCTTCCAGGCGCTGGTCGTCGCCGTGATCATCGTCTTCAGCCGCGGCATCGCCGACCCGGTGGCGCCGGACCCGGACCGCCCCTTCGACGCCGCCGGGGCGGTGCTGTCGGCGGTGGGCATGTTCTTCGTCGTGTTCGGGATCCTCCAGGCCGGCAGCGACGCCGTCCTGATGGCGGTGCTCCTCGTCGCCGGAGCGGCCTTCCTGATCTGGTTCTTCCTCCACATCCGCGCGCGGCAACGCGCCGGGAAGGAACCGCTGCTCAGCACGGGCCTGTTCCGGAACCGTACCTCCAACCTCGGACTGATCACCCAGAACATGCAGTGGCTGGTCCTCATGGGCACGTCCTTCGTCGTCGCGGTCTTCCTGCAGACGGTCCGCGGCTACAGCGCGATCCAGACCGGGGTGATCTTCACCTCGGCGACCGTCGGCGTGCTCATCACGTCGCTGGCCGCGGAGCGCCTGTCCCGCAAGCACTCGCAGAAGGCCCTGATCTCGGCGGGCTTCGTCATGACCGTGGCCGGGATCGGCGTCCTGCTCCTCCTGGTCGGGGCCTCGTCCAGGGTGGTCGCGTTCGCGCCGGGGCTGCTGCTGATCGGGCTGGGCGTGGGCGTGATGCTGACGCCGTCGGTCAACCTGGTGCAGTCCAGCTTCCCCGAGGAACGGCAGGGCGAGATCTCCGGGCTGTCGCGCAGCGTCTCCAACCTCGGCTCGTCGTTCGGCACGGCCATCGCGGGCACGATCCTCATCGCCGGGCCCGCCCAGGGCAACCGGTCCTACGCGCTCGCCATGATCGCGCTCGGCGTGTTCGCCCTGGTCGGCCTCGCCGCCGCCATCCGGCTCCCCGCCGGCGCGCGGTAGGCGCGTACGGTCTAGCCCGGGGACGACTCGGCGCGTTCGAGCTGCTCGTCCAGGGCGATGGCGGCGGCGATGAGCGCGAGGTGGGTGAACGCCTGCGGGAAGTTGCCGAGCTGCTCGCCCGACGGGCCGATCTCCTCGGCGAACAGGCCGACATGGTTCGCGTACGTGAGCATCTTGTCGAAGGCGTAACGCGCCTGCTGCAGCCGCCCGGCGCGGGCCAGGGCCTCGACGTAAAGGAAGCTGCACAGGTTGAACGTGCCCTCCGAGCCGAGCAGCCCGTCGGGGGAGGCGGCGGGGTCGTACCGGTAGACGAGGCTGTCGCTGACCAGCTCCTTCTCCATCGCGTCGAGCGTGCTCAGCCAGGCCGGGTCGCGAGGCGAGATGAACCCGACACGCGGCATGAGCAGCAGCGACGCGTCCAGCACGTCGGTGCCGTAGTGCTGGACGAAGGCCTGCCGCCGGGGGCTCCAGCCGCGGTCGACGATCTGGTCGAAGACGGTGTCGCGAACGCTCGTCCAGCGGGCGACGTCGCCGGGACGCGAGTAGGCGGTCGCCATCCGGATGCCCCGGTCGAAGGCGACCCAGGTCATCAGGCGGCTGTAGGTGAAGTCCTGCCGCCCGCCACGGGTCTCCCAGATCCCCTCGTCGGGGCGGTCCCAGGTGTCGGCCAGCCAGTCCAGCAGCCCGGCGAACGACCGCCAGCCGCGGATGCCGCCGATCTCCTGCGCCTGGGCCAGGGCGTCGGCGGCCTCGCCGTAGATGTCGAGCTGGAGCTGCCCGGCGGCGGCGTTCCCGGCCCGTACCGGCTTCGAGCCCTGGTAGCCCTCCAGGTGGTCGAGGACCTCCTCGGTCAGGTGCGGGTCCCCGTCGACCCGGTACATGATCTGCAACGGCTCCTCCGCGTCGCCGGCGGCGTCCAGGCGTTCGCGCAGCCACGTACGGAACGCCTGGGCCTCCTCGACGAAGCCCAGGTCGATCAGGGCCCGGACGGACAGGGAGGCGTCACGGATCCAGGTGTAGCGGTAGTCCCAGTTGCGCTCGCCGCCGATCTGCTCCGGCAGGCCCATCGTGGCGGCGGCGATCGGCGCGCCCGTGGGCGCGTACGTGAGGAGCTTGAGGGTGATCGCCGACCGGGTGACCATGTCGTGCCAGCGGCCGCGATACCGGGACGAGCGCAGCCAGTCGTGCCAGAAGGCGCGGCAGGCGTCGAAGCTGTCGCGCACCCCGTCGAGGGTCAGCGGCGGCACCGGCGGGCCGGCATCACCGTCGCTGTCGCTGGTCAGGACGATCGCGGCGATCTCGTCGGCCTGGAGGGTGAAGTCGGCGACCACGTCCTGGCGGTCCTGGCGGTCCTGGCCGTCCTGGCCGTCCTGGCCGTCCTGGCCGTCCTGGCCGTCCTGGCTGTCCTGGCGCAGGACGAGCGGTCCGGCGGCCTGGAGGTGCAGGCTCGTGCCGGGGCCTTCGAAGACGGCTGAGCTGTCGTCCAGGATTCTGAGAGCGTGCGGCGCCCGGCCGTAGTCGAAGCGCGGACGGCAGACCAGCGTGAACGGCAGGCTGCCGCGGACCACCCGGGCGACCCGGACGAGGCGATGCCGGGCCGACGGGGTGGCGGAGGTGTCCGGCACCATGAAGTCGGCGACCTCGCCGACGCCTCCGGGAGCCATGTAGCGGGTGACCAGGATGGCGGTGTCGGGCAGGTAGAGCTGCCGGACCGTCGCCCCCTCGATCCGGTCCACGTCGGCTGCCAGCCGGCAGTGCCCGCCGCGTTCGCTGTCGAGAATGGACGCGAAGAGACTCGGGGAGTCGAACCTGGGCGTGCACCACCAGTCGACGGTGCCCGCCCCGGACACGAGCGCGGCGGTCTGCAGGTCACCGATCATGCCGTGGTCCGCGATCTGCGGGTAGCCGTTCATGATCCCTCCGTTGTGCGCCGGACATACCGAGCGACTGCTCCCCGAGGGGATGGAGCAGCCATTTCAGGCTAGCTCCCGGCATATCCCCCCATGTCATCAGGGGTGACCCGGCAACTAGAGTGCTCGCATGCGCCCCGCCGAACTCCTCCACCACCTGCGCCGCGAGTCAGCCTCCTTCCGCGCCTGCCTCGACGGCGACCTGTCCGCCCCGGTCGAGCACTGCGGCGACTGGACGCTGTACGACCTGGCCGACCACCTCGGCGGCGGCAACCTGTGGGCGGCCACGGCCGTGACCGAACGCCACGGCGACCACCAGGCCGCGCCCGCCCCGCGTGACGGCCTCGGCGCCTGGTTCGACCAGACCACCGCGACGCTGCTCGACGTCCTGGACCGCGACCCCTCAGCCGAGGCGTGGACCTTCTACCCGCCCCACACGGTCGGCTTCTGGCAGCGCCGCCGCCCGCTGGAGACGCTCATCCACCGCTGGGACGCCGAACACGCCCTCGGCCTGACCCCGACCCTCGACCCGACGCTGGCCGGCGAGGGAGTGGCGGAGGTGTTCGACACGATGGCCTACCGCATGATCAACCGTGGCATGGCGAAGCCGCCCGCGCACGCCATCCGCGTCCGCGCCACGGACACCGGGCTGACCTGCGTCTACGGCCCCGGCGAACCGGTCGCCGAGATCGCCGGCCCGGTCGCCGACCTGCTGCTGATGCTGTGGGGCCGGCTGCCCCGCACCCACCCCGGACTGACCTGGGAAGGCGACACCCCCGCCGCCCAGGCCGTGCTCGACGGACCGCTGACCCCCTGAGCCGATTCGGGGGTTTCCGGGGAGCGAGGACCCCTTGGGCTCCTGTAGACTCTTTCAAGCTGTACGGCACGCCGCCTTAGCTCAGTCGGCCAGAGCACTTCACTCGTAATGAAGGGGTCTGGGGTTCGAATCCCCAAGGCGGCTCCAGGTCAGAAGCCCTCCGCGAGATCGCGGAGGGCTTCTGCGTGTCTAAGTGCGTGACTACCGCTGCCGCGTGCCAGCTATCAGTCCCTCCTGAGCCTCGACGGCTGTACCAGTCCAGGCCCAGTGGATGTACCAGTTCTTCGTCGTAGCCGTTGTTAACGCCGGTACGGTGTAGACCGTCGCCATCCACAGCATGTGGATAGCTGGGATCCTGCGGGGATGGCAGCCACCACCCCCGCAGGCGTACACAGGTGATTACAGGTTCCAGCCGAACCTCAACTCCCGGCGTCGCGGCGGACGACCGTGGCGGCGCCGGGAGTTTGACCGCCAGACGATCCGTATGTAGCCGCTCATTTCACCTCCCTTCGTTTATGGGAGGAACCGTAGCAGCGTGCGCGCACGCGGGGTGGCGGCTTCGCGCTTTTCTGAAAATCGGCCGGCCTTGCCCTCGCTCGCATGCGCTGACCAGCGGTTTCGTTGTCAGAGGTTGGCAGCAGCGCCGATTGCTGCATAGACACTACTGAAGAACGATGCTAGTTCTCTGAATGACGACTAGCCCTTCGCTGGCTATTCGCTCTCGGGAACCATGACGCTAAATGGATGTACGAAAGTAGCGTTTCGAAAGGGCCCGCCTTCCATTGCATCTGATGCTTCCATCGTCTGATAGATGGCTAGCAGCCATCGATGATGTCGCCTGATCCCCCGAAGATTCGATCCATCAGGATTGCGCCCCCCTGGAGCACTGGCCGGATCTGCTTCCGATAGACCAGCTCGGTCACGCTGGTACTGCTATGTCCTACGAGACGGGAGATCTCCTCGATGGGTGTGCCGTTGTCCGATAGCAGGGATACGAAGCTGTGACGAAGCTCCCGCGGCGTCCACTGTGTTGGATCGAGCCTGGTCTTCGAGATGACCCTGCGGAACGCTCTACGAACGTTGTGCGCGTCTAGGGGAGTTCCGACTGCCGAAGCGAATACCAGGTTGTGTTCTTGCCACCGTTCCCCGGCTGCTTCACGGTCCTTCGTCTGGTGAGCCTTCTGGACGTGCAAGGCCTCGATACAGCGCTGTGGGAGAGCCAGGGTTCGACGTGATTTCCTGGTCTTCGTATCCCCTTCTGCCCGTATCGAACGCCACACCGCTACATGCGGAGGGATGGTTGGCTCGCTAGCCGGGTCCCCTTCCAGATCGACGTACTCCCATGTCAGGGCCCTCAGCTCTTCGGTGCGAGCACCAGTAAGGAGGGCTAGTACCAGATAGCTATACATGCGGGTTCCTTCCGCAGCTTCTAGTACGGCTTCTGCCTGAGCCATCGTTAGGGCTTTGGATGGGCGTCCTTCCCTACCCTTCGGAATCGAGCAAAGCTCAACGATGTTCCGCTTCACCAGATCTCGTGCCATCGCACGCTTGACCGCTCGGTTGAGGTAGGAACGGATGAACCGCAGAGTGCTGGTACTGAGTACCTTGGCCTTCGAGGAGAGCCACGTATCCACGTCTTGAGCACTGAGATCCCGAAGCTTCCGCTTCCCCAGAGCAGGGATCAGATGGCTGTTGCAAAGGGTTCGGCCAGTCTCGTATGTGGCTCTGTCCCACTTGCTTAGCTCGTACCTAAGCCAGTCCTCGACGGCTTCCTTCACGGTGTAGTTTCCGGGAGCGATGGCGAGGCCATCTTCGTAGTCCCGGAGGACTTCCTTAAGCTTCTGCTTCGCCTCGGTCTTGGTCTTACCGCTGCCTCTCTTAACGATGCGTTTGCCGCTTCCGTCATAGCCGAGGCTGGCGGTGGCGATCCAGCGTTGGCGCTTGTCGTCCCAGTGGAGGCCGCCGTCTCCTCTGCTGCGTCGTTTGGTCATCAGGCTGCTTCCTCTGCTTCCTTCTCCAGGAGGGCGATGTAGTCGCGGATGGCACCGGGGGTGATGAGGCGGGCGCGGCCCTGCTTGACGGAGCGCAGGCGGCCGGTGCGGATCTGGTCGTAGATGACGGTTCGGCTCATGCGGAGCAGGCGCATGGCGTCGGTGACGCGGTAGAGCTGGGTGTCGGCCGGCCGGACGCTGTCCGGCGCTGAGGTGGTCACAGGTGGGTCTCCTCATCGGTGGGGACAGCGGGGACAGACAGCAGGGCCGGTTGTCCCTCGTGGATGTGGGCGTTGGTGCTGGTCGTGGTGTGGTCAGGGACGGCGGGGACGCCGAGGACGCCTGCCGGGGACTCTGTTCTGGTCCACGCCCAGCTCTCCACCGTGGCCGACCTCGCCAGGGGAGCCCGAGGCCCCCTCGCCGACCGCGCCCTAGCCGTCCTGGCCCAGTACGCTCAGTTCATCGCCTGGATGTGCCAGGACTCCCGCCAGCACGCCGCCGCCCTGGCTTGGTACGACCGCTCCCACGCCTGGGCCGTCGAGGCCGGCGACGCCTGCCTCGCCTCCACCACCCTGAACATGCGCGCCCACCAGGCATGGAGCCTCGGCGACGCCCAACCCTGCATCCGCCTGGCCGAAGCCTCCCGCTGGCACGACGGCCGCACCACCTACGGCGTCCAAGGCATGGCCGCCCAGATGGCCGGCCGAGGCCACGCCCAGTTGGGCGAGGCCAACCAGGCCCGTACCCGTCTGGCCGAAGCCGAAGAGCTCATACGCACCGCCGCCGAACACCCCGAAGACGAACCACCTTGGATGTACTTCTACGACGAGGGCTGGTTCCTCATGCAACGCGGCATGGCCGAACTGGAACTCGGCGACGGCCGCCGCGCCGCCGACTACCTCGAACGCGGCCTGTCCACCTTGCCCGAGTCTTACCGGCGGGACCGTGCTTGGTTCGGGGTATGTCTGGCACGAGCTCATATTCTGCAGGGCGACGCCGAAGCCGCAACCTCCACCGCCATGGATGTGGTCTCGGATGCCGTGGCCGTCAATGCCTATGCGGTGACTGAGCTCCATCGCGCCGCACTTGAACTGACAGAGGCAGGTGCTTCTGGCGCAAAAGCGATCAGGGACTCCCTGACGTCAGAGCACTGAGGGCCTGTCCCGGCTGTCCCGCTGTCCCTCCCGCGCCTCTGGGGTGCCGAAACATGAGCACCTACCAGGGACATCCCGCCGAGACGATGTCCCTGCCGTCCCGGATCTGTTAGTCAGATGGAGGGCTGTATTACCGTGGCCCGTGTCCCAAGTGTTTCAGCGCCCTGGACGTCTTGGATGCTCCGCTCACAGTTACCGTTGTAGACGAGTTCGCGGTGGATGCTGCAACACTTCCGTGTATGTTATCGCTGCGATCGGCTGTCGCTCAGTACGGTCACACCTGGCGGAACATCCAAGTGGATGCGGCCCAGCTGTAGTGGGGTGTCGGAATTATGATTAAAAAACAAATCGTATCCGCACAATCAACTGGCGGTGCTGGAACAGTATTTGAGTACCGGATCGCCGCAATCATGCTTACACATCTCCTGGCGGGCACGCATCCACCAGGACTATCAGTCCCCATGATAGCTCTAGCCTTGCAACAGCGGGTCAGAGGTCATCTGCTTGACGATATCGTCATCTATGGCGAGCGGCCTCCTCATGAGCTCTCCACAGAATTTCAGGTAAAGCGCACGCTACGAGCATCGCCCGCCAACAAAGATTTCGTCGATCTGCTAACGCAGTCTCTCCACGTTCTCGATGACAAACAACAAGCAGTCGCCCGGGGCGATATTGGCTTGGGGGCGGTGGCCGGCAAGTATGCAAGCGATATGGATCAACTTGCGGAGCTAGGGGCCCGTGCCGCAGCGCATGCTTCGATGCGGACATTTGCCGAGTCGCTAGCCAAAGACGCCATTGATGAAAAGTATCGCAATCGTTTGAAAAACATTCGAGAGGCTATCGTTCTTGCTCAGCGCCAGGGAGCTCCTCGTCTCGGCGGCGCCGACGCCGCTACGCACACCTTCTTGCGGCATCTCCATGTATGGCGACCTCAGGCTGACGAGAGTGGGAGAGACTTTCTTGAGGCGCTTGACCGCATAGCTCCTCTGGCAGCCGACTTCGCACTTAGCCCCAGAAGCTTGTTTGAACACCTGGCCGGCTTGGCTCAGACGTGGGGGCCGATGGCAGGTGTAGTGGACGCCGATACCGTACTCCGTCACCTACGCAGACGTGGACTCAAATCCGTTTCAACGTCAGCATCGCCTAACGCATCAGACTACATTGATGTAGATGCGATCGTGCGTGGACCACTAGAGTCTCTCAATCTCCGTAGTGCTGCCTCCGAGGCAAAGCGTCTATTCATTGCTGGAGACCCTCTGGCGCCAGCCGCTTACGCGGATCTAGCGAATCGTTTGCGTGAAGCAAACTTCGCCCCGCATGCAGAGCTGATGCTGAGTGGTCAAGTTGAGGCTCTGAACGCTAGTGGCCAGACAGATGAAGCCATTCGACTGAGTGTCGATCTGGCTTGGGACCATCTCGACCGTGTACGCCCCTGGGAAGCGCATTTTGTACTGCCGACCGACCTCGATCGTAAGGGGAGTACGGCGGTCGTAAATGAAGAATCACGGCGAGTACTGAGAGCCGCAGACGCTGCTGTCTGGGTTGCAAAGGGAGGCGATCTGAATATTTATGTGCCGAAATTCGATGCCCTTTTGGTCGATGATTACAATAAGGTTAGAGCGGCGGTCTTTCTTTGCGAAGAAGCCATCGCTGAGAGTAGGCTGGGTATTGTCCGTGAACGTGCTGTGGTCCTTGAGTCACTTGTGAACAGGTCCTCGTCAATCGTTGACGAGCAATCGCGGGTCTTGGTAGTACGCCTTCAGATGTGCCTTGCTGACGTCAGTGGCGAATGGGAAGACCTCGTTCGGCAGGTGCACCGAGCGCAGCCTCGTCGAGTGCTGGCTTGGCTATATGCTAGGTATGCTCGGTATCTCGCACTTTCTGGGGATGGGGCCGGGTCTCAACATTTCTATCTAGAGGCGATCGAGCGTGCTTCGGCAGAAAAGATGTTCGATGAAGCTGCTGATTGGCTTTATGCACTAAGAACCGTGCGTTTCTGGTTTGATGTTAGCGATGGCGATCCACAACATCCGATCGCGCAAGCTCTGCGGCCGCACGCCAAACCAAGCGCTCTTCCCGGGTCTCCCCATACGTCAGAGTTGGCACTCAAGATTGCGCACGATCACGACAGGCCGCACGAGGCGGTTCAAATGGCCCAACGATGGCGATGGCAAGCTTACGTTCGGGCCCAGCTAACAGACGAGCTTCATGCGGAGAAGATTCTGGGTGTTTTGCTCGAGCAGCAGGGGGATGCGCTAGGTGCAGCATCCTGTTACATACGTTCAGGGGACGCAAAGCGTGCGAAATCTGCTGCGAATTCTTTTCCCGAAGAGCCTGCTCACGTGTCTAGCTCCATCCATGTTGCTGTGCCAACCAGTCGAGCTGCTGCATATGCTGTCGTGGCCACGGTATCTGATTTGCTAACTGATGAAGACGTGGAATTGTGGGCAGACAAGGCGCTGGAGGAGATATCGCAGGACGTGGAGGGCTTCCGTTCCATCGACCCGTCGCCGTATGTTTATGCGTTCGATCTCCTCGAATCAGTGGCCGATGTCTTAGACGATCACCGAGCGATGCGTGCAATCCAGCAAATTGAGTCGTTGTTCGCAACCCCAACAGCACGGCTTCGACAGGTCGATAGACAGGTCGTGAACACACTATTGTCTTTTGCTGAACGGGGACATGAGATTGCATTGACCCTCCTTGTCCAACCGCTGCTTACGGATCAACGAATGGCCGAGCTGATCTGTGTCGGTATCAAAAGGGGGAAAGGTTATGCGGAGTCGCTGAGTCGTCTTCTGTCCTCGGTCGCTCCTGAGAGTCGTCCTGCATGCTTAGCATTGATTCGCGCTGGAGCGGATAGTAATCCTGCCCTGGCTCTGGCCCGTCGGGCGGTTGAGCGACAATTGATGCCTAAAGGTGAGGATGCGGGTAAGGATACTCGGCATTGGGACGCTCCTGATGATGCGATTCTCGCATCTATTCTTGATCCGGAGAGCCGAAATGGGTTCGCAACAACACTACTGCATCGCGCCATGAATCAAGAATATTCTTATCAGGACCGAGCTTCAGATGTCGCTGCTCTGCGCATCCTCGGGCCCCATTTGGATATAGAGGCAAAAGGGCGATGCCTTTCTGGCCTATTGGAGCTCGCGCATGGTTTACACTGCACGGCTCCGACTCGCGAGGGAGCGCGTAACCTCCTCCCTGTTAAAGCCCTGCAATGCGCGGCGGAATTTGGGCCAGATGCAAATCAGTCGCGGGAGATACAAGATTTGGCTCTAGCCAAACTGGGGGAGGATGGTGAGGATTTCCAGTGGAGCATGGCTCGTGTGCTGACGAAATTGCCGTATGGGGACTGCTCCCTCCATCCGGGTCAGTGCGCCAGTCATCCATATCCCGCGATACGAGCACTGGCTGCGTATCGGTGGGGAGCGGATTCAGCATCGCTCGCGGATGAGGTGGCCCTCAGGTTGGCAAGCGATGGAGACTTCAGAGTGAGACGAGAACTTGCCAACTCCATCGCGAAGGCAGAGGCTCTAGAACCGGGCCGGGCGCAAGTACGGGAACTTCTGAGGAGGGATCCGCGCAGGAGCATTCGTGCCCGGATGGGTCGGTGAAGGGCGCACGTGCGACGCGTTGTTGTCTGCACGCTTGAGGATGTTTCGCTGTGTCCTGCCCCGTGGGGGAGGAGGCAACTGCGTGACGAACTGAGTGACGACCGTCATTGACGATCTCGTACGCCGGCGGACGTCGGCGATCCTTCGGTGCAGATCAGTGCATCTTCATGCTAGGTCGGCACATGCGGTCGAGTTGCCTCGTAATGAAGGGGTCTGGGGTTCGAATCCCCAAGGCGGCTCCAGGTCAAGGCCCCTCGCGATGATCGCGAGGGGCCTTTTTGCTAACAGAAGTAGTCGAGGGTTTGGGCGAAGACCTCGGCAGCCGCTGTCTCGCTGAGCGGATCACGTGGGCGTAGACGCGCAGGATGGTCGCGGAGTCGGCGTGGCGTAGGTCGTGAGCCCCGACCGCAACCGCGGCTCGAAGGTGGCGCGGGCGACTGGCCGTCCCATGCCTTCTGGGTCAGAATCCGCAACGGCGCACCACCGTCATGGCCGGGAGAGGGCCTCGCCCTTTCCCGGCTCCTTCACCATCGGAAGGTGAGCATGCAGTCGTCGACGCATCTGCACGATCTCCTGGCCTCGACGATCTTCACCGAGGGACTCGATGACGAGATGGACCTATGGACGCTGGGATTCAGCGCCCTCTGGGTCAAAGGAATGGATCGCGACGCCGTCGCCGAGGCCTTCTCCCTGGACCTCGCCACCAGTACGCCGAGCCACCTGAACGAATTGCTCGACAACAGTGAGGAAGGCGGGCCCATCTGGGTGGGCGAGGCCGGAGGGTGGACCTGCGTCATTCCGGGGCCGACCGACGACGATTTCCTGCTGCCGTTGACGGCGGGCGGGCGGGAGGCGCTCTGCTTCAGTATGGATATGGGTGGCCATGACCATTTCAAGTATCTAAAGGACGGGGAGGTGGTTGTCGCCTTCCAGCCCACCTGGCCCCATCCCGTGCACGGGAGCGATCCGCACGCGCTCGACCACCTCATGGCAGGGCTGCGCTTCCGGACCAGTGGCGACGACGTCATCGAGGATCGCGTGGATGAGGGCGAGAGCATCAGCTCCGTCCTGACGCTGATCGGCCGGATCACGGGGACGGACATCGCCGCTGACTGGCTTGAGGCGACGCACTCGCTCATCTACCCTCGCTAGGGCATTGACCACGATGGTCCGCCAGGTGCGGATGAGCAAACTGCTCAGGATCGTGGTCGGCCCCAGCGTTGCCGGCGTTCGCTGCGGATGCGGGCTCGTCCGATGGCCGTGGACAGCGCTAGTAGCTGTCGCTCCAGTGGTACCAAGGGCCCTGGACGTGCTCGAAGGTGGAAGCGACCGCCGGGTTGGAGTCATCGACCGGAACGTGCTCGGGGCTCCAAACGTAGCCGTAGGGATCCACGCTGGGCCCGTTCTCGCCCACCTTGAAATAGACGCGGTCGCCTTCTCGGTAGACGGCCTGGAACTCGGCCTCTCCGATCTCCAGTGGCCCATTCGTCAGGCTGCTTTCTGGCCTCATCGTCTGGGCGACCTGTTCCATCTTGGCGAATGAACGCGTGACGCGCTGCTCCCCGCCCCACCCGCAGGACGTCAGCGATGCCAGGGCAACGAAGATGATCAGTAATCTCACGCCCTGATTGTCCCTGCCCGCGGGCGTCGTGGGTCGTGTGCTTCCATGACGCTATGGGAGCGGTTGTGACAAGCATCGTCGCGGTACTGGGCACTCTTCTCGGAGCCACGCTGAACCACCTGTTAGCCGCGCGAACGGCGAACCGGGCGGAACACCTGGCTAGGGCCGACAGGCTCAGGGCGGAACGCATGGACGCGTACTGCACTCTCGGGGGCGCACTCACCAACTATCGGCGCGGGCAGCTTGATCTTTGGTACGCGAGGCAGGAGAGCCCGGAGCAGTCGAGCTGGATCGAGTTGCGCCGGGAGGAGCAGCGGTTGCGGTCCGCGGCTCTGGAGGCGCTGTACCGGATGGAGCTCCTGACGGACGACGAGTCGCTCATCGCCAAGGGCTGGGAGGCGCTGCAGGCCGTCGACCGCATGAACGAGCTGGAAACCGGTGAGGAGCTGGATCAGCAGCGGGCCGTTTCCAGGACGCTCATCGCTGCCTTCATCCGTGCTTCGAAGCCGTTCGTCGCCCTTCGGATCGATGGCCCGAAGAAGATCGGAGAGCCGAAGAAGATCGGAGAGCCGAAGAAGATCGAAGGGTCGAAGAAATAAGCCTTGCGGCGGTCGGCATACCGGGAACATACCGGGCTCTCGTAGGGTCCTCCGGTGCGCCTGATGATCGCCCTGATGCTGTGGCTCAACCCGCTGCCGCCGGGGACGCAGCCGAGGTTCCCCGCGCCGCTCGACCTGTGCGCGATGGTCGACGCGGACCTGGTCAAGCGGCTCGTGCCCGGCGGCGGGAGCAGGCTGGAGGGACGGCACTGCGTCTGGACGAAGCCGGGCAGCGAGCTGGTGGTCAGGTGGGTCAACGACGACGGGGAGCCTTGGGACTACACCTCCGCGCAGGCTCATGAGGAGTATCGCAGGAGCCTGGCCCGTGACCTCAGCCCGGACACGTCACCCCGTTCCCTCTGGGTCAACGGCGAGTTCCGCGACCTGCTCGGCGGGCGGGCGCGGGTGGTGCGGGGCGTGGGGGACGAGGGCTATCTGCTCGACCACGTCGCGGCGGGCACGGAACGGGTGGATCTCGTCAAGGTGGTCTTCCGGGTCGGCAACCTGCTGGTGGAGGTCGAGCACTTCGGGCCGGCGCCGGGTGCCGTGCGGCTGCGTCAGGGGGCGGTGGCGGTGGCCCGCCGGATGGCGGACGCGCTGGTCCGGGCGAGCCCGGCCGATCCGGCTGCCGCTCCGGTCGCGCCCGGCACGTACGCGGAGTCGCCGATCGCGTGTGCTGTGCTCAGCCCCGCGCAGGTGCGGCAGCTCGTCGAGCCGTCGGCGTACGCGCGGGCCGGGAACTCGGCGACCTGTTCGTGGGAGAAGCCGAACGAGTCCTCGGACCGGCTGCAGCTGAGGCTGGAGTTCTGGGCGCCGCGGCGCGGCCCGGCGGGTGACGGCGTCGCCCAGGCGAAGGAGATGTTCGCCGGATGGCGGGACGACGACACGCGGGCTCTGGACCTCGCGGACGAGGCGCTGGCGTTCCGCGAAGGGACGCCGCAGGTTCCCGGCCCGCCGGTGGTGGTCTTCAGGAAGGCGAACCTGCTCGGGTACGTGCGGGCGGGCGACGAGGCCAAGGCCGAGCGGGCCGCCCGGTGGATCGTGGAGGCGCTGTCGTGATCAGGGTCGTGCTGGCCGTACTCGTGCTGCTCACCGCCGCCGCCTGCTCGGGCGAGCCGGCGCCGCCTCGCCCGACCCGGGCGGCGAGCCCGCCGCCGTCGGGACCCGGCAGGTTCACCGGGGTCGTCGACCCCTGCTCGCTGCTCACCGCCGAGCAGGTGGAGCAGCTGGTCACGCTCGCCGAGCAGAAGTACGACGAGGGCGGGTGCACCTGGACCACCTCCGGCCTGTCGCTGAAAGGGCAGGCGGTCCACGAGCTCAGCGTCGGCGTCCACTTGGCCGCGGACGTCGCGGCGGCACACGCCTTCTTCGTCAGGCCCCCGGACTCTGCCTTCCCCGCGATGGCGGTCAGGGATCGGCCCGAACCCCCCGTCGACGCGCAGGTGGGCGACGAGTCGTTCGTCCAGGCCCCGGCTCTGGGGAGGCACGCCACGGTCCTGGCCTTCCGGCTCGGCAACGCGGTGGTCAACATCAACTACGGCTGGCGGGCGAAGCCAGCTCCGCGGCATCAGGAGGGGGCGCTGAAGGCCGCGCGGTGGATCGCCGAGGCGATGGACCGGCCCGCCCCCGCCGTCGCGGACCCTGCGGACGGGCGGTTCGCGGTGGCGCCGTACGCCTGCTCGCTGCTGCCTGAAGGGGTTCCCGAGTCGGCGACCCAGTGCGGCGGGCTCAAGCTGCGGCTCGGGCGGGCATGGCAGGGGCGGAGCGGGATCGCCGTGGCCAAGGAGATCTTCGCCTACTACCGGAGAACGCAGTGGCCCGAGAAGCCGGTCAAGCCGGTGAAGGGCCTGGGGGACGAGGCGTTCGCGGAACGCGACGGGGCCCGGCTGACGGTGTGGGTGCGGGTGAGCAACCTCGTCCTGGAGATCCCGTTCACGAAGGAGGACGGCAGGCTCACGCCGGAGATGCGGGACGAGGTCGCCAACGTGCTGAGCCGCCTGCCCGCCCGATAGGGCAACCGCGGACCGGCCTGGGCGCCTACATGGGAGCTTTCTAATGCCCGTGCCATGTACTGAGTGTTACCTGAAAACTACCATCAGTGATGAACGATGGTCGTTCACGTACACACCCATGGAGGTTCAGTGCGTACATCTCCCCGCAAGCTCGCCGCAGTCGTCGTGGTCGCCGGTGGGCTGGTGCTGCCGGCGTCGGCCGCGCACGCGGTCGTCGACCCGAAAAAGATCTCGGTCCTGGATTCGGTTCAGCGGATCGATCCCGTGCTGATGGCCAACTGCACCACCGGGGGCGCCGCCGATCCGCTCGGAGCCGTGGTCATTCCGCCCGAAGTCCCGCTCGTGGGCTGCCTGACGCTCTGATCGTCCGCCTGGGCCCCTCGCGGTTGCCCGCGGGGGGCCGCTTCGCGTCCGGGGGCAATCTCGTTGATCGCTGATCGGGTGGAGCCTAGGATGACGACTGCTCCGGGAGGTGAGCCGACCACATGTCTCATGCGAAGACGTCCTTCGTCTGTCTCCCGTGCCGCGCCTCGTACAAGCAGCCCTATGCCGGCGGCTCCGAGCGGCGCTGCCCGCGCTGCGCGGGGGTGCTGATCCACGTGGGGACGGCGTTCGCGGCGCCGAGGCGTCGTGACGTCGCGGCGTGGCGGGTGCTGTCGGTGCTGCTGCACGCGGGCGTGCGCTTCCCTCGGAGCTGCTGTGGCGGGCCCGGTTACCGGCCGCGCACGCTCGGGGAGGTGAAGGCGCGGATGGTGTACGCGCGCCGCACCGGGGAGCCGTTCGCACAGGCGCTGGTGCGTCCCGACCTGCCATGAGCGCGCGTTACGACGACGTGCTCGGACCGCTGCGTGAGGCGTACGACCGCAGCGCGCGGCAGCGCGACGCGAGCGGCAAGGCGGCGTGGAAGCAGGCCGAGCGGGAGGCGTTCCTGGGCCGGCTGCCGGACGGCGGCAAGCTGCTGGAGATCGGCGCGGGCACCGGCCAGGACAGCGTCTCCTTCCGTGACCACGGCCTGGACGTGGTGGCCGTCGACCTGTCGCCGGAGATGGTCGCGCGGTGCCGGGAGAAGGGGCTCGACGCCCGGGTCATGGACTTTCTGGGCCTGGACTTCGCGCCCGGCTCGTTCGACGCCGTCTACGCGCTCAACTGCCTGCTGCACGTGCCCGACCGCGACCTGCCCGCGGTGCTGGAGGCGATCCACCGGGTGATGCGGCCGGGCGGGCTGTTCTTTCTCGGCGTCTACGGCGGGGGCAGCCTGACCGGGGAGGGGGAGTTCGCGGACGACGAGCAGTGGCCGCCCCGGTTCTTCTCGTTCCGGAGCGACGAGGAGCTGGTGGAGCAGGCGAGCCGGGTCTTCGAGGTCGTGGACTTCCATGCCGTCGGTGCGGACCACTCCCGGTTCCAGTCGCTGACCTTGCGTGCGTGAAGACCCGGCCCGGCGTCAGCAGGCGCTGTGGAGGGCCACCGCGTCGATGCGCTTGCCGAAGTTGGTGTCGTACGCCTGCGCGTAGTCGCCGATGTTGACCTTGCGGAACTCGCGGGGGTCGTAGTCGATGAAGCAGCCCCGGACGTTGGCGTAGAAGGAGTAGACGTGGTCGTGGAGGTTGGGCGGCATGTCGCGGTAGCCGTTGGAGGGCATCCAGCGCCAGGGGGTGCCCCGGTAGTCGCGGTCGTGCCAGAAGCAGATCTCGCCGGCCGCGCACTGGGCCGCGGCGCGCTGGAGCGCCGCTGCCTGCTGGACGGCGGCGTTGGCGGGGGCGGCGACGCCGCTGGCGGGCAGCGCGACGGCGGCGCAGAGCGCGACGGCGGCGGCTCGCTTGGTGAATGCCTTCATCAGAGACCCTTTCGGTCCGGGGACGACCTCTAACACCCTCAGTAAGGCAGTGATTACTAACCGTAGTCAAGTCCTGTCCGTGGACGGAGGGCTGTCGGCGTGTAAGGCTGGCGTGACATGAGGTACGTCTTAGCGGCCCTGGGACTCCTGCTGGCGGTCGCCTGTGGGCCGGGTGAGGCCGCGGCGCCTCCGGTCAACGCCGACGACGTGATGTTCGTGCAGATGATGGTGCAGCACCACCGGCAGGGCATCGAGATCGCCAAGGTCGGCGCCGACAGGGCGACCACGCCGGAGCTGAGGACGCTGACCGAGGCCATCGCCGCCACGCAGCAGAGCGAGGTCGAAATGATGCTGCGGTGGCTGCACGCCTGGGGGCAGCCGCTGACGCCGCCCGACGGGGCGCACGACCATCACGGCGGGCTGCCGGAGACCGAGCAGAAGAAGATCGACGCGCTCCGGAAGGCGAAGGATCCGGAGCCGGAGCTGATGGCGCTGCTGATCGCGCATCAGGGCGACGCGGCGCGGATGGCCGGGACCGAGGTGCTCGACGGCGCCAATCCCGAGGTCATGCGGTGGGCGGCGCAGGTGCAGGCGTCACGCAGGGAGCAGATCGAGCAGTTGCGCAAGCTGCTCGAACGCTGAGAACCGGAAAAGTCGGCACTCCGTCATAGACGCCGTCCCGGATAAGTGATTAGATCACTTGATATGTCCGAGGTAGCACGGCCCACCCTCTCCGACGCTCTCACCGAGCGCATGCTGGAGCTCATCCACGCGGGCGGGCACCGGCCGGGTGACCGGCTGCCATCCACCAGGGAGCTCTCCCAGCGCTTCGCCGTCACCACCCCGACGCTGCGCGAGGCCCTGCGCAGGCTGGAGGCCACCGGGGCCATCGAGCTGCGGCACGGCTCCGGCATCTACGTCGGGGCGGCGATCGAGCGGCTCGTGCTGCCCAACCCCAACATGCGCGAGATGCACGGCGCCCAGCTCCTCGACCTGCTGGACGCCCGGATCGTCATCGAGCCGCCGCTGGCGGCGATGGCGGCCGAACGCGGCTCGCCCGAGGAACTGGCCGCGCTCAAGCGGGTGCTCGCCGCCGCCGGCGACCACCTGCGCGGCCAGGACGCCGAGCTGCACGACGCCAACATGACCTTCCACCGGGCCGCCGCCCGGATGGCGGGCAACAGCGTGCTGCACGAGGTCGTGGACTCGCTGCTCACGATCCACGGGCCGGAGCAGCGCCAGATCCTGCAGATCTTCGACGACCGCCGCCGCGACTACGACGAGCACCTGTCGATCCTGGAGGCCATCGAGGCGGGCGACGCCGCGCTGGCCGGGGAGCGCATGCGGGCCCATCTGGTGGACGTGAAGACGGTCATCGAGCAGCGGTTGCACAACCCCCCCAAATGATCAAGGAGGCCGGGAACATGGTCCGGTCACGAGTGGCCACGCTCGGCGTGGCGGCCGTCCTTCTCGCCGCCTGTGGCGGGAACGGCGCCGAGACGGCGCAGAAGAAGACAGAGCTCACCCTCTACAACGACAAGGGCGCGTGGAGCAAGTACTTCGAGGAGATGGGCGCTGCGTCCAAGCAGAGCATCGGCCTGTCCATGAAGCCCACCGGCTACACCGACTCCGCGCAGTATCAGGCGTTCATCAAGGCCTCGTTCCGCACGAACGTCAAGCCTGACCTCTTCACCTGGCAGACCGGGGGGATGCTGCAGGAGATCGTCAAGCAGAAGCAGGTGGCCGACACCACGGCCGTCTGGCAGGAGGCCATCAAGGCCGGCGACCTGTCGCAGGACCTGGCGCCCTACTACACGATCGACGGCAAGCAGTACTGCGTGCCGATGAACGTCGCGTACTGGGGCATGTTCTACAACAAGAAGATCTTCGACGAGCACGACCTGAAGCCCCCGGCCACCTGGGAGGACCTGGTCAAGATCGCCGAGACGCTGAAGCAGCACGACGTGAAGGCGTTCTACCACACCAGCGTGCTGTTCTCGTTCGTCTGGTTCGAGCAGATCATGGCCGGGATGGACCCCGACCTGTACGACCGGCTGTCCACGGGTCAGGCGAAGTACACCGATCCGGGCGTGGTCGCGGTGATGGAGAAGTGGAAAGAGCTCATCGACGCCGGATATTTCATGAATCCGGGCGATAAAACGGACCCCGGCGACGTGCTGAAGACCGGCAAGGCCGCGATGGTCTCGTTCGGCACCTGGTTCAACACCAGCATGACCCAGCGCGACATGAAAGCCGGCGCCGACTACGGCTTCTTCGTCATCCCCAACGTGAACGCGAGCCTGCCCAAGACCTCGATGATCTTCGAGAGCGGCCCGCTCTGCTCCCTCGCCAAGGCCGCCGACCCCGACGCGAGCATGAAGTACCTCAAGTGGTGGACCACCGCCGAAGCCCAGAAGAAGTGGGCCGGCATCCGTGGCGACGTGAGCGCCAACCCCAAGGTCACCATCGAGGACGAGGCGCTCGGCCAGGTCACCAAGGACGCGGGCAGCGGCGAGTACCGCCTGGTCAACCGCTACTTCGAGGCCACCCCGCCGCCCATCCTGACAGCCGCCCTGGACGGTTTCAGCAAGTTCGTCACCGAACCCGGGACGTACATGGAGGTGCTGGAGACGATCCAGAAGGAGGCCGACGAGTACTGGAGCACGCATCAGTGACGCGCGCCCCGATCCTCGGCAGGTTCAGGCACGGGTACGTCGCCCCCGCCGCGCTGCTCGTCGCCGGGCTGCTCTACGCGCCGTTCGTGTGGACCGCGTACCTGAGCCTGACCCGGTACGACGGGCTGGCGCCGCCCGAATGGGCGGGCCTGGCCAACTTCGCCAAGCTCTTCGACGACCCCGTGCTGCTGTCCTCGGCCGGCAACACGCTGATCTGGGTCGTCGGCACGATGGCGCTGCCCGTGGGCCTCGGCCTGCTGGTGGCGGTGCTGTCCTACGACATCAGGGGCGGCGCCTGGTACCGGGTGCCGTTCATGCTCCCGTACGCGCTCAGCGGCGCCGGGCTGGCCATGGTGTGGAGCCCGGTGCTGTCGCACGGCGGCGTCGCCAATCTGCTCCTCGGCGTCGACACCGCGTTCCTGCAGAAGGCGCCGCACAACACGATCGCGATGCTGCTCGTGTGGACGTGGCAGCAGCTCGGCGTCAACACGCTGCTGTTCGTGGTCGGGCTGCAGTCGATCCCGAAGGGGCCGATCGAGGCGGCCCGGCTCGACGGGGCGTCCGGCTGGCGGCTGTTCCGCCACGTCATCTGGCCGCTGATGCGGCCGCTCACCGCGGTCGTGGTGGGGCTGGCGCTGGTGGCGAGCCTGAAGACGTTCGACATCGTCTGGGTCCTGACGCAGGGCGGCCCGGGGCGCAACTCCGAGACGCTCGCCGTGACCATGTACAAGGAGACGTTCGTGGCCGGCGACTACGGTTACGGCTCCACGGTCGCGGTGGCGCTCACCGTGGTCGCGGGGCTGGCCTCCTACCTCTACCTGAAGCGGCAGGTGCGATGATCCGGCGCGCGGTCCTCGTCGTGCTCGGGCTGATCTGGCTCGGGCCCACCTACCTGCTCATCGTCAACGCCTCCAGACCGGCCGAGTCGTACGACCCGGCGCGGGCCTGGGCGCCGCCGGGCGACTTCGCGCTGCTGGACAACTTCGCCCGCGCGCTGGAGGGCGCCGACCTGGGCCCCAGTCTGGCCAGCACCGCCCTCTACAGCGTCGTGTCGCCCGCGCTCGGCGTGCTCATCGGCGCGCTGGCCGGCTACACGATCGTGGTGCTGCGGCTGCGGCACGGCTTCTGGTGGTTCCTGCTGCTGTTCGGCGGCACCGTCTTCCCGTCGCAGATGCTGCTCGTGCCGCTGTTCGTCGGCTACAGCGACGCCGGGCTGTACGACAGCCGCCTCGGCATGATCCTGATCTACACGGCGATCAACGTGCCGCTGGCCGCGTTCGTGCTGCGCAACTTCTACAGCGGGGTGGCGTTCTCGATCTTCGAGGCCGCCCGCATGGACGGGGCCTCCACCTGGCGCGTCTTCTGGCGGATCTACCTGCCGCTGGCCACCAGCGCGCTGGCCGCCGTGTTCATCCTGGAGTTCACCTTCATCTGGAACGACCTGATCTTCGGCCTGACGCTGACGCAGACCGCCGAGGTGCGGCCCGTCATGACCGCGCTCGCCGGCCTGATGACCGACGTGTACGCCGGGACGCCCGTCCCGGTCGGCCTGGCGGCGGGCCTGGTCGTGTCGCTGCCCACGGTCGTGCTGTTCCTCGCCACCCAGCGCCTCTTCGCACGGGGCCTGTCTCTAGGGAGTGTTTGATGACGAGCCGGTTGCTGCAGCGCAGCCTCGGATCCCCGGACTACGACGGGATCAGGCAGGCGCTGCGCGACGACACCTCGACGCCGGTGATCAGCGTGCGCGGGCTGGAGGTGCGGGTGGCGGTGCTGCCGCTGTTCACCCACGACGGCCGGCAGGCGGTGCGGGTGTCGAGCACGCGGGCGCTCACGCACGTGCTGGTGGGCGTCGACAGCGCCTCAGGGACCGACGTGACGCTGCTGGTGCCGGAGGTGAGCGCGCCGCGCGCGTTGACGCTGGAGTGCCGCGACGACGCCGGCGTGGTCGGCACCGCGCAGATCACGGTCGGGCCGCAGCGCAAGTGGAACGTGTTCGTCGTGCACCACTCGCACCTGGACATCGGCTACACCGACCCGCAGGGCACGGTGCTGCGCCACCACCTGGACTACCTGGACGCGGCCGTGCGGCTGGGCGAGGAGACCGCCTCCTGGCCCGACGACGCGAAGTTCCGCTGGTCGGTCGAGTCGTCCATGCCCGCGCTGAAATGGCTGGAGGCCCGGCCCGCCGAACAGGTCGAGAAGTTCGCCGCGCTGGCCCGCGCCGGGATCATCGAGGTCACGGCGCTGCCGTTCCAGCTCCACACCGAGGCGTGCTCGACCGAGGAGCTCTACCGGCAGCTCCGCTTCACCGGCGAGCTGCGGCAGGCGTACGGCATCCCGGCCCGCTCGGCCATGCACACCGACGTGCCGGGCGCGGTCGTCGGGCTGATCGACGCGCTGAACGCGGCCGGCGTGCGCTACCTGGCCGCCGCGCACAACTGGGCCGGGCGCTCGGTGCCGTACCTGCACGGCGGCGACAAGCTGACCAGGCCGTTCCGGTGGCGGGCGCCGAGCGGGAACGAACTGCTCGTGTGGTTCACCGACACGCCCCACGGCATGGCGTACATGGAGGGCAACACGGTCGGGCTGACCGACTCCTACGAGCTGGCCGACGACCTGCTGCCGCGCTACCTGGCCGCGCTCGCCTCGCGCGGCTACCCGTACGGGCCGGGCACGTTCGGGTGGCAGGGGCCGGACGCGCCGCGCGAGCCGTACGAGCTGGACGTGCTGCACCTGCGGGTGCAGGGCGCGCACGCCGACAACGCCGGGCCGTCGATCGTGCCCGCGTCGATCGCGCGGCGCTGGAACGAGCAGTGGGCCTGGCCGCGGCTGCGCTCGGCGGCCAACAGCGACTTCTTCGACCACGTGGCCGAGCGCTACCACGACCGGCTGGCCGTGCACGAGGGCGACTGGACCGACTGGTGGGCTGACGGGCTCGGGTCGGGGGCGCGCCCGCTCGGGTACGTGCGGCGGGCGCAGTCGGCGTTGCGGACGGCCGAGACGCTGCACACGCTGGCCGGGGTCGACGCGGGGGAGCGGATCGGGCTCGCCTACGACAAGGTGGCGCTGTTCAACGAGCACACCTGGGGCGCGGCCAACCCGTGGGAGGACGCCGAGGAGGCGGGCGACTCGGGCGGGCTGCAGTGGACGCGCAAGTCGTCGGGCGCCTACGACGCGCAGGACGACGCGGCGGACCTGCTCCAGGCGGGCGTGCGCAGGTTCGCGGCGGCGCTGTCGGCCGAGGGCTCGGGCGGCGCGGCGCTGGCGGCGTTCGCGGTGTTCAACCCGGGGACGGCGACGCGGACGGACGTGGTGCGGACGTTCCTGCCCAGGGACGTGGTGCCGGTGGACGTGCCGATCGCGCTGATGGACGCGCGCACCGGGGAGACGGTGCCGCACCACGAGGAGTACGTCGATCCGGCGGACTGGCCGACGCGGCCGATCGGGCGGCACATCCACGCCGTCGTGCCGGATGTTCCGGGATTCGGGTACGTACGGCTCGACGTCGTGCGCGGCGAGCGGCAGGCCCCCGAGCCCGTCGCCCTCGACCCCGGCGGCGTCATCGAGAACGAGTTCTACCGGGTCGCCTACGACGTCCGCGAAGGCTACATCGGCTCGGTGTTCGACAAGGTCGCCGGCCGCGAGCTGGTCAACCAGGACGCCGCCGCCGGATTCGGCCAGTACGTCTACGACCGCTACGCCACCGCCCCGCACTTCAACCACCTGTCCGGGCACGTCGGCGCGCACGACCGCACCCTGCTCGGCGACCGCGCCATCGCGGGCAACGCCACGATCGTCAAGGCCGAGCGCACCGCCGTCGGCGAGAAGCTGGTCGTCGAGCTGCGCGGCAAAGGCGTCGACTGGCTGCGCACCACCGTCGAGCTGCACCACGGCGTCGCCCGCCTCGACCTGACCTACCAGCTCGCCAAGCAGGGCACCCCGGCCAAGGAGGCGGTGTTCCTGGCCTTCCCGCTGGCCGCCGGGCAGCCCACGGCCTGGGAGCTGACCGGCGGCGTCGGCGGCCCTGACGTGCCGCGCGTGCCCGGCTCGGCCGAGTACATGCTGCCGATCCGGCACTGGATCGCCTTCGAGGACCCGGAGCTGACCGTCGCCTGGGCCACCCTGGAAGCGCCGCTGGTGCAGCTCGGCACCATCCACATGCCGTACGCGCCGTTCCCCCCGACGCTCGACCAGGAGGACGGCACGGTCTACTCGTGGGCGCTCAACAACATCTGGGACACCAACTTCCCGGCGCAGCAGCAGGGCGAGACCACGTTCCGCTACGCCGTCAGGTCCGAGGCGGGCGCCCCGGGCAGGCGGCTCGGCGCGCTGGCCGCCGCCGGGCTGACCGACCCGTTCGCGGGCGCGCTGCTCACCGGGCCTGCCGGCGAGACGTCCAGGACGTACGTGTCGGCCGACCACCCGGACGTGCTGGTGACCTCGCTGGGCAGGGACGGGGAGTCCACGCTGGTACGGCTGCAGTCGCTGGCCCCCGAGCCCGTCGAGGTGACGGTCACCCTGCCGGGCCTGCGCCGCGCGAGCGTGAGCGCCGGCCTGGGCCACGACGTGCGGCCTGCCGAGGTTGACGGGGAATCGGTCAAGGTACGGCTCCCGGCCTGCGGGGTCGCCGTCGTCTGGGGGGACCTGTGAAGATCGTTGACATCCGGGCCACGACGGTCGCCGTGCCTTTGGAGGCGCCGCTGCGGCACAGCAACGGCGCGCACTGGGGCCGGTTCGTCCGCACGATCGTCGAGGTCGAGGCCGACAACGGGCTCGTCGGCCTGGGCGAGATGGGCGGCGGCGGCGAGAGCGCCGAGGCGGCGTTCCGCGCGCTCGTGCCCTACCTGAAGGACCACGACCCGTTCCAGCTCGAAGCGCTCCGCTTCAAGATCGCGAACCCGACGGCCTCGCTCTACAACAACCGGACGCAGCTCCTGGCCGCCGTCGAGTTCGCCTGTCTCGACCTGATCGGGCAGCACCTCGGCGTGCCGGTGTGCGACCTGCTGGGCGGCCGGGTGCGCGACGCCGTCCCGTTCGCCTCCTACCTGTTCTACCGCTACGCCGCCGACGGCTACGCCGAGGTGCGCACGCCGGACCAGCTCGTCGAACAGACCCGCGCGCTCAAGGCGGCCCACGGGTTCACCGTCCACAAGCTCAAGGGCGGCGTGTTCCCGCCGGACTACGAGCTGGAGTGCTACCGGGCGCTGGCCGAGGCGTTCCCCGGCGACCGGTTCCGCTACGACCCGAACGCGGTGCTGTCGATGGCCGAGGCCGTCCGGTTCGGCCGGGCCATCGAGCACCTGGACAACGACTACCTGGAGGACCCGGTCTTCGGGCTGGAAGGGCTGCGGCTGGTCCGCGAGCAGGTCAGGGTGCCGATCGCGACCAACACCGTGGTGGTCAACTTCGAGCAGCTCGCCGCGAACGTGCTGCGCCGGGGCGCCGACGTGGTGCTGCTGGACACCACGTTCTGGGGCGGCATCAGGCCGTGCGTCAAGGCGGCGGGGGTGTGCGAGACGTTCCAGGTGGACGTGGCCGTGCACTCCTCCGGCGAGCTGGGCATCCAGCTCGCGACCATGCTGCACCTCGGCGCGGTGCTGCCCAACCTGACGTACGCGGCCGACGCCCACTACCACCAGCTACGGGACGACGTGATCGAGGGCGGCCGGATGGCGTACGCGGAGGGCGCCATCGCGGTGCCGCAGGGGCCCGGGCTGGGCGTGCGGCTGGACCGGGAGCGGGTGGCCCGCTACGCCGAGCTCTACCGGGAGACCGGCGGCTACCCGTACGACCGCGACCCGGGCCGGCCCGGCTGGTTCGCCCGGGTGCCGAACGAGCGCTTCGCCGACCCCTCCGTGTCGGTCGAGGTCGCCGTCTGACGGTCGAGCGGGGCGGTCACTTGAGCAGGGCGGTCGCCCGGTCGAGCCGCCGGCCCAGGTTGTCGCGGAAGGCGGCGAAGCGGCGGTCGTTGTCGCGCACGACGGCCCGCTGCAGGTCGGCGTCGGCCGCGTACCAGGCGGCGACCAGGCCGGAGGACCACTTGCAGGCCACGTCCGCGCTCGCGGTCTGCTTCTCCTCGTCGCTGACCTCGGGCTTCTCCAGGTTCCAGCGCCGGTCGGCGATGGCGGCCTCCGGCGACGGGTAGGGGTGGCCGGCCCGTTCCATGCACGCCTTCCAGCGGTCGACGGCCTGCGACACGGCGGGCTCCCTGGCGGCCTGCTCCAGAGTGAGCGAGTCCTGGAGGGCCAGCCATGACCAGTCGGCCTTGGGGGTGTCGCGGCTGAGCTGGGCGTCGGCCCGGTCGAGGCAGCCCTGGCGGCCGTTGAGCTGCCTGCGCGCGGCCTTGGTCAGCTTGGCCGTCCACGGCTTGGCGGGCGAGCCGCCGGCCAGGTGGTAGCCGTGCTCGGCGGCCTGGCGCGGGTCGGCGACGCCGTAGCGGCGGGTGTTGCCGGGGTCGGCCGCCGCGATGGCCTCCTCGTCCTCGGCGGGCGGGTTCACGGTGACGCCGTGGCGGCGCATGCACCGGACGACCAGCAGGTTGTGCGCGTTGGCCAGGACCGCCCGCTGGCCGGGGGTGGGCTTGTAGGCGTCGAACGGCAGCACCAGGTCGGCCACCGAGGTGACGCCGGGCGGTGGCTCCGGGGTGGCGCAGCCGGTCAGGAGGAGGGCGGCGAGGAGTAGGGGCACGCGGCGCCCGGTTTCCGGAAAAATCCGGAAACCGGCGCTGCTTCGGCTCAGTGACACCGGAAAGCTCAGCGGCACCAGATGTCGACCGAGCTGGCGCGGTTGTTGCCGACCGCGTTGTTGGCCAGGAAGCCGTCGTTGGAGTTGTGCAGGAACGTGCTGTGCGCACCCGTGTAGTACGCGTGCTGCCACAGGGTCACCGGGCAGCCGACGCGGTTGCGGACCGAGCTGGTCTCGTTGTCCATGCTGTGCCAGGAGTTGCTGTAGTCCCAGGTCAGCCAGTTGTTGTCGGCGAAGTTGGCGTCGTCGTGGACGAAGTCGCGCCAGTGGTCGACCTGCCCGCGGTTGTAGTCGAAGCCCGCGTACAGGCAGAGCCTGCCGCCGTAGCAGGTGGAGCGGGGGCTCGCCGAGGCGGTGGCCGCGGGGGCGACGACGGTGAGCAGAGCCGCGGCGGCGACGGCGCCGGCGAAACGCTTGGACAGCCTCACAGGGGTCTCCTTGATCGGGGTGAGTCCTTCGGAACACCCGTAACCTAGCGTGAGGCTTCGCGTGCGCTGTGTTATCGACGCGCGTCCGAGGGTAAAAGTGAGCGGCGCCGCTATTCCGGCAGCGCGGCCGGGTTCCTGGCCAGCAGTCCGCCGTCCACCCGGTGCTCCGCGCCGGTGATGAACGACGAACGCGGCCCGGCCAGGAACGCCACCAGCTCGGCGACCTCCTCGGCCCTGGCCACCCGGCCGAGCGGGTGCGCCCGGCCCCACTCGGCGACCTGCTCCTCCTGCGAAAGGCCGCCGCGCCACAGGTCAGCCGCCCAGCGCAGCATCGGCGTGTCGACCGACCCCGGGCAGACCACGTTGACGCGGATGCCGTCGGCGGCGTGGTCGAGCGCCATCGCCCTGGTCAGCCCGTTGAGCGCCGACTTGCTCGCGGTGTAGGCGGCCACCTGCGCCTGCGAGGCGAACGCCTGCACCGACGACATCACCACGATCGACCCGCCGCCGCGCGCCTTCAGCCGGGGCACGGCCGCCTTGCAGGTCAGGAAGACGCCCTTGAGGTTGACGTCCATCACCTCGTCCCAGACGTCCTCCGGCGTGTCGACCACCGTGCCGTAACGCTGCACGCCCGCGCACGTCACCACGACGTCCAGGCCGCCGTGCCTGGCCACGGCCAGGTCCACCAGATCGCGCATGTCGCCCGCCCGGCGCACGTCCGCGACCACGCCCGTGACCTGCTCGCTCTCGAACGCCGACTCCGCGTCGGCCCCGCAGAACACCACCGACGCGCCGCCGTCGGCCAGCCGGTCCACGACCGCCCGCCCGATGCCCGTCGAACCGCCGGTGACCAGCGCCACCTTCCCGTCGAACTCCCTCACGCAAGCACCTCCGCGCGCCACTTCAGCGTCTTGGTCTCGTACGGCTCCAGGACGAGTGCGGTGCCGTTGGCCACGGCCGCCGCCAGCCCGTCGGTCGGCAGACCGGCGAACGGCTCCAGGCCGAGCACGCAGGCCCGGCCCCACCAGGGGTAGTCCGCGCTCGCGCCGAGCTCCTGCCACATCCACAGATACGGCAGCAGCGTGGAGTCCCAGGCGACCCGGATGCCGGGCCCGGCCCCGAGCTCGTACCACCCGTCGTCGCCGAACCCGGTCAGGTAGACGATGTCGCTCGGCCCGCCCCGGGCGGGCACGACGCTCAGGTCGGTGGTGCCGCCGCCGTCGGCCGGGACCACCGGCCACTCCCACGGCCCGCCCGCGCGCACCCGCCGCCCGAGCGGGTTGATCGGCGTGTCGTGCGGGATCACGCGCACCCCCTCCGGCAGCCGGATCCGGGCGCCCGCCCTGAGGAACGGCGCCCCGTACACGAGGTGCTGTCCCCACATCGCGTGCAGCGCCACGCCGGACTCGTTCGCCGCCCGCCCCTCGACCTCCAGCACGGCCCTGCCCGGCCGCAGCCGCATCGTCCGCTCCATCCGGTACGGCAGCCGCCTGGTGCGCACGGTCAGGCGGATCGCGACCTCCTGCTCGGAGTCGGCCACGACCTCGCAGCGCCACGGCAGGCCGGAGACCTCGCCGTGCTGGGCCAGCCGGGCGCCCCGGTAGTCGCTGGGCGCGCCGCCGTTGGGGAACGCCTCCTGCCAGCCGCCCTCGTAGTGGTCGGCGAACGGGGCCACGTCGTCGGCGGCGCCCTGGAGGTGCCCGCGCGGGTCGCGCAGGCCCTGCGGCGACAGCCAGACGAAGTCGGTGTCGGTCGGCTTGTGCAGGAACTCGACCACGTCGCCGCCCTTGCCGGGCAGCACGGTCACGCGCAGCAGCTCGTTCTCCAGCGTGACGCAGTCGATGCCGTCGAGCGTGCCCTGGCGCAGCCGCGCCGCCCAGTTGCGCATCAGCCGAACTTCACGTTGAGGAAGCGCGGCCGGTAGATGGACACGTCGCGGTAGTGGTCGGTGTTGACGAAGCTGTTGACGTTGTAGGAGACCACCAGGCCGTCTCCCTCGATGGCGGGGTGCGCGTGGGCGTTGTAGGTGAAGATGTTGCCGTTCGTCTCGGGGGTCGTGTAGACGACCTGCTTGCCGGTGAACGGGCCGGTCGGGGAGCAGGACGCGTACGCGACGATCTTGGCGCTGAGCGCCTCGGTCGTGTCATGAGTTATCAGGACATAGCCGTTGCCGACCTTGCTGACGCTGTACTCGTTCGCCACGCCCGCCATCAGCCTGGCCGAATCCGCCTCGTCCCTCGACCAGGAGCCGCCGGCCGTGCGGAACTCCCACTCGCCGAGCAGGCTCTGCCCCTTCACCCTGGCCAGGTGCATGTACTTGGTGCCGCCCAGGTCCTCCACGCCGTAGACGTAGGTGTGGCCGCCGTCCTTCAGGATCGCCGAGGCCCACGCCACGCCGTGCCCGGACGGCAGGTCGTGCACGCTGACCGGGCGCTCCAACCGGCCCTGCGGGAAGCGCGCCACCACGTTGCGGTGCCAGCGCCAGTCCCACGCGCCGGGGCCGAAGCGCTCGTACTCCTGGTAGGTCACCTCCAGCAGGCCGCCCGCGAGCGTCGCGTCACCGGCCCAGAACCAGTGGTCGCCGTCGCGGGGCTTCATCACGGCGGTGGGCGCGGCCGCCGTGCCGTCGTGGATGGTGCGCAGCCTGCCGTCGCGCTCGACGGCGAAGGAGTTGTTGAGGAAGACCGTCGTGCCGCCCTCCTCCACGACCGGCGGGCGGCTGCCGTCGGGGTTGACCCGGCCCAGGAACGTGTCGGAGAACACCCACACCTCCCTGCCGTTCGGCAGCCGCACCGAGTAGGTGCCGTCGGCGCCGGTCCAGTCGTCCAGGCGGCTGTTGTCGTTGCCGTAGTTGGTGAACAGGCTGGTCAGCCGCTGGTCGATCGTCGTCCCCCGGAACGCGGGGGCGCACGGGGAGGGCGTGGCCGGCTGCTCGGGGACGGCGGCGGCCGTCGACGGCACCGGCTTCGGCGGCGCCGCCACGGCCTGCTGCGGCGCGACCGCCAGGGCCGTCACGGCGACGAGGGACAGGAGGGCAGATCTGGCTGAACGCAGTCGCGCCATCGCACACGTCCTTGGGGGGTGGGGGCTCCCGTACAGTTCTAGTGATTAGATCACTTGTTGTCTAGGCCCGGCTAGGCTCCTGGCAGATCCCCGACCGTGCCGGAGCCGCGATGCCCCGCACCACCGCCGTCCTCCGCAGTGCCGCCGCCGTCCCGACCCTGCTGGGCAGCCTGAAGCCGCTGCCGGAGTCGTTCGGCTGGTTCGCCTACGCGCCCCTCACCCCGGCGCTCGCCGGCGAGCAGGTGCGCCCCTGGGTCGCTCCGGCACTGCCGGTGGCGCTGGCGCTGCTGGCCCTCTGGGCGCCCCGGCTGCTGCGCCCCGCCGGTCTCGTCCTCGTCGTCGCGGCCCTCGCCGCCAGGCTGGGCCTTCCGCGCGGGCCGTTCGAGGACGACGCCGTCCACTGGGCGTCGGCGGGCGCGCTGGCGCTCGCGGCGCTGCTGCTCCTGGCCGCTCGGGGCGCGCCGCCTGACCGCCAGGCCGTCCTGCCCGCGCTCGCGTGGACGGGTGCGCTGCTGATCCTGCTGGTCCGGCCGGTGGCCGCCGGGACGACACCGCTGGGGCTGCAGACTCTTCTGGCCGCCGAGGCCACGCCGCTGGTCGTGGTCGCCTGGCTGGCCACGGTGGCGGCTCCCCGTAAGGAAGACGGCGGGGTTCCGCAATGGTCGCGAGGCAGGGGGCGTCCCTAGCTTTCTGTACGTGTCAGTAAATTTCGTCATCGCGCTCTGTCTCGCCCTTTCGCCCGTGTCGCCGCCCGGTCAGGTCACGCCGGCGGCCGTGGACGCGTTCGTGACGCGCTACCAGGAGGCGACGGGGCTGCCCGGCGTCGCCGTCGCCGTCACCAGGGGCGAGCGCGTCGTGCACGCCGCCGGGTACGGCCGGACCGCGGCCGGTGAGCCGGTCACGGCCGACACCCCGATGGCCGTCGCGTCGGTCAGCAAGTCGTTCACCTCGCTGGCCGTGATGCAGCTCGTCGAACAGGGCCGGGTCGAGCTCGACAGGCCGGTGCGCGGCTATCTGCCCGAGTTCGCGATGGCGGACCCGAGGGCGGCGAAGATCACCGTCAGGCAGCTGCTCGACCAGACGTCGGGCATGGCCGACTCGGCCTTCCGGGAGAAGAGCCTGCCGCAGCCCGGCACGCTGGAGGGCGCCGTGGCGCGGCTCAGGACGGCCCGCCTCGCCGCCGAGCCGGGAACGCGCTACAGCTACCACAACACCAACTACCAGGTCGCCGCCCGGCTCGTCGAGGTGGTCAGCGGGCGGCCGTTCGCCGGTTACCTGCGCGAGCGGGTGTTCGAGCCGCTCGGCATGCGCAACAGCACGACCATCGACACCGACCGCGACCTGCCCGGCAGCGCCCGCGGTCACCTGATGGTCCTCGGCCGGGCGGTCCCGGCGCCGGAGCCGGCCGGGTTCGGCAACGGCTCGGGCGGCGTCCTCAGCACCGCCGCCGACATGGCCCGCTGGCTGATCGCGCAGCAGGGCGGCATCTTGTCGCCCGAGAGCGTCAAGGAGATGCGCACCCCCTCCCGCCTGAACGACTCGTACGCGCTCGGCTGGTCGCTCGGCCGGACCGGGCGCGGCACGCCCGTCATCGAGCACGGCGGCGACCTGTTCACCTCGACGGCCCACCAGCTCCTCATGCCCGGCTCCGGCTACGGCGTCGCGGTCATGGCCAACACCGGCATGGCCTTCGGCGACGCCCGCGCGCTCCTGGACGGGCTCGTCGCCCTCGTCGAGGGAGGCACGCCCGAGGTCCCCCCGATGTCGCCGACCCTGGTCACGGACGCGCTCTTCCTGCTGGCCGGCGCGGGGGCCGTGGCCCTGGCGGCGCGGGGCGTGGCGCGCTCCCGCCGCTGGGCGGCGCGGCGCAGGGGACGGCAGCGGTGGCGGCTGCTGCCCTACCTGGCGCCGATCGCGCTGTGCGCGGCGCTGGCCCCGATCTTCCGGGTGCTGGCCCGGGGGGCCGACATCATGTGGATCCAGGTGGCCTACCTCTACCCGGCGTTCACGCTCTGCCTGGTGATCACCGCGATCGGCTGCACGGTGGTGGTGGCCGCCCGGCTGGTCAGCGCGGTACGGCTCCGGGGGGCGGGGAAATAGGGATGACCGGTGCTGAAACCGGCGTGTAACCTGCGCGGGGATCCGTAGGAGGGGAAATGCCATGGGACACGTCGAGGTCGGCCACCTGACGTATGTGCTGCCCGACGGGCGGCCGCTGCTCAACGACGTGTCCTTCCGGATCGGCGAGGGGGTCAAGGCCGCGCTCGTCGGGCCCAACGGGGCGGGCAAGACCACGCTCATGCGCCTGGTCGCGGGGGACCTGCAGCCGGTCGAGGGGAGCGTCGCCAGCTCCGGCGGGCTCGGGGTGATGCGGCAGTTCGTGGGCAGCGTGCGTGACGGCAGCACGGTGCACGACCTGCTGCTGAGCGTGGCCCCGCCGGCGGTGCGGGAGGCGGCCGCGCGGCTGGAGAAGGCCGAGCTGGTCATGATGGAGCGCGACGACGAGAAGGCGCAGCTCCGTTACGCCCAGGCGATCAGCGACTACACCGACGCCGGTGGTTACGAGATCGAGGTGCTCTGGGACACGTGCACGGTGGCCGCGCTCGGCGCGCCGTACGACAACGTGAAATATCGCGACGTGTCCACCCTGTCCGGCGGCGAGCAGAAGCGGCTCGTCCTGGAGGCGCTGCTGCGCGGTCCCGACCAGACGCTGCTGCTCGACGAGCCCGACAACTACCTCGACGTGCCGGGCAAGGAGTGGCTGGAGGCCCAGCTCCGCGAGACGCCCAAGACCGTGCTGCTGGTCAGCCACGACCGGCAGCTGCTCGCCAACGCGGCCGACCGGATCGTCACCGTCGAGTCGGGCAACATCTGGATCCACGGCGGCGGCTTCGGCACCTACGCCGAGGCCCGCAGGGCCCGCAACGAGCGCCTCGACGAGCTGCGCCGCCGCTGGGACGAGGAGCACGCCAAGCTCAAGGCCCTGGTCAACATGCTGAAGAACAAGGCACGCTACAACGACGGCATGGCCGCCCCCTACCACGCGGCCCAGACGCGGCTGCGCAGGTTCGAGGAGGCGGGGCCGCCCGAGCAGGCGCCCAGCGACCAGAACATCAGCATGCGCCTGCGGGGCGGCCGCACCGGCAAGCGCGCGGTCATCTGCGAGCGGCTGGAGCTGACCGGCCTGATGCGGCCGTTCGACCTGGAGATCTGGTATGGCGAGCGGGTCGCGGTGCTCGGCTCCAACGGCTCGGGCAAGTCCCACTTCCTGCGCCTGGTCGCCGGCGAGCAGGTCGCCCACACGGGCGTCGCCAGGCTCGGCGCCCGCGTGGTGCCCGGCCACTTCGCCCAGACGCACGCCAGGCCCGACCTGCTCGGCCGCACCCCGGTCGAGATCGTGATGACCGAGCACGCCAAGCTCAAGAACGAGGCCATGAAGGCGCTGGCCCGCTACGAGCTGGCCGGGCTGGTCGCCGAGCAGCGCTTCGACACGCTGTCCGGCGGCCAGCAGGCCCGGCTGCAGATCCTGTTGCTGGAGCTGTCCGGCGCGACGCTGCTGCTGCTGGACGAGCCGACCGACAACCTCGACCTGGCCAGCGCCGAGGCGCTGCAGGACGGCCTGAACGCCTTCGACGGCACGGTGCTGGCGGTCACCCACGACCGCTGGTTCGCCGCGGATTTCGACCGTTACCTGGTGTTCGGGTCCGACGGGGTGGTGTACGAGGCGCCGGAGCCGGTCTGGGATGAAAAGCGGGTCGTACGGGCGCGTTAAAGCTTTGGTACGGCAGGCGCGTGTCCCGGACCTGCCGTACCCATGAACGGGTTATCACGGCAAAGTGATCCCGCGTAGCCGAACCGTCAGCCTCCTCGCACTCGGGGCGATCTGCCTCACCGGGTGCTCGTCGGAGGAACGTCCGCAACAGCAGCTCAAGCCGCTCACGCTCAAGGAGCAGGCGTCGAACGTGGTCAAGTCCGCCGGCGGCTACACCGTCAACTGGGCGGGCGTGCTGACCAACCGCAACCCGTGGCACTTCGGCGAGCACGTGGTGGCCACGGTCGTCGGCAAGGACGCCGCCGGGCGCGAGGTCGTGCGGATGGACCAGCCGCTGGACGCGGTGCCGCCGGGCGGCTCGCTGGTGTTCACCGGCGAGGCCGGGGCGTCGGAGAAGCCGGTCAAGGTGAGCATCGACTACCGGCCCGCCCAGTGGCGGATGGCGGCCAGGATCGCCTCGGCGTTCCGGCCGTTCCCGGTGTCGCGGGTGCAGACGCTGCGCCAGAAGGACGGCTCGTACCTGATCACCGGGTACGTGTCGAACCCGTACCAGGTGCCGGCGGGCAGCCTGGTGGTGAACGCGCTGCTGCGGGACAAGGCGGGCAAGCTGCTCGGCGGCGGGAGCACGTTCGTGGACGACGTGAAGGCGGGCAGCCCGCCGCGCTTCATCCTGACGATCACCGGGCTCCCGCAGGGCAGCGCCGTGGGGCGGACCGAAGTGACGGCCCGCACGTGGGGCTCGACCGGCAGGCCGTACGAGGATCTGGCGCTCGGCGGGATCGTGCCGATGCACACGGTCAAGCCGACCACGGAGCCGTTCCAGATCGACCGGGGCAGCCAGGCGTTGAAAGCCCGGGTGCAATAGCCCAATTAATGCGATAAATCGTAAAAGCGGCTGGCGACAACCTATGTTTATCCCGCGGAATCGGTAGAACTACAAGTTACCAATCCATTACCTTCGGTTACATGAGTGACCGTGACCTGGTCGAGGCCCTGCGCTCCGGTGACCCGGGCGCCGTGGCCGTCCTGTACGACACCTACGCCGAAGGCATCTACCGCTACTGCTGGACCCTTCTGCGCAACACCGACAGCGCCCAGGTCGCGCTCCGCGACGCCCTGATCGCCGCCGAGGCGCACGCCGCCGCGCTGTCCGACCCCGACCTGCTGCGGCCCTGGCTCTACGCGCTGGCCCGGGGCGAGTGCCTGCGCAGGCGCATGGCCGACCTGCCCGACGCCGGCGAGACGCTGGCCGAGGCGCCCGAGATCACCGACCCCGACGACGCCGACCTGCGGGTCGTGGCCTGGAACGCCGTCCAGAGCCTGCCCACGGCCGACCGCGAGACGCTGGAGCTGAACGCCCGGCACGGGCTGCCGATGCCGCACGTCGCCGCCGTCCTCGGCGTCACCGCCCGCCAGGCCGAGGCGGCCCACGAAGCCGCCCGCGACCGGCTGCGCGACGCCATCACCGTGGAGTTCCTGGCCAGGAAGGGCCCCTACGACTGCCCGCGCCGGGCCCGCATCCTCACCGGCTTCGCCGGCGAGCTGACCGCCGGCATGCGCGAGCAGCTCGTCGCCCACGTGGCCCGCTGCGAGACCTGCGCCCCGCACCGCAACCGCCAGGTGTCGGCCGCCAAGGTCTACGAGCTGCTGCCGCAGATCACGCTGCCCGACGTGCTCAGGGTCCGGGTGCTGAGCTGCTTCGTCGACCCCGAGCTGCACCTCTACCGGCGCTACGTGGCCAGGCGCTCGGAGGCGCTGGACGCCGCCGGGTTTCCCGTTGCCGTCGTGCGGGGGCCGCGCAAGTGGCCTCGGGCGCTGGCAGGCGCGCTGGCGGCGGTCGCGACCCTGGTGGCGATAGCGACGATCTTCGACTACTTCGGCAAGGAGGTCGGCGGGCTGCCCGGCGTCGCCTCCGTCGCGTTCCCGCCGCAGGGCGAGCCGCCCGGCCTCACCCTGCCCTGGTCCGACCGGCGGCAGGTGCCCGGCAGCGTGGAGGTCGACAGCACGGCCACCCGCCCGCTCGGCGTGACCCCCGCGACGGCCGGGCAGCAGACGCCCAGCCCGCAGCCGCCCGTCTTCACCCCGATCGGCGGCGACCCCGAGCCCGTGCCGAGCACCCCGCCGCCGACCGGCCCAGACCTCGGCGACCCCACGCTCGACCCGGTCCACCCCGTCGACCCGGTGACCCCGCCGCCCGGCAAGCCGCGCCCCTCCGGCAAGCCGCCGGTGATGCCGTCACCGCAGCCCGATCCCACCCCGGCGCCCACGCCGACGACGCCCACGCCGTCGCCCAAACCGTCGCCGAAGCCGACGGCGAAACCGACGGGCAAGCCGACGAGCACCGCCACGCCGCCCGCCACGGCGACCCCCACCGAGTCGGTATCACCCTCTGTAACGAGCTGAGAGTGTGGCATTCGTTACTGTTGGGAAGTGTGTGCATAGAGTGACCGCAGGGGGATTCTATGCACGTCAGAGCCGGATTCCTGGTCGCCACCCTGGTCGTCGCGCTGTGCCCGCCGGTTCACGCCGAACCGGGGCCGCGTGACGTCGCCAGAGCGCGGCAGGCCGTACGGGATCGTGCGAAGGAGCTCGGCACGGCAAGCGCCGAGCTGGCCGAGGCGCAGGGGCGGCTCGACCGGCTCGCGGCCGAGGCCGAGCGGCTGGTGGAGGCGTACAACGGGGAGGTCGTCCGGCTCCGCCAGGCCGAGCAGGCGCACCGGGAGGCCGCCGCCCGGCAGAGCGCCGCGACCACGGAGGTCGAGCGGGCCCGGCAGGCGGTGGCGATGCTCGCCGCCCAGAGCTACGGCGGGCTGCCGCTGCCCGCCGAATACCTCGGCATGCTCAACGACCACGGCGACCACGACGGCTACCTGCACCGGGCCGGGCTGCTGCGGCAGCTCGGCGGCGAGCGCGGCCTGCTGCTCACCCGGCTGCGCGACGCCGAGGAGGTCGCCGAGATCCTGACCACGCACGCCGCGAGCGTGCACGCCGCCCAGCAGTACGCCGCCGAGGCGGCCGAACGCGCCAAGATCGCCGCCCGGGAGGCGGTCGCCCGGCAGCGGCGCGAGACCAAGGAGCTCAGAGCCAGGCGCGACGAGCTGCAACGGCTCGTCGACGCCGCCCGCACCCGCGCCGAACTGCTCGCCAGGCGGCGGCAGACCCGCATCGGGCACGTGCCGCTCTCCAGCGGCTCCTCGATGGGCGACGTGGCCGCCAACTGGGCGCTGACCCAGCTCGGCAAGCCCTACCTGTGGGCCGCCGACGGGCCCGCCAGCTACGACTGCTCCGGTCTGACCATGCGGGCCTGGGAGCGGGCCGGCGTGCGGCTCGACCACTGGACGGGCACCCAGTGGACGTCCGGGCCGCACGTGCCGCTCGACCAGCTGCGCCGCGGCGACCTGCTGTTCTTCGGCTACGACAAGAACGACCCGTCGACCATCCACCACGTGGGGATGTACGTCGCGCCGGGGCTCATGGTGCACGCCCCGCAGACCGGCGACGTCGTGCGGATCGCGTCGATGTGGCGAGGGGACCTGGTGGGCGCCACCAGGCCCCGCTGAAGGTCAGTGGCCGTGGCCCTCGTCCTTGGCCCGCTGGAAGGAGCGCTCGATCTCGGCCTGCGCCTCCATGCGGCCCACCCAGTTGGCGCCCTCGACCGACTTGCCCGGCTCCAGGTCCTTGTAGACCTCGAAGAAGTGCTGGATCTCCAGCCGGTCGAACTCCGGGACATGGTGGATGTCCTGGATGTGCGCCATGCGCGGGTCGGTGGCGGGGACGCACAGGACCTTGTCGTCGCCGCCCTTCTCGTCGGTCATCCGGAACATGCCGACCGCCCGGCAGGTGATGTAGCAGCCCGGGAACGTCGGCTCCTGCAGCAGCACCAGCGCGTCCAGCGGGTCGCCGTCCTCACCGAGGGTGTTCTCGATGAAGCCGTAGTCGGCGGGGTACTGCGTGGAGGTGAACAGCAGCCGGTCCAGCCTGATCTTGCCGGACTCGTGGTCCACTTCATACTTGTTCCGTTGCCCCTTGGGAATCTCAACGACAACGTCGAACTCCACCGCGGTTCCTCCGCTCGGCCCCCCGGGCACCCCCGGGCGGGCGTTAATGTCTCGTAGGCGAACACCAGGAGAGAGGTCAGGCGACGTGGCGCGGCACGAGCGGTGGGTGATGCTGACCACTCTCGTCATGCTGCAGGTCGTGACCATCGTCACCGGCGTCTATGCGATGAACAACGACCTCGACCTGAGCGCGCTGACGAGGCGGCCGTCACCGGCCGAGACGAGCGCGTCTCCCGAAGGGGTTCCCCCCGTCCCCGTGGTCACCGCCGGGCCTGTGCTGGCCCAGCTTCCGGCGAGGTCAGGAGACGGACCTCTCCCGACTAAGGGTACTTTGACGCAGCAGCTCACCGATGCGCTGGGTGACGAAGCGCTCGGCAAGCGCGTCGGCGCCGTCGTCGTCGACGTCACGACCGGCGAGCAGATCTTCGCCGCCGACCCCGACACCGGCATCACCCCCGCCTCCACCACCAAGGTCGTCACCGGCGCCGCCGCGCTCGCCTCCCTCGGCCCCGACACCCGCCTGGCCACCCGCGTCGTCCAGGGCGGCTCCGCGAACGCGATCGTCCTCGTCGGCGGCGGCGACCCGATGCTGCGCGGCCCCCAGGCCAAGCCCGGCGACTTCACCGACCAGGCGTCGCTCACCACGCTCGCCTCCCGCACCGCCGCTGCGCTCAAGGCCCGCGGCGTCACCAAGGTCACGCTCACCTACGACGCCTCCCTGTTCACCGGGCCCGTCCAGGCGCCCGGCTGGAAGCCCAACTACGTGCCCGACGGCGAGGTCGCCCCCGTCCACGCCCTCACCATCGACGAGGGCCGCCAGATTCCCGGCCAGCGCCAGCCCCGCGTCGCCGACCCGGCCGCCCACGCCGCCGCCGCCTTCGCCGGCGCCCTGCGCAAGCACGGCATCAGCGCCGCCAGGTCCGTACGCCCCGGCAAGGCCCCCGCCGGAGCCGCCGAGCTGGCCAGGGTCGAATCCGCGCCGATCTACGCCCTCGTCGAGCACACCCTCACCTTCAGCGACAACGACCTCGCCGAAGCCCTCGCCCGGCACGTCGCCATCAAGGAAGGCCAGCCGGGCTCGTTCGCCGGGCTCGCCAAGGCCGTCCCCCAGGTGCTCCACCGGCTCGGCATCACCAAGGGCGTCCAGGTGTCCGACGGCAGCGGCCTGTCCATCCGCAACCGCATCAGCGCCTCCGCCATGGCCCGCGCCATCGCCCTCGCCGGCTCGCCCCAGCACCCCGAGCTGCGCGCCGTCGCCTCCGGCATGCCCATCGCCGGCTTCACCGGCACCCTCGGCAACGGCCGCCGCTTCACCGGCGCCGACAGCAAGGGCCAGGTCGGCCTGGTCAGGGCCAAGACCGGCACCCTCAACCACGTCAACACGCTCGCCGGACTCGCCACCACCAAGGACGGCAGGCTGGTCACCTTCGCCTTCCTGGCCGACCGCGTCCCCGTCTACGCCGAACCCGTGCTCGACAGGCTGGCCGCCATCGTCGCGCGGTCTTGACGAGAAACACGTACGGTGGACGTTATGCAGGTGATCGACTGGGATCTGGCCGTCACGACCGGCACGCGCCTGGTGCGCCCCGGTCCTCAAGTGAGCCGGGAGGAGGCCAGGCAGGCCGTCGCCGAGCTCCGCACGCTCTCGCGCGAGGCCGAAGGCCACGTACGCGAGTTCACCAAGATCCACACCGAGACCGCGCCACAGCCCGCGACCATCGTCGACCGGCCCGGCTGGATCCGGGCCAACGTCGAAGGCTTCCGCGTCGTGCTGGAGCCCCTCACGCAGAAGGTCGCCAACGGCGCCAACCCGCCGCCCGCGATCATCTCCGCCGTCGGCTCCCGCATCACCGGCGTCGAGGTCGGCGCAGTCCTCGCCTTCCTCGCCACCCGGGTCCTCGGCCAGTACGAGCTGTTCCTGCCGCCCGACCCCAGCGGACGCGAGCCCGCCGGCCGCCTCACGCTCGTCGCGCCCAACATCGTCAACGCCGAGCGCGAGATGAACGTCAACCCGCACGACTTCCGCCTGTGGGTCTGCCTGCACGAAGAGACCCACCGGGTCCAGTTCACCGGCGTCTCCTGGCTGCGCGAGTACGTCCGGTCCCAGATGACCGACTTCCTGCTCGCCTCCGACCTCGACCTGCCCACGCTCGTCGACCGCCTGCGCGGCGCCGCCGACACCGTCGCCGACGTCGTCCGCGGCGGCGAGGGCAACCTCATCGACGTCATCCAGTCGCCCCAGCAGAAGGAGATCCTCGACCGGCTCACGGCTGTCATGACCCTCGTCGAGGGGCACGGCGACTACGTGATGGACGCCGTCGGGCCCTCCGTCGTGCCGTCGGTCGCCGACATCCGCGCCAAGTTCGCCCAGCGCCGCGAAGGCGGCTCCCGCCTCGACCGCACCATCCGCCGCCTGCTCGGCATCGAGCTCAAGATGAAGCAGTACGCCGAAGGCTCCGCCTTCGTCCACCGCGTCGTCGGCCAGGCCGGCATGGACGGCTTCAACCGCGTCTGGACCTCACCCAACACGCTGCCCACCCCGGCGGAGATCTCCGACCCGGACGCCTGGATCCGCCGCGTCATCGGCACCCCCGCCCTCCCCAGCTGACCCCCCGGCCCGGCCGCCTGACGGCAGCCGGTCGTCCGTTAGCAGGGCGGGCTTTCAGAGGAGCACCCTCGAACGGCCCTCCCCTCCGGCGCCGGGTCGGTGGGGTGATGGTCGGTGGAGCTCGGCGCTCTCGTACGGGTTGACGGCCCGGGCGGGGAGAATGGGGCTGTGGGACCGCATCCGGCTGTAGCCGATGTTCGCAGGATGGTGCGTGAGGCGCTGGCGGACGTGCCCGAGGGGGCGCTGGTGCTCGTGGCGTGCAGTGGGGGCGCCGATTCGCTGGCGTTGGCGGCGGCGACGGGGTTCGTGGGGCCGAGGGCGGGGCTGCGTACGGGGCTCGTGAGCGTCGATCACCAGCTTCAGGAGGGTTCCGGGGAGCAGGCGGCGCGGGTGGCGGCGTTGGCGGGGGAGCTGGGCCTGGGGTTCGGTGAGATGCGGGCCGTGGTGGTGGGCACGGCGGGCGGGCCGGAGGCGGCGGCCAGGGATGCGCGTTATGCCGCGCTGGGCGAGGCGGCCGAGGCTCATGGGGCGGCGGCGGTGCTGCTGGGGCACACGCGTGACGATCAGGCGGAGACCGTGCTGCTGGGCCTGGCGAGGGGGAGCGGGCTGCGGTCGATCGCGGGGATGGCGGCGGTGTCGGGCGTCTATCGGCGGCCGTTCCTGGAGCTTTCGCGGGCGACGACGGTGGCGGCGTGCGAGGCGCTGGGGCTGGCTCCGTGGCAGGATCCGCACAACGACGATCCGCGGTTCACGCGGGTTCGGGTGCGGGCGGTGGCGCTGCCGGTTCTGGAGAGGGAGCTGGGGCCGGGGGTGGCGGAGGCGTTGGCGCGGACGGCGGGGCTGGCGCGTGAGGACGCGGACGCGCTCGATCAGTGGGCCGAATCGGTGTACCAGGATTGCGCTCTAAGCGATATCGCCGGAAACGTGACGCTGGCCGTACGGGCTCTGGAAGGGGTCCCCGGGGCCGTACGGACACGAGTGCTGCGGCGGGCGGCGCTCGCGGCGGGAGCGCCCTCCGGGGCGCTCTCGGCGGGGCACGTGCGGGCGGTGGAGCGGCTGATCACGCGGTGGCACGGGCAGAAGGCGGTGGACCTGCCCGGGGGTCTGAGCGCCGTCCGGCGGTATGGCACCCTGATAGTCGCCATCCGTCCCATCGCGTAAGGAACCAACAGGTGGACGCTGCCGACATGGGCAAGGATCTGGAGAAGGTCCTCATCCCGGAGGACGAGCTCCAGGCCAAGATCAAGCAGCTGGCCGGGCGCATCGACGAGGACTACGCGGGCCAGGAGCTGCTGCTCGTGGGCGTGCTCAAGGGCGCCGTCATGGTGATGGCCGACCTGGCCAGGGCGTTGCACGTGCCGGTGCAGATGGACTGGATGGCGGTGTCGTCCTACGGGGCCGGCACCAAGTCGTCGGGTGTCGTGCGGGTGCTGAAGGACCTCGACACCGACATCATGAACCGCCACGTGCTCATCGTGGAGGACATCATCGACTCCGGTCTGACCCTCCACTGGCTGCTGGAGAACCTCAAGTCGCGCAACCCGGCCTCGCTGGAGATCTGCACGGCGCTGCGCAAGCCCGACGCGGTCAAGGTGCCGATCGACGTCAAGTACGTGGGCTTCGACATCCCCAACGAGTTCGTGATCGGCTACGGCCTCGACTACGCCGAGCGATACCGGAACCTTCCGTTCATCGGGACCCTCGCGCCGCACGTTTACCGCTAGCAATCCTGACTGTGGCCGGGAACACCGCGTGCCTTGACGTACGTTGGTAGGGCAAGACCGGTGTAGCGGGCGGTCCCTCCGTGCGCTCCTCCGGTGTACCTTCTGACTCCGGGAGGGTGACCCTGCGTCCCCTTCGGGTAGTCAGAAGTCGCGGTGTCGGATGCCGCGGCCCCGGGATTTCCCGGGGTTCCAGGCCATGGTCAGGAAGGGACGGGCCCGCAAGGGGTTCCGCATCGGATGGATCTCAAGCGATTTACACGTGGGCCACTGCTGTGGATCCTGGGCATCGTCGTGCTGCTCCTGCTCGTCACCCAGCTCTGGAGCGGCGGCGGCAACTACAAGCAGGCCGACACGTCAACGGTGCTCCAGCAGATCCGCACCGGCAATGTCAGCAATGCCAAGATCATCGACAAGGACCAGCGGATCGAGCTGACGCTGCACAGCCCGATCCAGGTCGGCGGCAGCGGCACGCCGACGAAGACGATCCAGTCTGACTGGGTCACCGGCTACGGCGCAAAGCTGACCGACGAGCTGCAGGCGCAGGTCGACGCCAAAAAGACCAAGAGCTTCGCGACCGACGTGCCCCAGGAGAGCTTCCTGGTGAGCCTCCTGCTCAGCTTCCTGCCGATCGTCATCATCGTGCTGATCTTCCTGTTCATCATGAACCAGATGCAGGGCGGCGGCAGCCGGGTGATGAACTTCGGCAAGTCCAAGGCCAAGCTGATCACCAAGGACACCCCCAAGACCACGTTTGCCGACGTCGCAGGCGCAGACGAGGCCATCGAGGAGCTTCAGGAGATCAAGGAGTTCCTGCAGGCCCCGGCCAAGTTCCAGGCGATCGGCGCCAAGATCCCCAAGGGCGTGCTGCTCTACGGCCCGCCCGGCACCGGCAAGACCCTGCTCGCCCGCGCGGTCGCGGGTGAGGCGGGCGTGCCGTTCTACTCGATCTCCGGCTCCGACTTCGTCGAGATGTTCGTCGGCGTCGGCGCCTCCCGGGTGCGTGACCTGTTCGAGCAGGCGAAGGCCAACGCCCCGGCGATCATCTTCATCGACGAGATCGACGCCGTCGGCCGCCACCGCGGCGCCGGCCTGGGCGGCGGTCACGACGAGCGCGAGCAGACGCTCAACCAGCTCCTCGTCGAGATGGACGGCTTCGACGTCAAGGGCGGCGTGATCCTCATCGCCGCGACCAACCGGCCCGACATCCTCGACCCGGCGCTGCTGCGTCCGGGCCGGTTCGACCGGCAGGTCACCGTCGACCGTCCCGACCTGGAGGGCCGTAAGGGCATCCTCAAGGTGCACGGGCGCGGCAAGCCGTTCGCGCCGGGCGTCGACCTCGACGTCATCGCCCGCCGCACTCCCGGGTTCACCGGCGCCGACCTGGCCAACGTGATCAACGAGGCCGCGCTGCTCACCGCGCGTGCCGACGAGAAGCTGATCACGATGGACATGCTGGAGGAGTCGATCGACCGTGTCATGGCAGGGCCCGAGCGCAAGACGCGGGTCATGTCTGACAAGGAGAAGAAGATGATCGCCTACCACGAGGGCGGTCACGCGCTGGTGGCGCACGCGCTGCCGAACTCCGACCCGGTGCACAAGATCACGATCCTGTCCCGGGGTCGCGCGCTCGGCTACACGATGACGCTGCCGATGGAGGACAAGTTCCTGGCCACCAGGTCGGAGATGATGGACCAGCTCGCGATGCTGCTGGGCGGCCGCGCGGCGGAGGAGCTCGTCTTCCACGAGCCCACCACCGGCGCCTCCAACGACATCGAGAAGGCCACGGCCGTCGCCCGCCGCATGGTGACCGAATACGGCATGAGCGAGCAGCTCGGCGCCCGTAAGTTCGGCAGCGGTCAGGCCGAGGTGTTCCTGGGCCGCGAGATGGGCCACGAGCGCGACTACTCCGAGAAGATCGCCTCCACGATCGACGAGGAAGTCCGCCGGATGATCGAGACGGCGCACGACCAGGCGTGGGACATCCTGGTCGAATACCGCGACGTGCTCGACAACCTGGTGCTCGAGCTCATGGAGAAGGAGACGCTCTCCCGCGCCCAGGTGCTGGAGATCTTCTCCCCGGTGGTCGTCAAGGAGCACCGTCCCTCCTACGCGGGCTACGGCAAGCGGCTGCCCTCCGACCGGCCGCCGATCCTGACGCCGAAGGAGCAGTCGGCCAACGGCTCGCTCACCTCGGGCCACCAGGACGCGCTGCCTTCCGGGGACAGTGCGTGAAGCCGCACGACGTAGATTTCGGCCGGATCGAGAAGGCCGTCCGCGAGATCCTGTACGCCATCGGCGAGGATCCCGACCGCGACGGCCTTCTCGAGACGCCCGCCCGTGTCGCCCGCGCCTACGCCGAGCAGTTCTCCGGCCTGCACCAGACCCCGGAAGACGTGCTCAACAAGGTCTTCGACGTCGACCACGACGAGATGGTGCTGGTCAAGGACATCGAGGTCTACTCAACCTGTGAGCACCATTTGGTGCCTTTTTACGGGTCGGCCCACGTCGGCTACATCCCGAACGACCAGGGTCAGGTGACGGGCCTGTCGAAGCTGGCCAGGCTGGTCGACGTGTTCGCCCGCCGGCCGCAGGTCCAGGAGCGGATGACGTCGCAGATCGCCGACGCGATCATGCGGGTGCTGGAGCCGCGCGGCGTCATCGTCGTGGTCGAGGCCGAGCACCTGTGCATGACCATGCGGGGCGTGCGCAAGCCCGGCGCCAAGACCGTCACGTCGGCCGTCCGGGGCGACTTCCGCACCAGCGACAAGACCCGCGCCGAGGCGATGGCGCTGATCCTGGGACGCTGACGCCTGACCGCGCCGCATGCATTCCGCCGGGGATGGATCGTTATCCACAACCAGGGACCCGCGATATCACCAGGTATGGGCGAGCGCCTAGGCTTGGCCTCATGACGAGAGTGCCGGGGCTGGGCGACGAGGACCGGTGCCTTGTCATGGGCGTCGTCAACGTGACCCCTGACTCGTTCTCCGACGGCGGCCTCTGGTTCGACGAGGGCGTGGCGATCCGCCGCGGCCTGGAGCTGGTCGCCGAGGGGGCCGACATCGTCGACGTGGGCGGCGAGTCCACCAGGCCGGGCGCCGCCAGGGTGTCGCTGGAGGAAGAGCTGGCCCGCGTGGTGCCCGTGATCAGGGCGCTCAACGCGGAGGGCGTGGCCGTCAGCGTCGACACGATGCGCGCCGAGGTGGCCAGGGCCGCCGTCGAGGCGGGCGCGCGGCTGGTCAACGACGTGAGCGGCGGCCTGGCCGATCCCGCCATGCCGCGCGTGGTCGCCGCCACCGGCGTCCCCTACGTGGTGATGCACTGGCGCGGCCACAGTCAGGACATGGACAGCCGCGCCGTCTACCACGACGTGGTCACCGAGGTGCGCGAGGAGCTCGCCAAGCGGGTCGACCTGGTGCTCGCCGAGGGCGTGTCCGAGGAGCAGATCGTGCTCGACCCCGGCCTCGGCTTCGCCAAGAACGCGGCGCACAACTGGGCGCTGCTGGCCGGCACGCAGCAACTCGCCGAGCTCGGCTATCCGCTGCTCATCGGGGCCTCACGCAAGAGGTTCCTGGGGCGGCTGCTGGCCGGCGCCGACGGCACCCCCCGCCCGTTCAGCGGCAGCGACGACGCGACCCTGGCCGTGACCGCGCTGGCGGCCCGTGAGGGCGCCTGGTGCGTACGGGTCCACCACGTAGGTCCCAACGCCGACGCCGTGCGCGTGGCCGCAGCATGGAAGAGAGCCGGAGCCAACACATGAGCGTCGACACCGCCGCCATCGAGACGGTCAACCAGGACTTCTACACCGCGATCGAGGACGGCAACCTCGACAGGATGACCGAGATCTGGGCCGAGGACACCGCCGACGACCAGGTGAGCTGCGTGCATCCCGGCTGGACCCTGCTGACGGGCCGCTCGGAGGTGTTGCGGTCGTGGGCGCTGATCATGGCCAACACGACCTACATCCAGTTCGTGCTCACCGACGTCAACACCACGGTGCTGGGCGACGTGGCCGTGCTCACCTGCGTGGAGAACATCCTCACCGCGGGCGAGGAGGGCGAGTCGAGTTTCGCCGCCGGCAAGGTGGTGGCCAGCAACGTCTACATCCGCACGGGTCAGGGCTGGCGGCTGTGGATGCACCACGGCTCGCCGGTGCTGCAGGGCGATGACGACGAGGAGGAGGAAGGCGAGCTTGAGCGCTGACCGGATCGCGCTGAAGGGCCTGCGGGCCCGGGGGAGACACGGGGTGCTCGCGGCCGAGCGTGAGCTGGGGCAGGAGTTCGTCGTCGACGTGACGCTGTTCCTCGACACCGCGCTGGCCGCGGCCGGTGACGACCTGGCCAGGACCGTCGACTACGGCGAGCTGGCCCAGGACCTGGTCAAGGTGGTCGAGGGCGAGCCGGTCGACCTGATCGAGACGCTCGCGCAGCGGCTGGCCGACGTCTGCCTGGCCCGGGAGCTCGTCGAGTCGGTCGAGGTGAGTGTGCACAAGCCGGCGGCGCCGATCCCGCTGCCGTTCGGCGACGTGGTGGTGACGATCGAGCGGAGGCGCGCATGAAGGTCGTCCTCGCCCTGGGCGGCAACCTGGGGCGGCGGTTCCTGACGTTGCAGGGGGCCGTCGACACGCTGTTCGACGCGCCGGGGCTGGAGTTCGTCGCGGCGTCGCCGGTCTACGAGACCGATCCGGTGGGCGGTCCGGGGGGCCAGCGCCCTTATCTGAACGCGGTGGTCGTGGCGGAGACCACGCTGCCGCCGCGCACGCTGCTGGAGCGGGCGCAGAGCGTGGAGAACGCGTTCGGGCGGGTGCGCCAGGAGCGGTGGGGGCCGCGCACGCTCGACGTCGATCTGATCATGGTGGGTGACACGGTCAGCGACGACCCGGAGCTGACGCTGCCGCATCCTCGGGCGCACGAGCGGGCGTTCGTGCTGGTGCCGTGGGCGGCGGCCGACCCTGACGGTGAGCTGCCGGGGCGGGGCCGGGTGGCCGACCTGCTCGTGGGCCTGGACCGGCGGGGTGTGCGGTTGCGCGAGGACCTGAAGCTGCAGAGGCCGGATTGAGGCCGACCCGGCCCGGCGTGCTCGTCGGGCTCATCGTCGTGGTCGCGCTGATCGCCTGGGGCGTGGTGCGGCTGGTCTACGTCGATCTGGTGCTGGTGCCGTGGACGGCGATCCCGACGATGCTGCTGCTGGCGATCGGCGAGGCCTACACCGCCTGGATGACGAAGGCGCGGATCGCCCGCAAGCCGGGCACCAAGCCGGTCGAGCCGCTGGCGGTGGCCCGGCTGGCGGCCCTGGGCAAGGCGTCGGCCTACGGCGGCGCGGTGTTCGCGGGGCTGTTCGGCGGCTTCGCGCTGCACACGGTGCAGCTCTTCGCCAAGGAGACGCCGCGGTCGGAGTTCTTCGTCTCGACGGGCTCGTTCCTGTCGTGCGTGGCGTTGATCGTGGCGGCGCTCTTCCTGGAGCACGCCTGCCGCGTCCCGAAGGATCCGGAGGATCAGCGGCCCGGCTAGCCGCTCGTCCTCCTGGCGTCGTAGGTCTGGCGCCACTGTTCGGCGGGCGCGTCCTGCCGGCCGAGCTGCTGTGCGAGATGCTTGCCACCGTGCCCACCGAGGGCTGGATCCCCGGCACCCGCTACGGCCTGGGCGTCTTCGACGACGTGCTCGCCGCCGAGTTCTGCTGACAGGCCCTCAGCCGGTGTCCGGCCGCCCGGTGCGGGGGCGGCGGCCGAAGAGGTAGATGACCGGGAGGGTGCAGATCAGCGGGCCGGCGACGGCCAGGGGGCGCTCCAGCCACCACCACACGTCCGGCGGCACCTCGGGCGTGAGGCTGCCGAAGAGCCACCAGGACAGGCCGAGCGCGATGGCCATGCCGGTCGTGTGGAAGAGGAACAGCGGCAGCGCGAAACGGTTGATGACGGCGTTGACCCGGTTCCAGCCCGGCCGTTCCAGGACCCGTTCCATGGCCGGGCGCAGCACCTCCACCAGCCCGATCTGGAAGATGAGCAGCGCGACGATGACGAACGTCGGCGGCGCCATGTTGGACCACTTGTCCCCCGGCACGCCCACCATGGAGCCCGGGTAGATGCCCGAGTAGACGAGCCCGAACAGGGCGAACAGCCCGGTCCACAGGATGCCGACGTCGTAGCGGCGGGGCAGGGCGACGATGCGGTCGTAGAAGAAGCCGGCCTGGTGCGCCAGCCCCCACACGATGACCATGTTGAGCCAGCCGGCCCACTCGACGTCGTAGCGGAACCGGACCACGTCGACGACCAGCGCCGCCCCGCCCAGCCAGACGAGGGCCAGCACGTCGTACTTGCGGTGCAGGAGGAGCGCGACGGGGAGGAGCGCGATGAGCACCAGGTAGACGCCGAGGAACCACAGCGGGCTGAGCACGAGCAGCACCACCCGCCACATCCACGGCACGTCGAACAGCCAGGTGACGACGGCGCCGACGGCGACCCACACGCCGATCAGGCCCAGCGCCGGGATCGCCAGCGACCGCAGGCGGCGCCAGACGAAGCGGCCGAGGCCGGTGCCGCGCTCGCACGCCCGGCCCCACGACAGCAGGTGGACGTGGCCGCCGACGTAGAAGAACAGGGGTAAGACCTGGAGCAGCCAGGTCAGGATCCACAGCCCGGAGGTGAAGCCGAGCGGGCTGGTGGGCTCGGGGCCGTGCGGTTTCCACTGCAGGATGGTGAAGGCCCAGTGCCAGACCACCACCACGATCAGGCTCAGCGCCCGCAGCCAGTCGACGTACCTGTCGCGTCGCGGAGGGGAGGTCACTTGTCGATGTCACCCACCACGAAGAACATCGACCCGAGGATCGCCACCATGTCCGAGACCAGGTGCCCGGGCAGCATCTCGCGCAGCACCTGGATGTTGTTGTAGGAGGCGGAGCGCAGCTTCATCCGCCACGGCGTCTTGTCGCCCTTGGACACCAGGTAGTAGCCGTTGATGCCGAGCGGGTTCTCGGTCCAGGCGTACGTGTGGCCTTCGGGGACCTTGAGCACCTTGGGCAGGCGCTGGTTGATCGGGCCCTGGGGGAGCTCGCGCAGCCGCTGGACGCAGGCGTCGGCCAGGTCGAGCGAGACCTTGACCTGCTCCAGCAGCACCTCGAAGCGGGAGTGGCAGTCGCCGGCGGTGCGGGTGACGACGGTGACGGGCAGCTCGGGGTAGGCCAGGTAGGGCTGGTCGCGGCGCAGGTCGATGTCGACCCCGGAGGCGCGGGCGATGGGGCCGCTGACCCCGTACTGCAGGATCTGCTCGCGGGAGAGCACGCCGACGCCCTTGGTGCGGGCCTGGAAGATCTCGTTGCCGTGGATGAGGTTCTCGATGTCGGGGACGCGGCGGCGGGTGTCGGCGACGGCCTGGGCGACCCGGTCGAGCCAGCCGAGCGGCAGGTCCTCCTTGAGGCCGCCGACGCGGTTGAACATGTAGTGCATGCGCCCGCCGGAGATCTCCTCCATGACGGCCTGGATGCGTTCGCGCTCGTCGAAGGCGTAGAAGATGGGCGTCATCGCGCCCAGCTCCAGCGGGTACGAGCCGAGGAACATCAGGTGGTTGAGCACCCGGTTGAGCTCCGCCAGGAGCGTGCGCGCCCAGACGGCGCGGACGGGCGGCTCCATGCCGAGCATGCGTTCGGCGGCCAGCACCACGCCGAGCTCGTTGGCGAACGCCGACAGCCAGTCGTGCCGGTTGGCCAGCACGATGATCTGCCGGTAGTCGCGCACCTCGAACAGTTTCTCCGCGCCCCGGTGCATGTAGCCGATGATCGGCTCGGCGCCGGAGATGCGCTCACCGTCAAGAGTGAGCCGCAGGCGCAGAACTCCGTGAGTCGACGGGTGCTGCGGCCCGATATTCAGGATCATGTCCTCGGTGGCCAGCTCCTTGGCCCCGGCACCGATTCCGACCACGCGTTCCGTCATACGGCCCATGCTGCCACCGGCGGGTCGGTCAAGGAACGGTATGGGGGCGCATCGCTGGTCCAGCCAGGGGGATGAGTACTGGAAACGGGGGAGAAAAGACCATGAAAAGGGTTGTGTTCGACATCGCCGCCCTGATCGCACGGGTGGTGATCGGCGTCATCTTCCTGGCGCACGGGCTGCAGAAGTGGCAGGCCGGGCTGGGCGCCACGAGCGGCATGTTCGCCGAGTCGGGCGTGCCGATGCCGCAGCTCGCCGCCGCGTTCGTCACGGTGGCCGAGACGGTCGGCGGCATCCTGCTGATCCTCGGCCTGCTGGTGCGGCCGGCCGCGCTGGTGCTGCTCATCGGCATGATCGGCGCGGCTGTGTTCGTGCACGCGCCGAACGGCATCTTCGTCCAGGAGGGCGGCTGGGAGCTCGTCGGAGCGCTCGGCGCGGCGTCGCTGCTGTTCCTGGCGCTGGGCGGGGGACGCTTCGGCCTCGACGGGATTCTCGGCGCCGTGTACAGGCGCCGGGCCGAGCGGCGGGCGGCCGAGCGGGACGCGGCGGCGGGCGCCACGACGACCGTGGACAGGCCGGCGCCCGACACGAAGGCCGCCTACCCGGACGAACGGCACTCGGTGCCCCGGCAGCCCGCCGAGCACGAGCGCACGCAGGCGGCTGACTACGACCGCACACAGGCGAGCGAGTACGACCGCACGCAGGCCGCCGAGCCCGCCGAGCGTCCGCACCCGGCCGAGCACCGGCCGGGCGGGCTGAGCGAGGAGGACATGCGCGACGTGGACGCGGTGGTGAACGACCAGCCGACGCGCCCGAAGCCGCCGAACCGCTGAGACCTAGCGGCTGACCAGGTCACGCAGCGCGCCGACCAGCCGGTCGACGTGCTCCTGGGTGGTGCCGATGCCGATGGAGGCGCGCACCGCCGAGGCCGTGTCGTCCTCGCAGCCGCCGTCGGCGGTGCCGAGCAGGTGCCGGACGAACGGGTGGGCGCAGAACTTCCCGTCCCGCACGCCGATGCCGTACTCGCTCGACAGCGCCTCGGCGACCTCGCGCGCGCTGTAGCCGTCGACGGTGAACGACACAATGCCCACGCGCGGGTGCTCCGGCCCCCACAGCGACAGCTCCCGTACGCCCTCGATGCCGGCGAGGCCGGCGCGCAGCCGGGCGATCAGCCGCTCCTCCTCGCGCAGCAGCGGCGTCCAGCCGGTGGCGGTGAGGGCGTCGCAGGCGGCGGCCAGTGCGATCGCGCCGAGCACGTTCGGGGTCCCGGCCTCGTGCCGGGGCTCGGCGTCGTCGTGCCACTCGGTGCTCTCCCCGACCGAGCGCACCGCGCCGCCGCCCTTCAGGTACGGCGTGCCCGCCGACAGCCAGTCGCGCCGGCCGACCAGCACTCCGGCGCCGAACGGCGCGTACAGCTTGTGGCCGGAGAAGGCCACGTAGTCGAGGTCGAGCGCGGTCAGGTTGACCGGCCGGTGCGGCACGAGCTGGGCGGCGTCGACGAGGATGCGGGCGCCGTGCCGGTGCGCGATGTGGGCCAGCGCGGCGATGGGCCACAGCTCGCCGGTGACGTTGGAGGCAGCGGTGACGACGAGCAGCTTGGGTCCGTCGATCGCGGCCAGCGCGTCGTCGGCGGCGCGCACGGCCTCGCCGGGGAAGGCGGGCGGGGCCAGCCGCACGGCGTCCGGCCAGGGCAGCAGCGAGGCGTGGTGCTCGGTGTCGAAGACGACCACGGTGGTGCCCTCGGGCAGGCAGCCGGCCAGCAGGTTCGTGGCGTCGGTGGTGTTGCGGGTGAAGATGACGGCGTCGTCGGTGCGGGCGCCGACGAAGGCCCGTACGGTGTGGCGGGCCTGCTCGTAGCGGGCGGTGGTGAGCTGGGAGGCGTAGCCCGCGCCGCGGTGGACGCTGGAGTAGGCCGGGAGCGCGGCGGCGACGGCGGCGCTGACCGGCTCCAGACAGGGGGCGCTGGCCGCGTAGTCGAGGTTGGCGTAGCCGACGAGCTTGCCGCCCTTGACTGGCACCTCCAGGTCGGCGCCGACGACGGCGGGGATGGCGCGGGCCTGCTGGACGGGGGCCGGCTTCTCGGCGGCGGTGGTGCGGGCGGCGTTGAAGATCGTCAGGGTGGACACGGCGAACCTCCTCGGGGTCATCGGACCCCTGGAGCAGCCAGTGAGCCCGCGCTTGCCCGCCACACCTCGTGACGGACCAGGTCTTCACCCGGGGCACCCCGCCGCGGACGCGAGGGTTGCCGGCCAGCGAGCCGGGGCTTGGCGCTGGCACTCATGACCTACGTCGGCACTATAACCGACACCCACCCGTAAAACGCAACCGCGAACTTATCGGCCCGTTGACTCGTTGCTTCCTCGACATCCCCCGATAGCAGGAGGTAACCGATGTTGGACTGGGTGGCAGATCCCCAGATCTGGATAGGGTTCTTCACCCTTGTGGCCCTGGAGATCGTGCTGGGCATCGACAACATCATCTTCATTTCCATCCTGGCAGGGAAGCTGCCGCCGGAGCAGCGCGACAGGGCGCGGGTGCTCGGCCTGGCGGCGGCCCTGATCAGCCGGCTGCTCCTGCTGCTGGCCCTGTCGTGGGTGGTGCGGCTCACGGAGCCGCTGTTCGAGGTGCTGGGGCAGGAGATATCGGGACGGGACCTGATCCTGCTGCTGGGCGGGCTGTTCCTGCTCGCCAAGAGCGTCACCGAGATCGGCCACACGATGGACGTGGGCGAGAAGGACGGCAAGAAGGCCGTCGCGGCGTCGTTCGCCTCAGTGATCGCGCAGATCATGGTGCTGGACGTGGTGTTCTCGCTCGACTCGGTGATCACCGCGGTCGGCATGGTGGACGAGCTCGGCGTGATGATCGCGGCGGTGGTCGTGGCGGTGCTGGTGATGCTGTTCGCCTCCGGGCCGATCAGCCGGTTCGTCGACACGCATCCGAGCATCAAGATGCTGGCGCTGGCGTTCCTGGTGCTGATCGGCGTGGTGCTCATCGCCGAGGGGCTGGACCAGCACATCCCGAAGGGCTACATCTACTTCGCGATGGCGTTCTCGGTCATCGTGGAGCTGCTCAACATCCGGGTGAGGAGCAGGCGGGCGAAAGCTTCTAGTATTGAATAGTGCGCTTTGACCCGTGGAATCCGGATTTCGTCGCTCACCCGTACGGCGTCTACGCCGAGCTGAGGCGCGAGGCGCCGGTGAGCTTCTTCGAGCCGACCGGCCAGTGGCTGGTCGCCCGGCACGCCGACGTGAACGCCCTGCTCAGGGATCGCCGCCTGGGCAGGTCGTACCTGCACGTGGCGACGCACGAGGAGTTCGGCAAGGAGCCCGAGCCGGAGTTCCAGGAGCCGTTCTGGCGGGTGATCCGCGCGGGCATGCTCGACGTGGAGCCGCCGGTGCACACCCGGCTGCGCCGCCTGGTCTCCAAGGCGTTCACGCCCCGCATGGTCGAGTCGCTGCGCCCGCGGGTGCGCGCGATCGCCGAGGGCCTGGTCGACGCGTACGTGGAGCGGGGCGGCGGTGACCTGATCGCCGAGGTCGCCGAGCCGCTGCCGGTGACGGTGATCGCCGAGATGCTCGGCATCCCCGACGCCGACCGCCACCTGCTGCGCCCCTGGTCGGCCGACATCTGCGGGATGTACGAGCTGAACCCGTCGGAGCAGGCGCAGCACACCGCCGTCAGGGCGGCGTCGGAGTTCGCGGCGTATCTGAAGGAGCTGGCCCGCGAGCGCAAGGAGCGGCCCGGCGACGACCTGATCAGCGCGCTCGCGGCGATCGACGAGCTGACCGAGGACGAGCTGGTCGGCACCTGCGTGCTGCTGCTCAACGCCGGTCACGAGGCCACGGTGAACGTGACGGGCAACGGCTGGTGGTCGCTGTTCCGCAACCCGGGCGAGCTGGCGCGGCTGCGCGCCGACCGCTCGCTGCTGCCGACGGCCGTCGAGGAGCTGATGCGCTGGGACACGCCGCTGCAGATGTTCGAGCGCTGGGTGCTGGAGGACATCGAGGTCGGCGGCGTCGCCATCCCGCGCGGCGTGGAGGTGGCGCTGCTGTTCGGCTCGGCCAACCGCGACCCCGAGGTGTTCGACGACCCGGACCGGCTGGACGTGGGCCGGGTGGACAACCCGCACATCTCCTTCGGCGCGGGCATCCACTTCTGCCTGGGCGCGCCGCTGGCCAGGATCGAGCTCATCGAGTCGTTCGGCGCCCTGCTGGAGCGGGCGCCGAAGCTGGAGCTGGTCCGCGAGCCGGTGTGGAAGCCGGGGTACGTGATCCGCGGCCTGGAGTCGCTGGACCTCAGCGTCGCCTGACCGGCTCTGACCGTTATCACCGGCTCTGGCTGAGCCAGCCGAACCCGCCGAGGCCTCCCGGATCGATCAGCTCCGCCTCCTCGGAGGCGCGGGCCAGCGCGCGCAGATAACCCCGCGGATCGGTGCGGGCCAGGTCGAGGGGCGGGCGGTCGCCGGTGATGCCCAGAGCGCGCAGCGCGGCCCGCTGTGTGGACAAGCCTGTGGATATCCCGCCGGCCTTGCGGCCCGCCTCGGCGCACGCGTCGAGCGCGACGTGCGCCGTGATGTCGCAGGTGCCGTCGGGTACGGGCGAGACGACCGCTCCGTCACGGTATCCGGTGAGCGTGCCATGCATCGGCCGGTTATCCACAGGGTGTGCATAATCGATGGCGATCGCCCGGCCTCTGGAAAGCCGGTTCAGCACCGCCGCCCAGGCGGCGTCGCGCGGCCAGCCGATCTCCGCCCGCGAGCCCACGCACGACAGCGGCCACCACCGCGCCAGCCACTCCAGGTCGGCCCCCTGCGGCGGGTCGCCGAGCCGCTCCTCGCCGGTCTCGGTGTCGACCATCACCAGTCTCGGCCCGTCGGACGTCTGCTCGGCCACGTCCAGCGGCACGTTGTCGAGCCACTCGTTGGCGATCGCCAGGCCCTGGATGCCGGACGGCAGCCGCGGCTGCCAGGCGATCCGCTCGGGCAGCTCGTCGGGCCGGGGCGACAGGTCGACGGCGGTGATGCGCAGCCGGTCGCGCAGCGAGGGGCCGGCTGCGTCGAGCACGCGGCGGACCAGCGTGCCCTCGCCGGCGCCGATGTCGACCAGGTCGAGCCGGGCGGGCGAGCCGAGCCCGGCGTCGACCTCCTCCAGCAGGGCCAGGACCGCGTCGGCGAAGGCCGCCGAGGCGCTGACCGAGGTGCGGAAGTGCCCGGAGGGGCGTTCGCGCAGGTAGAAGCCGCTCTCGCCATAGAGCGCGCGTTGCATGGCGGCGCGCCAGGTGAGCCACATCCCAGGACTATCTCACGACTCCGGGCGAACACGTGGCGCGATTTCTTTACTACGCGGTGTTGCGATCTTGCGCTACCGTTTACATACAGTAGTCGAGTGACTGCTGATTGTCATCATCCGGCAGTCGTCCCGAAAAGGAGTCCCTCGTGTTCAAGAAAGCCATCGTCGTCGCGGGTGCGTTCGGCATGCTCTCGGTGGCCGCCCCGGCCTACGCCCACGGCCCCGGTCACGGCGACATCACCAGCGGACGCAGCGGCGTGCTGTCCGGCAACCAGCTCTTCCTGCCCATCACCGCGCCGATCAACGCCTGCGGCAACGGGGTGGGGGTCGCCGGTGTCGGCATCGCCGGCTGCAAGGGGGGCTCCAGCGCTCACGTGCATCGCTGACATGCCGGAGCTCGGACCGGTCCGAGAGTGAACCGGTCCGAGCCCCGTACCCGGGCCGGCCAGTCGGCGATGGCGGCCAGGGTGCACCTCCAAGGAGTTCGTCACAGTGCGGGCGTCGGGTCCAGCTCAGGACTCGGCGCCCGCTGAATGCGATGTACCCCTCTCCTCATCATCATTCCCGACAGGGGGTGCACGGTTTATATGCCCTTGTCCGTTTTGTCGCTAACGCAACATGCGGCAAAGCCCAGGTCACGCCCCCGTGGCAACTCGGCCGTTACGCTGGGCGGCAGCGTCTTCCGGGGTGCTCGACAGGGGTGGGACATGGACGCAGCAGATCGCCCGGCACGGCTGGCCGTCGGCGTGCTGGGATCGGGCAAGGTCGGCTCCGCGCTCGGGGCTGCCCTGGCGCAGGCCGGGCACCGGATCGTGGCCGCCAGCGGGGTGTCCGATGCCTCCCGGCGGTGGGCCGCCGACCGGCTCGGCGTCGAGCCCGTCCGCCCCGAGGAGGTCGTCGAGGCGGCGGAGCTCGTCCTGCTCACCGTCCCCGACGACGCGCTGCCCGACCTCGTCAGCGGCCTGGCCGCCACCGGCGCCGGCCTCCAGGGCAAGCTGCTCGTCCACACCAGCGGCGCCTACGGCCTGTCCGTGCTGCGACCGGCCGCCGAGGCGGGCGCGCTGCCGTTCGCCCTGCACCCGGTCATGACGTTCACCGGCAGGGACGACGACCTCAACCGGATCACCGGCTGCTCCTTCGGCGTCACCGCGCCCGAGCCGCTGCGTCCCATCGCCGAGGCGCTGGTCATCGAGATGGGCGGCGAGCCGGTGTGGATCGCCGACGCCGACCGCGCCCTCTACCACGCGGCCCTGGCCAGCGCCGCCAACCACATGGTCACGCTCATCGCCGAGTCGTCCGACCTGCTGGGCCGCATCGGCGTCGAGCACCCGGGCCGCATGCTCGGGCCGCTGCTCGGCGCCGCCCTCGACAACGTGCTGCGGCTCGGCATCGGCGGGCTGACCGGCCCGGTGGTGCGGGGCGACGCGGGCACCGTGCGCAAGCACGTCGACGCGCTCATCCTGGCCGCGCCGGAGGCGGCCGACGCCTACGTCGCGCTGGCCCGGCTCACCGCTGACCGGGCGCTGGCCGCCGGCCTGCTCAAGCCGGAGGAGGCCGAACGCTTGCTCGACGCCCTGGGTGGCAACATATGGACGTGACCGTGACCGGCATGGCACGGATCCGCATGACGCCCCCGGAGGCCGCCTCATGGACCCCATCGTCGCCAGGAACCGCACCGACCTGATCAAGGCTCGCGGTGACGGCTCCGTCGCCCTCGTGCCCACCATGGGCGCCCTGCACGAGGGGCACCGCTCCCTCATCAGGGCGGCCCGCTCGCGCGCCGACCACGTGGTGGTCAGCATCTTCGTCAACCCGCTGCAGTTCGGCCCCGGCGAGGACTTCTCCCGCTATCCCCGTACGTTCGAGGCCGACCTGGAGGTGTGCCGCGCCGAGGGGGTCGAGGTGGTGTTCGCCCCGGCCGCCGAGGACATGTACCACCCGGACCGGCAGGTGAGCCTGCGGTCCGGCGAGATGGGCCGGGTCGTCGAGGGTGCGGTGCGGCCGGGGCACTTCGACGGGATGCTGACGGTGGTGCTCAAGCTGTTCAACCTGGTCCAGCCGGACCTCGCGGTGTTCGGGCAGAAGGACGCCCAGCAGTTCGCGCTGATCCGCCGCATGGTGGCCGACCTCGACGTGCCGGTGGAGATCGTCGGCGCGCCGACGGTGCGCGAGCCCGACGGGCTGGCGCTGTCGAGCCGCAACCGCTACCTGTCGCCGGCCGACCGGGAGGTGGCCCTGGCGCTGTCCCGGGCGCTGCGCGCGGGCGCGGCCGAGAGCGTGCCGTCGCGCGTGGTCGCCGCCGCCCGCGAGGTGCTGGAGGCCGCCGCCCCCGAGCTGGCGCTGGACTACGTGGTGCTGGTCGATCCGGCCACGTTCGCCGAGGTCGCGGAGCCGTACACGGGTGAGGCGGTGCTCGCGGTGGCCGGCCGGGTGGGCACCACCCGGCTGATCGACAACGCGGTGCTGTCGTTCTAGGCGAACCCCGGGGAAGGGAAGCGGCGGCCGGGGCGTTATCGTCATATTGACGAGATTCCCTCCTCCGAGGAGACCCCATGAGTGCACCGGCCATTCCCCTGCGGCTGGCGGCGCCCGAACCCGGGTGGAACGTCGAGGCCGACCTGGTCGTGGTGGGCTCCGGCATCGCCGGACTGACGGTTGCGCTGCACTACGCCGAGCTCGAACCCAGGGCCAGGGTCCTGGTCGTCACCAAGGACGTGCTGTCGGCCGGGTCCACCCGGTGGGCCCAGGGCGGGATCGCCGCCGTCCTGGACCCGGCCGACACCCCCGACGAGCACCTCGGCGACACCCTGGTCGCCGGGGTGGGGCTGTGCGACGCCGAGGCGGTCCGCGCGCTGGTGACCGAGGGCCCGGGCGCGCTGCGGCGGCTGATGGGCCGGGGCGCCGAGTTCGACCGCACCCCCGACGGGCACCTCCAGCTCACCCGCGAGGGCGGCCACCGGCGTCACCGCATCGTGCACGCGGGCGGCGACGCCACGGGCGCGGAGGTGCAGCGGGCGCTGGTCGAGGCGGTGCGGGCGAGCGGGATCGAGGTGATCGAGCACGCGCTGGTGCTCGACCTGCTGAAGGACGCGAACGGCCGGGCCAGGGGCGTGACGCTGCACGTGATGGGCGAGGGCGCGGGCGACGGGGTCGGCGCGGTGCGCGCCCGCGCGGTCGTGCTGGCCACCGGCGGCATGGGCCAGGTCTACTCCTCCACCACGAACCCGGTGGTGTCCACCGGCGACGGCGTGGCGCTGGCGCTGCGGGCCGGGGCCGTGGTGCGGGACCTGGAGTTCGTCCAGTTCCACCCCACCGTGCTGTGGCTGGGCGCGGGCGCGACCGGCCAGCAGCCGCTGATCTCCGAGGCCGTACGCGGCGAGGGCGCGTTCCTGATCGACCACGAGGGCAACCGGTTCATGACCGGCGTGCACGAGCTGGCCGACCTGGCGCCGCGCGACGTCGTGGCCAAGGCCATCACCCGGACGATGCGCGAGAGCGGGCGCGAGCACGTCTACCTGGACGGCCGCCACTTCGGCGAGGACACGTGGCGCACCCGGTTCCCGACGATCTACGCGGTCTGCCGCGAGCACGGCATCGACCCGGCCGCCGAGCCGATCCCGGTGGCTCCCGCCGCCCACTACGCCAGCGGCGGCATCCGTACCGACCTGCGGGGCCGTACCAGCATCGAGGGCCTGTACGCGTGCGGCGAGGCGGCGTGCACGGGCGTGCACGGCGCGAACCGGCTGGCCTCGAACTCGCTGCTCGAAGGGCTCGTCTTCGCCGAGCGCATCGCCGAGGACATCCATCGCGTACGGCCCGAACCGGGCGAGCCGGTGGTGTCCGGAGCGCCCGCCGGGCTGATCGACCCGAGGGCGCGCGGCCGGATCCAGGCGCACATGAGCGCCGGGGCGGGCGTGCTGCGAAGCCGCGCGTCGCTCACCGCCACCGCCAAGGCGCTGCACGACGCCCGGTGGACCCCGGTCCACGTGGCGTCGTGCACCGAATCGTGGGAGACGACGAACCTGCTCACCGTCGCGACCGTGCTGACCGGCGCGGCGGCGGCGCGGCAGGAGACGCGCGGCTCCCACTGGCGGGAGGATTTCCCCGACCTCGACGACGAATGGCTGGGGCACCTGGACGTGACCCTGACGGAGGAAGGCGTGCACATGACCTACACCCCGCACGGTGACGCGATGCCGCGGCGCCTGGCGCAGGAGCTGGCCGCCGCCGGCGTGGACCCGGCCGAGACCGACGCGGTGATCGACCGGGCGCTGGCGGAGGACCTGCAGGCGGCGGGCGACGTGACGAGCCTGGCGACGATCCCGGCCGGGCACCGCTCGGTGGCCGACGTGGTGGCGCGGGCCGACGGCGTGGTGGCCGGGCTGGCGGTGGCCGAGGCGGTGTTCGCGCGGCTGGGCGCGGGCCAGGCCGAGCGGCGGGTCAAGGACGGCGAGCGGGTGCGCAGGGGCGACGTGCTGATGACGGTGGAGGGCCCGACCAGGACCCTGCTGACCGCCGAGCGCACCGCGCTGAACCTGCTCACCCACCTGTCGGGCATCGCCACGCTGACCGGGCGCTGGGTGGCGGCGATCAGCGGCACCGGGGCGCGGGTGCGCGACAGCCGCAAGACGCTGCCGGGTCTGCGGGCGCTGGAGAAGTACGCGGTACGTTGCGGCGGCGGCGTCAACCACCGGATGTCGCTGTCGGACGCGGCCCTGATCAAGGACAACCACGTGGTGGCGGCCGGCGGGGTCGCCGAGGCGTTCCGCGCGGTGCGCGAGCGCTACCCGGACGTGCCGATCGAGGTGGAGGTCGACAGCGTCGAGCAGCTTGAGGAGGTGCTCGCCGAGGGGGCGGACCTGATCCTGCTGGACAACTTCACGGTGGAGCAGACCGCTCAGGCCGTACAAATCGCTAAAAATGGGGCGAAAAACGCGGTTGCGCTGGAGTCCAGCGGGGGATTGACCTTGGAATTGGCGCGTGATGTGGCCGAAACTGGCGTGGACTACCTTGCGGTGGGAGCGCTGACCCACTCGGCGCCCGCCCTGGACGTCGCACTGGATCTACGGGGGTAATCGATGCTGCTCACGATCGACGTCGGCAACACGCACACGGTGCTCGGGCTCTTCGAGGGCGAGGACGTCATCGAGCACTGGCGGCTGGCCACCGACGCCCGCCGCACCGCCGACGAGATCGCCGTCGTCCTGCAGGGGCTGCTCGGCCAGTCGCCCCTGCTCAAGGGCGCCGACGTGGGCGGCATCGCGATCTGTTCCACCGTGCCCAGCGTGCTCAACGAGATGCGCGAGATGTGCCGCCGCTACTACGGCGACGTCACCGCCGTGGTCGTCGAGCCCGGCGTCCGCACCGGGGTGCCGGTGCGGATGGACAACCCCAAGGAGGTCGGCAGCGACCGCATCGTCAACGCGCTGGCCGCCATCGACCAGTACGGCGGGCCGTGCATCATCGTCGACTTCGGCACCGCGACCTCGTTCGACGCCGTGTCGGCCAAGGGCGAGTACGTCGGCGCCGTCACCGCGCCCGGCATCGAGATCTCCGTCGACGCCCTCGCCGCGGCCGGGGCGCAACTGCACAAGGTCGAGCTGATCCGCCCCCGCTCGGTGATCGCCAAGAACACCGTCGAGGCGCTCCAGGCCGGCATCATCTACGGCTTCGCCGGCCAGGTCGACGGCATCGTCGAGCGGATGGCCGCCGAGCTGGCCGACGACCCCGACGACGTGACCGTGGTCGCCACCGGCGGCCACGCCGCGCTCGTGGTGGGCGAGTCGCGCTGCATCGACGTGCACGAGCCCTGGCTGACGCTCATCGGCCTGCGCCTGATCTACCAGCGCAACACCGCGTGAAAGCGGGCGGCCCCCCGCTCGGGAAGGGAGCCGCCCGCCGTCCGGGGTGGATCACTCGCTCTCGGCCGCGTACAGGTGGTCCCAGTGGCCGCACTTGCTCACCCAGTGCTTGTACGGGTGCACCTGGCAGACCTTGACCCGCAGCGCGGAGACGTCGTCGACGCTGAAGCCGAACTTCTTCGAGCCCGGGTAGCCGCAGTGCTTCCTGCTGTAGACCTCGTCCCACTCGTGGTCGAAGCCGGCGGCCTGGAACTTGACGTAGGCGCACCTGCCGCCCTGCCCGTAGCCGCGCGAGTCCAGGTCGTACAGCCGGCCCTTGACGTGGACGGTGTTGGACTCCTGGTGCTCGTCCCACTCGACGCCCACCCAGCCCTTGGCCTTGGCCAGGTGGTGCCTGGCGTGGACGGGGCCCCACTGGTCGCTCTGGTCGTAGGGGCCCGGCGAGGCGGCGGCGGCCGGCGCGGTCAGAGCCAGCGTGCCGGTCGCGGCGGCGGCGAGGAGCGCGATCGCGATCTTCTTGAACATGATCTCTCCTTGAGCTCCTTCCCGACCCGGCGCCCTACCGGTTCCGCTGAGCTCGTGAGTCATGGGTAACTCCGCGTGGTTGCAGCACCCCTTCACCGGGCCGACGAGAACTTGCAGGCGGCCGTATCCCCTACGCTTTGATGCTGTGAGCGACGAACTTCCCGAGCAGATGCGCATCCGGAGGGAGAAGCTCGACCGCCTTCGCAGCGAAGGCGTCGACCCTTACCCGGTGAACTTCCCCCGTACGGCCACCAACGCCGAGGTCCGGGAGAAATACCAGGGCCTGGAGCCCGACACCCAGACCGGTGACCGGGTGGGCGTCGCCGGGCGCGTCATGCTCAACCGCGTCGGCGGCAAACTCTGCTTCGCCACGCTGCGCGACGGCAGCGGCGACCTGCAGGTGATGATCTCGCTCGACAAGGTGGGCGAGGAGTCGCTGGCGGCCTGGAAGCGCGACGTCGACCTCGGTGACCACGTCGGCGTCGAGGGCGAGGTGATCACCTCACGGCGCGGCGAGCTGTCGATCCTCGCCGACAGCTGGCAGATCACCGCCAAGTGCCTGCGCCCGCTGCCGGAGAAGCACGTCGGCCTCACCGACCCCGAGGCGCGGGTCCGCCAGCGCTACGTCGACCTCATCGTCAACGACGAGGCCCGCGAGATGGCGCGCATCCGCAGCGCCACCGTGCGCGCGGTCCGCGACTTCTGGCACGAGGAGGGCTACCTGGAGGTCGAGACGCCGATGCTCCAGCCGATCCACGGCGGCGCGGCGGCCCGGCCCTTCAAGACCCACATCAACGCCTACGACATGGAGCTCTACCTTCGCATCGCGATCGAGCTCTACCTCAAGCGGCTCGTCGTGGGCGGCATCGAGAAGGTCTTCGAGATCAACCGCAACTTCCGCAACGAGGGCGCGGACTCCACGCACAACCCCGAGTTCACCATGATCGAGGCCTACGGGACCTACCTCGACTACAACGACATGGCCGACCTGACCCAGCGCATGTACCAGAAGGCCGTGGTGGCCGCGCTGGGCACGACCGTGGTGGTGCACGGCGGCGTCGAGGTCGACCTGGGGCTGCCCGAGTGGCCGAGGGTGAAGCTCTACGACCTGGTGTCCGGCGCGGTGGGCGAGGAGATCACCACCGATACGCCGCTGGAGCGGGTGCGCGCTTTGGCCGACAAGCACGAGGTGCACTGGGACGCCAAGTGGGGCCAGGGCAAGCTGGTCCAGGAGCTGTTCGAGGAGCTGGTCGAGCACACGCTGATCCAGCCCACGTTCGTCATGGACTACCCGCTGGAGACCTCCCCGCTGACCCGGCAGCACCGCGACAACCCGCTGCTCACCGAGAAGTGGGACCTGATCGGGTTCGGCACCGAGCTGGGCACCGCCTACTCGGAGCTGGTCGACCCGATCGAGCAGCGCCGCCGCCTGGTCGAGCAGTCGCTGCTGGCGGCCGGCGGCGACCCGGAGGCCATGCAGCTCGACGAGGACTTCCTCCAGGCGCTGGAGTACGCCATGCCGCCGACGGGCGGCATGGGCGCCGGCATCGACCGGATGATCATGGCTTTCACCGGCAAGAACATCCGCGAGACGATCCTCTTCCCGCTGGTCAAGCCCTCCCGTTGAGCCGCACCGGCAGGGTGGCGAGCCCGCGCAGCACCAGGTTTCCCTTGTACGGCGGCGCGGGCTCGGCCAGCTCCAGCTTCGGCGCCGCCTGAGCCAGGGCGCGCAGCGCGATCTCGCCCTCCAGCCTGGCCAGCGGCGCCCCGAGGCAGAAGTGGATGCCCAGCCCGAAGGCCAGATGCCGGCCCGGCGTCCGCTCCACGTCGAAGCGGTCCGGGTCGGCGAACGCGGCGGGGTCGCGGTTGGCGGCCCCGACCAGCGCCAGCACCGCGCTGCCGGCGGGCACGGCGGTCCCGGCCAGCTCCACGTCCTCCAGCGCCACGCGCATGGTGAGCTGCACGGGCGGGTCGTACCTGAGGACCTCCTCGACCACCTGCTGGGGCGCGTCGGCGGCGCGCCCGAGCACGCCGTGCCTGACCAGGTTGAGCACGCCGTTGCCGATGAGGTTGACGGTCGTCTCGTGTCCGGCCACGAGCAGCAGCACGCAGGTGCCGAGCAGTTCCTGCTCGGTCAGCTCCTCGACCTGGGCGAGCGCGCTGAGCAGGTCGTCGCCGGGCCGCTCGCGCCGCAGCGCGATGAGGCGGCGGAAATACGCGCGGAACTCCTCCCGGTCGTGCTCGGTCCGGGAGATCAGGTCCGGCGGCACGATCGGGTCGAGGCTCCTGGCGAGCGTCTCGCTCCAACCGCGGAAGCGCTCGTGGTCCTCTGGAGGCACGCCGAGCATCTCGCTGATCACCATGACGGGCAGCGGGTAGGCGAACGCGCTCATCAGGTCGGCCTCATCGGGCAGCGCGTCGAGGAGCCCGGCGGTGATGGCCTCGATCCGCGGACGCAGCCGCCTGATCATGCCCGGGGTGAAGGCCCGGCTGACCAGGCCGCGCAGCCGGGTGTGGTCCGGCGGGTTCATCATCAGGAACGAGCGGGGCGGCTCGCCGTCGGGCGGGGCGCCGTGGCCGAACCGGGCGTCACGCAGCACCGCGGAGCAGAGCTCGTGCGTGGTGGCGACGAGGAGCCCGCCGCGGGTCCGCAGCAGCGCGTCGCTCTCGCGCAGCTCGCGGTAACGGGTGTACGGGTCGCGCAGGAAGCCGGGGTCGGAGGGATCGAACCCGAGCATGTCCGTTGGCGTCAAAGGAGCGTAGTCAGGATCGCTGTGATCGATCATCATGCTCCGATAAGTGCCGACATATGGCGAGTACTTCACATACAACGGATCATGTCAACGGAAGAGGTCAAGTGCGGCGAATTTCGTGCTTGACGACGTTTCCTGGATGCGTTTACCGTCTGCGAGGATGTGCCGCTCCGGTCGGGCCCTAGACGTCTCCGGGTGGTGCTGGTGGGGGGAGGGCTCCCGATGGATGTGCTCACAGAAGGCGTTGAACTGAGCCGTGCCGATCTGGCGTTGCTGGCCGAACTGGCCAAGGGCGTCACCGTGGACCGGGTCGGCCGACGCCTTGACATCAGCGGTCGCACCGTGCGGCGAAGACTGCGCGGCATCTGCGACCGCATAGGCGTGGCCACCGCGATCGAGGCGGTGGCCTGGGCTGCCCGCAGGCAGCTCATCTAAGGCCGCTGGCCGGCTCTGGCGCCGCTAGTCGGCGATGCGGACGGCTCCGGCGAAGGGGCGCCGGGCGATGGACGCGATCCGCACCACGTCGCCGGTGCGCGGCGCGTGCACCATCATGCCGCCGCCCAGGTAGATGCCCACGTGGTGCAGGTCGTTGTAGAAGAACACCAGGTCGCCCGCGCGCAGCTCCTCCCTGGAGATGTGCCGGCCGGCGGTCCACTGGTCACCGGTGTAGTGCGGCAGCGAGATGCCCACCTGCTGGTAGGCGGCCATCACCAGTCCGGAGCAGTCGTAGCCGCGCGGCCCTTCGGCGCCCCAGATGTACGGCTTGAGCTGCTGGGTGAGCGCCCACTTGGCGGCCTGGGCGGCCTTGCCCGAGCCCGGGATCGGCAGGTTGACCTTGACCGCCGGGGTGCCCGGCCGGCCGGCCTCGCCGAGCGCGCGCCTGAACAGGTTGCTCTCGACCTTGCCGACGAGCTTGACGATCCGGTCGCGCTTGGCGTCGAGGTCCTTGACGATCTTCGAGACCTCGGTGATGCGGGCCTTGGCGCCGGCGCGGGCCCGCTCGGCCGCCTGCATCGCCTTGGTGAGCTGGAGGATCTCCTCGCCCTGCTGCTGCTGGATCGCGTAGTTGGTGGCCGCCAGGTCGAGGTAGCCCTCGGGGTCGTCGGAGTTGACGAACGCCAGGGTGCCCGACAGGCCGCCGTTGATGTAGGTGGTCTGCGCGAGCAGGATCGCCTTGGAGCGCTTGTCGGCCAGCTCGGCCTCGCTGGCGGCCAGCGTCTTCTTGGCGTTGTCGGCGGCCTTCTGGGCCGTCTTGAGCTTCTCCCGCTGGCCGTTGTACTGCTCGGCCAGCGTCTCGATCTCCAGGTGCATCTCCTCGACCTGCTCGGAGAGCTCCTTGAGCGAAGGCTTGGGGTCGGCGGAGGCTGGTGAGCCCAGGGGCAGAGCGAGGACCAGTGCGGCCACGGCGGCCAAGCCGACGACACCGAATCGCTTCTTGCCAGAGCGCCTGTCCAACCAAGCTCCTTCCGTTGACGCCTACCGGGTTAGCTGACGGGTTCGGGCCGGAGCAGCCCTACCGAGCGTGGCTCGGATTCACCCCTGGCAGCGGGTTGACGCCGCCGGCGGGTCCCCGGCTCCCCTCGCGGGGATTGGGCGTGTCGACCGCGCGGTGTGCGCGGGTGACATCGTCGCTGGACACTAATGCACTCCTGGTTCCTGCTCAACCGGAACTGCCGAGTCTGTAGAGGTTTCACAACCGACGGGTCACAAGGTGATCTCGTGGCGAGCCGTACAGAAAAGACTTTATGCCCTCTTTGCCCCAAGTTCGCCCGATCGTGAAACTGTAGGAATCGTGCAATCCGGAGCGTGCACGCACAGTGACGGTCCGGGAGTTTGGGTCGAGCCGTAATGGGGTCTGTACTCTGGATGGCCATGGAGCAGGTCGCCGAGCTAGCGGTCCCCGAGACCGAAGTGCTCGTCAGGCGCGCGCGGACCAGGGACGTCAGGGCGATCAAGCTCCTGGTCGACACCTACGCCGGCGTCGGGCGCAAGATGCTGGAGAAGGCCACCGTCACGCTGTACGAGGACGTCCAGGAGTTCTGGGTGGCCGAGCGGGGCGGCGAGGTCGTCGGCTGTGGCGCGTTGCACGTGCTCTGGGAGGATCTGGCCGAGATCCGCACCGTGGCCGTGCACCCCTCGGCCCGGGGTTTCGGCATCGGCCATCGCGTGGTCTCGGCTCTCATCAGGACCGCTCGGGAGCTTGGGCTGGAACGTGTATTTTGTCTCACTTTCGAGGTGGACTTCTTCGCGAGGCACGGGTTCCGTACGATCCAGGGCACGCCCGTCTCACCCGAGGTGTACGCCGAACTCCTGGCCTCGTACGACGAGGGCGTCGCGGAGTTCCTCGACCTCGAACACGTCAAGCCGAACACCCTGGGCAACACACGCATGCTGCTCCACTTGACATCGGGTGACGCGGACCTTGACTGCCGAGAAAGGTGATTGTTGATACCTATGTCGATACGTTGGGCAGGACAGGCATGTGCCCTGACACGTGCCACATGCGCACTCGAAGCGAGGTGACACGGTGAGCACAGGACAGCCGCCGTATCCACAGGACGATTCCCCCGAGAACTCCCCTGAATACGGCCAGAACGCAGGACGCCCTCAAGGGCAGCCCGACCCCGACGCGACGGTCGTCGGCTACCGCGTGGACGACCCCTACGGCCAGCAGCCCCCCTACGGCCAGCAGCAGGGTTACGGCCAGCAGCCCCAGTACGGCCAGCAGCCCCAGCAGGGCTACGGCCAGCAGCAGGGTTACGGCCAGCAGCCGCAGTACGGCCAGCCGGACTACGGCCAGCAGCAGGGCTACGGTCAGCAGCCGCAGTACGGTCAGCAACCGCAGTCCCAGCCGGGTTACGGCCAGCAGCCCCCGTCGGGCCAGCAGCCCCAGTACGGCCAGCCCGACTACGGCCAGCAGCAGCAGTATGGTCAGCAGCCGCAGTCCCAGCCCGACTACGGCCAGCAGCAATATGGTCAGCAGCCGCAGTCCCAGCCCGACTACGGCCAGCAGCAATATGGTCAGCAGCCGCAGTCCCAGCCCGACTACGGCCAGGGTTACGCCCAGCAGCCGCAGTCGCAGCCGGGTTACGGCCAGCAGCCGCAGTACGGCCAGCCGGACTACGGTCAGCAGCAGGGCTACGGCCAGCAGCCGCAGTCGCAGCCGGGTTACGGCCAGCAGCAGTACGGTCAGCCCGACTACGGCCAGCAGCAGGGCTACGGGCAGCAGCAGTACGGCCAGCAGCCCCAGTACGGGCAGCAGCAGTACGGCCAGCCCGCCTACGGTCAGCAGCAGGGCTACGGCCAGCCCCAGTACGGGCAGCAGTACGGCCAGCCGGTGGGCATCCAGCCGCCCGGCGCCCCCGCGCCGCTGGCGGAGTGGTGGCAGCGCCTGGTGGCGAGGATCGTCGACGGCCTGATCTTCGGCGTCGTCTACTTCATCATCAACCTCATCCTGGGCATCTTTTTTGTCGTCAGCTACAACTCGGTCACCGGCGTCACGACGGGTATCGCGAGCTCCCTCATCGTCGGCGTCATCCAGTACCTCCTCCTGGCCGCGCTCTACGTGGCCTACGACTTCTTCATGACGAAGATGAGCGGCCAGACCGTCGGCAAGATGGTCATGGGCATCAAGGTCGTCCAGGTGGGTCATGCGATGCCGTCCGGCGGGCTGCCCAACGACGCCGCGCTCAAGCGGGCCGGCGGGACCTGGGGCGGCTACGTCCTGGGCGTCATCCCGCTCCTCGGCCCGCTTCTCGGCGGCGTCCTCGTTCTGCTGAACGCGGCTTCCCAGCTCTGGGACAAGCCGCTGCAGCAGACGTTCGCCGACAAGTTCGCGAACACCGTGGTGGTCAAGATCAAGTAAGTCTCAGCAACAGCGAAACAGGGGCCGGCATCCCGCCGGCCTCTGTTTTGTGTGTACGAGCCGTACCAGAATGGGGGGACGCCGAGGGCCGCCGAACGGACGAGGTGAGGTTATGGCCGCGACACCCGAGACCGGCGTGCTGCCGGCGGAATGGTGGGAACGGCTCGTCGCCCGCCTCATTGAAGCGCTCGTGTTCGGAGTCTTCTATTACATTCTGTTCATTGCGCTATGGGGCGTCTTCCGGACTGTCGGGGTGCTGGACGCGTTCGAGGGGCGGTTGCCCGGCGTGTTCGCGTGGGTGGGCGCCGGCCTGGGTTATACGGTCTATGACTGGGTCGCACTTTCCCGGGGTGGGCGCACCTTCGGCAAGGCGATCATGGGGATTCGGGTGGACCCGGAGGGTCTTCCGGCGCGGGTCCGGCTGAAACGCGCCCTGCTCTATCCGGCGCCTGCCATGCTGATGGGCATTCCGGTGGCCAATCTGCTGGCCGGAATGTTCGTGTTTGGTGTCGGCCTGCTCATCTTGATCGACAAGCCGCTCCAGCGCGGGCCGCATGACAGGCTGGCCGGAACGCTGGTCGTAAAAGATCTTCGTTGAGGGTTCCGTACCTGCGCTGATGGCTTTTCGCAAAATTTCCGCTTGATCCGGTAAGGAGCCTGGAGAGACTGGCATTAGGCTATGAGGCGTCCGGGTTGCCGGATGTTGGGGCGCCTGCCAGGCTATGGGCATCTCTGTGCCGCTATGGTCGTGTGTGGGCGGCTGTCGCCTCGAGTGACACGAGGTCCGCCAGGCTCGCGCCGGTCCCGCAGCCTGTGTATAAAGCGCCCCTGAAACCCCGTCAGCCGTGGAGGCGAGGCCGAATGGAAGCCGTAACAGAGGTATTGTCAGCGCTCATCCCGCCCGTCGTCGTGGGCGGCGCCTTCATCTTTGGCGTCGTGAAGTTGGTGCGGCACGAGGGCTCCGGCCGGCGGCCAAACCGCCAGGATCAGGCCGAGAACCGCAACTGATCGGCCGCTCAGCCGAATCCCGTGGCGCTGAATTGTCTTAACGTCTTTCCGGGTATATGTTTGGGCGAGCGAATGAAACAATGCTCCGGGAAAGGATTGCGTAGATGGCCAAGCAGATCCAGGAGATTCTCATCGATGACCTCGATGGGGGCGAGGCCAATGAGACGGTCAGCTTCGCTATTGACGGCTCCACCTATGAGATTGACCTCAGCGACCTTAACGCCAAGAAGCTGAGGGACGCTCTGACGCCTTTCGTGCAGCACGCCCGCAGGGCGGGCGCCGTATCCACGCGCCGTCGCGGGCGTGGCGGGCAGCGGGCGATGAGCCGCGAGAAGAGCGCCGAGATCCGTCAGTGGGCCAAGGCCCACGGCCTTCCGGTCAGCGAGCGGGGCCGCATCGCCTCCACCGTCGTCGAGAAGTACGAAGCGGCTCACTAAGGAGCCGATCTCCTGACCATGCGCTTATGCCGTTCGCCTAGGACCCCGGCGGCCGCCATAAGCGCATGATCATTTCTGCCATTATCTCAAATGGTGGACATCGGGATTTGTTGATCTTCTGATCCGCCCCTTAAGTGGGCGTTTGGGTCCATTTACGCGGGCGTGGTGCCGGTGTATGTCCCGACTCCGCGCCCGTACTGATCGGTAACGCGGCTGACCAGATGCCCCGTTCCGGTCACGCCCTGCCTTGCATTGCGTCCTCGTTCCGGTCACGCTCGGGTCGGCATTGAGGCCCCCGTTCCGCTCACGCTCGGGCCGGCATTGAGCTCCCTGTTCCGGTCACGCTTGGCCTGGCATTGGAGCAGGACATACGATGGAAGACAGGACGCGGCGTCCACCGCGATCGGGCGCGGCCGCCCCTGGCTCGCCCCCGCGTCCGCAGCCGATCCGTACCGTTCCGGTCGCGCCGCTCCCGGCGAATTTCGAGCCACTTCACCCGGGCGCCCTAAACCTCGTTCGCTGGTGGCGTATCGGGAACACGTGACCCCCGAACAGTAGTTGGATGGAGGGTGAACGCCCTGCTCTCGGGGAACGTGTCTGCTATAGAGCGCGTCAGCGGCAGTGGGCACGGTTCGCCGAGCCAGGGCTAGCATGCGGGATGACGGGACCGGATTTACCGGCCTGACTGACCGCTCTGTGAGGAGCGACGAGATGTTCGAGAGGTTCACCGACCGAGCAAGGCGTGTTGTCGTCCTGGCCCAAGAAGAGGCCAGGATGCTCAACCACAACTACATCGGCACTGAGCACATTCTTCTTGGTTTGATCCATGAAGGTGAAGGCGTAGCCGCCAAGGCTCTGGAGAGCCTGGGCATCAGCCTTGAGGGTGTGCGTCAGCAGGTCGAGGAGATCATCGGCCAGGGCCAGTCGGCTCCGTCGGGGCACATTCCGTTCACCCCGCGGGCCAAGAAGGTCCTCGAGCTGTCGCTCCGTGAGGCTTTGCAACTGGGTCACAACTACATCGGCACCGAGCACATCCTGCTCGGGCTCATCCGTGAGGGTGAGGGTGTGGCGGCTCAGGTGCTGGTCAAGCTTGGAGCTGATCTCAACCGTGTCCGGCAGCAGGTCATCCAGTTGCTCCACGGTTACCAGGGCAAGGAGCCGGCGGCAGCGGGTGGCCCGCAGGAGTCGGCCCCGTCGACCTCCCTGGTGCTCGACCAGTTCGGCCGCAACCTGACCCAGGCCGCCCGCGAGGGCAAGCTGGATCCGGTCATCGGCCGTGAGAAGGAGATCGAGCGGGTCATGCAGGTCCTCTCCCGGAGGACCAAGAACAACCCGGTTCTGATCGGCGAGCCCGGCGTCGGCAAGACCGCCGTCGTCGAGGGCCTGTCGCAGAAGATCGTCAGGGGCGAGGTGCCCGAGACGCTGAAGGACAAGCAGCTCTACACGCTTGACCTCGGTGCCCTGGTCGCCGGCTCGCGCTACCGCGGTGACTTCGAGGAGCGCCTGAAGAAGGTGCTCAAGGAGATCCGCACGCGCGGCGACATCATCCTGTTCATCGACGAGCTGCACACGCTCGTGGGTGCGGGCGCCGCGGAGGGCGCGATCGACGCCGCCAGCATCCTCAAGCCGATGCTGGCCCGCGGCGAGCTGCAGACCATCGGCGCCACCACGCTCGACGAATACCGCAAGTACCTCGAGAAGGACGCGGCGCTCGAGCGCCGGTTCCAGCCGATCCAGGTGGCCGAGCCGTCGCTCAGCCACACGATCGAGATCCTCAAGGGTCTGCGCGACCGCTACGAGGCGCACCACCGCGTGTCGATCACCGATGGCGCGCTGGTCGCCGCCGCGCAGCTGGCCGACCGCTACATCAGCGACCGCTACCTGCCCGACAAGGCGATCGACCTCATCGACGAGGCCGGTTCGCGGATGCGCATCCGCCGGATGACCGCTCCGCCGGACCTGCGCGAGTACGACGAGAAGATCGCCAACGTCCGCCGCGACAAGGAGTCCGCGATCGACGCGCAGGACTTCGAGAAGGCGGCTGCCCTCCGCGACCAGGAGAAGCAGCTCCAGCTCAAGCGCGAGCGGCGGGAGAAGGAGTGGAAGGCCGGCGACATGGACGTCGTCGCCGAGGTCACCGAGGAGCTCATCGCCGAGGTCCTCGCCACGGCCACCGGCATCCCGGTCTTCAAGCTCACCGAGGAGGAGTCGCAGCGCCTGCTCCGCATGGAGGACGAGCTCCACAAGCGGATCATCGGCCAGGACGACGCCATCAAGGGCCTGTCGCGCTCCATCCGGCGCACCCGCGCCGGTCTGAAGGACCCGCGGCGTCCCGGTGGCTCGTTCATCTTCGCGGGCCCGTCCGGTGTCGGTAAGACCGAGCTGGCCAGGACCCTCGCGGAGTTCCTGTTCGGTGACGAGGACGCGCTGATCTCGCTGGACATGTCCGAGTTCATGGAGAAGCACACCGTCTCCAGGCTGTTCGGCTCGCCTCCCGGCTACGTCGGCTACGAGGAGGGCGGCCAGCTCACCGAGAAGGTGCGGCGCAAGCCGTTCTCCGTGGTGCTCTTCGACGAGATCGAGAAGGCGCACGCCGACATCTTCAACTCGCTGCTGCAGATCCTGGAAGACGGTCGCCTGACCGACGCCCAGGGTCGCGTGGTCGACTTCAAGAACACGGTCATCATCATGACCACCAACCTCGGCACCCGCGACATCTCCAAGGGGATCGGGGTCGGGTTCGCGAAGTCCAACGACGCCGACTCCAACTACGACCGGATGAAGGCCAAGGTCCAGGAAGAGCTCAAGCAGCACTTCCGGCCCGAGTTCCTCAACCGTGTCGACGACATCGTGGTCTTCCACCAGCTGACGCCGAAGGAGATCATCCAGATCGTCGATCTGATGCTCACCCAGGTCAGCGCCCGGCTGAAGGACCGCGACATGGGGCTCGAGGTCTCCCCGGAGGCCAAGCAGCTGCTGGCGGACCGCGGTTACGACCCGGTCATGGGCGCCCGGCCGCTGCGCCGGACCATCCAGCGCGAGCTGGAGGACTCCCTGTCGGAGAAGATCCTCTACGGCGACCTCCGTCCCGGTCAGACCGTCAAGGTGACGATCGAGGGCGAGGGCGACGACGCCAAGTTCATCTTCACCGGCGAGAACACCGCCAAGGTGCCCGACTCGGCCGCGGCGATCGCGGGCTGACGTCACAGGTTCGCGCAGAACCCCTCGTGTGATCTCTCACACGAGGGGTTCTTCGTTTTCCGGGGCTTCGCCGGACAAAAATTCAAGATCAGGGCTACTGTTGCCGAATTGTTGAGCGGCCGGGTGTACCGCCACCACGAGTAGTACTACACTACGTAGAGCAGAGTCGAAGTCCCATCCAAGTGACCCGCAAGAGCGCGTCCCTACGGTGGGGCCTGCTCCCTGAGGTGTAGGAGGCAATCAACTCAGGGCTGACGCGTGAGCCCACCGGAAGCAGCCATGCTCGTCCGGGTCCGCGCGACACACCGCGCGGGCGGGGCCGAACAACCAGTGCAAGCCGTGGAGGAAGTCGATGCGCCTGCGTCACGATGACGGAACGCTCGTTCACCTCGCCTACAACGCAGGCGTTCACCCCGCAGAAGACCTGGAGAACCTGATCGCCCACCTCACCCGTTACGCCGTGCCCGTGCGCAAGCGGCTCGGCGTGGACCGGATGGGCATCGGCCTGTGGCTCTCTCCCGCCGTCGCCGACCACCTCACCGCCGACCGCATCGAGCTCGTACGCCTGCGCCGCTCGCTGGACGAGCGCGGTCTCGAGGTCGTCAGCCTCAACGGCACCGGCGGCCGCAACCAGGACGTGCCCGGCCCCGACTGGGCCAAGCCCGAGCGCTACCGCTACACGATGGCGCTGGCCAAGATCCTGGCCTTCCTGCTGCCCGACGACGTACGGTTCGGCAGCATCTCGACGATACCGATCGGCTGGCGGCGCGACTGGCCCGCCGACCTGCACGCCATCGCCACCCGGCGGCTGGAGCGGCTGGCCCGCGAGCTGCGCGGCATCTACAGCGTCACCGGCAAGACCATCCGGGTCGGGTTCGAGCCGTGGCCCGGCTGCGTCCTGGAGACGACCGAGCAGGCGCTGGAGCGCGTCGGCGGCATCGACTCCGAGCACCTGGGCGTCTGCCTGGACGCCTGCCACCTGGCGGGCGGCGCCGAGGAGGCCGGCGAGGCCCTGCGCGGCCTGGCGGCGGCCGGCGCGCCGGTGGTCAAGCTCGGCCACGTGCACAACCACGGCGCCGGCACGCCCAACACCGGCGCGGTGCTGCACGACACCCTCGCCGCGATGCTGTCGGGAGCCGTCAGCGGCAGCGCCCACATCGAGGTCGAGACGCACAACCTGGCCGTACCCGGCCGGGCCAAGGGGCCGGGCGCGCTCGTGTCGATGCTCGCCCAGGAGCTCGACTGGGCCCGCACCAGCCTGACCGGCCTCGGGCTGCAGCTCGCCGCCTGACCCGCTGATTCGCCCTACATCGTGCCGAACCAGCCCGGCACGTCCAGCCGCCACAGGCCCTCGGGGGTGACCTTACGCAGGTCGTCCTCCAGGGCCTCCAGGCGGTCCTGGCCCAGCTCCTCCGCCCAGCGGGCGCGTAGCGTGTCGAAGATGCGGGCCGACCTGGCCAGCGCGTCGACGCCGAACGGGGTCAACCGGACGATCTTGCGCCGCGTGTCATCCGGGTCGCGGGTGCGCTCGACGTAGCCGGCGCGCTCCAGGGTCTCGATCGTCTTGCCCGCCGCCTGCTTGGACACGCCCAGGACCCGCCCCAGGTCGACCGCCGTGGTGCCCCGGGAGCCGATGGCCTGCATGACGAAACCGTGCATGGGACGCATGTCCGGATGGCCCTGACGGGCCAGCTCCGCGTGCAGCTCGTCGATGAGCACACGGAAGGCCAGGAAGAGGCGGAGCGGCAGCTCGAAGCCCGGGGTCGCGCTTGGCACGCTGGACAGCCTATGCGTGGGGCAGCCGGTACGTCCCGTCGGGCAGGGGCTCCGCGAGCCCGTCAGCCACCAGGCCGTCCAGGGCCCGCTCCCGCTGCACCGCGTCGTCCCACACCACGTCCAGCGCCGCCTTCGGCACCGGCCCGTGGGCGTCCCGCAACACGGCCAGCAGACGGCCCCGGCACTGCCGGTCGGTCCCCGCGTACGTCTGCCCCTTGCGCGGCGGCCCGTCGTGCGGCGGCTTGCCCGCCAGCCGCCACGCGCACGCCGACGCGATCGGGCAGTCGGCGCACCGCGGCGCGCGGGCCGTGCACACCAGCGCGCCCAGCTCCATCACCGCCACACCCCACCGGGCCGCGCCCAGCTCAGGCAGCAGCGACTCCGCCAGCCGGCGCTCCGCCGCCGAGGTCGCGGTAGGCGGGTACTCCTCCGCCCGCACCGCCCTGGCGAACACCCGGCGCACGTTGGTGTCGAGCACCGCGTGCCGCCCCCCGTACGCGAAACTGGCCACAGCGGCGGCCGTGTACTCGCCGATGCCCGGCAGCCCGAGCAGCGTCGCGTGATCACTCGGCACCTCGCCGCCGTGCTCCTCCGTGATGGCCCGCGCGCACGCGTGCAGCCGCAGCGCCCGCCGCGGGTAGCCGAGCCTGCCCCAATGGCGTACGGCCTCCCCGGGAAGCTCGGCAGCCAGATCCTTCGGGGTCGGCCAGCGGGCCATCCACTCCAGCCACACCGGCAGCACCCTCGCCACCGGTGTCTGCTGCAACATGATCTCGCTGACGAGCACGCCCCACGGCGTCGCGTCCGCCGCCCGCCAAGGGAGTTCTCGGGCGTTGTTTTCGTACCACTCCAGAATGGGAATGTGTAGGAGTTTCGGCTCAACCACGGGCCCCAGCGTATGCCGAGATGGCAAGGTGCGGCGTGTCGTCACGCTAGGTGGCCGCACCAATGAACATGCTGTGCGTATGGACCCGGATGCGATGCGTGACGACCCTGGATTCGGAGGCGACGTCTACTGGCGGCGGCGCATGAGCGTGCTCGTCGCGGTGCTCGTGGTGGTCGCCGTGGTGGCGTGGGCCTGTTCGAGCAGCGCCGGAGGGCCGGAACGCGCCTCCAGCGCCCAGACCTCGCAGACCCCGGCCCCGGCCGCCGACCCGCTCCTCGCGGGCCTGCGCACGCTGGCCCTCGGCACCGCCACACCCACGCCGACACCCAGCCCGGCCAAGGCCACCGAACAGGCGCGCACCCAGCGCCCCGGCGAACCCTGCGCCGAACGCGACCTGGTGCTGGGCCTCCAGGGCAAGCAGGAGATCTACGCCGGCGCCGCCCGCCCGAACTTCCTCATCACCGTCGTCAACACCGGCGACGTCATGTGCAAGGCCGACGTCGGCCCGCGCGCCATGGAGATCCGCATCACCTCCGGCGAGGACCGCATCTGGTCCACCTCCGACTGCGTCAGCGGCCCCGGCACCGAGGTCAAGGAGCTGCAGCGCGGCGTCCCGTACGTGCGCTCGCTCGACTGGGACCGCCGCCGCTCCAGCGGCGACTGCCGCGCCGACCCGCCCACCGCCCTGCCGGGCACGTACGTCGCGGTGGCCCGTATGGGCAAGCTCAAGAGCCCCAAGGGCGTCTTCCACCTGCGCTGACCCGCACGGCCACGCCCCAGGAGGCCGGGTCAGACGTAGCGCTCCAGGATGGACGACTCCGCCAGCCGCGACAGCCCCTCGCGTACGCTCCGGGCCCGCGACTCGCCGACGCCGCCCACCTCCTGGAGGTCGTCGATGCTCGCCGCCAGCAGCTTCTGCAGGCTGCCGAAGTGGTTGACCAGCCGGTCCACCACCGTCGCCGGCAGCCTCGGCACCTTCGCCAGCAGCCGGAACCCGCGCGGGCTCACCGGGCTGTCGAGCTTGTCCGTGCCGCCGTGCCCCAGCACGTTCGCCACCACCGAGAGGTCCAGCAGCTCGCTGCCCGACAACGCGTCCAGCTCCTGCATCGCCTCCGACAGCCGTCGCTGCCGCCGCCCCGCCGGAGCCGGCAGGTAGTCGCGGATCACCAGCTCCCGATCGGAGTCGACCCCCGCCACCAGCTCGTCGAGCTGCAACGACAGCAGCCTGCCGTCGGTGCCCAGCTCCACCACGTAGCCCTTGATCTCGTCGGAGATCCGCCGGACCATCTCCAGCCGCTGCGCCACCGCCGCCACGTCGCGGACCGTCACCAGATCCTCGATCTCCAGCGCCGACAGCGTGCCGGACACCTCGTCGAGCCGATGCTTGTAGCGCTCCAGCGTCGCCAGGGCCTGATTGGCCTTGGACATGATCGCTGCCGACTCCTCCAGCACGTAACGGATACCGTCGAGATAGAGGGCGATGATCCGCATGGACTTGCTGATCGCGATGATCGGCAGCCCTGTCTCCTTGGCCACGCGCTGCGCCGTACGGTGCCGCGTGCCGGACTCGTCCGTCGGAATCGCCGGATCCGGCACCAGATGCACCGCCGCCCGGACGATCTTGTGGTCATCGCTGACCACGATCGCCCCGTCCATCTTGGCGAGCTCCCGCAGCCTCGTGGCCGAGAACTCCACGTCCAGCTCGAACCCGCCGCTGCACACCTGCTCGACGACCCTGTTGTAACCGAGCACGATCAGGCCGCCGGTCTGACCGCGCAGGATTCGCTCCAGGCCGTCGCGCAGTGGAGTGCCCGGGGCCACAGCCGCCAGGGCTTCGCGACGGCGGTCGTCAAGACTCCTGTCGTTAGGCACCTGACCCCCGTGTCGAATAGTCAAGCCCAGCTTATCCCCGCCGCCCGAGATCCATCCCCCCTCTTCCACCCCAACCACCCCACCCACCCCGGCCTCCGGCACCCTCCAACCACCCCACCCACCCTCGCCTCTGACACCCTCCAACGCTCCCCACGCCCTCCCCCCTCCAACCGACTGGGACGCCCCTCCCCACCCCGGCCGCCACCGCCTACGGTGCCCTCCCACTCCCTGTGCGGATCCCACCCGCGGCGCGCCCGCCTCCCGCCGTAGGGGGTCTCCCGGAAGCCTGGCCAATCCAGCGACCACCCTGAACGGCCGCCCTCCTCAGGAACCCAACAACCGCTGTACCGGGCGGCCATGGACGGCTGCGCCTTCGAGGCAGCCTGACGTCTCAGCAGGGGCGACACCTCAGGGGCGGCGAGCGCCCTCGGGGGCCGACGCCTCAGAGGCGCCAGGCGCCGTCACGGGCCGACACCCCAGAGGCCGTGAACGTCGTCACGGGCCGACGACACCCCAGAGACGGTGAGCGTCGTCGCGGGCCGAGATCTCAGAGGCGGTGAGCGTCGTTACGGACCGACACCCCAGAGGCGCCGGGCGCCGTCGGAGGGCCGACTCTCAGAGACGGTGAGCGCGGTCACGGGCCGAGATCTCAGAGGCGCCGGGGCTGCCGGAAGGCCGACACCCCAGAGGCGGTGAGCGCGGTCGGGAGCCGATACCTCGGAGGGGCCGGGCGCCGCAGGGGCCGACGCCTCCGGCGCGGTTGGCGCCCCACAGCGGGCTGGCCCTCGGCGGGAGGGCCGGGGCCGACGAAGCGTCCTGACCCTTTGGGAGGGCCGGAGCCTGGAGGGCGCGGATCACGTACGGGCCGGACCGTGGGAATGGGGTCAGGTTACGTGGGTCAGGGCGTCCCACACGTTCTCGGCTTCGACGACCTCGAAGCCCGGGGCGAAGGCGACGGGGCCGACCGGGACGAGGGAGCGTTGGCCGTTCGGCTTGCGGGTGCCTTCGTTGAGGGAGCCGGCGGGGACGAGGCCGCGTTTGAAGCCCATGCGGGCGGCCTCCGAGAGGCGGCGGCGGACGTCCTTGACCGGGCGGAGCTCGCCGGCGAGGCCGACTTCGCCCAGGGCGACGAGGCCGGCGGGAAGGGGCTTGTCCCCGGCGGCGCTGGCGACGGCGAGCATGACGGACAGGTCCACGGCCGGGTCGGCGAGCTTGATGCCGCCGACCGTGGCGGTGAACACGTCGCAGCCGCCGAGCCGGGCGTTGAGCCGGCGCTCCAGGACGGCGAGGATCATCTGCACCCGGTAGGTGTCGAGGCCCGAGGAGGTGCGGCGGGGCTGCTGGGCCTCGGTGCGGGCGACCAGGGCCTGGACCTCGGCGGGGAGGGGGCGGGTGCCTTCGACGGTGACGGTCACGCAGGTGCCGGGCACGGGGCTGCTGCGCCGGGAGACGAACAGGCCGCTCGGGTCCGTGATGCCTTCGATGCCGCGTTCGTGCAGGTCGAAGCAGCCGACCTCGTCGGTGGGGCCGAACCGGTTCTTGATCGCGCGCACCATGCGGAGCCGCGAGTGGCGGTCACCCTCGAAGTTCAGCACCACGTCGACCAGGTGCTCCAGCGTGCGGGGGCCGGCGATCGAGCCTTCCTTGGTGACGTGGCCGACGAGCACGGTGGACATGTTGCGCTCCTTGGCGAGGCGGACCAGGTTGGCCGCCACCTCGCGCACCTGCGTGACGCCGCCCGGGACGCCGGTGGCCTGGGCCGAGCCGACCGTCTGGACCGAGTCGACCACGAGCATCCGGGGCTGGACCTTCTCGACGTGGGCGATCAGGGCCGACAGCTCGGTCTCGGCGGCCAGGTAGAGGTGGTCGCGGATGGCGCCGATGCGGTCGGCGCGCAGCCGCACCTGGGCGGCGGACTCTTCGCCCGTCACGTAGAGGACGGTGTCGCGCTCGGCGATGCGGGCCGCGGCCTCCAGCAGCAGCGTCGACTTGCCGATGCCGGGCTCACCGGCCAGCAGCACGACGGCGCCGGGCACCAGGCCGCCGCCGAGCACGCGGTCGAGCTCGCCGACGCCCGTCGTGCGCGCGGCCGCGATCTCGGCCTTGACCTGGCCGATCGGCATCGCCGGGGCAGTGGTGGCGCCGGCCTGGACGACGTGCGCGCCGCCCCGGGCGCCTTCCTCGTCGACCGTGCCCCACGCCTGGCACTCGCCGCACCGGCCCACCCACTTGGTGGTACGCCACCCGCATTCGGCACAGCGGTAACCGGGCTTCTGCGCTGTCTTGGCCATGCCGAGCAGGGTAGCGGCCAAGACCGACAATCGTCCCGGGTGGCAGGGCCGCCGACCGGCCTGCGATGTCCGGTCCGCGACCGTCCCGCGGTGCCCGGCCGCCGACTGCCTTGCGCAGCCGGGCCCCACGACCGGCCTGCGCCGCCGGCCAAAGACCGTCCCGCGCCCCCCGGGAGCCCGCGACCGTTCCGCACCGCCCGGGGAGTTGAGGCTGGCGGCTCGTACGGGGCGCGGGCCGCCGATCCCCAACGACGACAGGGCGGCCCAGGGCGTTGAGGGCCCTGGGCCGGGTGAGGTGGGGGCGTTGGGGTCAGTGGGGCTGATGGGGTCGGTGCGTCTGTGGTGGTGGGGGCCGTGGTTAGAGGGGGTGGTCCTGGAAGACGGTGGCCAAGGGGTTCATGACGACGGTGTCGGGGGTGGGCTGGTAGCCGGGGAGGGACGGGAGGTCGTGGCTCTGCTCGAAGGCGCGGAGGCGGGCCGGGCCGGGGGGCAGGGTGAGGGTGACGCGCAGTTCGCCGGGTGGGGCGTGGTAGGCGAAGCCGGTGCTGGTCAGGTCGCGGCCGTTGACGGTCATGCGGGCGGGGGCGGCGCCGGGGGGCAGGCTGAGGCCGGTGACGGGGGCGTCGCCGGTCGGGGTCAGGCGCAGGGTGAGGGTGCGGCCGGTGGGGGTGGTCTGGTCGTCGAGCACCGACAGGGCCGGGGCGCGCAGGGGGGCGGGCTGGGCGGTGGTGGTCGTCCAGGCGCCGGTGGGGAAGAAGTGCTCGCTGCCGGGGGTGGCGGTGTCGGTGCGGGTGCCCCAGACGGCCCGCTTCTCGCCGGCGTCCATGGCGTACGCGAGCCGGAGCTGCCGGGGGTGCGCGGCGTCGAAGGGGTCGGCGAACAGCCCGGCGGCGAGGAGGGCGACGGCGGCGGCCACGGCCACGAGCGGCGGCAGGAAGGCCCGGCCGCGCCGCCCGGGGCTCGCGGCGTCGGCGGGAGGACTCTGCTTGAGGAGGGGGAGGAGGAGCAGGGCGAAGAGGGCGAAGTGGGGCGCGGCGATCATGCCGCCGACGCCGAGGCCGATGTCCAGGGAGGTCACGGCGTTGGCGGCGAGCAGCAGGACGGCGGGCGCCAGGCCGAGGGTGAGGGCGACGGCGGGCAGGGCGGTGCCCGGGAGGCGGCGGGCGATCAGCCAGCCGGCGGCGGCGAACAGGGCGGGCCAGGTGAACGTGTGGGAGCCGCCGGGGAGCAGCAGCGCCGAGAGCGTCCCCAGGACGGCGACCAGCAGCAGGGCGCCGGCGGCGAGCGCGGTGGCGCCGAGGCGGCGCAGGATCGCCCGCCAGGCCAGGACGACGGCGACGGTGAAGGTCAGCAGGGCCGCCTGGTAGAGCCAGGGGCGGTAGGGGTCGCCGGTGAACATCTGGTCGTATTCGGGCCTGATGAGGCCGAGCAGCGGCATCACGGCGAAGCCGGCGGCGGCCGACAGCAGGACGGGCACCAGCGCGAGCAGGACGGCGGCCAGGGTCCGGGGCAGTGAGGCGGAGCCGTCGCCGGCAGGGGAACGGGCTGGGCGGCGCAGGGTCCAGGTGAGGGCGACGGTCAGGGCGAGGGCGAGTGCGGCGATGGGGAGTTCGAGCCAGAGCGGGTAGCGGATCAGGGTGCCCGGAATCGTGAAATAGACCGAATCATCCCCGGTCCGCAGCTTGGTGAGGTCGGCGTCGCCGAGGGCGCGGGCGACGCCGAGGGTGTTGTCGCCCATCTGCTGCAGGCTGCTCAGGCTCAGGTGGGCGGGGTCGTCGAGCGGCGAGTGGTAGTAGGCGCCGCCGCCGACGAAGGCGGAGTCGAGGCCCAGCCAGCCGGCCTCGTCGAAGACGTGGAAGTCGGTGTTGTTGGGCAGGATGCTGAGCAGCGCGGCGAAGGCCGAGTCGGCCGACGGGTGCGGCGCGGCGGCGCCGTAGAGGTCGATGAGGGGTGCCGAGCCCGGCGAGGCGCGGAACATCTGGACGGCGCCGCGCACGCCGCGGGCCTCGTTGTTGACGACGACGACGGTGCCCTTGGCCAGCGGGTCGTCGCGGGCGAACGTCTCGGCGCCGAGCAGGCCCTGCTCCTCGCCGTCGGTGAGCAGGACGACGAGGTCGTTGCGCTGGCCGGGCGGCAGCGACCTGACGACCTCCAGGATGGTGGCCACGCCGGCCCCGTCGTCGGCGGCGCCGGGCGCGGCGGGGACGGAGTCGTAGTGGGCGGCCAGGATGACGCGGCCGGTCGGGTCGGTGCCGGGGCGGACGGCGACGATGTTGCGCATCGTGCCCATCGGGGTGACGCCGTCGATGTCGAGCGGCAGGACGCCGACGCCTTCCTGGACGCGGGTCTCCAGGCCGAGGGCGCGCAGCTCGGTGAGCAGGTGGTCGCGCACGCGGGTGTGCTCGGCGGAGCCGGTGGGGTGCGGTGCGCGGGCGATGGCCTTGACGTGCTCGTGTGCCCTGACGGCCTGGAAGCCTTCGCCGGAGTCGCGTGGCGATGGAGGTGCGAGGCCCGCGACGGTGAGCGCGAGCAGGGCGGCCAGCGTGAGCAGGCCGATCAGGGCGGAGCGGATCATGCGGCCAACCTAGGCCGCGGGGGTGGGGCGGCGAATCAGTCCAGGGAACGATTCGCCGCGTAGATCCTTGTGATTACGCGAGCCCCAGCTCGTTGACGAGCAGGCGCTTGGGCTTGGCGCCGATCACCTGCTTGACCGGCTCGCCGCCGTCGAAGAGCAGCAGCGTGGGGATGCTCATGACGCCGTAGCGGGCCATGATCTCGGGGTGCTCGTCGGTGTTGAGCTTGCCGATGGTCAGGCCGTGCTCGGCCTCGATCTCGGCCAGGACCGGCGCGACCATGCGGCAGGGCCCGCACCATTCGGCCCAGAAGTCGACGAGCACCGGCTTGTCGGCCTTGAGCACCTGCTCCTCGAAGTTGTCCGTGGTCAGGGTGATCATCGCTTACCTCCAGAGAACGTGCAGGCGTCGGCGAGCTGGGCCGACACCTCGGCGCGGCGGGTGAGCAGGACGCGGATCTGCTCGTCGATCTCCGCCAGCTTGCGCTGGTAGACGGCGACCGACTCGGGACAGGAACCGCCCGTGCTGTGCCCGGCGCGCAGGCACGCGACGAACGGGCGGGTGTCGTCCAGCGTCAGCCCGACGGACAGCAGCATGCGGATCTCCGACACGAGCTTGACGTCGTCCTCGGAGTAGTCGCGGTAGCCGTTGGCGCTGCGGCGGGCGCTGAGCAGCCCCTGCTGCTCGTAGTAGCGGAGCGAGCGGGTGCTCACCCCGGTCCGTTCGGCCAGCTCTCCGATGCGCATGCCCTCAAGGTAAACGTTGACACTGACGTCAGGGTCAAGCCCGGTCAGTAGTAGCGCCAGCGCAGCACGTTCGGATAGGCCAGCTCCAGGCCGGAGGTCTCGGCGATGGCCTGCTCGGCCACCTCGGGCGCGAACTCGATGCGCAGCACGGCCTCCAGGTCGGCCCGCCGTTCGAAGACCATCCGCAGGTCGAGCTCCTGCCGCTGCCATCCGTGGCGGACCCAGAAGCCCTCCACGGCTTTCGCCGAATACGTCGGCACCGTCCGCTGGAACCACCGGCCGAACGCGCCCCTGGTGGCGTCGAGGTCCACGACGAAGGCCGCCCCGCCGCGCCGTACGACCCGTGAGAGCTCGCGCAGGCCCGGCTCGCAGCCGGGCCCGAAGAAGTACGCCCAGCGCGCGACGGCGACGTCGGCCGAGGCGTCGGGGAGCGGCAGGTCCTGGGCGCCGGCGGCGTGCACCTGGACGGCGGGGAGCGCGGCGCAGCGGCGGCGGGCCATAGCGGCCAGGTCGCCGTGGGGCTCGACGCCGATCACCCGGGCGGCGTGGCGCGCGTAGATCGGCAGGTGGAAGCCGGTGCCGCAGCCGATGTCGAGCACGGTGGCGCCCTCCCACGGACGCAGCGCGCGCATGGCCGCGTCGGCGGCGCCTTCGGGATCGACGGCGCGATTCTCCAGCTCGTACACCTGCGGGGTGTTCCAGATGTTGGGACTGGGAATGGCGCCTTTCGCGATCCTGGGCATGGCCCAACCGTAGGGGGCGGCGCGCCATATCGCGTCAACCGGCTTAGGCTGGCAGCGTGGCTGATGTCATCCGCGTGCCCAATGCGAAGATCGCATTGTCCACCGCTTCGGTATATCCGGAACGCACTCCCGATGCGTTCGAGCTGGCGGCCCGCCTGGGCTACGACGGCGTCGAGATCATGGTCGGCGCAGACCCGGTGAGCCAGGACATCGACGTGATCGAGCGGCTTTCCGAGCACTACCAGGTGCCGGTCCTGGCCATCCACGCGCCCTGCCTGCTCGTCACGCAGCGGGTGTGGGGGCGCGACCCGTGGGCCAAGCTGGTCAAGGCGCAGAAGGCGGCCGAGCGGCTGGGCGCCTCGACGGTCGTGGTGCACCCGCCGTTCCGCTGGCAGCGGGATTACGCGCGCGAGTTCGAGACCGGTCTGGCCCGCATGCGCGACGAGACCGACATCACGTTCGCGGTCGAGAACATGTTCCCGCTGCGGGCCCGGGGCAACGACGTGGTGCCCTATTCGCCCGACTGGAACCCGACCGACTACGACTTCCCGCACGTCACGCTCGACCTGTCGCACACGGCGGTGTCCGGCAGCGACGCGATGGAGATGGCCACCAAGCTCGGCGACCGGCTGGCCCACGTGCACCTGGCCGACGGCCTCGGCGTCACCAACAAGGACGAGCACCTGGTCCCCGGCAGGGGCAACCAGCCGTGCGCGCCGCTGCTGGAGCGGCTGGCGGGCTCCGGCTACGACGGCCTGGTCGTGCTGGAGGTCAACACGCGCAAGGCGTCCAGCCGCACCGAGCGGATCGACGACCTGGCCGAGGGGCTGGCCTTCGCCCGGCTCCACCTGGCGGCCACGCGATGAGCGTGGGGCCGATGCGCGAGCTCGGCAAGGTGTTCGACCGGGTCGCCGACGCCTATGACGCGGCCCGCCCGACCTATCCGGACGAGCTGTTCCAGGCGCTGTCGGAGGTGTCGGGCGTCGACCTCGACGGCGCTACGGCGGTCGACGTGGGCGCCGGCACGGGCATCCTGACGCGTGCCCTGCGGGCCCGCGGCTCGCGGGTGGTGGCGGTCGACCCGGGCGCGGAGATGCTGGCCCGGCTGCGCTCGCGGGCCGGGTCCGGCGGTACGGCGGCCGTGCTGGCCGACGGCAACGCGCTGCCGCTGGCCGACGGCGTGGCCGATCTGGTGACCTATGCCCAGTCCTGGCACTGGCTCGACCCGGTGGCGTCGATCGCCGAGGCCAGGCGGGTGCTGCGGCCCGGCGGCGCGATCGCCGGCTGCTGGAACCTGGCGCACGCCGCGCAGGCGGGCTGGCTGGCGGCCTACGAGGAGCGGCTGGCCAGGTCGTGCCCGACCTATTGGGGTCCGGCGCTGGAGGAGTGGTCCGTGCCGCCGATCGCGGCCGCGTTCGAGGTGGTCGCGGAGCGGTGGATCCCGTGGACCCGGCTGGTGCGCGTCGAGGACTTCCTGCTCGACCTGCGCTCCCACTCCTACATGGCGGCGCTGTCCGCGGGTGCGGCCGACGAGCTGGTCGAGCGGCAGCGGGCGGAGCTGACGAGGGAGTTCCCCGGCGGCGTGCTGTCGGTGCCGATGCGCGTCTACCTGGCGGTGGGCCGGTGACGGTCAGGCGGGGGCCGGGGCGCAGGCCCGGGTCGGCCGACACGCGGGGCGAGATCCTCAGCGCGGCCAGGAAGGTGTTCGCGGAGAAGGGGTTCGACAAGGCGACGGTGCGCGGGATCGCGAGGGAGGCGCAGGTCGACCCGGCTCTCGTGCATCACTATTTCGACACCAAGGAGGGCATGTTCGCGGCGGCGATGCGGCTGCCGATCACGCCTGACGTGGTGATCCCGACGCTGCTCGACGGTCCGCGCGAGGATCTGGGCAAGCGGCTGGTCACGCTGATCCTGAGCGTGACGGCCGAGCCCGACACGCGCGAGCCGATGATCGCCCTGGTGCGCTCGGCCATGACGAACGAGCAGGCCGTGCCGATGTTCCGGGAGTTCATCACCAACGCGCTGCTGTTCAGGGTGGCCGACCAGCTCGACGTGCCGCATCTGCGGATCGAGGCGGCCTTCGCGCAGATGTTCGGCGTGCTCATGGCCCGGTACGTGCTCAAGCTGGAGCCGATGGCGAGCGCCGATCCCGAGGAGCTGGCCGAGCTGCTGGGACCGACGATTCAACGCTACTTCACCGGGTAGAGCATTGTTCTGGACGCGGGCCTGACCGTAAGGTGAGTAGCGGGTTACCCTGTGAATGTTACCGGCGGGTAGGATTCTGGGGAGGCCGGTCAATACGCTGAGGTGTTGGGAGGATCCGTGCTCTGGGTAGCCATCATCGGGCTCGTGATGACCGTCGCGGCGGTCGCCATGGCGGGCCGCCGGGCGCTGTTCCTGGTCAAGCTCGCCACAGTGGGCCCGCCCGCGCCCGAGCGGATCGCCTATGCCAAGGCCAACGTCGGGCAGGAGATCAAGGCCCAGCTCGTCGAGGTGTTCGGGCAGAAGAAGCTGCTCAAGTGGACGGCGTCGGGCGTCGCGCACTTCTTCGTCATGTGGGCGTTCTTCATCCTGCTGACCGTCTACATCGAGGCGTACGGCGCGATCATCCAGGGCGCCATCACCGGCAGGCCGAACTTCCACATCCCGCTGATCGGCACCTGGGGGGTCCTGGGCTTCCTCCAGGACTTCATTGCGGTCGCCTGTCTGCTCGGCGTGGTCGCCTTCGCCGTCATCCGGGTGAAGAACTCGCCGAAGACGCTCGGCCGGGGCTCCCGCTTCTCCGGGTCGCACCTGGGCGGCGCGTGGCTCGTGCTGTTCATGATCTTCAACATCATCTGGACGCTCTTCCTGGCCAGGGGCGCGGCGGCGGCCAACGGCAACTTCCCCTACTCCTCGGGCGCGTTCGTCTCGCTGGCGCTCGGCGACGTGCTGCCGCACAGCGAGCTGCTCGAGGAGATCGGGCTGCTGCTGCACATCGGCTTCATGCTGGTGTTCCTTGTCATCGTGATGAACTCCAAGCACCTGCACATCTTCACCGCGCCGCTCAACGTGCTGTTCTCCCGCCGCCCCGACGCCATGGGCGCGGCCCCCGAGCTGCGGGTCGACGGCAAGACCGTCGACTTCGAGGACGAGGACCTCGACCCGGAGAAGCTCGGCCGAGGCAAGATCGGCGACACCACGTGGAAGGGCTTCCTCGACTTCTACTCCTGCACCGAGTGCGGACGCTGCCAGTCGCAGTGCCCGGCGTGGAACACCGACAAGCCGCTGTCGCCGAAGATGCTCATCATCGACCAGCGTGACCACGCCTTCGCGGTGGCCCCGTACCTGATGGCGGCGAGCAACGAGCACGCCGGACAGGACGTGCTGGCGCTGCTGGAGAAGCCGCTGGTCGGCGAGGACGGCGTGATCCACCCCGACGTGCTCTGGTCGTGCACCAACTGCGGCGCCTGCGTGGAGCAGTGCCCCGTCGACATCGAGCACATCGACCACATCCTCGACATGCGCCGCTACCAGGTGATGGTGGAGTCGTCGTTCCCGTCCGAGGCGGGAGTGATGGTGAAGAACCTGGAGAACAAGGGCAACCCGTGGGGCATGTCCGAGATGAAGCGGGCCGACTGGATCGAGGAGCTGGACTTCGAGGTCGAGCTCGTCGAGGACAAGATGCCCGAGGACGCCGAATACCTGTTCTGGGTGGGCTGCGCGGGCGCGCTGGAGGACCGGGCCAAGAAGACCACCAAGGCCGTGGCCGAGCTGCTGCACATCGCGGGCGTCAAGTTCGCGGTGCTCGGCCCGATGGAGGCGTGCACCGGTGACCCGGCCCGCCGTCTGGGCATGGAGTACCTGTTCAACATGCTGGCCCAGCAGAACATCGAGACGCTGAACGAGGCCGGCGTCAAGAAGATCGTCGCCACCTGCCCCCACTGCTTCAACACGCTGGCCAACGAATATCCGCAGCTCGGCGGCACGTACGAGGTCGTGCACCACACGCAGTTGCTGGCCAAGCTGGTGGACGAGGGGCTGCTCACGCCGATCACGCCGATCGAGGAGAAGATCACCTACCACGACCCGTGCTTCCTCGGTCGCCACAACAAGGTCTATTCGCAGCCGCGCGACATCATGTCGAAGGTGCCCGGCGTGCAGACCCAGGAAATGCACCGGCACAAGGACCGCGGCTTCTGCTGCGGCGCCGGCGGCGCCCGGATGTGGATGGAGGAGCGCATCGGCAAGCGCATCAACACCGAGCGGGTGGACGAGGCGCTGACCACGAATCCCGACACGGTGTCGACCGCGTGCCCGTTCTGCATGGTGATGCTCGGCGACGCCATCAACGAGAAGAAGAACAGCGGCGAGGCCAAGGAGTCGCTGGAGGTCGTGGACGTGGCCCAGCTCTTGATCAAATCGGTCAAGAGCCCTTCCTGACCGGGATAGTCGGACTCCTCCACAGCCGTCTGTGGAGGAGTTTCGCACGTCAGAAGGGACGATCCCCGTAAATCTGCCATCCACATAACGGGAAAATCACGGTAACCTCAACGTCGCATGGCTCTATTCGACGGGGAGGGGGCACGCATGAGCGTCGTCGTGACGGATGCGGAAGTCACCCTGGCCGACGTGCTCTCCCTGCGCCTGGCCATGCGCGAGCCGCTGAAGGCCGGCACCGAGCTGGTGCTGCGCCACCGCACCAGCGGCGTCGAGCGTGACGTGCTGCTCGGCACCCCGGGAGCCGTGGCCCGCGAGGCCAGCCTGGCCGTGTCGCTGGCCCCGCTGCTGCTCAGCGCCGGACGCTGGGACGCCTACCTGCGCCACGACGGCAAGCGGGTGCGGCTGCGCAGCATCGACCCGGGCTTCTCGCTCGACCACCTCGACGCGTACGCGCTGTGCAAGCGCACGCTCGCCTACCGCTCCTACCGCACCCGCAACGGCTATCTCGCGCTGAAGATCGACGACGCGGAGCCGGTGGCCGAGGTGCGCGCGGTCTGGTTCAGGGAAGGCCGCTTCGAGGTCACCGGCCTGCTCGCCTACACCGGGCTGGAGGACGACGACTCCCGCCACGAGGCCATGCTGGCCCTGCAGCGCAGGCAGACGGGCGCGCGGGTGTGCGCCACCGCCACCGTGCAGGGGGTGCGCTTCCACGCCGCCTTCTCGCTGGTGGACGTGCTCGCGGCCGACCCCGAGGGGTCCGGCACCTGGGAGCCGTCGCTGGAGGTCGACGGCGTGCCCGAGCCGCTGCGGCTCGGCGCCTGGCTCGACGACGTCGACGGCAAGCGCCGCCGCCTGCACTACCCGTCGGCGCGGGTCGACGGCATCCCGGTCCGGCCCTCCTACACGGCCGACGACGAGCTCCGCATCGAGGTGGGCGGGTGAGAGTCAGCCTGATCCTCTCCTCCGCGTACGGCATGCGCGGCGACGTCCGGTCCACGCTCAACCTGGCCACGGCGCTCGCCCAGCGGCACGAGGTGGAGGTGATCAGTCTCAGGCGGCAGAAGGAGAAGCCGTTCTTCCCCGTCGGCCCGAACGTGACCATGCGCTCGGTCATCGACGCCAGGCCCGGCGTGCGGCACCTGCTGCCGCGCGGGCAGGTGCGCACCGAGGTGGCGCTGTGGCGGGCGCTGCGCGGGCTCAAGAGTGACGTTCTCATCACCACCCGGCCCGGACTGAGTGTCCAGGCCGCCAGGCACGCGCCGCGCGAGATCCTGCGCATCGCCCGCGAGTGGGCCCGCCCCGCGGTCCCCGGCCCGGTCAGGAAGCTCTACCCGCGCCTCGACGCCGTCGTCACCGCCACCGAGTCGGCGCAGGAGGAATGGCGCAGGCTGCTCGACGGCGGCCCGGCCGTGCACAGCGTGCCCGACGCGCTGCCCATCGCGCCCTGGCCGCGCTCCCGGATGGACAACCGCATCGTGGCGGCCGGGGGGCGGTGGGTGCCCGCCAAGGCGTACGACCGGCTGATCAACGCCTTCGCCATCGTCGCCGACAAGCGCCCCGACTGGCGGCTCAGGCTGTACGGCGGCGGTCCCGAGGAACGCAGGCTCCGCGCCCTGGTCAGCGAGCTGGGCCTGCACAACCACGTCTACTTCATGGGCACCACGCCCGACCTGGCGGGGGAGTTCGCCAAGGCGTCGATCGTGGCCAACAGCTCGCGCAGCGCCGACCTGGGCATGACCGTGCTGGAGGCGATGGGCTGCGGGGTGCCGGTCGTGGCGTTCGAGGGAGCCAGGGGGCCGGCCGAGTTCGTGGCGACCGGCTACAACGGCGTGCTCGTGCCCGAGTCGGCCGGCGAGGCCGAGATGCTGGCCGCCGCGCTGCTGTCACTCATCGACGACGAGCGCAGGCGGCGCTCGCTCGCGGCGGGAGCGCTCGACACCGCGATCAGGCACGCGGCCGACGAGGTCAGCGTGCAGTGGGAGAAGCTGATCGCGGACCTCCGCTGACCATACGGGTAACGGGTACCGTAGAACCATGCATGGGTACAGCGGAGACAAGCAGGCTTATCTCACCCGGCTCAGGCGCATCGAAGGCCAGATCAGGGGCCTGCAGCGGATGGTTGACGACGACGCCTACTGCATCGACGTCCTCACCCAGGTCTCCGCCGCCACGCGCGCGCTGCAAGCTGTGGCGCTCGGGCTGCTGGAGGAGCACATCTCCCACTGCGTGGCCGACGCCATCGCCACCGGCGGGCCGGAGGCCGACGCCAAGGTCAAGGAAGCGTCGGCGGCCATCGCGCGGCTCGTACGGTCCTGAAGAACTAGTCAGGATGAGCCATTCCAGATAAGCACTGTCCCGGACCCCTGGGGAGTCCGGGACCAGGTCATGTCATCTTCTTCAGCGGCTCGCCGAAGTCCGCAATCCGAGCGCGTCGTCGAGCTCATCCAAGGTAAGCCGCCGCTCGCTTACAGCGACGGCGGTGAGCACCTCGGCGTAGAGCGCAATCTCGTCCAACGCGACACGGTCGTGGACCCGAGAGTCCAGGTCATCGTGCCCCACCGCGTCGTCCTTCCTTCCGCAGCCCACACCCTCTTCGAGGTTACGGTGCGGTCCCTTCAGGCGACATGGCCCATCGGAGTCATTCCTTCCGGCGCCACCCGGGCCACAGGAGGGTCATTTCCCCAAACCCAGATCACAATTCAGCGAATGGGCGGTTCGATGGAGTGACTGGGGGATATAGGCGAGGTTGGAGTGAAAAATTGGGATTAGTGGTTTAGGGGTGGTTCGTCGTCCCGTTCGTGGATGAGCCTGCGCACCAGCGCCGCCGCCCCCGCGAACCCCCGCTGCGGCACCCGCGCCCCCGACACCCTGCTCCAGGCGAGCCCCACGGCGTACGCCGCCCCCAGCACCGCCGCCACCCGCCCCCGATCCCCGCCCTCCCCCAGCACGGCGTACGGGCCCGTCCCGGTGGCATGCCTCGAAGCGGGCGGGCGGATGGGGAAGCCGTCGGGCTGGGTGCGCTCGGCGGCCGAGGTGCTGGTGAGGCCGGCGCGGTGGAGGTCGTCGTAGGCCCGGCGCAGGCGGTGGTCGAGGCGACCCGGCAGCAGGCCCCGCGAGTCGGACAGGTCGGCCAGGTGGGCGGCGGCGGCCCGGGCCGGGTCGGGGGTGTGGGCCAGGGCTTCGAGCAGGTCGTAGACGGTGTGGGCGAGGTGCGCCTCGGGGTCGGTGTCGCGCAGGAGGGCGCGGGCCAGGCGGGGTGGGCAGCGGGCGAGCCAGGCGCTCCGCAGGGCCTGGTCGTCGAGGAGGTGGTCGTCCAGGCCGGGCTGTTGCAGGGCGGGCTCGGTCATGGTGAGCAGCGCGAGCGCGCGGGGCCGGAAGCGGGCGTCGGCGAGCAGGAACTGGGCGGTGTCGGCGATGAGCGCGGTCAGGCGGAGGGCGGCGCGCGGGTGGCCGGCGCGCTGGCGTTCGGCGACGAGGTGGACGAGGTCGGCGAGCGGCGGCGCGGGCAGCCAGCGCACCCACTCGTCGCCGGGCAGCGGCCGGCGCAGGAACTCCCCGAAGGCTGTGAGCAGCCGCTCGTTGCCGTCGAACGCGGGCGCGTAGGCGCACCACATGATCGTGCCCCAGACGGCGGCCACGGTGCTGGGCACGTCGGCTGCGAAGATCTCGCCGAAGGCGGTCAGCGGGTATTCGGGCTCGGACTTGCCGCAGTTGGCCCGCAGCAGCTCACGGATGTGCCCGCACAGCCGGTCGGGCACGTCGGGGCCGACGAACGCCTGGGTGGAGCCGGGCTCGGCGGCGAAGTCTGGGCCGCGCGGGACGAGGTCGGCGGGCAGCGCGGCGGCGGCGTGCCTGACCCGGCGGGCGGGCAGGTGGCGGGGCGGCGGCGCGGGGTGCCAGCGGCCTCCTGCCGGGTCGTGCAGGTGCCAGCGGGCGTGGGCGGCGAACAGCCATCGGTCGCCGTCGGCGGTGACGAGGGCGCGGGAGGCGATCTGGTGGGCACGCGCGGGCTCCGGGAGCTCCGGCCAGCGTGGGCCGGTGACCACCGCGCGGACCTCCGCCTCCACGGCGGTGAACGCATTCCACGGGCGCACGGCGGCCATCGTACTGGGCGAACTCGAATCAACCACGTCCGGAACACGGCAGAATGGCCGCTATGAGGGCAAAGATGGCGGGGAGCGTGATGGCCTTGTGCGTCCTGGCGGGGTGCGGCACGGCGACGACGGCACAGCCGCCGACGCCCACCCTCGGGGTCCTCACCCTCGCCAAGGCCTCGCCCCCGGCACCCGGCGGTGAGGTGGGCGGAGCCTCGACCGAGTTCGGGGCCGCCACCGACCTGTCGATGTGGACCAAGCTGAGCGACACCGAGAAGGACGTCGACCGGATCGCGGTCCTCGACGTGAACAAGACCGCCAAGGGCGCCCTCTACCTGGAGCCGAAGACGTCCGCCTGGTTCGACGGCTTCCGCGGCCCGTTCGTCTACCAGGAGCTGGCCGGCGACATCGTCATGCACGCCCGGGTCAAGGTCGAGGGCAAGCGGGGCGGCAAGCCCAAGCGCAAGTTCTCCCTCGGCGGCCTGATGGCCCGGGTGCCGGGCTCGTACGAGAACCCGAACTGGATGTCCGTCACCACCGGCACCGGCGACAAGAGCAGCCAGGTCGAGGTGAAGTTCACCAGGGACGGCAGCTCCAAGCCGCAGGAACTGGCCGTCAAGGGCGCCTGGGTGGAGCTGGTGCTGGCCCGGGTGGGCCGGGTCGCGGTCGCCCTCTACAAGGACGAGGGCGGCGCGTGGAAGGTGGGCAGCCGCTGGCCGTCGGAGCTGCCCGAGGTGCTGCAGTGGGGGGTGACCGCCTACACGGACTGGGACAGCTACAGCACGCTCAAGAAGGACGTGACCAAGGGCAACGCCAAGCAGGTCAGGGGGCTGCCCGACCTGAAGCTGACCGTGGACTACGTCCGCTTCCTGCGGCCGGAGATGCCCGAGTACGCCGACCCGCTCAACACCGCCTCGGTGTCGGACGAGGTCCTGATCAAACTGCTGACGCCTGCCGGTGCCTGAGAGCCTTGGCCATGTAGTTGTCCGGCGTGCGGGCGAAAGACGCCCGGTCGTCGTCGGTGAGCTCGCGCACGATCTTTCCGGGCACGCCGGCGACCAGCACGCCGGACGGGATCTTCTTGCCGGGGCCCACGAGGGCTCCGGCGGCCACCAGCGTGCCCGCGCCGATGCGGGCGCCGCCCAGCACGATGGCCCCGATGCCGATCAGCGCGCCCGACTCCACGTGGGCGCCGTGGACCATCGCCTTGTGCCCCAGGCTGACCCGCGACTCCAGGATCGCGGGCTCGCCCGGATCGGAGTGCAGGCAGCACAGGTCCTGCACGTTGCACTCCTCGCCGATCTCTATCCGCTCGTCGTCACCTCGCAGAACGGAGCCGTACCAGATGCTCGACGCCCTGCCGATCGAGACCCTGCCGACCACGACCGCACCGGGGGCGATGTAGGCCTGAGAATGGATGTCCGGAACAGCGTCGCCGTCCAATGCCGCGATGTACATCTGCCCCATCGTAATTCCCGTCTCTCCTCAGGCGTTCCGGTTGCGGAGGGGGGCAGATGGCAGGAAAGTCGATTCTTAACGTCTCGTCGTCAGACCCTCACAACCCGCAGTTTTCCCCGCCTTACGCAACCCCTTAGGTAGAGCATGACAAACCGGCACGAGAGCATTCCCGATCTGATGCAAGAGGACACGTTCGAAGTCGTGATGCGCGGCTACAACCGCCGTCAGGTCCACGACTACATGATCCGCACCCGTAACCAAATCAGGGATCTCGAAGAGCGGCTGGCGCGCGCGATCGACCAGGCCGAGCAGGGCCGGATCGAGCTCGCGGAGGCCAGGCGGCAGATCGCCGAGGTGCCGCAGAACTTCAATCCCAGCACCCGGCTGGAGCAGATTCTGAAGCTGGGCCAGGAAGAGGCGACGGCGATGCGCGAGGAGGCCGAGGCCGAGGCCAAGGCGCTGCGCGACGCCGCCAGGTCGGAGTCCGAGCGGATGACGAGCACGGCCCGCGAGACGGCCGACAAGATCCTCACCTCGGCGCAGGCCGAGGCCGAGCGGCGCGTGGGCGAGGCCACCGAGGCCGCCGAGCGGATGCTGGCGCAGGCGGGCGCCGACGCCGAGGAGACCCGAGGCGCCGCCCGCGCCGAGGCCGAGAGCCGGCTCCGCGAGGCGCACGCCGAGGCCGAGCGCATGGTGACGTCGGCGCAGGCCGAGGCCGAGCAGACGGTCGGCGGCGCCCGCGCCGAGGCGGAGCGGCTGATCACCACCGCCCAGGCGGAGGCGGACAAGCTGGTCAAGGCGGCGAACGCGGAGGCCGAGGCGGCGCTCCAGGCCGCGCAGCAGCGGGTCGCCGCGCTGGACGAGCACGCCGGCCGGCGGGTGGAGTATCTGACCAACACCCACACCGAGGTGGTGCGCCGGCTCAACGAGGTCACCAGCGTGCTGGGCGACCTCATGCGCAACGAGGCCGCCGCGGGCGCCCTCATCGCCGACGCCACCCAGCCGGCGGTGGGCCCGGCCCCGCAGGACGACGTGCGGATCGTCGTCGAGCGGGAGGACGTTCGGGAGGACGTTCAGGAGGAGCCGCAGAGCGCCGACGACACGGACGTGAACCTCGGCCGGCTCTCCGAGGCCCGCAAGTAGGACAGAAGGATCGAAGTGGAAGCCTCCGCCCCCGATCGGGTCGGAGGCTTCCACGTCAGTGGCCCCGTTTGGTTGCCCGGTGCCGGGGCCGCCGAGACGCTGGACCCGGCACCGGGCGGCTCTAGGGCGTGGACCGGCCAGCACCGGCCCACGCCTCAGGGAGGGGCGCGCCCCTCCTCCTCGCCTGCGCGCCTCTCCTGGTCCCGGAGCTGCTCACGGAGTTGCTCCGGGTCGTCCGCGTCGATGGTCATCGCGCATCCGGCGTCGCGCTGGGCCGCGTCCAGCGGGTGGTGACGGGTGGCCCACCAGCGGCCGGCGTCGCTACGCCAGATGGTCCACTTCGGGTACTCCCGGGCGATCTCTGCTAGATGCCGGTCAAAGGTCATCCGGTTCAACCTTCCAGGGGCCCCTGTACGAGGTTCCATCTCCTTCGAAGGTGCGCCACATCTCTAGAGACGTCAATGATCGGGAAGGACAGGTCAGCGTTGCCTTCTTGACTCAGGCGTCGAAGTCGTACTGGAGCACGTAAGCCGCCGAGTCGAGGACCATCTCGTTGAGCTCGACGGGGAGGCCGCCGGCGGTGTAGGCGGTGCGGTCGATGACGATCACGGGGGTGCCGCCGGGCAGGCCGAGCATGACGCTCTCGCGGGGGCGGGGCATGCGGGCGCGGACCTCCTCGGTGAAGTGGGCGGGGGGCAGGCCGAGGTCGCCCAGCCTGGCGTAGACGCCGCCGGGCCCGGTCTCGGCGGCGGTGATGGCGCTGCCCTCGACGAGCTGCGCCGGGAAGTAGGAGGTGGCGAGCTGCACGGGCCGCGAGTCGACGGAGTAGCGCCGGCGGCGCACCCAGACCTCGCGGCTCTCCAGCACGCCGGCTATCTCGTCGGGGGCCTGTTCGCGGGCCACCTCGACCTCGTCGACGGTGAAGGGGCGGCCGCGGGTGTCGGCCTCCCAGATGGATCGTCCCTGGCCCCACTGCTCGCGCGCCAGACGGCGGGAGCCGTGCCGGCGGATCGGTTTGAACAGTCTCACGTAGACCCCCGAGCCTCGCTTCGGCACCGCCAGCCCTTCGTTGATCAGTACCGCAAGCGCCTGCCTGGCGGTGGCCCGTGCGATTGCGTAGTCGGCCATGAGCGCGTTCTCGCCCGGCAGCCGTTCCCCGTCGCGCAATTCGCCGGACAGGATCCGGGAGCGGAGGCCGTCGGCGATGCGTCGATAGATAGGGGGCTCGTGGGGTACCGGGGATTCAGACACTGTTTGATCACCCTCTGTCACCAAGCGGGTTTGGCGTCTCCAGAGAACTTGCCCCGTCTTGTCCACGATCGCACAGATACGGAGGTTGGTCCCGAGCATTCTTTTGAGCGGTGTGTGCCTGTGTGTCGATTAGTGCCCGTTTTTAATGGCCTATTTATCGGGAATTCGGGCCGACCGAAATATGAGACGCCCACCAGCGGCGAGTAACCAAAGCCGCCGCCGCCGCGCCCAGCGTGTTGATCAGCACGTCGTCCACGGACGAGAACCTGCCGAGCCGCAGCGCGTACTGGAGCACCTCCACGAGCGCGGAGGCTCCGGCCGCGACGGCGGCCACGCGGGCCGCGGAGGCCATCCTGGCGGTGCGCACGGGCAGCAGCGCCCCCAGCGCCGCGAACGCCAGCAGATTGCCCCCGACCTGCACGAACACTGTCTCCCACGGCGCGCTCGCGATCCAGGCGAGGTCCTTGAACGGGACGAGACTGACACCTTCCTGACCGGTGGCCGGGGTGAGGATCATCCAGATCCACGGCGCGGTGCCGACCACGATCCCCACGTCGGCGAGCGCGGTGCGCAGCGGCGCGGGGTGGCCTCGGCGGGCGCGGCGCCGGGCGAGGAGCATGATGGCGAGCACGCCGAAAAACAGCGCAAAGGTACCAGCAATAATGACGTTTCCCCACAAAACCCACGTCTGCCTCACCGGACCATGATGTCGGCCGATTCGTGGCTACGAGAAGATGACTCCCAGGACAGGTCTCCGCGATCATGCAGGAGCGGCATGGCGCGGCGCCCGCCGGCGAGAGACGATGCAGAGCGAGGAGGCGAGCTCGGTGCTGAACCACTTCATCGGCGGCCGGCGGGTGGCCCAGGGGCCGGCGTTCGGCGTCCATGACCCGATGACGGGCGCGCGGGCCGGCGAGGCGCGCGAGGCGGACGAGGAGGTCGTCCGGCAGGCCGTCGAGGCCGCCGCCGCGGCCGCGCCCGGCTGGGCGGCGCTGCCCGCGGCCGAGCGCGCCGGGTGGATGCGCAGGCTCGCCGACGGCATCGAGGCCCGCTTCGACGACCTGGTGGCCGCCGAGATCGCCGACACCGGGAAGCCGCTGGAGCAGACCCGCACGCTCGACATCCCGCGCGGCGCCGCCAACTTCCGGGCGTTCGCCGAGATCGCCGCGCAGCGCCCCGACGAGGCGTTCCACCTGCCCGGCGTGCTCAGCTACACGATCCGCAGGCCGCTCGGCGTGGTCGCGGTGGTCGTGCCGTGGAACCTGCCGTTCCTGCTCATGACCTGGAAGCTCGCGCCCGCGCTGATGGCGGGCAACACCGTGGTGGTCAAACCGTCGGAGAACACCCCCGGCTCGGCGTCGCTGTTCGCCGACATCTGCGCCGACGCCGGCCTGCCCGACGGCGTGGTCAACGTGATCTTCGGGTACGGGACCAGCGGCCGGCTCCTGGTCGAGCACCCCGGCGTCGACGGCGTGACGTTCACCGGCTCCACCCGCACCGGCACGGCCATCATGCGCTCGGTGTCCGACCGGGTCAGGCCGGTCTCCTTCGAGCTCGGCGGCAAGAACGCGGGCCTGGTGTTCGCCGACGCCGACCTCGACAGGGCGGTCGAGGGCTGCGCCAGGTCGGTGTTCACCAACGGCGGCCAGGTGTGCCTGTGCACCGAGCGGCTCTACGTCGAGCGGCCGGTGTTCGAGGAGTTCTGCGCTCGGCTGGCGGCGCGGGCGCGCGAGGTGGAGCCGCAGCCGATGATCTCGGCCGAGCACCGGGACAAGGTGCTCGGCGCCTACGCGCTGGCCCGGGACGAGGGGGCCACGTTCGTGACCGGCGGCGGCGTGCCGGAGTTCGGCGACGCGCGCGACGGGGGCTACTTCGTGGAGCCGACCGTGGTGACCGGGCTGCCGGAGTCGTCGGCGTTCAACCGCGAGGAGATCTTCGGGCCGGTCTGCCACGTCGCGCCGTTCGACACCGAGGGCGAGGCGGTGGCGCTGGCCAACGACAGCGACTACGGGCTCGCGGCCACCGTGTGGACGGCGAACCTCGACCGGGCGCACCGGGTGGCGCAGCGGATCGAGGCCGGGCTCGTCTGGGTCAACACCTGGTATCTGCGCGACCTGCGCACCCCGTTCGGCGGCGTCAAGCTGTCGGGCATTGGCAGGGAAGGTGGGACACGGTCGCTCGACTTCTATTCCGAGCCCACCACGATTACGATCAAGCTGGAGTACCCCGATGCACGATGAATGGTCGCAGGCAGTCGATGCGCGTGGACAGGCCGCCGACCGACTGCTGGAGGCGGCCCGGTCGGGCAAGCCGTGCGCGCCCATCCGGGACCTGGTCAGCACCCTGGCCGAGGGCTACGCCGTACAGGAGATCAACACAGCCCGGGCGCTGGACGAGGGGCGGCGGCTGGTCGGGCGGAAGATCGGCGTGACGAATCCGCTGATGCAGAAGCAGTTCGGGATCGACACACCCACCTACGGCATGCTTTATGCGGATATGTCCTACCTTGATGGGCTGCCCGTGCCGGTGAGCAGGTTCCTGCAGCCCCGGGCCGAGGCGGAGATCGCCTTCGTCATGGGCGCCGACCTGGTGGGCGGGCCGTTCACCGTCGCGGAGGTCATCCGGGCGGTCGACTTCGTGCTGCCCGCCGTCGAGATCGCCGACTCGCGCGTGGCCGACTGGGACATCACGCCGGCCGACACCGTCGCCGACAACGCCTCCGCGGGCGCGTTCGTGCTGGGCAACACGCCCGTCCCGCTGGCCGGGACCGACCTGCGGCTGGCCGTCATGCGGATGACGCGCGCCGGGCAGGAGGTGTCGGCCGGGTCCGGCGCGGCCTGCATGGGCCACCCGCTCAACGCCGCCGTGTGGCTGGCCGGGGCCCTCGGCCGCACCGCGCACCCGCTGCGCGCCGGTGACGTCGTGCTGACGGGCGCGCTCGGCCCCGTCGTGCCGGTGGAGCCCGGCGACGCCTTCGAGGCGCACATCGACGGGCTGGGCTCGGTGCGGGCGGTGTTCTCCCAGTGAGCCTTGATCGGGGCGAGGCACTGCAGGTGCGTGGCAAGGCGACACCGCTCGGCAGGTTCCCGCACGTGAAGCGGGCAGGCGACTTCCTGTACGTGTCGGGCACGAGCTCGCGGCGGCCCGACAACACCTTCGTCGGCGTGCGCGTCGACAAGCACGGCGCGCCGGAGCTCGACATCCGCGAGCAGACCAGGGCGGTCATCGAGAACATCGGCGACATCCTCAAGGCCGCCGGAGGCTCGCTGGCCGACCTCGTACAGATCACCACGTACCTGGTCAACATGAACGACTTCAAGGGCTACAACGAGGTCTACGCCGAGTTCTTCGACGAGGAGGGCCCGACGCGGACCACGGTCGCGGTGCACCAGCTGCCGCACCCCCACCTGCTGATCGAGATGCAAGCCGTCGCCTACCACCCCCAGGAGCGATCATGATCCCGCCCATCGACTTCACCAAGTGGATCGACGAGCACGCCCATCTGCTCAAGCCCCCGGTCGGGAACAAGGTGGTGTTCGAGGGGGCCGAGGACTTCATCGTGATGGTGGTCGGCGGGCCCAACGCGCGCACCGACTTCCACATCGACCCGTACGAGGAGCTGTTCTACCAGGTCCGCGGCAACATGCACGTGAACGTGATGACCGACGACGGGCCCGACACCGTGCACATCCGGGAGGGGCAGATGTGGCTGCTGCCGCCCGGGATGCCCCACTCGCCGCAGCGGCCCGAGGAGGGCTCGGTCGGGCTGGTGGTGGAACGGGTGCGGCCGGAGGGGGTCCTGGAGCGGTTCCAGTGGTACTGCCCGCAGTGCGCCGCGCTGGTGCACGAGGTCGAGCTGCAGGTGCGTGACATCGTCAAGGACCTGCCGCCGGTCTTCAACGCCTTCTACACCGACGAGAAGGCGCGCACCTGTGACTCCTGCGGCACGCTCCATCCTGGCAAGGGCTGATGATCACCGACATCCACACGCACCACGTGCCCCGAGGCTGGCCGGAGCTGGGCTGGCCGGGGGCGCCCCGGTTGCGGATCGAGTCGGAGCGCGAGGCGACCATCCTCGTCAACGACCGGAACTTCCGGAAGATCCAGGATGACTGCTGGAACCCCGACGTCCGCCTGGCCGCGATGGACCGCGACGGCGTGGACCGGCAGGTCGTCTCGCCGACGCCGGTGTTCTTCGCCTACGACAGGCCCGCCGCCGAGGCCGTACGGGTCGCGAGGATCTTCAACGACCTCGCGCTGGAGATCTGCGACGGCGACCGGCTGATCCCGTTCTGCCAGGTGCCGCTCCAGGACCCCGACCTGGCCTGCGCGGAGCTCGACCGGAGCATCGCGGCCGGGCACCGGGGCGTGGAGATCGGCAACCACGTCGGCGACCGCGACCTCGACGACGCCGGGATCGTGCAGTTCCTCCAGCACTGCGCCGAACGCGGCGTGCCGGTCTTCGTGCACCCGTGGGACATGCCCGGCGGCCCGCGCGTCGAGCGGTGGATGGCGCAGTGGCTGGTCGGGATGCCCGCCGAGACGCACCTGTCGATCCTGGCGCTGATCCTCGGCGGCGTCTTCGACCGGGTGCCGGATACGCTGCGGATCTGCTTCGCCCACGGCGGCGGGTCGTTCGCGTTCTGGCTGGGCCGGTTCGAGAACGCCTGGCACCGGCGCGACGACCTGGTCGGCGTCTCGGAGCGGCCGCCGTCGGCCTACCTCGGCAGGTTCGCGGTCGACACCGTGGTCTTCGACGAGCGGGCGCTGCGGCTGCTCGTCGACACGATCGGCGAGGACCACGTGATGCTCGGCTCCGACTACCCCTACCCGCTCGGCGAGTCGCCCGTCGGCGCGCTGGTCCGCAAGGCGGGCTTCCTGTCCGACGAGGCGCGGGCCAAGCTGCTCAGCGGCAACGCCGGGGCGTTCCTGGGCTGACGAAGGGAGCACCCATGCGCCTGCCCGTGGCCGGGTTGCTGGTGCTGCTGGCCGCCGGCTGCGGCGGGCCGGCCCCGACCGAGGCCCGCGACGACGGCGAGCTCACGGTGGGCGCGATCATCTCCCAGACCGGCGTGTACGCGATGCTCGGCGACGAGATGGAGGCCGCCATGCGCCTCTACCTGGACGAGCACGGCGGCAGGCTGGGCGGCAGGCCGGCCCGGCTGGTCGTGGCCGACGACGCGGGCGCCGCCGACCGGGGTGGGCGCGAGGCCCGGCGGCTGGTGAGCCAGGAGCGCGCCGACGTGATCACCGGGCTGCTGGCCTCGCCGGTCGCCGTGTCGGTCGCCGAGGCGGCGGACGGCACGCCGGTGGTGATCGCCAACGCGGGCGCCGACGAGCTGGGCGGCCCCGGTGTCTTCCGCGTCTCCTACACCAACCGCGAGCAGGGCGAGGCGGCCGGCCGCTACGCCGCCGAGCGCTACGGGCGGACCGGCGTGGTGCTCATGGCCTCCGACTACTCGGCGGGCGTGGAGACGCTCGACGGGTTCGAGGAGGGGTACGGCGCGGGCCCGCTCACGCGCATCCTGACGCCGTACGGGAAGGTCGGGGACCTGGAGCCGTACCTGGAGCGGATCCCGCCGGAGGCGGAGCTGCTGTACGCGTTCTACGCGGGCGGGGAGGCGGTCACGTTCGTCAAGGCGTTCAGGCAGCTCGGCTACGACGCCCGGATCGAGCTGCTGGCCTGCCAGCAGCTCGTGGACGAGGACGTGCTGGCGGCGATCGGCCGGGACGCCGAGGGCATCACCAGCGTCGGCAGCTACTCGCCGGCGCTGGACAACCCGGCCAACACCGCGTTCGTCGCCACCTGGCGGGCGCGTACCGGCAAGAACCCGTCGGTGGTGGCGTTGCAGAGCTGGGACGCGATGCGGCTCATCGATCGGGCGGCGGCGCGCGGCGGTGACCTGGGGGAGGCGCTGGCCGGGGTGGGGGAGCTGGAGAGCCCGCGCGGCAAGCTCAGGCTCGACGACACCTCGCACAACCCGGTCCAGAACTGGTATGCCAGACAGTACGAAAATGGCATCAATCGGGTGATTGCCACAATCCCCCCGAAGGAGTGACGCGTTGCAGGACCGTGACCGCTGCCTCGCCTTGGACGCCGACGACCCGCTGCGCGACTTCAGGGACGAGTTCGCGCTGCCCGAAGGCGTCATCTACCTCGTGGGCAACTCGCTGGGCGCGCTGCCGCGCCGCACTCCGGAACGGGTGAACCAGGCCGTGACCGACGAATGGGGCGTGCAGCTCGTCGGCGGCTGGAACAGCGCGGGCTGGTACGACCAGCCGCTGCGCGTGGGCGACCGCATCGCGCCGCTCATCGGCGCCGGGCCCGGCCAGGTCGTGGCCGGCAACACCACGTCCATCGCGGTCCACCAGGCCGTCTCGGCGGCCCTGCGGCTGCGCCCGGACCGCCGCGTGATCGTCTCCGACGTCAACAACTTCCCCACCGACCACTACATGATCGAAGGGCTGGCCGCCGGCTACGAGATCCGCGACTTCGCCGAGGGCCGCTTCGACGACGCCGCCGTGGTGCTGCTGTCGGAGGTCGACTACCGCACGGCAGAACGGCACGACGTCGCCGAGGTGACCGCCCGGGTGCAGGCCGCGGGCGCGCTCATGGTGTGGGACGTGTGCCACAGCGTCGGCGCCCTGCGCGTGGACGTCTCGGCCGCCGACTTCGCCGTCGGCTGCACGTACAAGTACCTGAACGGCGGCCCCGGCGCCCCCGCCTTCCTGTACGTGAACCCGCGCCACCACGCGACGGCCGTGAACACGCTGTCCGGATGGCACGGCCACGCCGACCCGTTCGCGTTCGAGAGCGGATACCGCCCGGCCGAGGGCATCAGGCGGTTCGCGATCAGCACGCCGCACGTGCTGTCGTTCGCGGCGCTGGAGGCCGCCCTCGACATCTGGGACCGGGTGCCGCTCGACCGGCTACGGGCCAAGAGCGTGGCGCTCGGCGAGCTGTTCGTCGAGCTCGTCGGCGATGCGCTGGAGCTCGCCTCGCCCGCCGACCCGGAACGGCGCGGCAGCCACGTCAGCTTCCGCCACCCCGACGGCTACCCGGTCATGCGGGCGCTCATCGACCGGGGCGTGCAGGGCGACTTCCGCGCCCCCGACATCCTGCGCTTCGGCCTCGCGCCGCTCTACACGCGCTACACCGACGTGTACGACGCGGCCACCACGCTGCTGGAGGTGCTGGAGAAGGAGCTCTGGCGCGACGACCGATACGCGCGGCGGCTCGCGGTCACCTGACCAGGTAACATCGGCTTGCCCACAAGGCACTTCACCGATGTTCGCCCGCGTCACCGTGCGGCCTGCGCACGAGCGGGTCGACCGGAGCGCGCCTCCAGCTCCGGGAGACCCCCGCCATGCTGCTGACCTTCGTGGTCACCACGCTTGTCATGATCATGATCCCCGGGCCCGACGCGGCCCTGATCATGCGCAGTTCGCTCGCCCACGGCCGGATGGCCGGGCTGCTCACCATGCTCGGCGGCCTGCTCGGCCTGTCCGTGCACGCCGCCGCCGCCGCGATCGGCCTGTCGGCGCTGCTCGTGGCCTCGCCCACCGCCTTCACCGTGGTGCGCGGGCTGGGCATCTGCTACCTGCTCTGGCTCGGCGTCCACGCGCTGCTGTCGAGCCGCGGCAAGGCCGCCGAGACCGCCGAGGCCGCCGAGTCGGCGCCCGGCGGCTCGCCGCTCGTCCACGTACGCAGGGGCCTGCTGTCCAACCTGCTCAACCCCAAGGTGCTGCTGCTGTTCGTGACGTGGCTGCCGCAGTTTCTCCCGTCGCACGGCGACACGCTGAGCAGCGCGCTGCTGCTGTCGGGCATCATCGCCGTGCTCTACGCGCTCTGGTTCAGCCTCTACAACCTGATCGTCGACCGGGTCGGCGCGCTGCTGCGCACGCCCCGGGTGCGCGCCCGGGTCGAGCGGGTCACCGGCGTGCTGCTGGTCGGCTTCGCGCTACGGCTGGCCGTCCAGTAGCTTGACCGCCCGCTTGGGGGCGATGGCCCGGTAGCTCTCCTCGACCCAGTCGAGCAGCACCTCGGTCTCCGGCAGCTCGGCCAGGAACGGCACCGTCACCCAGCCGGCCTTGCCGAGCCCGTAGCCGCTCGGCGCCGCCCCCGGCACGGTCAGCGCGTGTCCGTGCGTCTCCGACAGCAGCTTGACGCCGAAGGTCGGGTCCCACTTCTCGGTCCGCTCGTCGATGCCGAGGAACAGGAACACCTTCTTGTTCACCTTGATCACGGTCTCGCCCCACGGGTGGTCCTCGTGGGTCTCGGGGAGGCCGAGCGCGAACGCGCGCAGCTCCTCGCGGATGTCGTGCCAGTCGGTCATGTCCGGAACTCCTCAAGCTTGCGGTCGATCGCGGCCCTGATCCGGTCTCGGGCCACCATACGAGGCACCCCCGACATAAGCAGCTCGTCGTAGTCGGTGTCGCGATGACGGATGGACGCGATCACGGCCAGCGTGATCGCGTTCTCGTCCAGGACCTTGGCCGCCGCCGTGCGGCCCACCCGGCCGCTGCCGCGCAGCCCCGCGTGCTCGGCGATCTCCCGCGCCCTGTCCGGCGGGCAGCCGGGGAACAGCCGGGCGATCTCCGCCGCCATCCGCGCCTGGAACTCCACGTCCTGCTCGGCCCGGCGCACCGCGTCACGCTCGCGGCGGCGCAGCCGCACCTCCTCGTCGGCCAGGCAGCGCTCCTCGGCCCGCGCCAGCGCCTCCTCCTCCACCAGCAGCCCGGCCCGCTGGTAGACCTTGCGCCGCCGGTTGTAGCGGACGACCACCGCCGACAGCCGGCTCTCCTGCTTGGCCCGGCGGCTCAACGCAGCGTCACCCGACGGCAGGAACGTCAGATGATCCAGATCCGCGCACGTCAGGCAGTGCGGCCGGTCGTCCTCCATGATCAGATAAGGCCCGGTGTCGCGGCACGACGCGCACGTCCACGCCTCCAGCGGCGCGACCACCACCAGATCAGGCGCCTTGCTCTGCCGCTCGGTGAGCTGCCGCACCCGCGCCTCGCTCAGGTCCGGCGACAGCCAGTGCACCCGGAACGCCTCCTGCCCGCCCCCGCCCGTGAACCGCAACGGCCGCCGGTCACGGCTGCCCGACACGTACGGCGTCTCCACCGGGCGCAGCCCCCTGGCCCGCGCCCAGTCGCCGAGCAGCGCGGCCGTGGCCACCAGGCGGTCCTCGTCGACGGCGGCCAGTTCCGCCAGCGTGGCCGCCCGGCCCTGCCGCCAGGTGTCGACATGACGCGAATGCAGCCAGCGCAGACCCGTCACCACGTCCAGGAACGTCACGTACTTGTTGCGGGTCAGCGCGAGCTCGGCGGCTTCGGCGACCCTGCGGGCCAGGTTCGGCTTGCTCACGCCCCTTAGTGTGCCGCGCCTTTGTCAGCAGGTGGGCATGCCTTGTGGTGATCCCGGCAAGGAAGCGGGCGGATCTCGCACCGGGAGGAATCGTGCGCCTGCTCTGGCCCGCCGTACTCGTGCTCGCCACCTCCTGTGGCGTCGCCGACAGCGGCACGCTGCCCGTCGTCGCCGGCCCCGTCGGCGCCCCGCCCGAGGTCACCATCCCGCCCGGCAAACCCGGACGCACGCCTCGGGTGGTCCTGCTCTCCCACGGCGCCGGACGGCGCACGATGCCCGGGGACGTGGTGCTCGCCGACGTCGAGATCCGCCGCTGGTCGGGCAACGAGCCGCACCTGAGCACGTACGAGGCCAACCAGCCCGTCACCGTCGTCTTCGACGGGCGCGCGGTGCCCCGCACCTGGCAGGAAGCCCTCATCGGGCGGGCGGCGGGCAGCCGGGTGCTGCTCGTCGGCCCCGCCGTCCAGACGCTCGGGCCCGACATGCGCCTCGACGGCGTCCCGCCCGCCGAAACGCTCGTCGTGGTCTTCGACATCATCGGCGGCTACCCGCCGGACGCCCGCCTGGTGGGCCGGCCGCTGCCCACCGTCCCCGCCGACCTCACGCCGGCGGCCCCGGCCCGCACGCTCATCGGCGGGTCCGGGGCCGAGGTCATGCCCGGGGACAAGATCGTCATCCAGTACGTGGCGGCCTCCTGGCCCACACGCGAAGTCGTGGACTCCTCCTACAAGCGCGGCGGCCCGAGCGCCTACCGGCTGACCCCCGACACGGTGCCGCCCGGCTGGGTCGACGGCCTACGCGGCCAGCGGGTCGGCGGCCGGGTCGCCATCGGCTCGCCCACCAGCTCACGGGGAGAGCCGACGCTCTACGTCATCGACATCCTCGACGCGCTCTAGGAGCCGCAGTGCTCGAACGGGCTGTCGTACGTGGACGAGCCCGCCTTGCCGCCCCACCGGACGCACTTGCCCGGCGCGTACGCGTACACCGGACCCGCATAGTAGGAGTAGTTGCCCGAATCGGTCTTCCGGGTGCTGCCCTGCACCTCCAGATACGCGGTGGTGGCCGTGGGCGTGTCCAGCGAGGTGTGCTTCATCGTGACGACGCAGTTGTTGCCGTTGCCGTTGTTGTACAGCAGGTAGACCGTGCCCGACGTGCCCAGCCCGGCCGAGTCGATCACGTCGTAGCCCGATCCGCACGCCTCCTGCGGCGTGTACGGGTTGCTGGAGCCGCCGCAGTTGCGCGAGGTCAGCGTCTGGACCGGATAGCCGAACGTGACGCCGTTGAAGACCGCCTTGCGGATGTTGTCCGGGTAGCCGGTGCCCTGCCGCACCTCGTAGTGCAGGTGCGGGCTGATGTTGTTGCCCGGCTTGCTGGTGTTGCCGACCGTGCCGATCTTCTGGCCCTGCGAGACCGACTGGCCCGCGCTGACCGACCGCGTGTTGAGGTGCGCGTAGTAGGTGGACCAGCCGCTGCCGTGGTCGATCCTGACCAGGTTGCCGTAGCCGTTCGCCGAGCCCTGGTGCGCCGAGATGCCCACCGTGCCCGACGCCGCCGCCACCACCGTGTCGCCGAGGTCGGCGCCGGCCGTGCTGCCCCGGTTGAAGTCGATCTCCCACGACTGGTGCGCGCTGCTCGCGCTGGAGTTGCCGTTCCAGGACTGCCCGCAGGGGAACGGCAGCTGGAAGTTGGTGGCCAGAATCCCGACGCTGTCGGACGACGGCTCCGGGTCGAGCGACGGGTCGGCCGAGGCCGTGGACGCCGTTCCTATGCTGAGTAAGAGTGCGACACCCGCGACCATTGCTCCGCTGAACCTCATCGGGTGATCCTTTCCGGGAGGGGCTCTGAACCCAGGGTCGAGATTCACCGCACAAAGAACATCCAGAACCGATACAAAAAGCTGTCAGGCCTCCAAAGAGGAGCTGATGCGGTCATGACGGTCACTTTTCACGTGCTCGGGCCGCTGGAAGTCCGGTCAGCGGGACGTCCCGTCCGGATCTCCGGCAGGAAGCCACGGCTGCTGCTCGCCACCCTGCTGCTGGACGCCGGCCGGGTCGTCGGCGGCGACCAGCTCGCCGAGGTCCTCTGGCCGCAGCGCCCGCCCCGCTCCGCCCAGGCCAACCTGCGCACCTACGTCAGCTCCCTGCGCGCCGACCTGTCCCGCGCCGCCCGCGCCGGCGACGCCCTGCGCGGCGCCGGATCCGGCTACGCCATCGACGTCCCCGCCGACACGCTCGACCTGCTCGTCTTCCAGGACCACGTCGAACACGGCCGCTACGCCGACGCCCTCGCCCTCTGGCGCGGTGCCCCCCTCGCCGACCTGCCCGGCAGCCCCCTGTGGGAACGCCGCCTCGACCCCCTCCACGAAGCACGGCTCCGCGCCGCCGAACAACTCATCGCCCAGCGCCTCGACCGGGCCGACCACGCCGGAGCCGTCCGCGAACTGCGCGCCCTCCTCGCCGAACACCCCTACCGCGAGGACCTGTGGAGCCGCCTCATCCTCGCCCTCCACGCCGGCGGACGCAAAGCCGAGGCGTTACGCGCCTACGCCGGCATCCGCGCCCGCCTCGTCGACGAACTCGGCGTCGAACCCGGCATCGAACTCCGCCGCGCCTACGAGACCGTCCTCGCCGACGACTCCCTCCCCACCACCCCGCACCAGCTCCCCCCGGACATCCCCGACTTCACCGGCCGCGAGCCCGAACTCGCCGCACTCACCCGCCCGCGCCCCGCCGCCGTCGCCGTGATCACCGGCCCGCCCGGCGCCGGGAAGAGCGCCCTCGCCGTACGCGCCGCGCACCTCCTCCGGCCCCGCTTCCCCCACGGACAGCTCCACCTCGACCTCGGCGGCAGGCACCCCGCCGACCTGCTCGCCGAAGCCCTCCGCGCCCTCGGCGCCGAACGCCCCCCGCCCACCCTCCACGAACGCTCCGCCCTGCTCCGCTCCCTGCTCGCCGAACGACCGATGCTCATCCTGCTCGACGACGCCCTCGACGCCGCCCAGGTACGCCCCCTGCTCCCCGGCAACGACAGCGCCGTCATCATCACCAGCAGACGCCGCATCACCGAACTGCCGGGCGCCCGCCACGTCACCCTCGCCGAACTGCCCGAGGACGACGCCCTGCGCCTCCTCGCCCGGATCGCCGGCCCCGACCGGGTCGCCCGCGAACGCGCCGACGCGCTCGCCATCGTCACCGCCTGCGGCCGGCTCCCTCTCGCCCTCCGCAGCGCCGGTGCCCGCCTCGCCGGACGCCCCGGCTGGTCCCTGTCCGTCCTGCGGCAACGCCTCCAGGACGACCGCCTCGGCGAACTCGAAGAAGTACGCGCCCGCCTCGACCGCAGCTACAGCCACCTGCCCGCCGAAGCCGCCCGCACCCTCGCCACCCTCGGCCTGCTCGGCGCCGCGCCCCAGCCCGGCTGGGTCGTCGCCGCCGCCCTCGACCGGCACCGCGCCGACGACGTCACCGACCTGCTCGTGGACGTCAACCTCCTCGAACTCGTCGGCACCGACCCCGTCGGCCAGCCCCGCTACCGCCTGCCCGACCTCATCCGCCAGCACTCCACCTCACGAACCCCCCACCGCGACGGGCTCGCCCGCGTCCTCGCCGCCTGGACCGCCACCACCGAACACGCCCGAGCCCGCCTGCCCACCACCGTCTTCGGCCTCACCGCCGCCGACGCCCCCCGCTGGCGGCTCCCCGAACCCCTCCTCGACCGGCTCACCGCCGACCCGCTCTCCTGGTTCGAAGCCGAACACGACACACTCGCCGCCGCCGTCACCGTCGCCGCCCGCACCGGCCTCGCCGCCTCCGCCTGGGGCCTGGCCGCCGCCATGGTCCCCTACCTCGACCTGCGCTGCCACCTCGACACCTGGCAGCGCACCCACACCGCCGCCCTGGCCGCCGCCCGCGCCGCAGGCGACACGTACGGCGAAGCCGCCATGCTCCGCGGCCTCGCCCAGGTCGCCCTCTACCGCGACCGGTACGAGGAGGCCGCCGACGGCTTCACCCGCTCCCGCCGCCTCTTCCACGACCTCGGCGACCTCCGCGCCGAAGCCACCTCCGTCTGCGGGCTCGGCGCCGTCCACCAGTTCCGCGGCCGCCACGCCCGCTCCCTCGGCCACTTCCGCCGCGCCCTCGCCATGTTCCTCGCCGCCGGGGACCAGCACGGCGAGGCGTTCGCCCGCCAGGCCATCGGCCGCGCCTGCCTGCGCGCCGGCGACCTCGCCCAGGCGTCCGAATCCCTCACCCAGGCCATGCGCCTCGCCCAGGAGCTCGGCGACTCCCACCGCGAAGGCTGCGTCTGCCTCCAGATGGGCCACCTCCACCAGGCCATGTCCTTCCACCGCCACGCCCTGGAGATCTTCGAATCCCTCGGCGACCGGCACTGCGGCGCCTACGCCCTGCAAAGCCTCGCCGGCCTCCAGGTCGCCCGCGGCGACCTCGCCCCCGCCTCTGCCGGCCTCGAACGCTCCCTCCTCGTCTTCCGCGAACTCGGCGACCGCAGCGGCGAAGCCTCCACCACCCAACTGCTCGCCGACCTCCACCTCTCTGCCGGCCGCACCGGCCTCGCCCTCGACTACCAGGCCCACGCCACCGCCCTCCGCCGCACCCTCCCCGCCTAACCCGTACGCCCCACCGCCCAACGCCCCCGCCCCCGGCGCGGCCACCCCGCCGACACGGCCACCCCGCCGAAGTGGCGCACGTTCCCGAAAGGGCCACCACCCGCCCACGCACACCCTCGGCCCCACCCGGCCCCCCCACGGGAGCGCGCGAACCAACGGGACACGCCGGCCGTCCACGAGGGCAAGCCGCCGCCCAAGGCACGACGCCCGCCCTCCCGGGGGTCGTACCGGCCCTGTTTCGGGCGCGGCACCGCCGTCTCCGCGGGGCATGCGGCCCTTCGGGCAGGGGCCCTTTCGGGGAGGCGGCCCGCCGCCCGGCCTCCCGAGGGCCGCGTCCGTCCCTCCCGGGGGCGCGGCCCCACCATCTCCGCGGGGGCATGCGGCCCTTCGGGCAGGGGCCCTTCGGGGCGGGCCGCCGGCCATAGGCGCGGCACCTGCTTCTCCCGGGGGCGCGCCCGCCCTCGCGGGGGCGCTCGCCTCTCCCGGGGGCGCCTGCCCTCCCTCGGGCGCGGCGCCGCACCTCCGGGGTACGGGGCCCCTTTGGGGAGGGGCTTGTCGGCCAGGCGGTCAGAGGGTGTTGAGGGCGCGGGCGAGGATGGTGGCCGTGGAGGCGATGACCTTGTCGTCCACCGGGTCGGCCGGGTCGGTGCGGTTGGTGTAGATGGTCATGATGATCGGGGCGGAAGCCTTGGCGGGCCAGATGACGGCGATGTCGTTGGCGAGCCCGCGGGACCCGTTGGTGCCGGTCTTGTCGCCGATGCGCCACGTCTTGGGCAGGCCGGCGCGGATGCGGGTGTCGCCGGTCTGGTTGGCGATCAGCCAGGCGTTGAGCTGGTGCCGGTCCTTGGGGTGCAGGGCGTCGCCGACGGTGAGGGCGCGCAGGTCGCGGGCGGCGGCGGCGGGGGTGGTGGTGTCGCGCTTCTCCTTGGGCGTCCAATCGTTGAGCGTGGGCTCCGTACGGTCGAGCCGCGAGATGGGGTCCTTGAGCGTGCGCAGGTAGCGGGTGACGGCGGCGGGGCCGCCGATCTCCTTGAGGAGCACGTTGGCGGCGGTGTTGTCGCTGGTGGTGATGGTGGCTTCGCACAGGGCGGCCACGGTCAGGCCGTCCTTGACGTGCTTCTCGGTGACGGGGGAGTGCGTCACGAGGTCGTCGGCGGTCCAGTGGAGGCGCTTGGCGAGCAGCCCGGGCTCGGCGGTGCGCGCCTTGTGGAGGACGGCGCCGCAGAGCAGGGCCTTGAACGTGGACAGCAGCGGGAAGCGTTCGCCCGAGCGGTAGGCGACAGTCCGGCCGGTGGCGGTGTCGACGGCGTACGCGCCGATGCGTCCCTGGAAGGCGGCTTCCAGGGCGCGCAGTTCCTTCTTGGCCGTCGCGCCGGGTGCGAGGTGCACGGCGGCGGCGGTCGCGGGCGCGGCGGTGGCCGGGAGGGTGGCGCCGCCGGCGAGGAGGGAGAGCGCCAGGGCGGCCGATCGCAGGGCCTGCCGGGAACGGAGCATGTCAAGTCCTTCGCTGTTCGCTGTCAGAGGGCAGGAGCAAACCAGACGTGATCAGCTCATGTCTAATAGCGATATCGCGAACGTACGAATATCAGAAAATGTATGTATGCAGGTCAGGAGCCCGGGACGAAGCGGCGGACGAGGCGTCTGAGCCGGGATTCGGGGGCGGGCGCCGGCGGGTGGCGGAGGATGTCGAGCGCCTCGGCGGCGGTGGGGCGCTTGGCCGGGGTGTGGTCGAGCATGCGCCGGACCACGTCGGGCACGTCGGGCCCGTGCGCGTCGGGGCCGGCGGGCAGGTCGCCGGTGAGGAGCTGGTAGGCGATCACGCCGGCGGCGTAGACGTCGGAGGCGGCCGTCATCCGGTCGGGCCGTTCGTGGCATTCGGGCGCGACGTAGTGGGCGTCGAGCACGTTGTGCAGCTCGTGGGCGACGGTGTAGTTGCGCGGCCCCGGCTTGGCGTAGTCGAACCCGGTCAGCACCGCGTGCCCGTCGTCGGTCACCAGCACGCTGGCCGGGGTGAGCGCGCGGTGGATGACGCCGTGGGCGTGCGCGTGGGCCAGGCCGCTCAGCATGTCCTGGATCACGGTCAGGCGTACGCCCTGGCCGAGCCGCAGGTGGAGGGCCTGGCCGTGGACGTCGTCGAGCACCAGCACGAACCGGCTCTCGTCGTCGATGGCGAAGAAGTCGCGCGGGCGCACCAGGCTCGGGTGGGGCGGGATGCGGGCCAGCGACTGGTAGGCGTTGGCGATGCGCTGCCGCTCGGCGGCCCGTGACTCCTGGTCGGCCAGCGGGTCGGCCTGGTAGACGCGCAGCAGCACGGTCTCGCTGCCGGGCAGGGTGGCGTTGAAGGCCCGGTATTCGGTGATCCTGGCGTCGCCGCCGAGCTGCTCCTCGACCTCCCAGTTGCCGTAGCGCGGGGGCGCGGTGCTGCGCCGTACGGTCTGGTTGAGCGCGTCGAGGATCGCGGCGAAGTAGGGCTTGGCGTCGGGGCTGCACCCGCGCCTGACCCGGGAGACGTCGCTCAGCGTGGCGATGAGCCGGGGCAGGTCGGTGACGTTGACGGCGTCGCGCCCGGCGGGGTCGACGAGCTGGGCGTCGGGCGAGGTGAGCACCACCAGGCTGTCGACGTAGACGCGTTCGAGCTGTGTGGCTCTGGAGACGAGCAGTCCCTTGAGCGCCTTGGCGGTGCCGCGCAGCTTGGCCACCGGCGAGCCGAACGCCTCCCGCCGCGGCGGGAACCACCGCGAACCCGACACCTCGATGCGGCCGCGGGTGCCTTTGACGTCGACGACGACGAGCGAGTGGCCGGTGAGCACGAGGAGGTCGACCTCGAAGACGTCGTCTCCGCGCGGAACCTCGACGTTGTGCAGCAGCAGCCAGTCGGCCGGTGCGTGATCCCGGAGGTAGGTGATCACCCGCCGCTCGGCGTCGTTGACCGGAGGTCCCCCGCCGACGATCTCTGCCATGCGCCTATCCTCGCACGGGTTGGAGTTGACAGCATGTTGTCGTTATGACAGTATGTTGTCATGACGACGAAGACAAAGCCCGTGCATGTAGCCGTTTACGACACTCTGGCCGACTGGGAGACCGGACACGCCACCGCCCACCTGCGCAGTGGCCGCTTCCACCGGGAGCCCGGCAGTTATGAGATCGTCACGGTCGGGCTCACCGGCGAGCCCGTGACCACCGCCGGCGGCATGCGGATCGTTCCCGACCTGACGCTCGACGCGCTCACGCCGCAGGACAGCAGCCTGCTCATCCTGCCCGGCGCCGACCTGTGGGACGCCGGCGACGACCTCGCTCCGTACGCCAGCAAGGCACGCGCGTTCCTCGACGCCGGGGTGCCCGTCGCCGCCATCTGCGGCGCCGTCGCCGGGATCGCCCGCGAAGGGTTGCTCGACGACCGCGACCACACGAGCGCCGTGCTGCAGTACCTGGAGGCCCAGCAGGGGTACGGGGGCGCCAAGCGCTACCAGGACCGCGACGCGGTGCTCGATGGCGACCTGATCACCGCCGGGCCCACCGAGCCCGTCGCCTTCGCCCGCGAGATCTTCCGCCGGCTCGACGTCTACACGCCCGAGGTGCTCGACGCCTGGTACCGGCTCTTCGCCAAGAGCGACGCGTCGGCGTACGAGGTGCTGATGGCGGCATGAGCGAAACGGGCGAGCTGCTGTCGGGCAGCGCGTTGACGGTCTTCCGGCTCAACGGCCAGTTTCTCGACGTCGCCGAGAAGCTGGCCAGGCCCGCCGGGCTCACCGCCGCCTGGTGGCAGGTGCTGGGCGCCATCCTGCACGAGCCGCTGCCGGTCTCCGGGGTGGCCAGGGTGATGGGCATGAGCCGTCAGGGCGTCCAGCGGATCGCCGACCTGCTGGTGGAGAAGGGGCTGGCCGAATACCTGCCCAACCCGGCGCACCGGCGGGCCAAGCTGCTCAACCCCACCCCGGAGGGGCGGGCCGCCATCGCCCGCATCGATCCCGCCCACCAGGAGCTCGCCGACCGGCTGGTGGCCGAGCTGGGGCTGCCCGCCGCCCGCGACACCCTCGCCGCCCTCCGCCGCCTCTCCGAAGCCCTCGACCGCCTCTCCGACTGACCCCTTGGGCGGCACCCAGGCGGCTCCCGGGCGGCCCGCCGGGGGTGTGGGCCGCTCCCCACCCGCACTCCGGCTTCTGGGTTGAGCGGCGAGTGCCGCAAAGGGAGGGCACGTGGTGGGGGTGCCGCGCAGGGGAGGGTGGGTGGCAAGGGTCAGCGGGCGGTGGCGAGGACGAGGCCGGAGGCGTGGTCGAGTTCGACCGCCACGAGCCGTTCGTGGGCGAGCAGGGCGTCGCGGACGGCGCGCTGCTTGCGGATGAGGTCGTCGTCCCAGCCGGGGGCCGGGGCGAGGTCGTCGACGAGGAGGATGCCGCGCGGGCGGAGGGCGGCGATGGTGCGGTCGAGGCCGACGTGCTTGCCGCCCGTGGCGTCGGCGAAGATCAGGTCGAAGGCGCCGAGCCGGTCGAGCAGGTCCAGGGCGTCGCCCGTACGGAGGTCGACGAAGGGGGGCCAGCCGTCGCGGGCGGCGAGTGCGGCGCGGTCGGGGTCGCGTTCGACGCTCGTGACCGTGACGTCGGTGCGCGGCAGGAGGCCGCTGACGAGCCAGGCGAGCCCGACGCCGGCGCCGGTGCCCAACTCCAGGACGCGCCCGCCTTCAGGGACGGCGGCGGCGAGTGCGGCGAGGAGGCGGCCGACGCCCGGATCGCACGAGTAGGCGAACGACGCCTCTTCGGCCCGGGTCACGGCCGCCGTGACCAGATCGGTTTCCATGGTCCTGTCCTATCTCGCGGGGCGCAGCCGTGACATCCGGGTTCGCGGCTTGAAGACGGACAGGCCGGTCGCCAGCATCAGCATCGCGAGCTGGCAGCCGAGCGAGGCCACCTGGGCCCACTGCCGTGAGGAGGCCACCTGGGCGGCGCCTTCGGTGGCGGCGGCCATGCCCTCGGGGTCGAACAGGAACATCCCCGCGCAGATCGTGGCGAGCAGCAGCGCCAGCTTGGCCGCGACCCAGACGTGGCGCAGCACCCCCCAGTGGCTCGTCAGCCCGAGCAGGACGCCGGTGACGAGCGACAGCATGCTGAGCGGTATCCCGCCCGCGAAAACGAGCGCGGGCATCAACCGGTAGGCGGCGTGGGCCAAAGCGAGGTCATTCGTGAGTGTCGCCGCAGTATTGAGCACCACGAGTCCCCATACCTCGCCCAGCAGCGCGACCGAGGCGACGATGTGGATGACCAGCAGTGACTTGCGGGTACGCGGTCGTATCGCAGTCATCTTTACCTCCGGTTCCCGAACGAACTCCTGGCCATCGTGACCCGCGTCCCGGGGGGCGCGCGTCGGACCAGAGGCGGCACCGCCGCTACACCTCACGGCGTATTGCGGGCGCGCGCGATTCCCAAGCGGCGGGTGATCGTCGGTTTCCCACCGGTGCGTGAACGGCTACGTCATCACCGGGTGAGGCCAAAAGAAATGCCGTTTCGATTGCGCGGATCGGCCGCGGCATTTGTGTTCGGCGGCGGTGTCGATCGCCAAGAAACCGAGGCCGCCCCTTGACCTCGGTCTGAGAAGATCCGGTTGCGGTTCCGGCCCGCTGCCGCAATTGTTATCCGCGGCACCTCACAGCCCTGCAGAAACGACTAAGGCGCTGGAATTCTCAGGCGCCGATCAATGGAGGAACGAAACATGATCCGTCGCATTCTTGCCGGTGCAGCCATCGTGGGCGCCGCGCTGGGCTTCTGTGCCGGCGCCGCTTCGGCCGACGTCGGCCCGAGCGCGAGCAACACGGGCCAGAGCATCATCGGCCAGTTCAGCGTCATCGACGACGTCACCGCGCTGAACAACGTCCTGAACGACTCGGTCAAGTACATCGACCTGGGCACCGTCGGTCACCTGCAGGACGTCGAGCTGAACCTGCTGGCCAACGTCGAGGACTAGGAGCGACGGGAAATCGGCGCTCGACCTGAAAAGCTCGCCGGCAAAAGCCGGTGAACCGTCACCCCGCCCGGGTCCCGGTTGAAACGCCGGGACGTTTCCCGGAAGGGCGGCCGTGGATACTCGAGGCCACGGCAGCCCGGTGCGCACCGACGGGCCGGGTGGCGGGCGGCCCGGAGGGCCTGCTCCATCGAGCAGGCCGTCCGGGGCCGCGCGTCAGAGGCCGGCGTCCGCCGCTCTTTCCTCGGTCGGCCGGACGGCTCCCATGAACGTCGGCCGGTCCAGCGGGTCGAGCCGGACGAACGCGCCGGTATAGGGGGCGTGGACCATACGCTCGCGATCGACGGCCAGGCCGACGTGTTCGGGGCCGGAGCGCCGCGGATCGTTGTCGTAAAAGACGAGGTCCCCGGGCCGCACCTGTTCCTTGGGCACGCGGGCACCTGATCGCCACTGCTCCTTCGTGGTGCGGCCGATCAGTTCCCCGGCCGAGGCCCACGCGTACTGCGTGAGGCCGGAGCAGTCGAATCCCTTGGTCTTCGCACCCTTTCCGATGCCGAATCCGGGGCCGTCCACCCCGCCGCCGCCCCATGAGTACGGGACGCCGATCATCTCGATCGCGGCCCGCACCGCGATGGCGCCCGCGGCGGCCCGGTCCGCGTGAAAGGTTTCGGAATAACGCGGCCCGCATTCAGGGCCGCAGTCGCGAGCCACTGCCGGCGCGCAATCCAGCGTGCCGGTGAACACACACGCCAGGGCCATCACGATAAATGTGCGTCTTGCCTCCATGGTCAATCCACCGCTTCTGCGACTCGTTTCACCGGCTCTCGATGCCGGCGCTGCTGTCCCAGAGCTTTCCTCTCGACCGATGGGGACAAAACACCCTTTTGGGGAGGCGAGAGGCGCATATGGCCATAACGTGAAAGAAAATCCGTCAAAGCCACCAGACGAATCCTGATAAATCCGGACATATGGTGGCGCGATGCCCACGACGATTCTCGTGAATCGGTTTTGACCTAGGTTTAGGCGCCTCGCCTTGCCCGTCGAAGCCGCGATACGCGATCGTTGTCCGAGGCATCTCGAAAGCACAGCGAACACAATCGCGATGACGCGCTTTCCGCGCCGATTCCTACGAAGGAGTTCTACAAATGATGCGTCGCATTCTCGCCGGTGCCGCCATCTGCGGTCTCGCGCTCGGCTTCTCCGCGGGCGTGGCCTCGGCCGACGTCGGCCCGAACGTCAGCAACACCGGCCAGCAGATCCTCAGCCAGTTCTCCATCATCGACGACGTGGCGCTGGCCAACGACGTCCTCAACGACTCGGTCAAGTACATCGACGTGCTGACCTTCCTGCACCTGCAGGACGTCGAGGGCAACGTCCTGAGCAACGTCGAGGACTGATCCCGCGGCGCCGGTGGCGCGCACGGCCCGGCCGGCCCGCACCTCCCCGGACGCGGGGAGCCCCGGAGCCGCCGGGTCGTGGCACCAGCGTGTGACAGGCGTACGGGCAATCTGATCGGCCCCGGCACCACCAGTGCCGGGGCTTTCGCATGCCCGGCTCCGGCCCCGATCAGCGGTCCGATGGGAGTGAAACGCTCATCGGACCATTCCTTCTATAAAAGTGCTGTAAACGGTCATTTTTCTCGCGAACATTACAAAGAGAAACATAGTTCGTGTAACCTGGTTCTCGGTTGCCGCTGCTGCGGTGACCGACCCCCGGACTCGGAGCGATGGGGGGTGTGCACCAGATGGAGCGACTGCTCTACCAGGACCAGCAGCTACGGATCGTCGCGCTGGCCGCGCCGCCGGACCCCGCCGTGAGCCTCTGCGGCGAGGTCGACATCACCAACAGCCCCGCGCTTGCCCGCGCGCTGGCCCTGTGGCGTGACGGCTGCCCGCACCTGACCGTCGACACCGCCGCCCTCACGTTCGTCGACCTGTCGGGCATCCGGGTGCTGGCCCTGCCCGCGCTGCCCCCGGCCGAGCGGTGGATCCGCCTGCGCAACGTCACGCCATGCCAGCGCCGCATGCTGGAGCTGATGGGCTGGTTCGACGGATCCCGCCCGGTGGCCGTGCCCTGAAGCCCACCCGAAGGACCGGCTAGAGGATCAGCGCGGCCGACGTGCCGATCCCGGTGGGCCCGGCCAGCTTGGGCCGAGGCGGCCGGTGGTGCCGGCGCAGCGACTCCTCGTCGTAACGGCGGCAGTCGCGGTGCCACACGTAGATGCCCGACATCCAGTTCTCCAGCTCGGTGACGTACTCGGCGACCGCCTTGCGGCCGTCGTCGCCCAGCCCGAGATCGTCGAACACGACCGGCAGCTCGTGCGCGGCCACGTGCTGGAACTGCCGCATCCGCGACTCCAGCAGGTCGACCACGATGCGCAGCGCCGTGTCGCGGTCGCAGCCGAAGAAGCACTGCGTGACCAGCACCCCGTTGTGCAGCTCGCCCTCGTACTCGATCTCCTTCTGGTACGAGTAGACGTCGTTGAGCAGGGTCGCGTAGTCCTGGGCCGAGTTCTCCAGCGAGCGCATCGGCCCGCTGTCGTAGACCTCCTGCGGGATCCGGTCGGCCCGGGCCAGCCGGCACAGGGCCATCGTCAGGTCCGAGCCGAAGGTCAGCCGGCGCATCTCCACGTAGTCGACGGGGTCGGGCACCCGGTTCTCGGCCTGGTTGGCCAGCTCCCACAGCCAGCTCGACGCCATCTTCTCGATAGCCGCCCGGAACGTACGCCGCGCGCCCTGGCTCATCGGCCCGGCCGAGCGCGCCCACAGGTCGGCCAGCGACAGCTCCAGCGGGCTGATGGGCGCCGGGTAGGTGACGCCGTCGAGCGGCATGAACAGCGACAGCCGCTCCACGGTGGCCCGCGCGGCGGCCAGGCTGCGCCCGTGGCCGAACACGACGGGGAAGAAGTCGTCGCCGTAGGTCCCCCACGCCAGCCAGGCCGAGGACAGGTCGAGCTCCTCGGGTGTCGCGTCGGGGTCCAGTCCGGCGGCGCAGAGCGGCAGGTCGTAGTCGATCAGCTTGTCCTCGTCCCACACGGCCGAGCCGGTGATGCCGGGCTGCGCCTCCAGCAGCCCCATCCGGTGCGCCCACGTGACCACGTTGCGCCGGGCGGCCTCCAGGTGCGGTGACAGCTCCGGCGCGAACGGCTGGTAGAGGTCCGGCACCGGCAGCGGCCCGACCTTCTCGTACGGCACGTGCGCGTAGGACCTGACGCGCTTGAGCCCCAGCAGGTCGACGACCGACTTCATGCCGAGCGCCGGGGCGGAGGCGTTCTGGTTCATGTAGCGGCTGGAGCGCAGGTGCCAGGCGTGACCGCCTGACTGCCAGTCCTGCAGCCCCTTGACGTAGGCGAGCACGCCGGCGCAGCTCAGCGGGTCGAGCCCGTGCTCGACGAACAGCGGCCCCAGCTCGACGGCGACGGTGTGCTCGAACTGCTGCAGCCGCGAGGTGAGCAGGTCGTTGACCGCGTCGGCGGCCTCCTGCGTCGAGCAGCCGAGGAACGTCTCCAGCACCAGGATGCCGTTGCTCAGCTCGCCCTCCTCCTGCGTCTCGCGCTGGTAGGAGAAGATGTCGTTGCGCAGGTGGACGGCGTCGGAGAAGGCGTCGCGCAGCACCCGCATCGGCCGCGAGGCGGAGATCACGGCAGGCACCTCGGCGCCCGCCGCGTGCTCGATCAGCCCCGCCGACCAGGGCGCCCCGCCGACTTTGCGGCGCATCTCGATGTACTCGACCGGGTTGGGCACCCGGCCCGCGTTGATGTTGGACAGCTCCCACAGCGACTCGTTCAGCAGGTTGAGGGTGCTCTCCGTGAAACGCGCCCGCCAGTCGGCCGACGTGCCGGGCACCGTGCGCGCCCACAGGTCGGCCAGCCCCGCCTCGACCGGGTTGACCGGCTCGGGGCTCGCGGTGCTCATGAAGGCGGGCAGCCGGTCCAGGTACGCCTTGCCGCCCTCGCGGTCGCCCGTCCGCTTGAACACGTCGAGAAAGTGGTCGTCGAAGAAGAAGACCCACACGTACCAGTCGGTGATCAGGCTGAGCTCGGTGGCGTCGCAGTCAGGATGGGTGTACGCGCACAGCAGCGCGTAGTCGTGCGCGTCGAGGTCGGCCTCCTCCCAGATGCCCGAGCCTTCCAGCATGCCCATCTTCCTGGCCCACTGTTTGGAGTGGGTCCTGGCCTCCTCAAGGTGGGGGTTGAGCCGGGCCGGATACGGGACGTAGAAGTCCGGCAGGTCAAAGGGTTGCGCCATCGTGGCTCCGTTCGGCTGTGAAGATCAGGTGAAGGTCAGCTGTGTACCTCGACGTCCCCGAGCACGCCCAGCGCGTCGGGCACGAGCACTGCGGCCGAGTAATAGGCGCTGACCAGGTAGGTGGTGATCCCCCGCTCGTCGATGCCCATCACCTTCACGCTGAGGCCGGGCCGGTGCTCGTCGGGGACGCCGGTCTGGTGCAGGCCGACGACCCCCTGCTCGTCCTCGCCCGTGCGGATGGCCAGGATCGAGCTGGTGCCGGCCCGGCTGACCGGGATCTTGTCGCAGGGCAGGATCGGCACCCCGCGCCAGGCGGCCAGCGTGCTGCCGTCGAGCACGACGCTGTCCATGTAGACGCCGGCGGCGCTGCACTGCCGGCCGAACGCGGCGATGGCCAGCGGGTTGGCCAGGAAATAGCGGGTCTTGCGCCTGCGGCAGAGCAGGTCGTCGAGGTCGGCGGGGGTGGGCGGCCCGGTGCGGGTGGTCAGCCGCTGTCCCGGGGCGACGTTGTGGAGCAGCCCGAAGTCCGGGTTGTTGACCAGTTCGCGCTCCTGCGCCTCGCGCACCGCCTCGATCGTGAGCCTGAGCTGCTCCTCGGTCTGGTCCATCGGGCTGCTGAACAGGTCGGCGACCCTGGTGTGCATCCTGAGCACCGCCTGGGAGACGCTCAGCTCGTACTCGCGGGGGCCCGGGTCGTAGTCGACGAACGTGCCCGGCAGCACGACCTCGCCGCGGTGCCCGGACAGCAGGTCGATCGCCGCCTCGCCGTACTTGTTGGCCGGGCCGGCCGGTCGCCGCGCGAGGTGCTCGCCCAGCGACGGCCGGCGCGCGGCCAGGTCGTCCAGCGCCTGCCAGGGCAGGGCCAGCACGGCGCAGGCGGTGCGTGCCGCCAGCGTGACCTCCCACGGCGTCGATCGGCTGTCCGCACGGCTGCCGGCGTGGTCGCCGGTCGACAGCATGCCCCGCGCGACGCTGTTGCCGTACGTGCTCGTGCACAGCTTGGCGATCTTGCCGTGGGCGAGCAGGATCAGCTCGTTCTGCGGCGATCCCTCCCTGGCGATCACCTCGCCGCGCACGTACTCGCGCTGCTCGAACATTCCGGCCAGGGACTCCAGCACGTCCCGGTCCTCGTACCCGTGCAGGAAGGGCAGCTCGGTGAGGCTCGGCGGCACCACCCGCAGCCGCGTCCCCGTATGGGAGAAGGCCACCCGGCCGCCGCCCGTCTCGTAGGTGAGGCGGCGGTTCACCCGGTAGGTGCCGGCCGCGAGCTCCACCCAGGGGAGCGCGCGCAGCAGCCAGCGCGGGGAGATCTCCCGCATGTGCGGAGCCGTCTTGGACGTCGTGGCGAGCTTGCGCGCCGCCGCCGTGTCCAGGCTCAGCCGTGCCTCCAACTCCGACAACCGAAACACCACCAATCCCTGGCCGGAAATGCTCTGTTAGTCCTCGCGCCCGATCTCGACGTCCTCCAGCACGGCCAGCGCGTCGGGCACCAGGACGGCGACCGAGTAGTAGGCGCTGACCAGGTAGGACACGACGGCCTTCTCGTTGATGTTCATGAACCTGACCGACAGGCTCGGCTGGTACTCGTCGGGGATGCCGGTCTGGTGCAGGCCGACCACGCCCTGGTTCTCCTGGCCGGTGCGCATGAGCAGCACGGAGCTGGTGCGCCGGCCGGAGACCGGGATCTTGTTGCACGGGAAGATCGGCACGCCCCGCCAGGCGGGCACCCGGTGGCCGTTGACCTCGCTCGACTGCGGGTAGAGGCCGCGCTTGCTGCACTCCCGGCCGAAGGCGGCGATGGTCTGCGGGTGGGCCAGGAAGAACGCCGGCTCCTTCCACACCTTCGCCAGCAGGTCGTCCATGTCGTCGGGGGTGGGCGGGCCGGTGCGGGTGCGCACCCGCTGGCTGAAGTCGGCGTTGTGCAGCAGGCCGAACTCGCGGTTGTTGATCAGCTCGTCCTCCTGACGCTCGCGCAGCGCCTCGACGGTCAGCCTGAGCTGCTGGTCGAGCTGGTTCATCGGCTGGTTGTAGAGGTCGGAGACCCGGCTGTGCACGCGCAGGACGGTCTGGGCGACGCTCAGCTCGTATTCACGCGGGCTCAGCTCGTAGTCGACGAACGTGCCGGGCAGCACGGGCTCGCCGCTGTGCCCGGACGACATGTCGATCGCGGCCTCGCCGTAGTCGTTGCTGGCCCGATCGCTGGCCGCCTGCCACGCCTCCAGGTGCTCGCGCAGGCTTGGCGAGCGGTCCAGCAGTTGCTGGAAGTCCTCCCGCGACAGCGTCAGCACGGTGGTGGCGGTCTTCGCCTTGGCGGAGAACTCCCATTGGCCGCCGCCGGACAGCAACTGCTCGCCGAGGTAGTCGCCGTCGGCGAGCACGCCCAGGTTCTGCGTGTCGCCGTAGGCGCCCTGGGCCTCCTTGCCGACACGTCCGTGCGCGATGAGCACGAGCTGGTCGACCGGCTCGTCCTCACGCACGATCTCCTCGCCGGGCTCGACCTCCCGCTGGGCGAAGCGGTAGGCGAGCGCTTCGAGGACCTCGATGTCGTCGTAGCCGCGCAGCATGGGCAGTTCGGACAGTTCGGCGGGGACGACCCGGACCTCCGAGCCGGTGGTGCTGAAGGTGATGCGGCCGTCGCCCAGCGTGTAGGTCAGGCGGCGGTTGACCCGGTAGACGCCACCGGAGGTCTGCACCCAGGGCAGCAGCTTGAGCAGCCACCGGGAGGTGATCTCCTGCATCTGGGGCGCGGTCTTGGTGGTCGTCGCCAGGTTGCGCGCGGCGTCGGTGCTCAGGCTGAGCTGGTGCCCGTTGCCGTTGACCGGTGCGGTCGATTCTGTCGTTTCTGTCACGTGCTCCACCAATCAGGAGAAGGTTGGACGTTACTGAGAGGAAAGTTCAGTTACGGTCGGTGACCGTCAGTGGGCAGCACGAAGCGCCCGCCGTGCCCGGGGCCGGTCTAGCTGTCGCGGTGCGCCAGCTCGGCTGCCAGGACGGTGAGCGCGACGCGGGCCTCGGCCTCGATGGCCGTGGCGTCGAGGACGCGGACCGCGGTGCGGACCCGATCGTCGATCATCGACTCGACCTCGGCGAGCGCGCCGGTGTCGGTCATGATCTGGCACACCTCGGCGGCGTGCTCCTCGGTCAGGTCGGGGTTGCCGTGCCAGGCGCGCAGGTAGGCGAGCTGGGCGGGCGTGGCCCGCTGGACGGCGTGCGCGTAGAGGACGGTCTGCTTGCCCTCGCGCAGGTCGTCGAGCGCCGACTTGCCGGTCTCGCCCGACGAGCCGAACATGCCGAGCACGTCGTCACGCAGCTGGAACGCCTCGCCCAGCGGCACCCCGAACTCCGAGTAGGCGCGCAGCAGACCGGCCTCGGCCCCGGCGAGCGCGCCGCCGATCTGCAGCGGCCGCTCCACGGTGTACTTGGCCGTCTTGTAGCGGATCGTGGTCAGCGCCTGCTCGACGCTGACGCCGGCCCGGAGCTGGGCGAGGATGTCCAGATACTGGCCGCTGATGACCTCGGTGCGCATCGTGTCGAACAGGTGGTGGGCCGCCCGCAGCCGGACGGGCTCCACCCCGCACGACGACAGCAGCGTGTCGGACCAGGCGAGGCTGAGCGTGCCGAGCAGGATGCCGCCCGCCCGGCCGAACGCCTCGGCGCCGGGCCCGGAGTGCAGCCGGGCCAGGCTGCGGTGGACCGTGGCCTGGCCGCGGCGCAGATCGCTGCCGTCCATGATGTCGTCGTGGATGAGCAGGCCCGCGTGGCACAGCTCAAGGGCGGCCGCCGCGCTGATGATCTCGTCGCAGTCGTCGCCGCCGGCTCCCCGCCACCCCCAGTAGCACAGCTGCGGGCGGATGCGCTTGCCGCCGCCCAGGATGAACTCGACGAGCAACCGGTAGGCCGCCACCACGTCCGGGTCCGAGACCGGCGCCTGCCACTCGTCGAGGAAGCCGATCAGGCGGTCGTCGATCCGCGGCCCCAGCAAGTTGGGGGTGAAGCTCACCGTCATGGTGCCGGGCTCCTTCTGTCTACCGTTCGCTACCAGTAGTTACTCACCGAATACGGAGGGTGTAAAGCATGTTTACCGGATGGAGTTTTTCCGGACTGAAGAACGCCTGGTCCGAGGGTTTGTCATGACACCTGGAGGCGATTCGCGCTCCCCGGCCTAGGGGTGCTTTGTGGGGGTATGCGGCTCGTGAAGCCGATCCTGAGGAGTTGCCATGAAGGCCGTCACCTGGCACGGCAAGCGCGACGTCCGGGTCGAGGACGTCCCCGACCCGCAGATCAAGGAACCGAACGACGCCGTCATCAAGGTCACCACGACCGGCCTGTGCGGCTCCGACCTGCACCTGTACGAGGTGCTCGGGCCGTTCATGACCCAGGGCGACATCCTCGGCCACGAGCCGATGGGCATCGTCGAGGAGGTCGGCTCGCAGGTCACCACGCTCAGGCCGGGCGACCGGGTGGTGATCCCGTTCAACATCTCCTGCGGCCACTGCCACATGTGCGGCATGGAGCTGTACGCCCAGTGCGAGACCACCCAGGTCCGCGAGCACGGCATGGGCGCCGCGCTGTTCGGCTACACCAAGCTGTACGGCCAGGTGCCGGGCGGCCAGGCCGAGTACCTGCGGGTGCCGCAGGCCCAGTTCGGCCCGATCAAGGTGCCGAACGGGCCGCCCGACGAGCGGTTCGTCTACCTGTCGGACGTGCTGCCCACCGCCTGGCAGGCCGTCCAGTACGCGCACCTGCCCGACGGGGGCAGCCTCACGGTCTTCGGGCTCGGCCCCATCGGCCAGATGTGCGCCCGCATCGCCCGCCACCTCGGCCACCGGGTCATCGGCGTCGACGGCGTGCCCGAGCGGCTGGAGATGGCCCGCCGACACGGCGTCGAGGTCGTCGACGCGAGCGAGACCACCGACGTGCCGGAGGCGGTCAGGCAGCTCACCTCGGGGGCGCGGCACCGACTCGGTGATCGACGCCGTCGGCATGGAGGCGCACGGCTCGCCCGCCGCCAAGCTGGCCCAGACGATGACGGGCGCGCTGCCCGACGCGCTGGCCGCCCAGCTCATGAGCCACGCGGGCGTGGACCGCCTCGCCGCACTCAACCAGGCCATCGACACCGTACGGCGCGGCGGCGTGATCTCCGTCATCGGCGTCTACGGCGGTATGACCGACCCGATGCCGATGCTGCGCATGTTCGACAAGGGCATCTCGCTGCGGATGGGCCAGGCGCACGTCAGGCGGTGGGTCGGCGCGCTGATGCCGCTGGTCACCGACGACGCCGATCCGCTCGGCGTGATGGACCTGGCCACGCACCGGGTCCCGTTGCAGCGGGCGCCGGAGGCGTACGAGATGTTCCAGAAGAAGCGGGACGGCGCGATCAAGGTGCTGATCGAACCCTGACCAGCGCGTTTCGTCCCTTTCTGACGGGGCAGGCGGTGCGCCATGAGAGTCGTGGTGGTGGGTGCGACGGGCAACGTCGGCACGAGCGTGATCCGGGCCCTGGAAGCCGACGAGAGCGTGACGTCCATCGTCGGCGTCGCCCGCAGGCTGCCCGGCTGGCGTCCCGGCCGCACCGAATGGGTCAAGGCGGACGTCGTCACCAGCGATCTCGCGCAGATCTTCGACGGCGCCGCCGCGGTCGTGCACCTGGCCTGGCTGTTCCAGCCGACCCGCGACGCCACCGCGACCTGGCGGGCCAACGTGCTCGGCAGCATGCGGGTCTTCCAGGCCGTCGCCCAGGCGGGCGTGCCCGCGCTGGTCCACGCCTCATCCGTCGGCGCGTACTCGCCCGGCCCGAAGGAGGTGCGGGTCGACGAGACCTGGCCCACCCACGGCTACCCGGGGGCCGCGTACGGGCGCGAGAAGGCGTACGTGGAGCGGGTGCTGGACGTGTTCGAGCACGACAACCCGGGCGTCCGGGTGGTGCGGATGCGGCCGGGCTTCATCTTCCAGCGGCAGGCGGCGACCGAGCAGCGCAGGCTGTTCGCCGGGCCGCTGCTGCCGCGCAGGCTGGTCAGGGCGGGCCGGATCCCGTTCGTGCCCGACATCCCCGGGCTCAAGATGCAGATCCTGCACGCCGACGACGCCGCCGAGGCCTACCGCCTGGCCGTCACCAAGCCCGTCACCGGCGCGTTCAACCTGGCCGCCGAGCCGGTGCTCGGCCCGGCCGAGCTCGCCGAGCTGCTCGGCGCCAGGACCGTGCCGATCCCGGCCGGGGTCGCGCGGGCCGCCGTCGCCGCCGGCTGGCACCTGCGGCTCATCCCCGCCGCGCCCGGCCTGCTGGAGCTGGCGCTGCGCATCCCGCTGATGAACGTGGACCGCGCCCGCCACGTGCTCGGCTGGACGCCCAGGCACTCGGCGCCCGACGCGATCAAGGCGCTGCTGGAGGGCCTGCACGACGGCGCCGGCATGGACACCGCGCCGCTCGCCCCCGACAGCGCGCCGAGGCGGCTGCGTGAGTTCGCCACCGGGATCGGCGGGCGGTCGAAGGTGTGAAGCCCGGCTGTCAGGGCAGTGGGGAGCCTTGTGAGGTCCAGAAGCGCGGCCCGCCGATGACGAGGAACGTCGCTAGGAAGCTGCTGCCATGCGCACGCTCATGACCCAGCCCATCAGCCGCCGGGAGGTCACCGGAATCCGGCAGGCCGTCGCCCGGCACGCATCAGGGGCCGGACTGGCCGGCCCGAGGCTTGAGGACTTCGTCCTCGCCGTTCACGAGAGCGTCATCAACGTCGTGACGCACGCCGGCGGGCACGGCACGCTCAGACTGTGGACGGCCGACGGCGTCCTGCGCGCCCAGACCGCGGACCGGGGCTCCGGCATCCCCAACGGCTACGTCGAGGGCCGTCACCGCCCGCCCGACACCTCTGGCACCGGCCGCGGCATCTTCCTGATCAAACGGCTGTGCGACGACGCCGACTTCCACACCGGTCCCTGCGGAACCGTCGTCGATCTCGCCATGCGCCTGCCCCGGCGCCCGTGCGCGTCCCGCCCCCGGATGAGGCGCATCCGCGTCGGCACCGACAGCCACCGCATGCGCTTCACCGCCTGACATTTCACCGCCCGACACGGCCGGAAGCCCGGCCTCCCCGGAAGGTAGGCTGCCAAGCAGGTGGCCCGAGCTCGTAAGGGGATGGTGTCGTGACCGGTGGAGTGAGCACTGCCCCGCCCGAGATGTCCCACCCGGTGCGGCGGATCGGGCGGCGCGAGTTCGACTTCCGGCGACAGGTGGCGATCATGGCGATCGTCAACCGCACCCCCAACTCCTTCCACGACCAGGGTCGGACCTTCGCCCTCGAACGGGCCGTCGAGGCGGCGTCGCGAGCGGTCGAGCAGGGCGCCGACTGGGTCGACATCGGCGGGTTCGCCTTCAGCGCCGCCCAGGCCGAGATCGGCGTCGAGGAGGAGATCGACCGCGTCGTGCCGGTGATCTCCGAGGTGCGGCGCGTCACCGACGCGGTGATCAGCGTCGACACCCACCGCGCGGCCGTCGCCGAGGCCGCGATCGCCGCGGGCGCCGACGTGCTCAACGACACCAACGGGCTGCGCGAGCCCGGCATCGCCGAGGTCGCCGCCCGCACCGGCGTCACCGTGGTCGTCACCCACAGCCTGGGCGGGCCGGGGCGCCGGGTGTTCAGGCCCGACTACGCCGACATCGTCACCGACGTCACCGCCTACCTGCGCGAGCGGGTGGAGGCCGCGCTGGCGGCGGGGATCGCCCCCGACCGCATCGTCATCGACCCGGGCCACGACCTCAACAAGAACACCTACCACTCGCTGGAGCTGATGCGCCGGCTGGACGAGGTCGCCGCCGTCGGCTACCCGCTGCTGGTGGCGCTGTCCAACAAGGACTTCATCGGGGAGAGCATCGGCCGCCCGCAGGGGGAGCGGACCGAGGGCACCATCGCCGCCAACGTGATGGCGATCCTGCGCGGGGCGCGGATCGTCCGGGTGCACGACGTGCCCGCGACCGTGGCGTCCGTGCGGATGACTGAGGCGATGCTGGGCTGGCGGCCGCCCGCCGCCCCGCACCACAACCTCGCGTAGGGAGAAGGGACCAGGGGTGACCGAGCGCAAGCCGGGCGGGATGCAGTTCGAGAGCTGGGTGGACCGGCAGATCAGGGAAGCCCAGGAACGCGGCGAGTTCGACGACCTGCCGGGCGCCGGCAAGCCGCTCCCCGGGGCCGACAAGCCGTACGACGAGCACTGGTGGATCAAGCAGAAGCTGGAGAGCGAGGGGCTGTCGATGCCGCTCCCGCCGAGCCTGCAACTGCGCAAGGACGCCGAACAGGCGCTCGCGGCCGCCGCCGAGGCCAGGTCCGAGGGGGAGGTCCGGCTGATCGTCAACGAGATCAACGACCGGATCCGCGAGGCCATCAGGACCGGGCTGTCCGGCCCGCCGCACAACCTCGTCCCGTACGACGTCGAGCGGATCGTGTCGGAGTGGCGCAGCAGGGGCTGACACATGGTTACAGGGCCCAGGCCGGGGGTTGATCCGGCGGCCTGGGCCCTGTGATCAGGGGTTAGGACAGCGGCGGGTAGGCGTTCTGCACGAGCTGGCGGAACTGGGCCGAGAACCACTGGCCGGAGATCGGCGCGTCAGCGAGCGCGCCGGACATGTTGTGACCGTTGAGGTCGTTGCCGGTGTAGGTCGGGTCGCACATCCGGTCGAACCTCTTGCCCTCGGTGTTCGGGATCTCCTTGCTGGAGCCGTCCGACTCGCCCGGAGGCTTGATCCACACGTAGGCGTCGAAGCCCGGCTCGGGGTTGGCCGTCGGCCGCATCCCGATGCCCGCGCCGCTCTGGTTGCACCAGTTGCCGGCGTGCAGGCGGCGGTCGACGCGCGACTCGTTGACGAAGGTGTCCACGTTGGTCGCGGTGCTCGGGCCGGACGGGCGGGCGCTGCCGCCCCAGCCGTTGCGCGAGGTGTCGACGAGCATGCCGAGCCCGGAGCGGAAGCCCTTGGCGATCAGGGCGTTGCGCAGGGCGGTGGCGAAGGTGTGCTCGTCGACGTAGTAGTTCCAGTCGACCCACTTGGACTGGCGGACCGTGGTGCCGTTCACCGTCGTGTTGATGGTGAAGTGCGGCTCCTTGAGCGCGGAGTAGTTGGCGGTGTTGACGATGAAGCCGTCCACGCTGTCCACGCCCGCCGCGGTGCCGGTGACGGTGCGATGGAACAGGTCGACCGACGGCTGGAAGTTCGAGTCCCAGCCGAGCCAGGCGTGGTGGGCGGCGTCGACGTAGGTGTAGACGTTGGTGATCGCGTGCAGCTTGTCGAGCGCGTAGCGGACGCCGTCGACGTAGCCGCCGGGGCCGTTGGCCTCGCGGCAGTCGGCGAAGGTGTTGATGTTGGTCACCAGGTTGGGCAGCGAGTCGGGCTCGATGATCGTGACGATGCGCAGGTTGGCGTACTGCGGGTCGTCGAGGATGTCGGCGATCGGGTCGATGTACTCGGCCTTGTAGCGGTTGAAGCCGTTCTCGGAGATGCGGAGCTCGCCGTTGGAGGCCAGGGCGGAGCAGTCGCGGTTGGGCAGGTTGTAGACGACGACCTGGATGGTCAGCGGCGTGGCGCCGTTGGCGGCGTCCTGCCGCACGGCCTCGTCCATGTGCTCACGCAGGCCCAGGGCGTCGCCGGGGCCCTCGATGGCGGCGATGCGGTCCATCCACACGGCGGTCGAGGTGTTGGCGATGGCGGCGCCGCCCGGCTCGGCGGCGGCCTTCGTCGACCAGCTCGGGTTGACGTAGCCGGTGGCTCCGGCGTACGGGTTCTCGACGTGGACGGGGGTGGTGTCGCCGTCGTCGTCGGCCTCGGTGGCGGTGACCGTGCGGGAGGTCAGGCCGGTGGAGGCGACGGTGAACGTCCGGGTGCCGTTGACCTCGTCGGAGTCCTGGGCGGCGGCCAGGGTCACGGTCTGCGGCGTGTTCCAGTTGGCCGTGCTGAACGACAGGGAGGCGCCGGAGCTCACGGTGAGGTCGGCGTCGCCGCTGCCGGCCGTCGTGGTGACGGTGACGCCGGAGGACGGCTGGGTGGCCAGGCGGACGGTGTAGGCGCCGGTGGCGCCCTCGGGGACGGTCACGGACGTCGGGGTGACGATGAGCGACTGCTCCTGGGTGCTGTCGTCGTCGACCTCGGTGGCGTTGACCGTGGTCGAGGTGACGCCGGTGCCGCCGACTGTGAAGACCGCGGTGCCCGCCGTCGTGTCGGCGTCCTGCGCGGCGGCCAGGGTGACCGTCTGCGCGGTGTTCCAGTTCGACGGGGTGAAGGTGAGCGAGGCGCCGGAGGTGACGCTCAGGTCGGCGTCGCCGCTGGTCCGCGAGGTGCTGACGGTCACGTTCGAGGAGGGGGCGGCTGACAGCTTGGCGGTGAAGGTGGCGGTGCCGCCCTCGTTGACGGCGACGGAGCTGGCGGAGGTGACGACCGCGGGGGTCTCACCGCCGGGGCCGCCGCAGGTGGTGCCGTTCACGGTGAACGTGGTCGGGTTGGGGTTGGTGCCGGACCAGGTGCCGTTGAAGCCGATGGTGGTGCTGGCCCCGGTGGCGAGGGCGCCGTTCCACGGCATGTTCTTGGCGGTGACCCGGGTGCCCGACTGGCTAATCTCCGCGCCCCACCCGCTGGGGGTGTACTTCTGGGTGGTGGTGGGGAAGTCGAAGGCCAGCGTCCAGCCGTTGAGGGGGTCGCCCAGGTTCTTCAGCGTGAGGTTCGCGGTGAAACCTCCCTGACCAGGGCTGGATGTCCACGAGTTGGGGGTGTACACGACGTCGCAGGAGACCGCGGCGTGGGCGGCGGTCGTCTGCCCGGCGACGAGACCGGCGGCCGCGACACAGGTGGCTGTCGCGGTGACGGCCCATCTCCGAAGGCCGCGTAGGAGTTTCACGGATCATCATCTCCTGTGGTGAGTGGGAGCGCTCCCATAGTGGGCGGCCATTCATAAATGTGTACAGCGACCGGTGGCCCGCCGAGGCCCCGGCGGGCCACACGCTCGCGCGATGCCAGGCAAGCACCGTGAAACTTTCATGCCACGCAGGCAGGTGAGAGGAAATCCGGCCGTCACCCGGACGCCATTTCGTTGACATCTCCTCCTCGCCGAAGCGCACAATGCGGCATGGGAGCGCTCCCACCCCCCTACTCCCATGGAGAAACCGTGAGTCACAGACCCCGCCCCTTCCTCACGCGCCTGGCCAGGCGGTTATCCGCGGCCGCGGCGCTGGTCCTGGTGGCGAGCACCACCACGGTGCTCGCCCAGACCCCCGCCAGCGCGGCCGTCGCCTGCGAGGTGACTTACACCGCCAACCAGTGGAACAGCGGCTCGAACCAGGGCGGCTTCACCGCCAGCGTGGCCATCAAGAACCTCGGCGACCCGCTCACGAACTGGACGCTGACCTTCGACTTCCCGACCACGGGACAGAAGTACGACCAGGGCTGGAGCGCCACCTGGAGCCAGTCGGGCACCCGGGTGACCGCCAAGAACATGCCGTGGAACGGCGCCCTCGCCACCGGGGCCAGCACCTCCATCGGCTTCAACGGCTCCTGGACCGGCAGCAACCCGGCCCCCACCTCGTTCGCGATCAACGGCACCACCTGCGGCGGCGAGGACGACAACGAGGCGCCCACGGTCTCCCTGACCTCGCCCACGGCCGGCCAGACGTTCACCGCCCCGGCCACCGTGCCGATCGCGGCGACCGCCGCCGACTCCGACGGCACGGTCTCCAAGGTCGACTTCTACCAGGGCTCCACCCTGCTGGGCACCGACACCAGCGCGCCCTACACCTACAACTGGCAGAACGTGGCCGCCGGCAGCTATTCGATCACCGCCAGGGCCACCGACAACGACGGCGCCACCACGAACTCCGCGCCCGTCGGCATCGCCGTCGGCTCCGACAGCACGCCGGCGCTCGTCGTGAGCCCGCAGTCCGTGGCCGTACCGGAGACCGGCACCGCCACGTTCTCCGTCAAGCTCTCGCGCCAGCCGGCCGCGAGCGTGACCGTGAACACCGCGCGGGCCAGCGGTGACGCCGACCTGACCGTCAGCGCCGGGGCCGGCCGCACCTTCACCACGGCCAACTGGAACACCGCCCAGACCGTCACGCTGTCGGCCGCCGACGACGCCGACACCTCCGCCGGCACCGCGGTGTTCAGGGTGAGCGCCACCGGCTACGACCCGGTCGACGTCACCGCCACCGAGGCGGACGACGACCTGCCCGGCGGCGACAACGAGTACATCCAGCGCTTCACTGAGATGTACAACGACCTGCACGACCCCGCCAACGGCTACTTCTCGCCCGAGGGCGTGCCGTACCACTCGGTGGAGACGTTCATGGTCGAGGCGCCCGACCACGGGCACGAGACCACCTCCGAGGCCTACAGCTACTACCTGTGGCTGGAGGCGGTCTACGGCCAGGTGACCGGCGACTGGACGAAGTTCAACGACGCCTGGGAGTCGATGGAGACGTACATCATCCCGGCGACCAGGGACCAGCCGACGAACTCCTTCTACAACCCGGCCAAGCCGGCCACGTACGCGGCCGAGCACCTGGAGATCAGCAACTACCCGTCGCAGATCGACCAGGGCGTCAGCGTGGGCTCCGACCCGATCGCCAACGAGCTGCAGACCGCGTACGGCACCCGTGACGTCTACGGCATGCACTGGCTGCTCGACGTGGACAACACCTACGGCTTCGGCCGCTGCGGCGACGGCACCACCAAGCCCGCCTACATCAACACCTACCAGCGCGGCCCGGAGGAGTCGGTCTTCGAGACGATCCCGCAGCCGTCCTGCGACACCTTCGCGCACGGCGGCACCAACGGCTACCTGGACCTGTTCATCAAGGACTCCTCCTACGCCAAGCAGTGGAAGTACACCAACGCCCCGGACGCCGACGCGCGCGCGGTGCAGGTGGCGTACTGGGCGCTGACCTGGGCCAAGGCGCAGGGCAAGGCGGACCAGATCTCCGCGACCGTGGAGAAGGCCGCCAAGATGGGCGACTACCTGCGTTACGCCATGTACGACAAGTACTTCAAGCAGCCGGGCTGCACCAGCCCGTCGTGCCCGGCCGGCACCGGCAAGAACTCCGCCAGCTACCTGCTGTCCTGGTACTACGCCTGGGGCGGCGCGACCGACTCCAACGCCGGCTGGGCCTGGCGGATCGGCTCCAGCCACAACCACTCCGGCTATCAGAACCCGTTCGCGGCCTGGGCGCTGTCGAACGTGGCCGAGCTGCGGCCGGAGAGCGCGACCGGCGCCACCGACTGGAGCACCAGCCTCACCCGGCAGCTCCAGTTCTACACCTGGCTGCAGTCGGCCGAAGGCGCCATCGCCGGCGGCGCGACCAACAGCTGGAACGGACACTACGCCACGCCTCCGGCGAACCTGCCCAAGTTCCACGGCATGGCCTACGACTGGCAGCCGGTCTACCATGACCCGCCGTCGAACCAGTGGTTCGGCTTCCAGGCGTGGACCATGGAGCGGGTGGCCGAGCTGTACAACGTCACCGGCAACGCCGACGCCAAGGCCCTGCTCGACAAGTGGGTGGCCTGGGCGCTCGACAACACCACGGTCGGCGCCGGCGGCGACTACCAGATCCCGTCCACGCTGCGCTGGACCGGCCAGCCGGCGGGCAACTTCAACGCCACGTCCGGCATGCCGCCGGCCAACCCCGACCTGCACGTCGAGGTCGTCAACCACACCCAGGACGTCGGCGTGGCCGGCTCCTACGCCAAGGTGCTGATGTACTACGCGGCCCGGGCGAACCACGCCGAGGCCCGTGACACGGCCAAGGCGCTGCTCGACGCCGTGTGGGAGAACCGCGACGACAAGGGCGTCTCGGTCGAGGAGACCAAGACCGACTACCAGCGCATCGACGACCCGGTCCACGTGCCCGCGGGCTGGACCGGCACGATGCCGAACGGCGACCCGATCAACTCGGACTCGACGTTCCTGTCGATCAGGTCCTTCTACGAGAACGACCCCGACTGGCCCGAGGTCAAGGCCTACCTGGACGGCACCGGGCCGGCTCCCACGTTCAACTACCACCGCTTCTGGGCGCAGGTCGACGTGGCCGTCGCCCTGGCGGAGTTCGGACGGCTCTTCCCGTGAACAACCCGCTCGTGAAGAGGGTCGCCGCCGTCGCGGCGGCGGCCCTCGCCGTGCCCCTGATCGTCGCCGCGCCGCCCGCCTCCGCCGCCCCGGCATTCGCCTACGGCGAGGCGCTGCAGAAGTCGCTCTGGTTCTACGAGGCCCAGCAGTCGGGCGAGCTGCCCGACTGGAACCGCGTCAACTGGCGCGGCGACTCGGGCCTCGACGACGGCGCGGACGTCGGCCTGGACCTCACCGGTGGCTGGTACGACGCCGGCGACCACGTGAAGTTCGGCTTCCCGATGGCGTTCTCCGCCACCATGCTGGCCTGGGGCGCGGTCGAGTACCGCGACGCCTACGCCGCCTCCGGCCAGCTCACCCATCTGCTCAACAACCTCAGGTTCGTCAACGACTACTTCGTCAAGGCGCACCCGTCGCCCAACACGCTCTACGGCCAGGTCGGCCACGGCGGCAGGGACCACGCCTGGTGGGGCCCGGCCGAGGCCATGGCGATGGACCGGCCGGCGTACAAGATCGACGCGTCGTGCGGCGGGTCGGACCTGGCGGGCGAGACGGCGGCGGCGATGGCCGCCTCCTCGATCGTCTTCCGGCCGACCGACCCCGCGTACGCGGACAAGCTGGTGACGCATGCCAAGCAGCTGTACTCCTTCGCCGACACGGTCAGGAAGAAGTACAGCGAGTGCATCACCGACGCCCAGGGTTACTACAACTCCTGGAGCGGGTTCACCGATGAGCTGGTCTGGGGCGCGATCTGGCTGTACAGGGCCACCGACGACCCGGCTTTCCTGACCAAGGCCGAGTCGACCTACGACAGCCTCGGCACCGAGCCCCAGACCTCCATCAAGTCGTACAAGTGGACCATCGCCTGGGACGACAAGTCCTACGGCGCCTACGTGCTGCTGCACAAGCTGACCGGCAAGCAGAAGTACCTCGACGACGCCAACCGCTGGCTCGACTGGTGGACGGTCGGCGTGAACGGCTCGAAGGTGCGCTACTCGCCGGGCGGCCAGGCGGTGCTGGACCGGTGGGGGTCGCTGCGGTACGCGGCCAACACGGCGTTCGCGGCGCTCGTGCACAGCGACTCGATCAGCGACGCCACGCGCAAGGCCCGTTACCACGACTTCGCGGTGCGGCAGATCAACTACGCGCTCGGCGACAATCCGCGCAACTCCTCGTACGTGGTCGGGTTCGGCACCAACCCGCCGAAGGCGCCGCACCACCGGACCGCGCACGGCTCGTGGACGGACCAGATATCCACACCTGTGGAAAGCCGTCACACGCTGTACGGCGCGCTCGTCGGCGGGCCGCCTGACCCGGACGACGCCTACACCGACAAGCGGGACGACTACGTGATGAACGAGGTCGCCACCGACTACAACGCGGGCTTCACCAGCGCGCTCGCCCGGCTCTACAAGGAGTACGGCGGCGCGCCGGCGGCGGGCTTCCCGGTCGCCGAGACGCCCGACGGGCCGGAGATCTTCGTGGAGGCCGGGGTCAACGCCTCCGGCACGAACTTCACCGAGATCAAGGCCATCGTGCGCAACCAGTCGGGCTGGCCCGCCCGGGTGCTGTCCGACGGGTCGTTCCGCTACTACTTCACGCTCGACGGGGCGACCACCGCGTCGCAGATCACGGTGTCGTCGGCGTACACCCAGTGCGCGGCGCCGACCCTGCACGCGGCGGGCGGCAGCACCTACTATGCGGCCATCGACTGCTCCGGGCAGGACATCGCGCCCGCCGGGCAGTCGCAGCACCGCCGTGAGGTGCAGTTCCGCATCGCCAGCGCGGGCACCTGGGACCCGGCCAACGACTGGTCGTACCGGGGCATCCCGACCACGCCGGGCACGACGCCGGCCCGTACCTCCAACATCACGCTCTACAGCGGCGCCACCAAGATCTGGGGCAACCCGCCGGGGCCCGAGGAGGAGGACGACACCCCGCCCGGCGCCCCGGGCAAGCCGGCGGTCTCCGCGATCACCGGCTCCACGGCCAGGCTGTCGTGGACCGCGGCCACCGACAACGTCGGCGTCAGCGGCTACGACGTCTACCTGGACGGCGAGAAGGCGGGCACCGCGCCGGGCACGACCTTCGAGCTGACCGGGCTCGACGCCGACACCGAGTACACGGTCCACGTGGTGGCCAGGGACGCCGCAGGCAACAGCTCCGAGCCGTCGGCGAGCACGTCCTTCGCCACCACCGACACGCCGCCGCCCACCGGCGGTTGCACGGCGACGTACAAGCTGGTCAACTCCTGGAGCGGCGGCTATCAGGCCGAGGTGACGGTGAAGAACGCCGGCACGTCGGCGATCGGCGGCTGGACGGTCTCCTGGGCGCAGTCCGGCACCGTCAGCCAGCTCTGGGGCGGCAAGCACAGCCAGTCCGGCGGCACGCTCACCGTCGGCAACGAGGCCTGGAACGGCGCGCTCGCTCCCGGCGGGACCGCCTCCTTCGGCTTCATCGCGTCGGGCAGCGGGGCGACCCCTGACCCGATCACCTGCACCACCGCCTGAGAACCCGGGTCCCGCCCTCCCCGGTGGGGGGCGGGACCTCCCAGCGAAAGGCACCACATGAGATCCCGGCTCGCCGCGCTGGCGGCACTCCTGCTCCTCCCCGTCGTCCTGATCGCCTCTCCCGCCCACGCCGCGACCGGCCTGCACGTCAGCGGCACGAAGATCGTCGAAAAGGGCGGCCAGGAGTTCGTCATCCGTGGCACCAGCCACGCCCACACCTGGTACACCTCGCAGACCCGGGCGTTCGCCGACATCAAGTCGCTCGGCGCCAACGCCGTCCGCGTGGTGCTCAGCGGCGGGCGCTGGACCGCCAACGGCGTCGCCGACGTGGCCAACGTCGTGTCCCTGTGCAAGCAGAACAAACTCATCTGCATCTTGGAAAATCACGACACGACGGGCTACGGCGAGCAGAGCGGCGCCGTCACCCTCGACGCCGCCGCCGACTACTGGATCAGCGTCAAGAGCGCCCTGGCCGGCCAGGAAGACTACGTCATCGTCAACATCGGCAACGAGCCCGTCGGCAACAACGCCGTCACCCCCGGCTGGGCCGCCGCCACCACGGCCGCCATCCAGAAGCTGCGCGCCAACGGCTTCGACCACGCGCTCATGGTGGACGCCCCCAACTGGGGCCAGGACTGGCAGTTCACCATGCGCGACAACGCCCGGGCCGTCTTCGACAGCGACCCGGACAAGAACACGATCTTCTCCGTCCACATGTACGGCGTCTTCGACACGGCAGCGGAGATCACCTCCTACATGGACGCCTTCCGCACCGCCGGGCTGCCGCTGGTCGTCGGCGAGTTCGGGCACAACCACTCCGACGGCAACCCCGACGAGGACACGATCATGGCCCAGGCCGTCAGCCGCGGCCTCGGCTACCTCGGCTGGTCGTGGAGCGGCAACGGCGGCGGCGTCGAGTACCTCGACCAGGTGACGAACTTCGACGTCGACCAGCTCACCCCGTGGGGCCAGCGGCTGTTCAACGGCGCCGACGGCATCGCCGCCACCGCCCGCGAGGCCGCGATCTACGGCGGCGGCGGCCCGGACGACACCACCCCGCCCACCGCCCCGGGCGCCCCGGCGGCCTCCGGCATCACCACCACCGGCGCCACGCTGACCTGGACCGCCTCCACCGACAACGTGGGCGTCACCCGCTACGACGTCCACGACAGCGGCGGCGCCCTGCTCGGCAGCTCGGCCACCCCGTCGATCAGCCTGACCGGGCTCACCCCCGGCACCGGTTACACGGTGTACGTGCGGGCCAGGGACGCGGCGGGCAACCAGTCGGCGCCCTCACCCACCACCGCGTTCAGCACGCTCCCCGGCGGCGGCGAGGGCGACTGCGAGGTCACCGCGACCGTCGGCAGCCAGTGGGGCAACGGGTACGTGGTCTCGCCCGTTTCGGTGACCGGCACCGGCTCCGGCTGGACCGTCACGTTCACCCTGCCCGCCGGGCACACGATCGTCGGCTCCTGGAACGCCGCCGTCACGGTCGACGGACAGAAGGTGACGGCCAGGAACCTCGGCTACAACGCCTCGCTGCCGGCCTCGTTCGGCTTCCAGGCCAGCCGGCCCAGCGGCTCGACCAGCGTGGCCTCCGGCTACGCCTGCGCCGGCTGAACCCCCGTACCACGCCCCTGAGGAGGTGAGGCCCGTCCCCCTGCTGTGAACCGCCCCTACGACACCATCCCGCCCGGATGGCGTGAACGCGGCCGGCCCGGAGAGTCCTCCCCCTCTCGCCGGCCGCGTTCGACCTGCCCGCTAACGCGCCTCGGTGAACCGCCGGCGTGCCGCCTCGATCACCTCGTCATCGGCGAACTCGGCGAACGCCTCCTCGTGCAGGCGCGGCGGGATGACCAGCCTGACCCGCTCCGGATAGCCGGCGCCGGGCTCCGGCACCCGTACCTCGACCGGGTCGTGCAGGCGCACGGCCAGCGGGCCCGACACGCGCACCGACATCGCCCACTCGGCGCCCGCGCCGGTGATCGCGCACATGTGGCGGGCGTAGACCCACCGCACCTCGGACACGGTGGCGGCGTTCTCCGGCGCGACGCCGAACGGCTCGACGGCGCACACGACCCGCCCCGCGTCCTCACCGAACTCGTGGCCGTGCTCGTGGTGCTCGGCCGGGGACGACTTCTCCAGGATCTCCGTCACCCGGGCGGCGAGCGGCTCCCTGAGCTGCGACGGCAGCCCGGGCCGCCACAGGTTCGCCGCCACCGCCGCCCCGGCGACGGAGGCCACGACCACGGCGGTGACGGCGATGACCCGTCCCCGCCGCGCCCGCGGCCTCCGCATGTCTTCCAGCATCCCGATGACCTACGCGGGCGTGCAGGTCAGCGCGGGCACGGGACTCGGCACGCTGCCCGTGCCGTTGAAGCCGAACGTGGTGGAGCCGTTCGGCGCGATCTGCCCGTTGTAGGAGGCGTTCTTCACCTCGACCGACGGCGGCTGGCCGCTCAGCACGCCGTTCCAGGGCGAGCCTTCGAAGCCCTGGCCGCCGCTGAAGGTCCAGTTGACCTTCCAGCCGTTGATCGCGGTCGTGCCGGTGTTGCGGACGGTCACCTCACCCTGGAAGTGGCCGGCCCAGCCGGTGTCGGTGGCGCGCAGCGTGGCCGTGCAGCCCCCGGGAGGCGGCGGGTCGGTCGGGGTGATGGTCGGGTCGGGGCTGGGGCTGGACGTGCTGCCGCCGGGGCCGACCCCGGTGACCTCGCCGTTGCCGCCGTCGAAGGTGACGTCGGAGCAGCTGTAGAAGTTCTCGTTGCTGTCCGACCTGATCCAGTGGACGAAGATCATGTGCCGGCCGCTCTTGCCCGAGGGCAGCTGCACGTTCCAGTAGTAGTAGCTGAGCCCGCCGGGCCCGCCCGACTGCGGCGGGTTGCTGACGCTGCCGAACTGCTCCAGGTCGGACCACTTCAGCGGGGCGTTCGGGTTCCAGCCGTTCTTGGTGACGTAGTAGACGAACGAGCCCGGGTGCGCGGCCCAGTTGCTGTGCCGCATGGTGATGCTGGCGCCCGACGTCAGGTGCGTCAGCGGCCAGTCGTTGCGCACGGCGTTGTAGGCGGTGAAGTCGTACGGGCCGCCGGTGCCGGCGCTGCAGATCTGGCCGTCGGGGATGAAGCCGGTGGTCCGGCCCCCGGCGTCGGAGCGCAGCACCGCGAACCAGTTGTAGAGCGGCGTGGTGCCGCTCTGCGCGACGGCTGCCGCGCAGGCCGGGTTGTAGGGCTGGATGGCGCCGTTCTCGCGCAGGCCGTCCTGCCAGCACAGGAACGTGCGACTGCCGGGGAACATGGTGACGCCGTGCGCCTGGGCCGGGACGACCAAGGCCGCGGTGATCAAAGCCAGGGCCGCGGCGACCGCCACGGCCGCCGAACGGAAGACTCTCATGGGTGATTCCTTTGCTCGCATGACGAAGGAACCCGCCACGACCCGCCCGCCCGGCAGCACTCGCGTGGCCGCATTACAACACGTCTTCACTTCGTTCGACAACGTGGCGTGAAACTTTCAGCCGATCACCGTGCAGGTTTCCCCTGGTGCGCGCTGTGACGGCCCGGCCCGCCGCCCCCGGCCGGTTGCCGGGCGTCCGGACGCTGGCGAATCCTGCGTGCCATGAGGCGCTTATACCTGTTCGTCGGATTCCTGCTCGCCACCTTCATCGTCGCCGCCCCGGCCGAGGCCGCGCCGGTGATCTGCGAGAAGTACGGCTCCACGAGCGTCCAGAGCGGGCGCTACATCGTCCAGAACAACGTCTGGGGCGCCGACACGGCCCAGTGCATCGACGTGGACCAGAGCGGCGGCTTCACCGTCACCCAGTCCGCGCACAACAACTCCACCAGCGGGGCCCCGGCCGGCTACCCGTCGATCTACGCGGGGTGCCACTACGCCAACTGCACCACCGGCAGCGGCCTGCCGATGCAGGCGAGCGCGAGCGGCTTCGGCAACCTGCGCTCCAGCGTGCGCATGACCTATCCGGGCAGCGGCACGTACAACGCCTCCTACGACCTGTGGTTCGACCCGACGCCGCGCACCGACGGGCAGAACACCGGCGCCGAGCTGATGATCTGGCTCAACCGGCAGGGCTCCATCCAGCCGATCGGCAACCGCGTCGGCACCGTGAACCTGGCCGGGTCCTCCTGGGAGGTCTGGTTCGGCAACATCGGCTGGAACGTCATCTCCTACGTCCGCACCTCCCCGGCGACCTCGATCGACTTCGCGATCGACACGTTCTACGCGGACGTGGTCAGCCGAGGCTACGGGCAGCGCTCCTGGTATCTGACGAGCGTCCAGGCGGGCTTCGAGCCGTGGATCGGCGGCGCGGGCCTGGCCGTGGACGACTTCTCGTTCACCACCACGGGCGGCGGCACCGACACCACCCCGCCGACCACCCCGTCGGGCCTGCGGACCGCGAACACCACCGCCACGGCCACCACCCTGTCGTGGAACGCCGCCACCGACTCGGGCGGCAGCGGCCTGGCCGGCTACGACATCCTGCGCTCGACCGGCGGCGGCGCCTACACCCAGGTCGGCACCACCGCCTCCACGTCGTTCACGAACACCGGCCTGGCCCCCGCCACGACCTACAGCTACCGGGTCCGCGCCAGGGACGGCGCCGGCAACACCTCGCCGGAGTCGGCGGCGGTCACGGCCACCACCCTGCCGGGCAGCGGCGGCGGCGACTGCGAGGTCACCCCCACCACCCAGACGAGCTGGTCGACCGGCTACGTCATCCAGCCGGTGACCGTCACCAACGGCAGTTCCTCCGGCGCGAGCCGCTGGTCGGTCACGTTCACGCTGCCCGCGGGCCACGCGATCGCGGGCTCCTGGGGCGCGACGCTCACCACGAGCGGCCAGACGGTGACGGCCACCAGCCTGCCCTACAACGGCACGCTGGCGCCCGGCGCGAGCACCACGTTCGGCTTCCAGGCCACCCGCCCGGCGTCGAGCACCCAGCTCCCCTCCGGCTACACCTGCGCCTTCTAGGGCGCCCGCCGGGCGGCGGTGATCTCGTTGAGCGACACCTCCAGCGCCGACCGGCACCCCGGGGTCAGCCTCCCTTCGCGCTCGCGGTCGGTGAGCTTGCGGCGCAGGGAGGCCAGCCCGGTCTCCTCCTGGCCCGGCGTCACCAGCACGCCGCGCAGCACCTGCTTCAGGTCGAGCGCCACGTCACCGTCGGTGGCCCCGCACACGGCGGTCTCCAGCGCGCTGTGGAACCCGTCGACGGCCTGCCGCATGGTCCGCGCCTCGACCGGCGGGCTCTCGGACCCGGGGAACGGCTCGGCCTGCGGGATCGGCTCGGACCGCGTGAACAGCTCGGACTCCGGGAACGACGCCGCGGCCGTGGGCGAGGGGCCCGCCTCCGGCCCGGCCCGCTCGGCGGGGGGCTGGAACCACACGAGCACCGACATGGCCAGCGACGCGGCGACCGACATGACCGCCGCCGCGCCCACGACCGCCAGGCCCTTGCGCAGCCGCCTGGGCAGCGTGAGCGCGGCGGCCAGCGCCGTGGCCACCTCGTCGGCCGTGGGCCTGCGGGCCGGGTCCGGGTCCAGGCAGCGCTGGCAGAGCGTGGCGACCGCGTGCGGCGCCCCCGCCGGGCGCGGCGCCGGCGAGGTGCGGCGCGCCGCCTCGATCTCCTCCCACGTGGTCTCCGGGTACGGGGTCCGCCCGGTGATCATGGTGAACAGCAGCACGCCCAGCGCGTACACGTCCACGGCCGGATGCGTGGGGGCGCCGTCGAGCCGCTCCGGGGCGACGTACGGCGGGGTGCCGCGGTCGTCGTCGGGGTCGCCGGCCCAGGCCGCGATGCCGAAGTCGAGCAGTTTCGGCCCGTCGGCGGTCAGCAGCACGTTCTCGCCGGTGACGTCGCGGTGCACGAGCCCGCGCGCGTGCCCGGCGGCCAGCACGCGGGCCAGCCGCACGCCGATGGCCGCCGCGCGCGGCCACGGCAGCGGCCCGCCCGCCACCCGCTCGGCCAGCGGCGTGCCGTCGAGCAGCGGCATCACGACGTAGGCCGCGACCTCCCCGTTGGCGGTAACGGCCTCCCCGTAGTCGTAGATCTCGATCGCGTCCGGATGGATGAACCGGGCGGCGGCCCTGGCCTCGCTCCGCGCGCGCATCCGGTCGACGAGACCGGTCTGCAGGGACGAGGTCAGCACCTTGACGGCGACGACCCGCTGCAGCGACTGGTCGAAGGCCCGCCAGATGACGGACATGCCGCCGGTGGCCAGCGGGTCCAGCAGCAGGTACCTGCGGGCGAGGATGTCCCCGGGCTCATGCCGAGTCACGGATGACCAGTTCCGTGGGGAGGATCGGGTCGATGCCCGTCGTTCCTGACAGCAGGAGCCGGGTGGCGATGGTGGCGACCTCCTCAACGGGCTGGCGGACCGTGGTCAGCGTCGGATTGGTGTGCCTGGCGACGGGCGCGTCGTCGAACCCGATCACCGCGACGTCGGCGGGCACCCGGCGGCCGGCCCGCCGCAGCGCCTGGATCGCGCCGGCGGCCATCAGGTCGGAGGCGGCGAACACCGCGTCCAGGCCGGGAGCGTGGCGCAGCAGCCACTGCATGGCGTGGGTGCCGGAGGCCGCGGTGAAGTCGCCGTAGGCGACGGGCACCTCGGCCATGCCGGCCTCGCGCAGGGTGCGGACGAGCCCGTCGAGCCGGTCGCGGGCGGCGGGCAGCGACGGCGGGCCGCCGATGGCCGCCACGGCGCGGCGGCCGGTGAGCAGCAGGTGCTCGGCCGCCTGCCGGCCGCCGTCCTGGTTGTCGACGTCGGCGAACGGGAGCTTGAGGTCGTGGGGCGGGCGGCCGATGTTGCGCACCGCGATGCCGGAGGTGCACAGCTTGATGGCCAGGGGATGGCGCTCACGGGCGCCGATGAGCAGCACTGCGCCGGACAGCGTGGGCAGCGTGGACGAGGCGGGGTTGACGGTCGTCACCATCAGATGGGTGCCGTGCTCGGCGACGACGGCGCCGGTGGCCGACAGGAGCCGCGCGTAGTACGGTTCGGAGAATAATCGCGGCAGATGATCGCAGACGACCGCGGTCACGCCTGTCGCGGCGGCTCTCGACACCGATCCCCTGGGGGCTCGTTGGCGCACGTAACCCATCCGGGACACCGCTTCGTAGACCTGCCTGCGGGTCGACGTGCTGACCCGGACGGAGCCGGTGAGAACTCGGGAGGCGGTTGCCGGGGAAACCCCAGCGGCCGCCGCGACCTGTGCCAAAGTGGGCTGCTCGGACATTCTCAGCACCTCGCGCCGAAGATCCCTGGGAGCGCTCCCACGTTATCAATGTTTCGCCGCCGTTAACAGGCCCTCTGTACTGGGCCATTGGCAGCGAGTAAGGAAGACGGTGAGCTCAGCGGCCGATCCCGTCGTCGAAGCGCACGGTGCCGTCACCCAGTTCGAGGTCCTCCCGCTGGCCGGCCTCGTCCCGGTCCCGCTGCACCGGCGCGCAGCTGGAGCCGCAGCCGCCGAAGCGCGCGGTGTTGATCGGGTGGAACGGCGTCGCCTTGGTGCCCTTGAGCGCCGCCATCATGGTGTCCTTGAAGATCGGCCCCGGCACGCTCGCGCCGAACACGGAGCCGTAGTACTTGCCGCCGATGGTGACGCCGTTCAGCTTGTACTTCTGCGCCCCGCGCGGGTCGCCGATGCTCACCGCGCCCGCCAGGTCCGGCGTGAACCCGGCGAACCAGGCCGTCGCCTGCGCGTCGGAGGTGCCGGTCTTGCCCGCCACCGGACGGCCGATCCCGCCCACGCCCCGCATCGTGCCGTGGGTGAACACGCCCTGCAGCACGTTCGCCGCCGCGTCGGCCACCTCGGGGTCCAGCACCTGCTTGCACTTCGGGTCGTACTTCTTGACCTTGCCGTAGCGGTCGGTGATCTGCGTGATCACCATCGGCTCGCAGAACTTGCCCCGGGCGCCGATCGCCGCGTAGGCGTTGGCCACGGTGACCGGGTCCATCTCGTTCGTGCCGAGCGTGAACGTGGAGAACTCCAGCAGCGGCAGCCCGTCGGCCCGCTCGATGCCCAGCGACTTCGCGGTCTTGATCGTGTCGCAGAGGCCGACCTTCTCCTCCAGCTTCATGAAGAACGTGTTGACCGAGCCCCAGGTGCCGGTCTGCAGCGTCTTGAAGCCGCCCGAGCCCTCGTCGTTGGTGACGGTGTGCGACGGGTCGCCGATGCTCTCGCCCTTGCAGTTCTTGAACGTCGAATAGCCGGGCGCCCGGTAGCCGGCGCCCACCGACAGGCCGTCGTTGATCTTCATGCCCTCCTTGAGGGCGGTGAGCAGCGTGAACGTCTTGAACGTTGACCCCGGCTGGAAGCCCACGCCGCCGCCGTGCGCCGCGTTGGCGACCACGTTGTACGACATCTCGTTCTTGCGCTTGTTGTTGCCGTACTTGCGGCTGGCCGCCATCGCCTTGATCTGGCCGGTGCCCGGCTCGACCAGCGCCTCGGAGGCCACCGGGCGGTCGGAGGCGTGCACGTGCTTCTTGATCGCGGCCTCGGCGGCCTTCTGCATCTTGGGGTCGAGCGTGGTCCGGATCGTCAGGCCGCCCCGGCTGAGCAGCTGGGCGCGCTCGGTCTTGGACTTGCCGAAGATCGGGTTGCCGAGCACCTCGGCGCGCACGTACATGCAGTAGTACGGGTACTTGCTGGTCTCGCAGCCGCCGGGCAGCGGGGTGCCCTTGTAGCCGAGCTTCTTGGCCTTGGCCTCCTCGGCCTGCTGCGGCGTGATCTTGCCGAGCTCCGCCATCCGGTTGAGCACGATGTTGCGGCGCTCCAGCAGGGCGGCGCGCTGCTTCCTGCCGAGGTTGGGGTCGGTCCTGTTGGGGTTCTGCACGGCTCCGGCCAGCGTGGCGGCCTGGGCCAGGTCCAGCTCGGAGGCCGAGACGCCGAAGAACCGCTTCGCCGCCGCCTCCACGCCGTTGGCACTTGCGCCGAAGTAGGCGATGTTGAGGTACTTCTCCAGGATCTGGTCCTTGGTGTACTTCTCCTCGATCGCCATCGCGTAGCGCAGCTCGTTGAGCTTGCGGGCGTAGCTGGCCTCCGTCGCCGCGGCCTTCTGCTCGTCGGTGACGGCGGAGTTGACCAGCACCTGCTTGACGTACTGCTGGGTGATGCTGGAGCCGCCCTGGGCGATGCCGCCGGAGCTGAGGTTCTTGGCGAGGGCGCGGATGGTGCCCTCGATGTCGATGGCGCCGTGCTCGTAGAAGCGGAAGTCCTCGATGGAGATGATCGCGGTCTTCATCACCTCGGCCACCTGGGAGAGCGGGATGACCTCGCGGTACTCCTCGTAGAAGGTGGCGATCTCGTTGCCCTTGGCGTCCTGGACCGTGGTCTTCTCCGCCAGCGGCGGCTCCTTGAGGTCCTCGGGCTTGAGGTTGAGGTCCTCCGAGGCGCTGACGAACATCGCGCCGGCGCCGCCGATGGCCGGCAGGGCGATGGCCGCGGCCAGCACGCCCGCCGCGGCGGCGGCCCCGGTCAGACGAAGGATGCTCGTACCCCGGCTCATGGTGCAGGAACCTCCCCGATAGCCAATTCAACCCCGTCCCAAACCATATAGGCCTCACGAATGCCGCGTATCCGGATCGATGTGATCGTGGTCTCACCTCCGTAGAATCGTTGACCATGACCGCCGAACCCGACCCCATGGACGCCGTCCTGCGACAGTGGCGCCGGGAGCGGCCCGATCTCGACCTGGAGCCGCTCGGCCTGTTCGCCCGGCTGGTCCAGGTCACCAGGCTGCTGGAGGCGGACGTCGAGCGCGTCTTCGCCCGCCACGGGCTGCGCCCCGGCGAGTTCGACGTGCTGGCCGCGCTGCGCCGCGCCGGAAGCCCGTACACGATGATCCCGTCGGAGCTGTCCGCGGTGCTGCGGCTCTCGCGCGCCGGGATGACCAACCGGCTCGACCGGCTGGAGGCCGCCGGGTTCGTCGAGCGCAGCCTCGACCCCGACGACCGGCGCAGCTTCCGCATCGCGCTCACCGGCGAGGGCCGGCGGGTGATTGACGCCACGCTCACCGACCACGCCGCCAACCTGCACCGGCTGGCCGCCCTGGTGCCGTCCGGCGAGAGCGCCGCGCTCGACCGCGTCCTGCGCTCGATGCTGCGCGACCTCACGGGTGAGCTCACCGGCGATCCGGGGGGCGACTGAGGGGGCGGTCACGGCCTACGTCCTACCCCCGAGTCACCGGACTAACGGCAGGACCCCGGGGAAGGCGTAGTGCGTGGCCGCTTTGCGCATCGAGACGGTCCGGCACCGGGAGTGCACGGTCCTGGTGGCGGCCGGCGAGCTGGACCACGCCGGGCGCGAACGGTTCAGCGCCCACGTCGACGCGGTGTGGGACTGGTCGCCCGGCCCGGTGCTCGTGTTCGACCTGGCCGACCTGATGTTCTACGACTCCTCCGTCATCGGCGTGCTGGCCGCGGTGCTGCAACGCATGCGGGCCGAGGGCAGCGGCGAGGTCATCCTGGCCCGGCCCACCCCCCACCTGGTCAACGTGCTGCGGCAGACCGACCTGCTCGGCCACGTGTCGCTGAGCCAGAGTGTCGACGTCGCCGTGGCCGAGCTGATGCTCAAGACCGCCAGGGAATGACGGGAACCGCGCCGCACCGGTGATCGTTCTCCGGTACGCCAGCCGTACCGGAACGGAGAGTAATCACGTGGTTTTCAAGCGGATGCTGGGCGCCTTCGGCGTCGGAGCCCCCTCGGTCGACACCGTCCTCACCACCCCGCGGGTGCGGCCCGGCGGGCTCCTGGCGGGTGAGGTGCGGCTGAAGGGCGGCGACTTCGACGCCGAAATCGAGCACGTCACGCTGGGCCTGGTCGCCCGGGCCGAGGCGGAGATCGGCGACGGCGAGGCCCACGGGCTCGCCGAGCTGCACCGGATGCGGGTCTCGGGGCCGTTCACGCTGGCCAAGGGGGAGGAGCGGACGATCCCGTTCGAGGTCGCCGTGCCGTGGGAGACGCCGGTGAGCGAGGTCGGCGGGCAGCCGCTGACCGGGATGGGGCTCGGCGTCCGCACCGAGCTGGCCATCGCCAAGGCCGTCGACAAGGGCGACCTCGACCCGCTGAGCGTGGAGCCGCTGCCGTCGCAGCAGCGGGTCATGGAGGCGTTCCTGCAGCTCGGGTTCGCGTTCAAGTCGGCGGACGTGGAGGTGGGCCGCATCCACGGCATCCACCAGGAGCTGCCGGTCTACCAGGAGATCGAGTTCTACGGGCCGCCCGGGCAGATCAAGGAGGCGGAGCTCACGTTCGTCGCCGACGCCGAGGGGATGCACGTCGTCATCGAGGCCGACAAGCGCTCCGGCGGCTACGGCGACGCCATCGGCCGCTTCCGCGTCGGGCACGACGAGGCCCTGCACAAGGACTGGGCGGCCGAGATCGGCGGCTGGCTGGCCGGGCTGAGCGCCTACGGCGGCGGCCACCACCACCAGGGCCACCACTACCACGAGGAGCGCCACCACCACGGGGGCGGCGGGCTCGGCGGGATGGTCGCCGCCGGGGCGATGGGCGTGGTCGGCGGCATGGTCGCCGGCGAGCTCATCGAGGAGGCGTTCGAGGGCGGCGAGGAGGAGGGTGACGGCGACTGGTAGCCGCCGTCACCGTCAGCGGCGGGCCGGTTCGCCGAGCAGCTCGGCGAACAGGTCCGCCCACTGGGGCATCACCACGTCGGGGCCGTAGGCGCGCGAGGTCACCACGGCGGCCTCGCCCATCTCCAGGCGCTTCCTGCGGTCGGCGACGACCTCCTTGAGCGCGGCGGCGAGCGCCTCGGTGTCGCGCGGCGGCACCAGCACCCCGTCGACCCCGTCGGTCAGCACGTCGCGCGGCCCGGTCGGGCAGTCGAAGGCCACGACCGGCAGCGCGTGCGTCATGGCCTCGATCATCACCATCGGCAGCCCCTCGAACCGGGAGCTGAGCACGTAGACGGAGGCGTCGGCCAGCTCCGCGTCGAGCCGGTCGGTGCGGCCCATGAGCGAGATGTGCCCGGTCATGCCGAGCTCCTCGATGCGGGCGGCGAGCTGGGGCTTGCGCGGGCCGGTGCCGAAGATGCGCAGCCGCCACTCCGGGTGCTCCCTGACGACCTCGGCGAAGGCCGGGATGAGCATGTCGAACCCCTTCTGGGGCACGAGCCGCCCGGCGGCGAGGACGACCGGGTTCTCCTGGCGGGAACGTTCCTGGTCGACCTTGTGCACGGCGTTGGGGATCTGCACGATCCGGGCGCCCGGCAGCAGTTGCTGGTATTCGCGCTGGTTCGTCTTGGTGAGCACGGCGACGGCGTCGAACCTGCCGTAGTAGCGGGCGATGTCGCGCCGGATCGTCTCGGGGTAGGCGGTCAGGTTCATGTGCTCCTGGGCCACCTTGACCACGCCCTTGCCGGCCCGGCGGGCGGCGATCAGGTTGAGCGCGGGCCTGGTGGTGACCAGGATGCCGTGGTCGAGCCCGGCGACGTAGTCCATGACCGCCTTCTCCACCCGTTCGGTGAAGTAGTCGGCGGCGAACTCGCCGCGCGGCACGATCTTGCCGCGCACCCGGCGCCACGCCTTGCGCGGCAGCGAGTCGGCCTGCCTGCCCTGCCGCTGGTCGACGAGCGTGCTGACCCGGACGCCCGGGTGGATGGCGAACTGCGCCTTCTCCCGCCGCCGCACCACACTGATGATCTCCACGTCGTGCCCGTACTCGGCCATCGCGTTGGCCTGGTTGATCACGGTGCGGATGGTGCCGCCCATGCCGTAGGCGTGCAGCATCAGGTAGCGGATCTTCACGGGAGGTACCCCCAGCTCCGGCACATCGGCTTGAGCGATTCGGGGACGGACTCCTCGGGCGGGAGCTCGCGGCCCGGCTGGACGGTGCCGGTGCGGATCTTGTCCCGCCAGTCGCCGAGGCCCTTCTGGATGACCGTCTGCTCGCCGTAGGAGAGCATCCCGGCCTCCCACTCCACGCCCAGGAACTCGCAGATCTCCCGGGTGACCTTCTCCGGCTCGGCGCTGAGGTCCTCGTAGCGCACGGTGAGGCCGGGGAGCGCGGACTTGGCCCGCTGCACCGCCTTCATGTAGCGCAGCGCGTCGAGCGCGGCCTCGTCGGGGGTGCGCTTGTCGGGGCTGGCCTCGTGCCAGGAGGTCGCGATGGAGGCGGGGTGGCGCAGCAGGAAGACGAACCGCGCGTCCGGCCAGCAGGTGGCGAGCCGCTCGTAGGCGAAGGCGTTCGCCGGGGTCTTGTCCACGATGTAGCGCTTGCCGCTGCGGACCAGCTCGCGGTGCAGGACCCGGTCCCAGAGCAGGTGCTCCAGATCGGCCTGGTTGTGGCCGAGCGCCGCCATCGCCTTGCTGGCCAGGGTCGTGCCGAACTCCACTCTGAGGCGCCGCACGTGGAGCTCGTGCGGGGCGTGCAGTGCCGAATGAGCGTTGAGGATCGAACGAAGCAGGGTGGAGCCGGACCGCACCGGCGAGATGATGAAGACGGGGGCGGTGAGGAGCCGGTCCGCCGCCGGGTCCGCCGGCGGCCGGATCTCGACCTCGGCCGGCTTGGCGGGCGCGGGGGCCGCCGCCTTCGCAATACCCTGGTTCCCTACTCGATTGACCTGGAATCCGGTGAACCTGACCAGCGCCTTGCTGATCTTACGCTGCCAGCTCATGCAGAGGGAGACTACTCATCCTTCCTGGTAGTTCCCTGGGAATCGGGGGTCGATACGGAACCGTGACGGCGCCGTATATCCTCGACCATCTCATTGCTTCCTGCTGGAGCCTCGCACCTGATGAGACGTGTTCGAGCCGCCTCTTTCTCACTCGGCGGCTACAGCCACCCCGCGCAGGTCATCGCGACGGGATTCAGCACGGCCGCGCTGATCGGCACGCTGCTGCTGATGCTCCCTTTCGCCACGACCGAAGGGTTGTCCCCGGGCTGGCTCACCGCGGTGTTCACGGCCACCTCGGCCGTCTGCCTGACCGGGCTCGTCGTCGTCGACACGCCCACGCACTGGTCGACGTTCGGCGAGGTGGTCATCATCGGCCTGGTGCAGATCGGCGGGCTCGGGATCATGACGCTGGCCACGGTGTTCACCGTGCTGGTGTCGGGCCGACTGGGGCTGCGCGCCCGGCTGTTCGCCCAGGCCGAGACCAAGACGCCGACCATGGCCGACATGCGCAAGGTGGTGCGCAAGGTCGTCGTCTTCAGCCTGGTGTGCGAGGCGATCGCGGCCGTGGTCTTCACGCTGCGCTTCCTGATCGGCTACGACGAGCCGATCGGTGAGGCGCTCTACCTGGGCGTCTTCCACGGCATCTCCGCCTTCAACAACTCGGGCTTCACGCTCTGGTCCGACAACGTCATCGGGTTCGTCACCGACCCGTGGATCTGCCTGACGATCGCCGCCGCCGTCACCGTGGGCGGGCTCGGCTTCCCCGTCGTGTTCGAGCTGCTGAAGTCCTGGCGGCACCCGAGCCGGTGGAGCGTGCTGACCAGGATCACCGTCGTGGCCACCATCGTGCTGCTGGTCCTCGGCACCCTGGTCTACCTGGCCACCGAATGGCGCAACCCCGGCACCCTGGGCGCGCTGGACGACTCGGGCAAGCTGCTCGCCGCGTTCTTCCTGTCGTCCATGGCGCGCACCGCCGGGTTCAACAGCGTCAACATCGGCGAGCTCTACCCGTCGAGCTGGCTGTTCACCGACCTGATGATGTTCATCGGCGGCGGCAGCGCGGGCACCGCCGGCGGCATCAAGGTGACCACGCTCGGGCTGCTGGCCTTCGTCATGTGGGCCGAGCTGCGCGGCGAGTCCAAGGTGAACATCGGCCACCGGCAGATCTCCGAGTCGGCCCAGCGCCAGGCCGTCACGATCACGATGATGAGCGCCGGCCTGGTCGCCGTCTGCACCTACGTGCTGCTCGTCCTCACCCCGCACAGCCTCGACCGGGTGCTGTTCGAGGTCGTGGCCACGTTCAGCACGGCGGGGCTGTCGACGGGCATCACCGCCGACGTGACGGTCCCGGGCCAGGTGCTGATGGTCCTGCTGATGTTCGTCGGCAGGATAGGCCCGCTGACGATCGGCTCCGCGCTGGCGTTGAAGGAGCGGACCCGGCATTACGAACTACCTGAGGAGCGGATGATCGTTGGTTGAGAAGCGCAATGACCCCGTGGTGGTCATCGGGCTGGGCCGGTTCGGCAGCTCGCTCGCCCTGGAGCTGACCCGCCGGGGCACCGAGGTGCTGGCCATCGACCACCGGCCGAAGATCGTGCAGGCGCTGGCGGGCCACATCACCCACCTCGCCACCGCCGACGCCACCGACCTGGACGCGCTCCAGCAGCTCGGCGTGCCCGACTTCTACCGGGCCGTGGTGGCGATCGGCGACCTGGAGGCGAGCATCCTGTCCGCCTCGCTGCTGGTGGAGCTGGAGATCGACGACATCTGGGCCAAGGCCGTCAGCCAGCAGCACCGGCGCATCCTGAGCCGGGTCGGCGTGCACCACGTCGTGCTGCCCGAGTTCGACATGGGCGAGCGGGTGGCGCACCTGGTGAGCGGCCGGCTGCTGGACTACATGGAGGTCGACGAGAACTTCGCGCTGATCAAGACCCATCCGCCCAAGGAGTACGTGGGCACCCCGCTGGGGGAGTCGGGCCTGCGGCGCAAGTACGGCGTCACGGTCGTCGCGGTCAAGAAGGAGGGCGAGGCGTTCACGTACGCCACGGCCGAGACCGAGCTGTCCTACGGCGACATCATCCTGGTGTCCGGCCGCACCGACCAGATCGAGCGCTTCTCGGAGCTCAGCTGACGGACACCCGCCGTTCACCCGTCCCTCCTACCGTGGCCGGATGGCGTACGCGACGTCCGTGCCCTACCGGGCGGGCACCGAGGGCTTCCACACGTTCCGCATCCCCGCCGTCGTGGTCACCCGGGCGGGGACCGTGCTGGCGTTCGCCGAGGGGCGGCGCGGCTCGGCCGGCGACTCCGGCCACATCGACCTGGTGGTCAAGCGCTCGGCCGACGGCGGTGACACCTGGAGCGAGGCCCGCGTGGTGGCCGAGGAGCCGCGCGGGGGCACCGTGGGCAACCCGGCCCCGGTGGTGACCTCCGACGGCCGGATCGTCCTGGTGTCGGTGCGGCAGGGCCCGGCGGCGACCGAGGCGAAGATCCGGCGCGGCCAGGTGCCCGCCGCCGACGGCCGCCGCGTGTTCGTGCAGGAGAGCGCCGACGACGGCGTCACCTGGACGGCCCCGCGCGAGATCACCGCGAGCGTGAAACGGCCGGAATGGCGCTGGTACGCCACCACTCCCGGCCACGCGCTCCAGCTCCGGCACGGCCCCCACGCGGGCCGGATCGTGGTGCCCGCCAACCACTCGCTGCCGCCGGCCGCCGGCCACGACGGCACCGAGGGCGCCTACAACGGCGGCCACTGCCTGCTCAGCGACGACGGCGGCGCGACCTGGCGGATCGGCTACGTCGACGACAACCCCGACGGCTACGTCAACGTCAACGAGACCACGGCCGCCGAGCTGCCCGGCGGCCGCCTCTACCTCAACACCCGCACCGACTCGGCCGCCCCCGGCACCCGCGCCGACGCCTACTCGGCCGACGGCGGGCAGAGCCTGGAGCTGCCCTTCCGCCCGCAGGCCGGGCTGAGCGGGCCGGTGGTGGAGGGCAGCGTCCTGTTCTGGGAGCCGACGGGGACGCTGCTGTTCTCCGGCCCGGCCGCGCCCGACGCCCGCGCGCTCATGACCGTGCGGGCCAGCGACGACCTCGGCGTCACCTGGCGGGTCGCCCACACCGTGTCGGGGCTGCCCGCCGCCTACTCCGACCTGACGGCGCTCGACCCCGCCACGGTGGGCCTGCTCTACGAGACCGGCGACTTCGGGCCGTACGAGTCGATCGCCTTCCGCCGCGTCCCGGCCGCGGAGCTGGCCTGAGTCAGCCCTTCGGCGCGGTGGGCGCCTGGTCGGTCCAGCCGGACTCGACGACCTTCGTCCAGGTCTTGTTCGGGAACGGCTTGCCGCCCATCCAGGTGTCCAGCTTCTCGGCGACCAGCAGCATGGCCGAGGTGTCGACGGTGACGCTGCGCCGCATCCGCCAGTCGCCCTTGCCGTCGGTCACGGTGAGCTTCTTGCGGTTCGCGCCGTCGCCGGTCACCTCGGTGCCGGGCTCCGCCGACAGCAGCGCGAACGCGGCCGCGCGCACCTTCTGCGGCACGGGCAGCTCGTGCAGAAGCTCCTCGTACGTGTGCCCGAGCTTGATGTGCTCGCGGCGCGGCGGCTCGGGGGCGGCCAGGCGGATCTCGACGAGCCGCTCCTTGAGCGCGGCGGGCTCCGACGGCAGCGCCTGAAGCTCCTCGTAGGACATCTTCCGCCCGGCCAGGATGAACCCGCTCGGCCTGATCTTGCTCAGCCTCGCCTTGCCCGGCTCCGTGGACAGCTTCACCAGCATGCCCTCGGTCCGGTAGCGCCACGAGGCGGGCGAGCCGTCACGCTTCCAGGCGGCCCGGTCGGCCGCGCTCTTCGGCTTGACGCCCAGCTCGCGGAAGCCCATCCACCGGTCGCCGGTCGACGCCGACGTCGACTCGCTGATCCGCCGCTGCACCACCCAGTACGTGTTCGGCGCGGTGCCGACCTTGCGCGGGTGGGTCATGGTGAACGTCGTCCGGGTCTGCCAGAACTTGCCGCCGGCCCCGGGGTCGGCCTCGGCGGCCTGCGCCGGGGTGGCGGTCGCCGCCAGGGCCAGGACCGCGACCATCATGATCGTCTTACGCATCGTGTGCAGTCACCTTCCGGTTCGGGGGTCAGGATGCGGGTTCGGGGTTGGGCAGGTCGGGCCGCCGGTCGGCCCAGACGCTCTCCGCGACGGCCGTGAACTGCTTCAGCTCGCCCGAGGGCGCCAGCGTCTCCAGCGCGAGCGGCGCCCCGGTCGCGTCGTCGACGATGAGCCGCCTGGCGGAGCCGTCGGCCGGGTCGCGGTAGGCGATCGCCTCCCCGGTCCTGCCGAGCGCGTCGGTCACCCGCCCCTGCGCGGTGACGCCGGGCAGCGAGGCCATGAGCCGGTACGCGGCGGCCCTGGTTCCGGCGGGCACCGGCATCTCCAGGACGAACGAGCCCAGGTTGGTCATCAGCTCCCTGTCGCCGGGCCCGAGGAGGGCGCGCAGGCCCTCCGGCGTGGCGGGCAGCTCGGCCATCCTGGTCAGCGGCCTGCCGGCGGTCAGCAGCCGCCAGTCGACGTCCTCCTGCTCGAACGACCTGGCCTCGCCGGGCGCCGCCTCCACCTCGTAGGAGTCGCCGCCGAGACCGCCGCCGTTGCCGTACGGGTAGGACCAGCGGGTGGGGGAGCCGTCGGCCCGCCAGGCCGCCTCGTCCTCCGGCGTGGCCGGCTTGACGCCCAGGTAGCGCAGGACGAGCCAGTGCGGGTCGGTCATCTTGCCCGTGGGCAGCCAGGTCTCCTCGGCGGCCGTCTGCTCCAGGGTGTAGCGGTCGCCGGGGTCGCGGAACCGTACGCCCCTGATCAGCTTGTTGCCCCACCAGGCGCCCTCGGCGGGCTGCCGGGCGGCGGACGTGGCGGCGGCCAGCAGGACCGTGCGGGCGTCGGGCGGCGGGGCCTCGACCGGCGGCGCCGACGAGAGCACGACGGCCACCGCCGCCCCCGCCGACGCCAGCCCCAGCCCGAACGTCGCCCATCGTGCCGCCCGCACCCGCTTGCGCGCGGGCCTGTCGTGCGCGCCCCTCGGGGGACGGTCGCGGGCGATCTCCGTCAGGAGCCGGTCGCGCCCACGCGCCACCGTCTCCCGGGACGGGCCGGGCGGGGCCAGCAGCTCCCGCACCGCGGACAGGTCATCCATCTATGTCTCCGATCACCGGGTTGACCTCGCCGAGCGCCTTCCGCACCTTCTTGCGGGCGCGGTGCAGCCGGGAGCCGACCGTTCCGTAGGGGATGCCGAGAGAGGCCGCGACCTCCTCGTAGCTGAGCCCGGCCACGGCGACGAGCAGCAGCACGTCGCGGTCGCCCGCGGGCAGCGCGGCCAGCGCCGCCGCGAGCGGCCCCCGCGCGCCCGCGGCGTCCAGCCGCGTGGGCACCCGCTCCTCGGGGCCCGCCTCGCTCCGCTCGGCCGCCGGGGCCCGGCGGAAGGCCGCGAACATCCGCGACAGTCCCCTGCGGTGCTGGGCGGCCACGTTGGTGGCGATGCCGTACAGCCAGGGCCGGACGCCGCCGCGTGCCGGGTCGAACGTGTGCCGCTTGCGGAAGGCCGTCAGGAACGTCTCCGCGGTCAGGTCGTCGGCCGCCTCCGGGCCGAGGCGGGCCGCCAGGTAGCGGTAGATCTCCTCGACGTACCGGTCGTAGAGGACCGCGAAGCGTTCCGGCTCCCGGACGGACTCCTTGATCACGGCCGCGTCGTCGGCCGCGACCGGAGGGTCGCTCACCTCGGGGGGCGCGGTCATTCGGGGTGTCCCTTCTGTTGCTTACACCCCTACTCCACCGATCGTCGCCTTCCCCTTCACGGTCCCCGCGTGATCAGTCGTCGTGGTCCGGGTCGTAGCGGGTGGGCTCGGCCGGCAGCGTATAGCGCCGGTCGATGAGGCCGACCACCTGGCTCAGGCTGTCGTCGGGCTCCTCCCGCTCCACCGCCTCGACCTCGCCGGCCAGCTCGTCGTCGCCGAGCCGGTCGCGGATCCAGGCCGAGTAGTCGCCCCGCTTCAGGTGGTACGTCCACGTCTCCTGGTCCACTCCCTCGGCCAGCTCCACGAACGTGTGCAAGTTGCGCGCCCGCAGGTGCAGCCGCTCGTCGGGGCCGGTGAAGTAGAAGCTCTTGTCCTTGGACATGGTGCCGGCGGCGTACTTGCGGCGATGGCGGGTGCGGTCGGCGCGGGCCTCCGAGGGCTGGATCCGCGTGGCGGCGTCCAGCGCGATGTGCCACAGCACGACGCTGCCGTCACCGCCCTCGCCCTCGACGGCCGGCAAGGGCCGGCCGAGCGCGTCGGCGAACGCGCCCAGCGTGTCGGCGGGCTCAGGCCCGACCGCGATCACGCCGTTCAGCAGGTCGAGCGCGGCCGGGCTGAGCGCCTCGGGATGCACGGTGATCAGCATGATCGAGCCCAGGTCGCCGGGGTCCTTGAGCGGCACCTCCTGCAGCTCGGCCGGCATCAGGTGGTGCGCCTCGTCCACGACCACCCAGTGCGGGTGCCCCAGCTTGGCCCGCATGGCGACCAGGCGCGGCACCAGCTCGGCGAAGAACGCGGGCCGGTCGCGCAGCGGCATCCCGATCATGTTCACCACGGCGCTGTGCCCGGGCGACTCCAGCAGCCGCAGCACCTCCTCCACCGCGGGCGGCCGGTCCGGCTCGCCCAGTACGGCCACGCCCGGGAACTCGGCGTAGTCGCCCTCCGGGTCGATCACCACGCACTGGTGCTCGCTCTCCACCAGCCGCTCCAGTAGCGCCGTGGTGACCGTGGACTTGCCGCTGCCCGACGGCCCCGCCACGGCCAGCCCCGTCCCGTACGGCTTGAGCCGCGCCTCGCCGCCATCACCGTGGCCCAGCAGCACGTCGTGACGCGGGATCTCGATCTGGTCCAGCTCGCCCGTGAGCAGCAGCTCGGCGAGCTCGACGACGCCGTGGCCCGCCTGCCGGCCCAGCGGCAGGTCGCACTGGCGCAGCAGCGCCGGCACCGCGTTGGCCACCGCCGCGCCGCACTCGGCCGCGTTCAGGAAGGCGTGGTCGTTCTCCGCGTCGCCGACGGCCACCACGTTGTGCCGCGACAGGCGCAGCCGGTCGAGCGCGGCGGCCAGGCCGGTGGCCTTGTTCACGCCGGGCGGCAGCACCATGACCGCGCCCTTGTTCCTGATCACCTGCAGCTCCAGGCCCAGGTCCCGGATGACCTCGTGCACCTGCGCGTCGTACGGCTCGCGCGTGGCGACCACCACCGAGCCGACGCCCAGCGGCGTGACGCCCGCCGCGCGCAGCCGGTCGGCCAGCTCCGGCGGCGGCGCCTCGGCCAGCGCCTCGGCGCTGCGCCTGCCGGGGTCGTAGAGCAGCCCGCCGTTCTCGGCCACCACCAGGTCGAACAGGTCGGCGTGCGGGAACACGGACAGCAGGTCGTCGAGCTCCCGCCCGGTCACCAGCAGCAGTTTCCTGCCCGAGCGGGAGACGCGCTCCAGGACCCGGACGGTGTGCTCATGGACCCGTCCGTGCCTGGCCAGCGTGTCGTCGTAGTCGCAGGCGAGCACGTGATACCTCATGTCGCGCACGTACCCCCGAGACCCCGGCGAAATCTGGATCACCCCGTACGGAGGAGTGGAAACGGTCGCACGACCCGCTCCGGGCGAAGCGGGAAAGCCGCGGATCTGCGGCGGTTCTCTCACGTATCCCGCGTGACGCTGACACTTCGCCCCGCGTTTTCAGGGGAAACGCGGCCTTCGCCGGTGCGCGAACTTTCGCCTGCCCCGCTACCTGGAAATCCGCCCTCACCCGCGATCTCATGTCCCCCGGTTCGCAGGCCCTACACGGACAGGGGAACACATGCTGTATCCACGGCGGATAGCGCAGGTCACGGTCGCCTTCGCGCTGGCCATCGGATTCGCGCAGCCGGTGATGGCGGCCGAGCGGGTGCGCGTCACCCGCTTCCTCGGCGAGCAGCGGCTGCCGCACAAGATGGAGTTCGCGGGCACGGTCGTCGGCGGCTTCTCCGGGCTGGACCGTGACCCGCGCACCGGCACCTGGTACTTCATCTCCGACGACCGGTGGCGCTACAACCCGGCCCGCTTCTACACCGGCAGGCTGGACTTCGACCGGCGCACCGGCAGGTTCACCGGAGCCCACCTCTCCGGCGTCAAGACGCTCATCGGCCCCGACGGCGAGCCCTACCCCGGCTACGGCAAGCCGCGCTCGGCCGACCCCGAGACGATCCGCTTCGACCGGCGCACCCGCCACCTGGTCTGGGGACACGAAGGCGACCGGCCCGACACGCGCAACCCGGACATCCCCGTCTCCCAGCTCTTCGTGCGCCGCATGGACCGCCAGGGCCGCCACCTCGGCTCCCTGCCGATCCCGCGCAACCTCCGGCTGACCACCACCGACAGCGGACCCCGGCGCAACTTCGGCTTCGAGGGCCTGGCGCTCGGCCCGCGCACGATCGCCGCCGTGGCCGAAGGACCGCGTTACGAGGACGGGCAGCCGCCCACCGTGGAGCGCGGCGCCCCGGCCAGGATCACCGTCTGGAACCGCGACGGCCGCCTGCTCGGCCAGTACGCCTACCCGATCGACCCGCTCCCGGCCGCGCCCGTGCCGCCGACCGGCGCGACCGACAGCGGCGTCTCCGAGCTCCTCGCCATCGACGACCACCGCTACCTGGCGTTGGAACGCTCCTGGATCGAGGGCGTGGACTACCGGGTCAAGCTGTACGAGATCGACCTGCGCGGCGCGACCGACGTGCTGCCCCGGCGGAGCCTCGCGGACGGCCGGTCGTACCGCCCGGTCCGCAAGCGGCTGGTCTACGACTTCAGCGACCTGCGCGGGCCGGTGCAGAACCTGGAGGGCCTGGCCTGGGGTCCCCGGCTGCGCACCGGCGAGTGCACGCTCGTCGCCGGCTCCGACGACAACTTCGACGAGCGCGAGGTGACGCAGTTCCTCGCCTTCGCCGTCCGCGGCTGCTGACGCCGCCCGCCCGACCGCCCGCGCCCCTGCCCTCCATCAGGGGCGCGGGCTCTTGCGTCCCCACACCAGCGCGACGACCACGTACGGCACCGCGAACAGGGCGAACGTCAGGCCGTGGCCCGCCATCGTCGACGCGGCGCCGTACGACGCGTAGACGAGCAGCGTGACCGCCTCCTTGCCGAGCCCCGCGACGGACGTCACGGTGGCGCGGCTCGGCCCGTCGATGCTCTCCTGGAGCCGCGCGTCGGCCACCACGTCGGCGAGCTGGAACGCCCCGAAGGCCAGCGCGATCAGCGCGAACCCGGCGAGCTCCCCGCTCAGCGCGCCGCCCGCCAGCGCCAGCGCCGCGGCCAGCAGCATCACCGCGAACGGCCGCTCCGCCACCCGCTCGGCCCGGCCCGCCAGCAGCCCGCCGGCCGTGGCCGCGGCCCACACCAGCAGGACGAGCGCCGGCACCCAGGCGACCGGCGTCCCGAGCTCCTTGCCGAGATACGGGACGTACTCCTCCAGCGCGCCCCAGATCGCCCCCGCCACGGCCGACAGGACCAGCCACCTCGACACGTGACGGTTGCCGCGCGCCTCCGACAGCCCGCTCTTCAGCACCGCCCAGTAGCCGGGCTCGTCGTCGTCATCGGCGGCCGCGGCCGTGCGATGCTCCGGGAACGCCAGGGCGGCGAGCGAGCACAGCAGGCAGGCCACGACGCTGGCCGCGCCCACCACCGGATAACCGCCCACGGCGAACACCGGGATCGCCAGCCCGATCGCCGAAGCCGTCGCCGCCAGCCCCACCGAGGAGGCCCGGCCCATCAGCCCGGCATAGCGCTCGGCCTCGCCAGCGCGCTCCAGCTCCTCGTACACCAGGGCTTCCAGCGAGCCGGACGTGAGCGCGCCACGCACGCCCCACAGCACGAACCCGGCGGCGAACACCCAGTAGGACGGGAAGATCACCCACAGCGCGAAGCCCGCGGCGGCCAGCAGCGGCCCCACGCACAGCAGCAACCGTCTGGAGAGCACGTCGGCCAGCGCGCCGGAGGGCACCTCCAGCAACAGCCCGGTGACCGACCAGATCACGAACAGCGAGGTGGTCTCGGCCACGGACAACCCGGTCTCGCTGAACAGCAGCGCATAGACCGGATAGAGCAGGACGAACTCATCCAGGAACGAGTAAAGATAAAGCGTGCCCGCCAGCCGGGACGGGCTTCCGTCAACGAATCAATGTCGCCACTTCATGCGGGCGAGTCTAGCCGGGCAGCCTAAGCTCCGCGTAAACCCCCCGGTGGTCCGTACGCGGCACGTCAACCACCTGGACCTCGCGCACCCCGGCCCGCTCGTCGACCAGCACGTGATCGATCGTGATGAACGGCGGCACGGCCCGGTTCGGCCACGTCGGCGTCAGCCCCATGCCCACCTGCCGGGCGGCGTCCACGTAGCCACGGTCGAGCAGCTCACGGAAGGCGCGATGGTCCAGGCTCGCGTTGAAGTCGCCCGCCAGCACCCGGACCGCGTCCGGCGACAGCCCGGGCAGGGCGGCCAGCGACGCGTACCAGCCTGCCGTCTTCCGGCCCAGCGGCGGGTTCGGATGGACGGCCACCACCTCCACCCTGCCGCCCGAGGGCAGCGTCAGCGCGGCGGCCGGCATGTTGTGCCCGATCGGCGTGAACAGATCGGGCAACGCCGTCAGCGGATGCCGCGCGTACAGCCCGCTGCCCGTGGCGCCGTGGTCCGCCTCCAGCACCCGGTGCGGCATCAGCTCCGCCAGGCCCGCCGCGTCCAGCGCCGCCACCGCGCGCGGCGTGAGCTCCAGCGCGCTGAACACGTCCGGCCGCAGCCGCCGCACCAGCTCCACCACCGCCTGCGGGTCCGCCCGCCCGAACAGGTTGATCGTCAGCACCCTGAACGGCACGCCGCCCACCGGCCGCTCGCCCACGGCGAACGCCCTCGGCGCCACCACGGCCGCCATCAGCACGCACGCCACCAGAGCCACCAGCGCCGCCGGCCGGTTGCGCCGCACCACCAGCAGCGCCACCAGCAGCGACAGCACCGCGCCGAGCGGCGTCACGGTCACGAGCTGCGTCAGGAACGAGCCCGCCTCCAGCCCGCCCACGCGCACCACCGCCCACCCGGCCAGGCACGCCACGACCGTCCACGACAGCCAACGCCTGCGCCGACGACGGCGCGGCGGCGCCCCGCCGGCCTCCTTGTCCTCGACCGAGATGCCCACGTGCTTCCGCCGCTCCGAATCGCGCTGAACGTTCTGAGGTGGAGCCTACGCATCCTGAGCGGCCGCTCAAGATGGGACCCGGTTGCGGTGGAAGCCGGCCGGCACGCGGGCCGCTCACGGGTGTCCGTAGATCGCCGGTGCCATCATGGACACGGCCACGAGCCCTTGGAAGGAACCTGACCACGAGGACCGGGAGCAGCCTTGGCGGGCATCACCGACGAGCAGTGGAGGCAGGCCGGCTTGCTCTGGGACTACCTCCAGATGCACCACCCGCTGCGCCACTGCGACGCCGCGATCGGCCTGGGCAGCCACGACCTGGGCGTCGCGTCCACCGCGGCGGCGCTCCACCACGCAGGCTGGTTCCCGCGCCTGGTCTTCTCGGGCGCCACCACGCCGACCACCGCCGCCCGCTTCCCCCGCGGCGAGGCCGTCCACTACCGGGAGCACGCGATCGGGCTCGGCGTGCCCGACGAGGCCATCCTCCTCGAACCGCGAGCCACCAACACCAGCGAGAACATCGTCCTGTCCCGCCGGGTCCTGCACGAGGCCGGCATCCGCCCCCGCTCGGTGATGCTCATCTCCAAGCCGTACATGGAACGCCGGGCCTACGCCACGACCCGCAAGGTGTGGCCCGAGGTCGAGGTGGTGTGCGCCTCGGGGGCCCAGCGCCTCGACGCGTACGTCCGGGCGATCGGCGACGGCGAACTGGTCATCGACATGCTGGTGGGCGACCTCCAGCGGGTCATCGAGTACCCGGCCCGCGGCTACAGCGTCGAGCAGGAGATCCCGCCTGCCGTACGCGACGCCTACGAGTCGCTGCTGCGCGCCGGGTTCGACAGCAGGGTCATCCCATGAGCCCCCGGACCCGCACCCGGACGCTCGGGGGGTGACGAGAGAAGCGCCGCCTTCGTCACCCTTCGCGGTGTAACCCTTCGCGCGGTTCTGCCCAAAAGGGGATGTCAGATGACGAAGGGAGCATGCCGGTGCATCGCAAACGGGCGGAGATCGCTACAGATCAGGTGGCGTTCGAAGCCTTCTACCGGCGGCACGTCGACGCGATCACCCTTTTCCTCGCTCGGCGGGTCGACGATCCGCACACGGTCGCCGATCTCGTGGCCGAGGTGTTCCTGGCGGTGCTCGACTCCGCCCGCACCTACCAGCCCGGGCTCGGGCCCGAACTGGCATGGCTGTACGGCGTGGCGCGCAACACGCTGTCGAGCGAGCGGCGCCGGGCATTCAAGGAGTCGCGGCTGACGAACCGCGTGGGCGGCCGCCGCGTCCTGGACACCGACGACCTAGCCAGGCTCGAAGAACGCATCGACGCCGAGAGATCGGCCAGGGAGGTCTTCAAGGCCATGGCCGACCTGTCCGAACGCGAACGCGCCGTGCTGGAACTGGTGGTCGTCGACCAGCTCACGGTCACCGAAGCGGCGATCGCCCTCGGCATCCGGCCGGGGACCGCCAAGGTGCGGTTGCACCGCGCCCGCCGCAAGCTGCAGGCACTGCCCTTGGTCATGGAGGGAGCACCAGGATGAGATTCGAGGAGCAGATACTGATGGAGCTCAAAGCCGAGATGACCGCCCGTGCCGAACGGCGTCACCGCACCCGTCGCCGCCTGTTCACCGGGGCGGCGGTGGCCGGCCTGGCCGCGGTCACGGCGATCGCGGTGCCGCTGCTGACCGGGTCGGAGCAGCCCGCGTACGCCGTGGCCGAGAACGCCGACGGCACGATCAACGTCCAGCTCAACGAGTTCAGGGACGCCGACAAGCTGGAACGGGACCTGGAAAGGCTGAAGGTACCCGCCGACATCACGTACCTCAAGTCCGGCAAGTCCTGCGAGGGGAACAGGGGCAAGATCGTCGGCGGCGCGTCCCCGGAGGAGTGGGAGGGCTCCGCATCGGACAAGGCCGTACGCCTGCGGCCCGGTAAGGGGCTCACCATCGACCCCCGGCACGTCGGCACCGGGCAGACCCTGGTGATGGCGTTCACCGAGAGGAACGACGGGGCCGCCGAGGCGGCGAAGCCGGCGGTCCAGTGGCAGCTCGCGGCCTACGTGGTCGAAGGCCAGGTCAAGCCCTGCGTGGTCGTCGACGACCCGCTCTGGGACGATGCCGACCGCCCCGGCGAGCCTTCCCCCGCGGGTAGCTGACCCACCGAAACCGCACCGCCCGACCAGGGCCATGACCACCAGGGGCAGCCCGCGAACCCAGGCGACCGGGTTCTGCGACCTGCTCCCCTCCGAGCCGAACGCCCGGCCCGTCCGCTGACTCCAGGAACCCGGCGGACGGGCGCGGCCGGGTGGCCGGTCTCCCCTGGACCGAGCGCCCGGCCCGGCCGGCGGCCGGTCCCCTGGCCCGAGCGTCCGGCCCCGCCTGTAGGGCTCCGGGATTCCGCGTGAGCGGGTGCTGGCGGGTGGCCGGTCCGCCTCGGGGGCGAAGGCCCGTCTCGGTCCGGCTTGGGTCGAGTGCCTTGCCCGGCATGCTGGCCTCCGGGATTCCGCGTGGGCGGGCGCGGCCGGGTGGCCGGTCCGCCTTGGGGCGAGGGCCCGTCTCGGTCCGCCGTGGGTCGAGGGCCCGGCCCGCTAACTCCGTCACCCCCGTGAGCGGGTGCTGCCGGGCGACCGGTCCCTCTGCACCGAGCGCCCCCGGTCCACGCCGGGGGTGCAGGGGGCCGGGAGGCCCCTTGCCGGGGGTGTGGGGGGCTGGGCCCCCCACTGGAGGGAGCCCGAGCAGGGGAGCGCGGAGCGCCGTGGGCGAGGACCTTGCCGTTGGGGGTAAGGGCAGGGGATGAGGGTGGTGGTGCTGGCCGACACGCACGGCCCGCGGCGTTGGCGGTCGTGTCCGCCGCGCGTGGCCGAGCAGTTGCGCGGCGCGGAGGTGATCCTGCACGCCGGGGACGTGTGCGTGCGGCCGGTGCTGGACGAGCTGGCCGAGTACGCGCCCGTGCACGTGGTCAAGGGGAACAACGACGGCCCGGACGTGGTGGCGCCGGAGACGCTGGAGCTGGAGCTGGCCGGGTTGCGGGTGGGGATGATCCACGACAGCGGCCCGGCGAAGGGCAGGCTGGGGCGGATGCGGCGGCGGTTCCCGGCGGCGGATCTGGTGGTGTTCGGGCATTCGCACATTCCGTTGGACGAGTCAGCCGGCGAGTTCCGGATCTTCAATCCCGGGTCGCCGACGGATCGGCGGCGGCAGCCGTACGGGACGGTGGGGGTGTTGGAGGTGGACGGCGGGGAGCTGGTGGAGGCGAAGATCGTCGCGGTGACGTGACCGGGTTTGCCGGGGAACGTTGTGCGGTATGTCGGTTACACACAGTGATGTATCGGACGGGGCTGACGATGGACGACCATCCGTGGCAGACGCGGACCCAGTGCCTGATCGAGGCCGGCCCGGCCGACACCGTGGACGTGCGCGTACGGTTCCTGCAGGTGGTGACCCGTGAGGTGGCTCGTGCTCGGGGTGACGAGCTGGAGCCGGCGCCGGAGTTGACCGTCGACGGTGTCCGCTATCTGGCGGGGCAGGAGTCGCGGGAGCGTGAGGTGGCCGTGTCCGGGGTGACGCTGGGTGAGCTGGTGGCGGCGCCGAGCGTGATGGAGGTGGACGTCCCCGCCGATCAGGAGGCCGTGTGGCTGATCGACGTGAGCGGCAGGGCGGGCGCGGTGTTGCGCGGCTGGGAGGCGTTGCACGGCCGGGCGGAGGTTCGGGCGGAGCCGTTGCGGGCGGGGGTGTTCCAGCTTTCGGTGCTGGTGGGGTGCACGACGGAGTGTGGCAAGCACGCGTTCGTGTCGGTGCTGGCGGGCCGGGAGGGTGAGCGTCACTCGGTGCTGTCGGCGCCGGTGGTGCTGGCGGAACGGGCGCCGGTCGCCCGGTAGCCCCAGGGCGCGGCCTCGGGGGTGCCGTCCTGCGTCACGCGGGCTGCGCCGGCTATCGCGCGGCGCTTCGGCCGGCGGCTCTCGCCGAACCTGCCGGACATGGGCGTGTGGCACCGCCTCGGCTGTGCGGGCTGGCCGGCCCCGGCCGCGAACCCGCCGACGCCGCTGCCGTCGAACGGGCTGCCGCCGTTCCTGGGCGCGGGCACCTGGACGGACCACGCCGACACGGCCGGCCTGACGCGGCGGGGGGTCAGGCGGGGGCGCGCTCGGCCGCGATGACGAGCACGACCCCGATCGCGGCCAGGGCGAGGTTGGCGAAGAGCTCGTACCCGGTCAGGATGTCGACCCGGGGGATGATCACCCGGTTGAAGAAGTTCAGGAAGACGCCGAAGAACGGCTGCACGGCGAGGTGGTCGATGGCCCCGCTGGCGCCCTGGAGCGCGAGGACGAGCCCCACGACCTGGATGGTTTTCCGCATGCCGGCAACGCTAGGCACGCGGGCCCCGGCGGACGATCGGTCATCCGTATCGGCCGGGGTGACCAAAGTAGGGGTCAGTCGTCGCGCCCGGAGGTGTGCGGGTAGTGCAGGTCGAAGGCGGGCCGTTCGGAGCGGATCGCGGGCATGAAGGTGAAGTTGTGCCGGGGCGGCGGGCAGGAGGTCGCCCATTCGAGCGAGCCGCCGTAGCCCCACGGGTCGTCGACGGTCACGCGGGGCGCCCGCCGCGCGGTGATCCACACGTTGTAGATGAAGGGCAGCGTCGACAGCCCGAGCAGGAACGCGCCCAGCGAGGAGATGAGGTTGAGGTCGGTGAACCCGTCGACGGCGCTGTAGTCGGCGTAGCGGCGCGGGAACCCGGCCACGCCGAGCCAGTGCTGCACCAGGAACGTGGTGTGGAAGCCGATGAACAGCATCCAGAAGTGGACCTTGCCGAGCGGGTCGTTGAGCATGCGCCCGGTCATCTTGGGCCACCAGAAGTAGAACCCGGCGAACATGGCGAACACGACGGTGCCGAAGACCACGTAGTGGAAGTGCGCGACGACGAAGTACGTGTCGCTGATGTGGAAGTCGAGCGGCGGGGAGGCCAGGATGACGCCGGTCAGCCCGCCGAGGAGGAAGGTCACCAGGAACCCGATCGCGAACAGCATCGGCGTCTCGAACGTCAGATGCCCCCGCCACATGGTGCCGATCCAGTTGAAGAACTTCACACCTGTGGGCACCGCGATGAGGAACGTCATGAACGAGAAGAACGGCAGCAGCACCTGCCCGGTGGGGAACATGTGGTGCGCCCACACCGTCATCGACAGCCCGGCGATCGCGATGGTGGCGGCCACCAGCCCGATGTAGCCGAAGATCGGCTTGCGGCTGAACACGGGCAGCACCTCGGTCACGATGCCGAAGAACGGCAGCGCGATGATGTACACCTCAGGATGGCCGAAGAACCAGAACAGGTGCTGCCACAGGATCGGCCCGCCGTTCTCCGGGTCGTAGATGTGCGTGCCGAGCCGCCGGTCGGCCTCCAGCGCCAGCAGTGCCGCCGCCAGCACCGGGAACGCCATGAGCACGAGCATGCTGGTCAGCAGCACGTTCCAGGTGAAGATCGGCATCCGGAACATCGTCATGCCCGGCGCCCGCATGCACACGATGGTGGTGAAGAAGTTCACCGACCCGAGGATGGTGCCGAGGCCGCTGAGCACCAGGCCCATGATCCAGTAGTCGCCGCCGACGGTCGGCGTGTACTCCGACGTCGACAGCGGCGTGTAGGCGAACCAACCGAAGTCGGCCGCCCCGCCCGGCGTGAAGAACCCGGCCACGGCGATCAGCCCGCCGAACAGGAACAGCCAGTAGCTGACCATGTTGAGCCGGGGGAAGGCCACGTCGGGCGAGCCGATCTGCAACGGCATGATCACGTTGGCGAACCCGGCGAACAGCGGCGTGGCGAACAGCAGCAGCATGATCGCGCCGTGCATGGTGAACAGCTGGTTGTACTGCACCGTGTTCACCAGTTGCAGGCCGGGTTGCATGAGCTCGGCCCGGATGAGCAGCGCCATGACCCCGGCCGCCAGGAAGAACCCGAACGAGGTGATCAGGTACAGGTACCCGATGACCTTGTGGTCCGTCGTCGTCATCCACCTGACCAGCACCGCCCCGGTGCGGTGGCTCTTGACCGGGGCGAGCGGCGAGGTCAGCGGCTCGCCGCTGGACGGCTTGTGGATCGTCACCTGGTTCCCCCTAGTACACGGGCCGTACGTGCGTGACTACCCGGGGTAATGCCACGCTAGGCCCACGAAAATCCCACAAGAGGCATAGTGGGGCGCGTTCGGGAGCGTCTCAGGGACGAAGGACGATCTCTGGGAGGTGACGTGGACGCCGAGGACGAAAGGGTCTTCCGCGAGTTCGTCGCCGCGCGCTCGCCCGCGCTGATGCGGCTCGGCTTCCTGCTCACCGGCGGGGACCAGCACGCGGCGGAGGATCTGGTGCAGGCGGCGCTGGCGAAGCTGGCGGGCCGGTGGCGGCGGGTGGCGGCGCCGGAGGCCTACGCCCGGCAGACCATGTACCGGCAGAACATCAGCTGGTGGCGTACGGCGGTGCGGCGCGGCGAGGTCGTCCGGGACGCGGTGCCCGACATGCCGGGACTCGACCGTACCCATCAGAGCGAGCTGCGCCTGGTGCTGCGGGACGCGCTGGCGAGGCTCACCGCCCGGCAGCGCGCGGTCCTGGTGCTGCGCTACTTCGAGGACCTGCCGGACCACGAGGTGGCGCGGCTGCTCGGCTGTTCGGTCGGCACGGTCAGGAGCACCGCGCACCGCTCGCTGGCCCGGCTGCGGCAGCTCGCCCCGGAGCTCGCACAGGAACTGGAGGCCGCCGTATGAGCAGGCTGCTGAGGGAGACGATGCGGGAGTGGGCCGGGCAGGCCCGGGTGCCGCACGACCTGGCCGACCGGGCGCTGCGCAAGCGCTCCAGGAAGCCCGCCGTCGCGGCTGCGGTGCTGGCCTTCGCGGTGGCGGTCGCTGTGGTCGCGGTCGTGCTGACGGGCCGGCCGGCGACCGTGCGGCCCGCCGACGGGGTCACGCTGCCGCCCCGGCCCTCGCCCGCGCCCACGGACGTGCGCGGCGACCCGGGCAGCATGCGGCCGACGAAGCTGGTGGCCGCCGGCCGGGTGGCGGTCTCGGCGTACTGCACGCACCGGGTGGAGAAGCTCGGCGGCGACCGGGAGCGGCTGCGGCGCACCTGGTGGCTGTACGACCCGCGTACCGGCGGCTACGAGCGGACGTCGTACGCCTGGCTCGACGTGGCGCCGGGCCTGCGGGTGGCGGCGGTGCTCGAAGGGGACGTGATGGGCCGGCGGGCCGGCATCCTCGACATGGAGACGCGGCAGTTCATCACCTGGATCGACCTGGGCCGGGACGTCGCGTCGCTCTCCTGGTCGCCCGACGGCACGCGGCTGCTGGCCACGAGCTACGCCGACTACCCGGACACCTGGCAGCGGAACGGGCCGAACAGCCGGCTGCTTCCTCCCAGCGCCCGCACCGGCTACGTCATCGCCGACGTGCCCGCGGGCACGGTCGAGTTCCACGCCATGCCGCCACTGGAGCGAGGCGCGCAACCCGGCAACGGCAACACGCGCCAGGACCTGGGCTGGAGCCTCGACGGCTCGCTGATCTGGACGCCGGTCGACACCAGCCCCGGCAGGCTCTACCACAGCCCGGACGGCACGCCGCAGGCCGCGCCGCCCGACCTGGTCAGCCAGGGCGGGCTGTCGAAGGTGTCACCGGACGGCAGGCTGGTGCTGGGCGACCCCGGCCTGCCGACCTCGATCACCGACAGGCGGACGGGCGCGGTCGTCGGCCGGCAGCGGGTCCTCCAGCTCCTCGCCTGGGCCGACGACGGGCACGCGCTGGCCCTCGCCTGCGCCGGCGCCTGCGAGAACGAGTTCCGCGCCGCTCTCGCCCTGGTCAGCGTGGACGGCCGGGACGTGGTGCGGCTCACCGGCGACCACGACGCGCGGGCCGAGGAGGAGGGCTGGCAGTGGGTGCTCACGCCTAGATGACGCGTTCGCGGGCAGGTGGAGGTCCCCCGACCCCCGAGGAGGACCCCTTGACTACCGCGCAGAACGCCAGGGCCGCGGCCAGAAGGGCCGCGGACACCCCCGCGCTCGACAGGCTCGCCCGTGTGGGGCTGGCCTGCCGGGGCGTGCTCTACGCGCTGATCGGCGTGCTCGCGATCCAGATCGCGCTCGGCAGCGGGGGAGAGCAGGCCGACAAGGGCGGCGCGATCACCACGGTGGCGGAGCTGCCGTTCGGCTCCGTGCTGCTGTGGGTGATGGTGGCGGGCTTCGCCGCGCTGGCTCTGTGGCAGGCGTCCGAGGTGCTGTTCGGCCACCTGCGCCCGCTGGACCGGGCCGAGGCGGCCTGCAAGACGGTCGTGTACGCGCTGATCGTCTTCACGTTGTGGAGCGTGCTGACGGTGGGCCGCGCCGCCTCGGAGGACCAGAAGTCGCAGGACGTCACCGGCAAGCTGCTCGACCTGCCCGCCGGGCAGCTGCTCGTCGGCGTGATCGGCCTGGGCATCGTCGCGCTGGGCGTCTACTGGATCCGGCAGGGCGTGACCAAGAAGTTCCGGGAGGAGCTCGAACTGGGCCGCATGTCGCCGCGCACCCGTTCGGTGATGGAGAAGCTCGGCGTGGCCGGCTACCTGGCGCGCGGCGCCATCGCCGGGCTGGCCGGGATCTTCGTCGTCCAGGCGGCACTCACCCACGACCCGGACAAGGCGGGCGGCATCGACGCGACGCTCCGCGCGTTCGCCGACACCCCCGTCGGGCCGTGGCTGCTGGTGCTGGTGGCCGTGGGGCTGATGCTGTTCGCCGGCTACTGCTTCGGCGAGTCGCGCTACCGCCGCACCTGACCGGGGTCAGGACGTCTCGAACTCCCCGACGTTCGCCTTGGTCGCCACCTTGACCGGGACGGCCACCGTCTTCTCCACCTGCTCTCCCCTGGCGAGCTTGACCGCCGCCTCCACCGCCTGCTGGCCGAGCAGCCTCGGCTGCTGGGCGATGGTGGCGGCGAGGGTGCCGTCCTTGACCGCGGTCAGGCCGTGCGGGGTGCCGTCGAAGCCGACGACCTTGACCTGCTTGCCGGCCCGGCTGCCGAGCGCCCGGATCGCGCCCAGCGCCATCTCGTCGTTCTCGGCGAACACGCCGGTGACGTCCGGGTGGGACTGGAGCAGGTTCGTCATCACGTCCAGGCCCTTGGCCCGGTCGAAGTCGGCCGGCTGCCGGGCCACGACCTGGATGTTCGGGAACGCCTTGATGCCCTCCTCGAAGCCCCGGCCGCGGTCGCGGGAGGCGGAGGTGCCCGGGGTGCCCTGGAGGACGACGGCCTGGCCCTGCTCGCCCATCTGCTTGGCGAGCTCCTGGGCGGCCAGCTTGCCGCCGGCCACGTTGTCGGAGGCGACGGTCTGCGCCACCTCGACGCCGTTGACGCCGCGGTCCACCGCGATCACCGGCACGTTGACGCGCTCGGCCGCGGTGACGGCGGGCGCCGCCGCGTCGGAGTCGACCGGGTTGAGGATGATCGCCTTCATGTTCTGGCTGGTGAAGTTCTGGACCTGGTTCACCTGCTGGGAGGCGTCGTTCTGGGCGTCGGTGACGGTGAGCGTCGCGCCGAGCTTGTCGGCCTGCTCCTGGGCGCCGTCGCGGAGCTGGACGAAGTACGGGTTGTTCAGCGTCGAGACGGACATGCCGAGCTCCAGCCCGTCGCCGCCCCCGCCGCCGCACGCGGCCAGGCCGAGCGCGAGCGCCATGACTATCGCGGGAATCCGCATGATCGTGCCTTTCTAGTTCGTTCCCCGGCGGCGCAGGGTGTCGACGAGGACGGCCAGCGCGATGACCACGCCGATCACCACCTGCTGCCAGAACGCCGAGACCGACAGCAGGTTGAGCCCGTTGCGCAGCACGGCCAGGATGAGCGCGCCGACGAGCGTGCCGAGCGCCCGGCCCTTGCCGCCCGACAGGCTCGCGCCGCCGATGACGACGGCCGCGATGGCGTCGAGCTCGTAGCCGGCCGCCGCCTGCGGCTGCGCCGAGGCCAGCCGGCTGGCCAGCACGACGCCGGCGACCGCCGCGAACGCGCCGGACAGCGCGTAGGTGATGAGCTTGATCCGACTGACCTTGATCCCGGACAGCCGGGCGGCCTCCTCGTTGCCGCCGATCGCGTACATGGCCCGGCCGGGAAAGGTCCGATTGAGGATGATCGCGGCGACGACGCCCATGACGAGCATCACCAGGACCGGGATCGGCAGGAACCGGCCGACGGTGTCGCCCAGGTGGGAGACCGCCTCCGGCATGGAGATCGGGCTGCCCTGGGAGATGACCAGGGCCAGGCCGCGGGCGATGCCGAGCATGGCCAGCGTGGCGATGAACGGGGGCAGCTTCCCGTACGCGATCAGGACGGCGTTGACCAGCCCGCACGCCACGCCGGTGGCGAGCGAGAGCACGACGGCGGCCGGCCACGGCAGGCCGCCTTCGGTGGCCGTCCACGCCAGCGTGATCGCCGACAGCGCCGCGACCGAGCCGACCGACAGGTCGATGCCGCCGGTGACGATGACGAACGTGGAGCCGAACGCCAGGATGGCGGTCACGGCCGCCTGCACGCCCACGTTGAGCAGGTTCGTCAGGCTGAGGAAGTCGGACGACAGCAGCGACAGCGCGATGACGAGCACGACCAGCGCGGCGATCGCGCCGTTCTCGGCGAGCCAGGCCGACGACCGGCTGTCGGTCCCGCCCTGCTTACTCCGCACGAGAGCCCGCCACGTCGGTGACGGCCAGCGCCATCACGCCGTCCTGGGTGGCCTCGTCGGCGCGCAGCTCGCCGACGAGCCGGCCGCGCGCCATGACGAGGATGCGGTCGCTCATCCCGAGCACCTCCGGCAGATCGCTGGAGATCATCAGCACCGCGTGCCCCGAGTCGGTGAGGGCGTTGACGAGCTGGTAGATCTCGACCTTGGCGGCCACGTCGACGCCGCGTGTCGGCTCGTCCAGGATGAGCACGCCCGCCTGGGCGGCGAGCCACTTGCCGATGACGACCTTCTGCTGGTTGCCGCCCGACAGCGTGCGGACCTCCTGGTCGAGGCCGGTCATGCGGATGCCGAGCTGCTCGGCGACCCGGGCCGCCGCGGTGCGCTGGCCCTTCAGGTCCACGAACCCGGCCCTGGTGGCGTCGCGCAGCGTGACCAGCCCCAGGTTCTCGCCGATGCCGGCGCCCAGGACCAGGCCCTGCCCCTTGCGGTCCTCCGGCACCAGCCCGAGCCCGGCCTCCATCGCGGCGTGCACGTCGTGCGGCGGCAGCCGGCGCCCGCGCACGAACACCTCGCCGGCGTCGTAGCGGTCGGCGCCGAACACCGCCCTGGCGACCTCGGTGCGGCCCGCGCCCACCAGCCCGGCCAGCCCCACCACCTCGCCCGCCCGCACCTCGAACGAGACGTCGTCGAACGCTCCCCTGCGGGTCAGCCCGCGCACGCTGAACAGCGGCTCGCCCAGCTCGGCCGGGCGGCGTGGGAACTGCTGGTCGACCGGCCGGCCCACCATGAGCCTGACCAGCTCGTCCTGCGGCGTGCCTGCGGGCACCTCGGCCACCGAGCGGCCGTCGCGCAGCACCGTCACCCGGTCGCCGATCTCGGCGATCTCCTCCAGGTGGTGGGTGATGAACACGATCGCCACGCCCTCGTCGCGCAGCCGCCGGACGATCGCGAACAGCTTGCCGACCTCGCCGGTGGTGAGCACCGCCGTCGGCTCGTCCATGATCAGCACCCGGGCGTCCAGCGACAGCGCCTTGGCGATCTCCACCATCTGCATGCGGGCGATGCCCAGCCTGCGGACCGGCGTGCGCGGGTCGACCCGCACGTCCACGCGCTCCAGCAGCTCGCGGGCCCGGCGCTGCATCGCGGCCGTGTCGACGAGCCCGAACCGGCGCGGCAGCCTGCCCAGCGACAGGTTCTCCGCCACCGACAGGTCCGGCACCAGGTTGAACTCCTGGTAGATGGTCGAGATGCCGAGCCGCCGCGCGTCACCGGCGTCGCGGATCTCCACCGGCCGCCCGTCCATCAGCACGCGGCCCTCGTCCGGCCGGTACGCGCCGGACAGGATCTTGATCAGCGTGCTCTTCCCGGCGCCGTTCTCGCCGAGCAGCACGTGCACCTCGCCCGCGCGCAGGCTCAGATCGACCCCGTCCAGCGCGCGCACGCCGGGGAAGGACTTGGTCAGCCCTTCCGCCCGGAGTGTCGCCTCGCTCACTCAGAGGGATCTTTCCGCCCCCGCCGACGTCAAACCCGCAGGTGGGAGCGGTGAAGCCCCCGGCCCGCGCACGGGCCGGGAACTTCACTTCAGGACTCAGACGCGCGAGATGCGGACCGCGTCCGCGATCACCAGCCCGGTGCCGGACGTCCATCTGCTGACGCCCACCACGTTCTGCGTTCCCGCGTTGAGCGAGAAGGTGCCGATGCTGCGCCAGGCGCCTCCTCCGGATCTCTGGTCGACGTACACGGTCTGGTTGCCGCCCGCCGTGGCCACGATGTACGGGGCCGAGCTGTTGTATCCCGGATCGCTGGGATACCAGACCTCCACCCGGTACGTGCCGGCGCTCGGGATGGCGGCCGAGTACCAGGCCGGGTCGCTGGCGGCGACCGGTTCGGCGAAGCGGTAGTCGGTGCCGTGCCGCTGGCTGGAGTAGGCCGAGGTGCCCCAGTTGGCGCTGGCGGTGAAGCCGGAGCTGGAGTTGTCCACGGTCGTGGTCCACGTCGGAGTGCCGCCTCCGCCGTTGACGTAGTTCATGAACGTGGTCCAGTTCCAGTGCCGGCCCGGGTCGGTGTGCGTGGCGCCGGGGACCTCGTTGTGGCCGATGATGCCGGTACGGGTCTTCGGGATGCCGTACTTGTCGCACAGGTGCTTGGTCAGGGCGGCCGAGGCGCGGTACATGGCGTCGGTGAACCAGGAGGCGTCGTCGACCCAGCCCTCGTGCTCGATGCCGATGGACCGGGTGTTGTACGTCCAGTTGCCCGCGTGCCAGGCGATGTCCTTGTCGCGGACCATCTGGGTGACGGCGCCGTTGGAGGACTTGATCACGTAGTGGGCCGAGACGTTGGCGCTCGGGTTCTGGAACCAGGAGATGGTGCCGGCGTACGAGCCCTGGGTGACGTGGATGATCACCCGGTCGATGTTGTAGCTGGACTCGCGGCTGGAGGCGGTGTAGTTGCCGGAGTTGGCGGCGACCCAGGCGGCGGGCGGGTAGTCGGCGCTGGCCACGGTGGCCTGCGCGTTCAGGTCGCGGGCGTCGGCCAGCGCGCCTCGGTCGGCGGTGACCTCCTGCGGGGCGACGGTCACGCCGCGCGCCTGGAGGCCGAGGCCGAGGCTCTCGTAGACGGCGTCGGCGTACAGGCGGGACAGCTCGGGCGAGGTGGCGTTGCCGTACGCGGCGACGGCCTGGTACCAGCGGCCGATGTCGTCGCGGGCGGCCTCGTCGAGGCCGAGCTTGTCGGCGTGGGCGCGGAGCACGGCGGCGCCGCCGAGGATGTTGGCCGCGTCGTCCTTGCGGAGCTTGGCGACGGGCTGGCCGGTGAGTTCGGCGGCCTGTTCGAGGCTCTTGTTGGTGGGGTTGCTCACCAGGTGCATTACGCCGTACCCGCCGCTGGCGCTGGGCTCGCCGTTGTGGCCGTCGAGGTGGGTTTCGGCGTATCCGAGCGCGACGAGCAGGTCCCGGGGGACGTCGTGCGCGGCGGCTGCCCGGTCGAAGGCTTCGGACAGGGGGTTGGCGGTGTGCTGGGCCAGGGCCGGCTGACCTGCGAGGACCATGAGGGAGGTGATGACCGCGGCCGTGAGGGCCACTAATCGCGTTCGGGCGAGAGTCATGGGCGCTCCTCGTTGGGGGGTATCGGTCGCACAGTAAGGCCGTTCCATGACTGATGTCGATAATTGACATTACTTAGGTATTAAAGGAAACTTTCCGCCCGCGCGAAGAGGCTGGCGGGCTAGGTTGGGCCCCCGCCAATGTGGTGAAAACTATTGCGCTCTACGGGAAGTCGGCTGAAACTTCCCTTCGTGACCACGCTTCTGCGTCTCGTCCTGACGACCCTGCTGGCCGTCTTAGCCGGCGCCGTGGCGCCCGCGACCGCACCCGCGGCGGCCTCCTCCGCCTGCACCGTCGACCCCGCCACGCCCAAGCGCCAGCTCAGGGCCATGTGGATCTCCAGCGTCGCCAACATCGACTGGCCCAGCCGCACCGGACTGAGCGTGGCCGCCCAGCAGGCCGAGTTCCGCTCCTGGCTCGACCTGGCCGTACAGCGCCGGATGAACGCCGTGGTCGTCCAGGTGCGGCCGACCGCCGACACGTTCTGGCCCTCCAGCCTGGAACCGTGGTCGCAGTGGCTCACCGGCACCCAGGGACGCGACCCCGGCTATGACCCGCTCGCCTTCATGGTCGCCGAGGCGCACGCCCGCAACCTGGAGCTGCACGCCTGGTTCAACCCCTACCGCGTGGCCAACCACGACGACCCCAGCCGCCTGATCTCCACCCACCCGGCGCGCCGCAACCCCGCCTGGCGCTTCGCCTACGGCGGCAAGCTCTACTACAACCCCGGCCTGCCCGAGGTCCGCGACTTCATCGAAGACGTGATCATGGACGCGGTCAGCCGCTACGACATCGACGGCGTCCACCTCGACGACTACTTCTACCCCTATCCCGTCAGCGGCCAGACCATCCCGGACTCGGCCGCGTACTCCCAGCACGGCGGCGGGATGAACATCCACGACTGGCGCCGCGAGAACGTCAACCTCCTCGTACGCGAGCTCGACCAGCGCATCCACGCCGCCAAGCCGCACGTGACGTTCGGCATCAGCCCGTTCGGCATCTGGCGCAACGCCTCCGCCGACCCGCTCGGCTCGCGCACCTCCGGACTCCAGTCGTACGACGCGATCTACGCCGACAGCCGCCGCTGGGTCAAGCAGGGCTGGGTGGACTACATCTCGCCGCAGATCTACTGGCACATCGGCTTCAGCACGGGCGCGTACGAGGTGCTGACCGCCTGGTGGGCCGAGGTCGTCCGGGGCACCGGCACCCAGCTCGTCATCGGCCAGGCCGCCTACCGCGCGGGCGCCTCCGGCCAGGACGCCGCCTGGCAGGACCGCAACGAGCTGAGCGACCACCTGCACGTCAACCGGCAGCACCCCGAGGTCGCCGGCGACGTGTACTTCAGCGCCAAGGACGTCAGGGCCGACCGCATCGGCTCGTTCTCCACGCTGGCCGCCGCCCACTACGGCAAGCCGGCGCTGCTGCCCGCCCGCGGCTCCGCAGCCGCGCCCGCCGCGCCGTCGATCACCTCGGCCACCCGCGTCACGAACGGCGTCTCGCTGGCCTTCCAGGGCTCCGGCGCCCGCTACTACGCGATCTACCGCACCACCGGAGCCGCCGGCGAGTGCGCGTTCGCCGACGCCCGCAACCTGGTCGCCACCACGACGAAGACCGCCTACACCGACACCACGGCCGCGCCCGGCACCGCCTACACCTATTACGTGACCGCGCTCACCCGCACTCACCAGGAGAGCGCCCCCAGCGCCGGCAGGTCCGTGACCGGCTCCGGCGAGACCTTCAGCGTCACCGTCGACAACGCCGACGCCGCCTTCACCGCGAGCGCCGCCTGGGGCACCTCCACCTACTCCCCGCAGCTCCACGGCACCGACTACCGCTTCGCCGACCCGGTCTCAGCCAGCGACCCGGCCTGGTTCCGGGCCGCGATCCCCGCCGCGGGCAGCTACCGCGTCGAGGTGTGGCACCCGGCCAACGCCGGCTACAGCAGCGCCGCGCCGCACATCGTGGCCGCGGCGGGCGGCAACCAGACCGTCACCGTGGACCAGCGCTCGGGCGGCGGCGCCTGGCGCGTGCTCGGCACGTTCTCGCTGGCCGCGGGCACGTACAACGTGGTGGGGGTGAGCCGCTGGACCTCCGCGCCGGGTTACGTCATCGCCGACGCCGTGCGCATAACCCGCGTGTGACCCGCGGTTCTGGGTAGGGGGCGCGCATGACCCTCATAGACCGCGTGCGCGCCTACCTCCGCAGCCCCCAGGGCAGGCAGACGATCGAGAAGGCCAAACGGATGGCCCGAGACCCCCGCAACCAGCACAAGGCACGCCGGTTCCTGGACCGGTTCCGCTCCCGCCGCCACTAGCCGCCGCCAGCTCACGGCCGGCCGAAGCGGATGCTCTCCAGCAGGTCGGCCTCCGCCCGGTCCAGGACCCTGGCGCTGTGAGCGGGCGCCGGCCGGCCCGCTCGGGCGCGCGCCAGCAGGGCGTGGCAGCGGCGGTGGTGCCGGGCGAACGTCCGGTCCGGCACGACGCGGCCCCTGGCGTGCTGGCCCGCCTTCGCCACCTCCGGCGTGACGTCCAGCAACACCAGGTGGAAGCCGCCCCGCCGGCCCATCCAGGCGAACGCGCGCAGCACGAACGCGCCGCAGCCCCGGTTGTGGGCGACCACGGACCGCCCGGCCCGCACCGCCGCGCGAATCCGCCACAGGTGCGTGCAGAACACCACGAACGTCCGCACCGGCTTCGGGGCCCAGCGCAGCCCGCCGGCCCAGTGCAGGCGTGACTGCATGGAGTCGATCACCGCCGCGCCGCCCGCCGTGACCGGGCCGCTCTCGGTCCCGGTCAGGCCGTACAGGCGGCGCAGCAGCGTGGTCTTGCCCGCGCCGGGCAGGCCGGTGAGGATCACCAGCGATCCGGCGGGGAAGTGCAGGGACGTCTCCCGGGCAGCGGGCACAGAGATGGACAAAACTGCTCACCTTCCCACGAACCCTCAGACGCACGTCCCCCCAACCTAGCGAGCTTGGTGGCCGAATCGGGCCGGAGCGGGACCGCCGAGGCGGACGACGGGATCGGCGAGCACGTCGGAGTCGCGTTCCGGGGCCGGGTCGATGACCGGTTCGGGCTCGCCCGCCTCGGCGATCCGGCGCAGCAGCCGTTCGCGCAGCTCCGCCGACACCTCCAGGTGCGAGCGCAGCCCGGCCAGGTTGACCAGCTCGTGCGGGTCGCTGTCGAGGTCGTACAGGGCCTGCTCGCGGTAGCGCGGCGAGCCGGCGTCGTGCCACGGGTCGGCGTCCTCGGCCACCGCGTAGTACTTCCACCGGGACGTGCGGATGCCGCGCCCCACCTCCGACTCGCTCACCTGGAAGAACACCTCGCCGGGCCACTCGGCGCGGGAGTCGCGCAGCAGCGGCAGGAACGAGCGCCCCTGCATGTCCTCCGGCACCGGCAGCCCGGCGGCCTCCAGCAGCGTCGGCGGCAGGTCGAGGGTGCTGACCGGCCGTGCGATCGCGCCCCCGCCGTCGAAGCCCGGACCGCGTACGGCCAGCGGCACCCGCAGCGAGGCGTCGTGGCAGGACCGCTTGTACTCGTCGTTGCGCGTCTTGAAGTGGCTGCCGTGGTCGGAGGTGTAGGCCACGATCGTGTCGTCGAGCAGCTCCATGCTGCGCAGCGCGTCGAGCAGCCGCCCCAGCCCCTCGTCCAGCCGTTTGACCTGGCCGAGGTAGCCGCCGAGATGCCGGTGCGCGGTGCCGCCGAGCGCCGCCAGGTCGGGCGGCAGCCAGCGGCCCTGATAGCGCTCCTCGTAGCCGTCGGGCGCCGGGTAGTTGTCGACCTCGTTCTGGTGGTGCGGCTCCAGGAACGACAGGAACAGGAAGAACGGCTCCTCGTGGTGGTCGGCGACGAACCGGACGGCGGCGTCCACCAGCGCGTCGGAGCGGTAGCCGGGCAGGAAGACGGGCTCCTCGGCCTCGTCGTAGACGATCGTCCGGTAGGCGTCGGAGGTGAACTCCAGCGTGTTGGCCGCCAGCCAGCTCCGGTAGCCGCCGCGCTGGTCCTCCGGCACCGGGTCGCCCTGGGCCAGGTGCCATTTGCCGATGTACCCGGTGGCGTAGCCGGCCTCGCCGAACCGGTGGGCCAGCGTGCGCTCCTCCGCCGGCAGCGTGAGCCCGTTGCGGTGCACCCCGACCGTCGTCGGGTAGCGCCCGGTCTGCAGCGCGGCGCGGGCGGGCGCGCACACCGGCTGCGGCGTGAGCGCGACCGTGGCCTGGGTGCCGTGCCTGGCCATCCTGTCGAGGTTGGGGGTGAAGGGGCCGACGGTGTCCCACCGCTGCTGGTCGGTCAGGATCACGATCACGTTCGGGCGTGCCAAGAAGAAGCTCCTAACGAAGGCCGGTCAGCGCGATGCCGCGGACGAAGTAGCGCTGGGTGACGATGAACAGGACGGCGGTGGGCACGAACAGGATCACCGAGCCCGCGGCCGTCAGGTGCCAGAGCGTGAAGTACTCCTGGTTGAACAGCGTGAGCCCGACGGGGATCGTCCGCATCTCGGGCGTCGTGGTCGCCACCAGCGGCCACAGGAACTCGTTCCACTGGAAGACGAACGTGAACAGGCCGAGCACGGCCAGCGCCGGGCGCGTCTGCGGCAGGATGATCCGCCGGTAGATGGCGAACTCCGACGCCCCGTCGATGCGCGCGGCGTGGATGAGGTCGTCCGGGATCGGCTGGATGAACTGCCGCATGAGGAAGATCCCGAACGCGTCCATCAGGAACGGCGTGATCAGCCCCTGGTACGTGTTGATCCACCCGAGGTGTGCCATCAGCACGTAGAGCGGGATCATCCGCACGAAGAACGGCACCATCAGCGTCGCCAGCAACGCCACGAACAGCGTATTGCGCAGCGGGAAGCGGAACTTGGCGAACACGTACCCGACCAGCGGGTCGAACAGCAGGTGCGCCAGCGTGATCCCGCCGGCCACGACCAGGCTGTTGACGATGAAGTCGCCGAACGGCGCCCGGGCGAACAGCTCGGCGTAGTTGCCCCACTGCGGCGACTCCGGCCACACCACGGCCTCGGCCGACAGCGTCTCGGCCTCGGTCTGCAGCGACAGCGAGAGCATGTAGAGCAGCGGCAGCACCATCACCAGCGAGGCCACGGTCAGCAGCGTGTAGAGCAGCGCGCGCCGCATCAGTACTGCACCTCCCCGCGCCGCCCGGCCCGGAGCTGGACGAGCGTGAAGGCGACGATCACGATCAGCAGCAGCACCGACTGCGCCGAGGCGTAGCCGAAGTCGCGGGCACGGAAGGCGACGTTGAAGATGTGGAACACCGACAGGTCGGTGGCGTCGCCCGGCCCGCCGTTGGTGATGATGTACGCCTGCCCGAACGCCTGGAGCCCGGAGATCACCGCCATCACCGACACGAACAGCGTCGTCGGCGCGAGCAGCGGCAGCGTGATCCGCCAGAACCGGTGCCACGCGTCGGCCCCGTCGATCTTCGCCGCCTCGTGGAACGTCTCGGGGATGCCCTGCAGCCCGGCCAGGAACAGCACCATCGTGTAGCCGACGCTCTGCCATAGCGTGACGGCGGCGATGGTCAGCAGCGGGCTGGTGTTGAGCCACTGCTGCTCCGGCAGCCCGAGGGCGGCCAGCGTCCGGTTGAGCACGCCGAGCTCCGGGTCGAGGATGTTGCGCCAGAGCAGCCCGACGATCGCCACCGACGTCAGGTAGGGCACGAGCAGCATCACCCGGAACGCCACCCGCCCCCTGAGCGGCTGGTCCAGCGCCATCGCCAGGCCCAGCCCGAGCACGATCGACCCGGCCACCACGATCAGCGCGAACCCGCCGGTGACCAGGAACGAGTGCCGCACCGCCGGATCGGCCAGCGCCTGGGTGTAGTTGCCCAGCCCGGCGAACCGGTCCGCGGACGGCCCCGTCATCAGGCTCGTGGAGACCACGTTCCCGATCGGCAGGTAGAAGAAGGCGGCGAAGAACAGGATCGCCGGCAGCAGGAACAGGTAGGCGGTGCGGGCATACCGGGCGGAGAGCGTACGCGGGCGCAGCACGCTCATTTCAGGTAACCCCGGGCCGCCTCGGCGAACTTCTCGACGGCCGCCGCGGCGGGCTCGTTCTGGATGAGCACCGACTGGTACATCTTCTTCAGCTCGTCGTCGAAGCGCCCGAACTGCCCGGTCAGCCGGATCTCCTGGCTGGCGTCGCGGGCCATGCCGAGCGCGTCGGCGAACGCCTTGATCCCCGGGTCGGCCTGCACCTCGGGCAGCTCCGCCCAGGAGAGGCGCGGCATCAGCATGCCGACCTCCTCGGTGGCGGCCCGCTCGACCTCCAGCGCGGTGATCCGCTTGACGAAGTCCCATGACAGGTCGGGCCTGCGTGCCTTGGCCGGGACGAACACGCTGGTCCCCGCCGCGTTCGTGGCCTGCTCGCGGCCCTTGAGCGGGGCCGCGTAGCCGACCTCGATGTCGGGGCTGGTCTGCTTGATCGGCCCCAGGTCCCACGGCCCGGTGATGATCATCGCGGCCCGCTTGGCGGAGAACAGCTTCTGCGGCCCCGAGTAGTCGGTGCCCGACACCGGCACCGGCGCGACCTTGTGCTTGTGCACCAGCTCGGCCTGGAAGCGCATCGCCTCCACGGCCGCGTCGTGCGGCACCAGCACGCCCTTGGTCGCCGGGTCGTAGTAGCGCACGCCGTTCTGCATCAGCCACGGCCCGGCGTAGCCGTGGTCCTGGTTGAGCGCGATGCCGTACACGTCGCCCTTGGTGAGCTTCCCGGCCGCCTCCAGCAGCTCCTCCCAGGTGGTGGGCGGCTCGACGCCGGCCGCGTCCAGCATGCCCTTGTTGTAGAGCAGCAGCGTGCACGTCAGGTGGAGCTGCACGCCGTACACCTGGCCCTGGTACGAGTTCCGCTCGACGGTGACGGGACGCCAGTCGGACGGGAAGCCCATCGCCCGGCCGTCACGGTCGACGTACTCCTGGAGCGACAGGGCGTTGCCGGAGATCGCGAAGTCCTGGACCCAGCCGCCGGGCTCCTCGACCACGTCGGGCACGCTGCCGGAGGCGAAGTCGGCCAGCAGGCGGGTGCGCAGGTCGGGCCACTGGTACTTCTGGAAGTTGACCTTGACCTGGTGGGCCTGCTCGAACTCGGCGATCACCTTGCGGTAGGCCTGGTAGTCGTGGCCGGCGTTCCAGTAGACGGTGAACGTGCCGGGCTCGGCGGACGGGGCGGGTGGGGCGCCGGCGCAGGCGTTCAGGAGGGGGACGGCGGCGGCGGCCGACGCCAGGCGGAGCAGGTCGCGGCGGGAGAGGGCGGGGGACATCTCATCGGTTCCCTTCTAGGAAGAGCCCCGGCGCAGGAACGCCCAGGAGCGGACGATCTCGCGGTCGGGCAGTGGCTCGTCGGCCTGGAGGCGGTCGAAGAGCAGGCGCACGACGTCGGTGTAGTCGTGCCTGAGCGGGCCAACGGTGCTGAGCTGCGGGTTGGCGATGAGTCCTTCGTCGATGTTGCCGACGCCGACCACGGCGACGTCGTCGGGCACGCGCAGCCCGGCGTCCCTGGCGGCCCAGATCGTGCTGATCGCGGCCCGGTCGCTGGCCGCGAAGATCGCGTCGGGCGGCTCCGGGCCGCGCAGCAGCGCGGTGGCCGCCTGGTAGGCGCCGACGCGGTCGTCCGCGCCGGGCACCACGATCCGGCGCGCCGGGTCGACGCCGTGCCGGTCGAGCGCGGTGGTGTAGCCGAGCAGCCGGCCGGCGGGCCGCTCGCGGTAGAGCTCGTAGCGCTGGGCCAGGAACGCGATGCGCCGCCGGCCCTGCGCGATCAGGTGCTCGACCGCCTCGGCACACGCCTCGGCCTCCGGCGTCCGTACGACGTCGCAGCCCGGAGGCACGTTCTCCTGGCCGATGACCACGGTCGGCATGCGGGTGGCGACGACCGATGACAGCAGGTCCTCGGTGAGGTGGTCGCCGACGGCGTGGATCAGCACGCCGTCGGCGATGCCGCCGCGCAGCACGTCGACCGCCGCGACGGCGCGCGCCTCGGAGTAGACGGTGAGCGTGACGACCGAGTAGCCGTGGCCGTCGGCCATCTCGTGCAGGTCGCGGGCCAGCCGCTCGTCGGTCGGCACGCCGCCGAACGACGACTGCACCAGGCACACCCGCTGGGTGCGCCGCCGCCGCAGGCTCCTGGCGGCCTGGTTGGGGGTGTAGCCGAGCTGGGCGGCGGCGTCGATCACGCGCTGCCTGGTCTCGGCGGCCACCCGCCTGTCCCGGCCGCCCAGCACGTACGACACGGTGGCGATCGACACTCCGGCGAGCTCTGCCACCTGTTTGGCGGTAGGTCTCATGTTATACGAATAACATAGTATTTCCTGCATGTAAAGTAGGTTTTTATCCGGGCCCTTTGTGGAGTGACGTGATGCTCGGCCGGAACGACGAGTGTGTGCTGCGTCATAGTGGTTAATCGTTTAACACACGAATGCCCGTAGCGGGAGGCCCCATCTTGCAAGTTGAGTTGAGCTCAACCAACATGGAGGCGTGGAACCGTTGTCCGAACGCGCCGCCGCCAGCCGCCGCCGCCTGCTCGAAGCCGCCGCCGACGAGCTCATCGCCACCGGCGACGTCGAGGTGGCGGCCGTCGCCCGGCGCGCCGGCCTCAGCGTCGGCCTGCCGTACCGCTACTTCGGCACCCGCAGCGGCCTGATGAGCGCGCTCCTGGAGGACTTCTACGAGCGGCTGGTGGCCGACACCGTCCTGGTCAGCTTCGACGGCGACACCTGGCTCGACCGGTGGCGCGCCCAGCTCACCACCTGGGTCGACCGCGTCTACGACGACCCGCTGGCCCCCGTCGTCCTCGGCCGCATGGTCGGCGACGCCGAGGTGGCGGCCATGGAGGCGCGCTGCTTCAAGCTCGTCATCACACTCGGCGCCAAACACGTCGCCGCGGGCCAAGCCGAAGGCGCCGTCGTCGCGGGCCGCGACCCCGAGCTGCTGGCCACGGCCGTGGTGGGCGGCATGCGCGCCGTCTTCACCGTCGTCCTCGACCAGGACCCCCGGCCCGAGCGGGCGACGGTGCTGCGCGAGCTGTGGGAGTTCAGCACCGCCGCGCTCGGCGCCCGCCCGCGAGGAGACGGCTGATGGCCGCCGGCGCCCTGTCCGCGCTGCACCGCGACGGCTTCCTCGTGCTGCCCGGCGTGCTCGCCCCGGCCGCCTGCCGGCGCATCCGCGCCGACCTCGCCCCGCTGCTCGGCCCCGCCGGCCGCGATCCCTTCCGCACCGGCCACCTCCGGCAGGTCTTCGGCGTGCTGACCAACACCCGGGCCGTCGACCCCCTGCTCGACCACCCGGCGGCCCTCGCCTTCCTGGACCGCCTCCTGCTGCCGAACTTCCTGCTGTCCCAGCTCGAAGTGATCGAGGTGCGCCCCGGCGCCCCGGCCCGCCCGCCCGCGCCGGACGACCGGCACTACCCGCTGCCCCGCCCGCGCCCCGCCCTGTCGGTGGCCGCCCTGTGGCCCCTCGACGACGCCGCGATCACCGTCTGGCCGGGCAGCCACCGCTGGCCCGACGACCGCACCCCGATCGGCTCCGGCGTCCCGCTGCCCGTCCAGGCCGGCTCGTGCGTGCTGCTCCTCGGCACCCTCTGGCACGCCCGCCCGCCGCTTCCCGACCTGGCCGCGCCCCGGCTGACGGTCACCGCCCACTACTGCGAGCCCTGGCTGCGCACCCGCGAGGCGTTCACGCTCTCACCGGGCCGCGAGGTCGCCCGCCAGCTCACCGGGCGGGTCCGCCGCATGCTCGGCTACAGCGTCCACCCGCCCGACACCGGCCTGGTCGACGGCATGCACCCGGAGCGGCTGTTCGCCTAGAAAAAATCTCTCCTCCCTCTGTCACACCTCCCCGCCGGGGCGGGTCGGGGTGATGAAGGCAGAAACACACAGAGGAGCGTCACCCATGTCCACCACCTACGTGATCATCACCCTGCTGGCCGCCGCCACCACCGGCTTCTCGGCCGTCTCCGTCTTCATGCGCGCCAAGTGGGTCGTGGAGCCGCTGGCCGCCTACGGCATCCCGCGCGCCTGGTGGCCGTGGCTCGGCGCGGCCAAGGCGGCGGGCGCGCTCGGACTGGCCGCCGGGCTGCTCGTCCCGGCCGTCGGCGTCGCGGCGGCGATCGGCCTGGTGCTGTACTTCACCGGCGCCGTCGTCACCGTGGCCCGCGCCCGCTGGTTCTCGCACCTGCCGTTCCCGATGATCTACGCCGCCCCGGTGATCGCCTCCCTGGCGCTCGGCCTCGCCGGCTGAACGGCGCGCCTTCAGAAGCGGGGAAGGGAAGCCGTAAGGATTCCGTAAACGGCCTCCGCGATGCTGAAGGCACATCGAAAGCGAGAAGGAGCAGGAACATGGCGAGCAAACTGGTGGTGTCGGCGTTCGTGTCGCTCGACGGGGTCATGCAGGGCCCCGGCGGACCGGGCGAGGACGACTCCAACGGCTTCACCCACGGCGGCTGGCTGGCCCCGCACGTCGACGAGGTGTTCGGCCAGATCATGGGCGACCAGCTCGAGCAGGCGTCCGGCATGCTGCTGGGCCGCAGGTCCTACGACATCCTCTCCTCCTACTGGCCCGGCGTGCCCGACGAGGAGGGCGGCGCCCGGATCAACAGCATGCCCAAGTACGTCGTCACCCGCACGCCCAGGACCGCCGACTGGCGCAACACGACGGTCCTGGCGGGCGAGGCCGCCGAGACCGTCGCCGAGCTCAAGCGGACCACCGACGGCGAGATCATGACCCAGGGCAGCACCGACCTCATCCACACCCTCCAGCGGTACGAACTGGTCGACGAGTACCGGCTGCTCGTCTTCCCCGTCGTCCTCGGCGAGGGCAAGCGCCTGTTCGCCCCGGGCACCATGCCGGCCGGGCTGAAGCTCACCGGCTCCACCACCACGGGCGCCGGAGTCCTGTACGTGACCTACGCGTGGGAGGGCAAGCCCCGCACCGGGTCCGTGGCTTGAGTCGCGGCGCGGCACCCTCTAGCGTTCGGGCACATGAAAGACCTCCTCCCGCCCGACCCGGTCGCCGAACTCCTGCGCCTGACGGTGCCCCACGAGGACGTGGCCGGCGTCCTCGCGGCCCGTCCCCGGCCGGGCACCGAGGCGTGGCGGCTGCTGGAAAGCAACGTGCACACCCTGGTGTCGGCCATGGGCGACCTGGACGACCCGCCGCGCTTCCCCGACCTGCCCGACCCGTACTTCTACGTGCACGTGTTCATGGCCGCCGCGCCGCACGTCCGCGAATACCACCGCTCCCGCGGCATCCCGGACGACGTCTCCTCGCGCACGCTGGCCGACCTGGGCCGCAACATGGCCGTCTACCGCAAGAGGCTCGGCACCGGCGGGCTCAACGCGCCGTTCTGGCTCATGCTGCACTTCCGCGGCATGATCTACGAGCTGGGGCGGCTGCAGTTCGAGCGCGCCACGCTCGACGAGCGCCTGGCCGAGTCGATCAAGGCCGCCGGGCTGCCGTGCGAGCCGGGCGAACCGGCGCTCTCCGTGCACATCCCCGACTTCCTCGGCCCGATGACGCCCGAGGCGTGTGACGCGGCCTTCGCCGAAGCCGCCGCGTTCTTCCCGCGCCACTTCCCCGAGGAGCGGCCGCGCTACGCCTTCTGCGGCTCGTGGCTGCTCGACGAGCAGCTCGCCCGCTACCTGCCGGAGGAGTCCAACATCGTCCGCTTCCAGCGCCGCTTCCGGCCGGCCTACCGCTCGGACAACGACGGCGGCATCGTCCCGTTCGTCTTCGGCGCCGACGCGCGGCTCGCCCCGGACCTGCCCCGCCGCACCAACCTGGAACGCGCCGTCGGCGACCACCTCCGCGCCGGCAACACCTGGCACGCCACCACCGGCTGGACCCCCCTGGCGGGCTGAGCCGGTCAGGCGGGGCGGGGTGGGGCGGTGCTGCCTCGGGGGACGAGGCGGGCGGATTCGTCCTGGATGCCGGTGACCTCCTCGCCGGCGATGAGGGCGAGGAGGGCGCGGGCGGCGTGGGCGCCGTAGGCGGGGATGTCGCGGGTCAGGGCGCTGAGGGCGGGGCGGACGACCTGGGAGAGCGCCGAGTCGTCCCAGGCGACGATCGACAGGTCGCCGGGGACGTCGAGGCGCATCTCGTGGGCGGCCGACATGCCCGCCACGGCCATGATGTCGTTGTCGTAGACGACGGCCGTGGGCCGGGTGGCGGCGCTGACGAGGCGGCGGGTGGCGCGGGCGCCCTCCTCGCCGGTGTAGTCGGTGTGCATGATGGCGGGCCGGTCGAGGCCCAGGTCGTCGCAGGCGGCGGTGAACGCCTGGTCGCGCAGCACGGTGTGGACGAGCTCGGGCAGGCCGGCGACGCGGGCGATGCGGCGGTGGCCGAGTGCCGCCAGGTATTCGACGGTCTCCCGGATGGCGACGGCGTCGTCGGACCAGACGGGGGTCAGGGCGCCGGCCTCCGACGGGTGGCCGATGACGACGGCGGGCAGGCCGAGCTCCTTGAGCGCGGTGACGCGGGCGTCGGAGAAGCGCAGGTCGACGAGGATGGCGCCGTCGACGCGGCCTTCGCCCCACCAACGGCGGTAGATGTCCATCTCCTGGTCGGGTGAGGCGGCGACCTGGAGCATCAGCGCGTAGGAGTGGCTGGCCAGCTCGCTCTCGATGCCGCTGATCAGCTCCATGAAGAACGGCTCGACGCCGAGGATGCGGGCGGGCCGGCACACGGTGAGGCCGACGGAGCGGGCGCGGGCGCCGTTGAGCGCGCGGGCGGCGGAGTTGGGGCGCCAGCCGATCTCCTCGGCGATGGCCTTGATGGCGGCGCGTTTGGCGGGGGAGACGCCGGGGCGGTCGTTGAGGGCGTAGGAGACGGCCACTTTGGAGACGCCCGCTCGCCGGGCGATGTCGGCGATCGTCGGTCGCTTCACCGAGCCTCCACTTGTGAACCGGTTAGTCAGTGCACCCGAACTTTACTACCGCCCTCCCCAACCGCACTTCGGCGGCCCCATCGTCTCAAACGCATCACGACTCTTGACGCCGTCGTCACGCCGTATTTACCGTCACGGTACTTCACCGGTTCAGCGACAGCGCTCGGCACGGCCGGTCGCGGGAGCGCTCCCAAGCGACTCCTGTGCAGGTCAGCGGGCTTTCGCCGGACCGGGGAAGCGGCGGCGTCACACGTCCCGGGCCGCCGATCTCGGGGTTGGACAGGACGGTCGACCTCCGCTTCGGTGGGGGAAGGAGAAACAGATGCAGACCCGGGCGCGGATCCTGATACCGCTCCTCGCGGCTGGCCTGACGGCCACCGCCTGTACGGGCGGCGGCGCCACACCGGCGGCCACCCAGAACACCCAAGCCGCCCCCGCCGCCACCGGCCAGGGCGCCACGGGCGAGCTGCCGCGCAACGAGACCCTCTACACCACCGGCACCCAGTGGGGCCCGCCGGCCAACTTCAACCCGATCCGCGAATGGGACTCCGCCACCGGCACCAAGGGCCTGGTCTACGAGAGCCTGTTCCACTACGACCCGAACGCGGCCAAGCTCACCCCGTGGATCGCCGAGAGCGGAAGCTGGGTGGACGACACCACGTACGAGGCCAAGATCCGCACCGGGGTCACCTGGTCCGACGGGAAGCCGCTGACGGCCAAGGACGTGGCGTTCTCCTACAGCCTCGGCAAGATGGAGACGATCCCGTACCACAACATCTGGGACTGGCTGAAGAGCGTCGAGGCGGTCGACGACCAGACCGTGCGCTTCACGTTCTCCCAGGCCAACTACCAGGAATGGGACTTCAACCTCTACAGCCGCGTCATCGTGCCGGAGCACGTCTGGAAGGACCGCTCCGAGGAGGACGTGCTCAACGGCGTCAACGAGAACCCGGTGGGCAGCGGCGCGTACAAGTATCAGAGCCACGACCAGGACCGCGTGGTCTGGGTCAAGCGCGACGACTGGTGGGGCAAGACGGCGCTCGGCATGGAGCCCAAGCCCCGGTACATCGTCGACGTCGCCACCCCCAGCAACGAGGTGGCCATGGGCATGCTCCTGCAGAAGGGCATGGACATGAGCAACAACTTCCTGCCCGGCGTCGCCAACCTGGTCAAGGGCAACTTCGGCATCACGACGTTCTACAACGAGCCGCCGTACATGCTGTCGGCCAACACCGCCTGGCTGGTGCCCAACACCACGAAGAAGCCGATGGACGACCCGGCCTTCCGCAAGGCGCTGGCCGCGTCCGTGGACGTCAAGAAGATCGTCGAGGGCGTCTACGGCAACCTGGTCAAAGCGGCCAGCCCGACCGGCCTGCTGCCGCAGTGGGACCAGTTCGTCGACCAGGGCGTGGTGGCCTCCGACGGGTTCACCTTCGACACCGCCGCCGCCAAGAAGGCGCTGGCCGACGCCGGCTACAAGGACACCGACGGCGACGGGCTGGTGGAGAACAAGGACGGCTCCAAGATCAGCCTGACCATCGAGGTGCCCGCCGGCTGGACCGACTGGATGGAGGCGGCCCGCGTCATCTCCAGCAGCGCCAAGGCGGCCGGGATCGACGTCAACCCCGAGTTCCCCGACTTCAACGCGCTCGTGCAGAAGCGCGGCGAGGGCAAGTTCGACCTGGTGGTCAACAACGAGCGGCAGCTCTCCAGCAGCCCGTGGACCTACTACGACTACATCTTCCAGCTCCCGATCAGGAAGCAGCAGAACACCGTCAACTTCGGGCGGTACGAGAACAAGAAGGCCTGGGAGCTCGTCCAGCAGCTCGACCGGGTCAAGACCGACGACATCGAGGGCACGAAGAAGGTCATCTCCGAGATCCAGAAGATCCACCTCCAGGAGATGCCGATCATCCCGCTCTGGTACAACGGCCTGTGGTCGCAGTCCAGCACCAGCGTGTGGAAGAACTGGCCGTCGTCGGCCGCCGGGACGCCCAAGTCGGCTCCCGTGATGTGGCGCAACTGGCTTGAGCTGGGCGGGTTCGAGACGCTCACCCAGCTCCAGCCGGCGGCCGGCTGACCGGATGACGGGTGCCCCCTCCGCCCGATCCCCGGGCGGAGGGGGCCGCTTGGGAGACCTCACGTGCGCCAATACTTCGGCAGGAAACTGCTCATCTACGGGCTGACCTTCGTGGTCGCCGTCACCGTCAACTGGATGATCCCGCGCTTCATGCCCGGCGACCCCGTCGCGAGCATGCTGGCCAGGGCCCGCGTGTCGCAGCCGGCGGCCGTCGAGGCGATGCGGGCCTATTACACGAACCTGTTCGGCTTCGACCAGCCGATCTGGCAGCAGTACCTGAACTTCTGGGGCGCGCTGTTCCAGGGTGACTTCGGCATCAGCATCTGGGTGTTCCCGACCCCGGTGGCCGACGTCATCCTCGGCGCGGTCCCGTACACGCTGGGGTTGATGATCCCGGCGGTGCTGCTCAGCTACTGGATCGGCAACCGGCTGGGCGCGTTCGCGGCGCGGCGCAAGCTGCTGGACAACACGGTCCTGCCGGTCGGCTACGTCCTGACGGCGATGCCGTACATGTGGCTGGCCGTGATCCTGGCCTGGGGGCTGGGCGTGACGGCGGGCTGGTTCCCGGTGGCCGGCGGCTACAGCTTCGCGCTGCAGCCGAGCTGGAGCTGGGCCTTCCTGGTCAACCTGCTGCACCACTGGACGCTGCCGTTCCTGTCGCTGTTCGTCGTGGCGCTGGGCGGCTGGGCGATCGGCATGCGCAACATGATCATCTACGAGCTGGAGTCGGACTACTCCAACTACCTGGCGGCGCTCGGCGCGCCGACCCGGCTGATCCGCCGCTACGCCTTCAGGAACGCGATCCTGCCCCAGATCACCGGCCTGGCGCTGCAGCTCGGCGTGCTCGTCGCGGGGGCGCTGGTGACCGAGATCGTGTTCTCCTACCCGGGGCTCGGCAGCCTGATCCTCAAGGCCATCCAGAACCAGGACTTCTTCCTGCTCCAGGGCACGTTCATGTTCATCGTGATCGGGGTGCTGCTGGCCAACTTCATCATCGACATCGTGTACGTGATCGTCGATCCCCGGACACGAGCGGGAATGGCGGGTGCCGCATGACCACGACCACCACCCTGCCCGCGGAAGAGCGGGTGGTGCGCCGCGAGGCGCTGTACTTCGCGGTGCGCAACACCAAGCTGCTCATCGGCTTCGGCATCGTGCTCGTGCTGCTGCTCGTCGGGCTGCTCGGGCCGCTGCTGCTCGGCTCGGCCCCGCCCAACGAGTACGTGGCCGGGCCCATGCTGCCGCCCTCGGCCGAGCACTGGTTCGGCACGACGACGTTCGGCCAGGACGTGTTCACCCAGTTCGTGTACGGGCTGCGCACGACGTTCCTGGCCGGGGCGATGGGCGGCGGGATCGCGGCGGTGATCGCGATGGCGATCGGGTTCGTCGCGGGCTACCGGGGCGGCCTGGTCGACGAGGTGCTCAACATGCTGACGAACGTCGTGCTGGTCATCCCCACGCTGGCCGTGCTGCTCATCATCAACGCCTACCTGGGCATCAGGAGCGTCGGCCTCCAGGCGCTGTTCATCGGCCTGACCTCGTGGCCGTGGGCGGCTCGGGCGATCCGGGCGCAGACGTTCTCGCTGCGCAGCCGCGACTTCGTGGACCTGGCCAGGCTGAGCGGCGTGAGCACCCGCAGGATCATCATGCGGGAGATCGCGCCCAACATGAGCTCGTACCTGTTCATGACCTTCATCCTGCTGTTCGGCGGCTCCATCCTGATCGCGGCCTCGCTCGACTTCATCGGCCTCGGGCCGACCGAGGGCGTCTCGCTCGGCCTGATGCTGCAGAACGCGACCCAGTGGAGCGCGCTCCAGCTCGGCCTGTGGTGGTGGTTCGTCCCGCCGGGCGCGGCCATCACCGCCGTCGTGGGCGCCCTGTACGTGGCCAACGTGGGCCTCGACGAGGTCTTCAACCCGAAGCTGAGGGAGACATGAGTCTGCGGGTCAACGATCTGAGGGTGCACTACCGCACGCTCAGGGGCGAGGTGAAGGCGCTCGACGGGGTCTCCTTCGGCATGGCGGACGGCGAGATCCTGGGCCTGGCGGGCGAGTCCGGCTGCGGCAAGACGACGCTGGGCAAGAGCCTGATCCGGATGGACGGCCGGATGCGTCACGCGGGCGGCACGGTCGAGCTCGACGGCCGCGAGCTGCCCGTCGGCGACGACAGGGCGATGGTCGCGTTCCGCTTCCACGAGGTGTCGCTCATCCCGCAGTACTCGATGAGCGCCATGAACCCGACCCGCAGGATCGGCAGGATGGTCGGCGAGCTGCTGCGCTCGCGCGGGGTCACGCTCGACGTCAAGGAGCTGGAGAGCCGCCTCGACCTGGTGGGCCTGCCGCGTGACGTGCTCGGCCGCTATCCGATCGAGCTGTCCGGCGGCATGAAGCAGCGCATGGTGATGGTCATCTCCACGCTGCTCGACCCGTCGCTGCTGATCGCCGACGAGATCACCTCGGCGCTGGACGTGTCGACGCAGCAGGCTGTGGCCAAGGCGCTGCTCGGCTTCCGGGAGAGCGGCTACGTCAAGAGCATGATCTTCATCACCCACGACCTGGCGCTGACCTCGCACATCGCCGACACGATCATGGTGATGTACGCGGGCCGGCTGGCCGAGAAGGCGCCCTCCGACCGGCTCACCAAGGCCCCGCGGCACCCGTACACCCGGCTGCTGATCAACTCGCTGCCGGAGATCGGCGTGCGCCACCAGGATCGCAAGCTGACCGGCATCCCGGGCAGCCCGCCGTCGCTGCTCGACCCGCCCAAGGGCTGCCGGTTCCGCGACCGGTGCCCGATGGCCGGCGAGGAGTGCGCGGAGGACCCGCCGCCGGTCGAGATCGAGCCCAACCACTTCGTCGCGTGCTGGAAGGCCTGATGCTGAAAGTCGACAACGTCACGAAGGTGTACAAGGTCGGCACCTTCGGCGGCAGGACCATGACGGCCGTGGACGCGGTGAGCTTCGACGTGCGGCCCGGCGAGGTCGTCTCGCTCATCGGCGAGAGCGGCAGCGGCAAGAGCACGCTCGGCAAGATGATCCTCGGCCTCGTCCCGATCACCAGCGGCTCCATCACCGTGGACGGCGTCGCGGTCCGGCCGGGCAAGGAGTACTACCGGTCTGTCCAGGGCGTCTTCCAGGACCCGTTCAGCTGCTACAACCCCGTCTTCAAGGCCGACCGGGTGTTCCGGCTCATCAAGGAGAGCTACTACCCGTCGGTGCCCGACGCCGAGTGGGACGAACGGGTCCGCTCGGTCGTCCGCGACGTGCGGCTCAACCCGGACGAGGTGCTGGGCAAGTTTCCCCACCAGCTCAGCGGCGGCCAGTTGCAGCGGCTGCTCATCGCGCGGGCGCTGCTGCTCGACCTCAAGCTGCTGATCGCCGACGAGATCACCAGCATGCTCGACGCCTCCACCCGCATCGACGTGCTCAACCTGCTGGCCGAGCTCAAGGGCCGGGGTCTCGGCGTGCTGTACGTGACGCACGACCTGTCGCTCGGGCACTACCTGGCCGAGCGTACCGTCGTGCTGCGGCGCGGCACGGTGGTGGAGATGGGCGTGACGGCGAAGGTGTTCGACGACCCGTTGCACCCCTACACCAGGCAACTCCTGTCGGCCGTCCCCCGGCTGCACGCGCCCTGGGAGGAGGCCGCGCCGGTCACCACCTGCCTCTACCACGAGCGCGGCGCCACCGGCGGGCTGCTGGAGGCCGACCCCGGGCACTTCGTGGCATGTGCCCAGCTCAGCGACTGCTAAGGAGACCTACTTGAGCGCGTACCGACCGTTGCACGACGGCTGGACCCTGTCGGCCGTCCCGCGGGACGCCGGACCGACGGACGTGCCCGCGAGCGTGCCCGGCTGCGTGCACACCGACCTGCTGGCCGCCGGCCTCATCGACGACCCCTACCTGGACGACAACGAGAACCGGCTGGCCTGGATCGGCGACACCCGCTGGGCGTACACGACGGTCTTCACCTGGCAGGGCGACGAGCACGAGCGCACCGACCTGGTGTGCGACGGCCTCGACACGGTCGCCACGGTCACGCTCAACGGCGTCACCGTGGGCAGCACCGCCAACCAGCACCGCTCCTACCGGTTCCCGGTGCGCCACCTGCTGCGCGAGGGCGCCAACACGCTCACCGTGACGTTCGGGCCGGCCGTCGCCCACGCCGAGGCGCAGCGCGAACGGCTCGGCTTCCGGCCCGGCGCCTACGCGGCCCCGTACCCGTTCGTGCGCAAGATGGCCTGCAACTTCGGCTGGGACTGGGGGCCCGCGCTGGTCACGGCCGGGATCTGGCGGCCGATCGGGCTGGAGAGCTGGAGCGGCGCCCGGCTGGCCGAGGTCCGCCCGCAGGTCCGGCTGGACGGCCCGGCCGGCGTGGTGGACGTGCACGTGCGCGTCGAGCGCGCCACCGAGGCGCCGCTCACGCTCACCGCCGACGTGGCCGGGGTCAGCGCCGAGGTGCCGCTCGCCGCCGGGCAGCGCACCGCCGTCGCCTCCCTGTCCGTGCCCGACCCGCTGCTCTGGTCGCCTCGCGGCTACGGCGAGCCGCACCGGTACGAGCTGACCGTGCGGCTCGGCGGGTCCCGCTGGCAGCGGAAGATCGGCTTCCGGAGCGTCGAGCTGGACCGGGACGCGTTCCGGCTGTCGGTCAACGGGGAGCCGGTGTTCGTCAAGGGCGTCAACTGGATCCCCGACGACTGCTTCCCCAGCCGTGTCACCCGCGAACGCCTGGCCGCCCGGTTCGCCCAGGCCGTGGACGCCGGGGTCAACCTGCTGCGGGTGTGGGGCGGCGGGCTGTACGAGAGCGAGGACTTCTACGACCTGGCCGGCGAGCTGGGGCTGATGGTGTGGCAGGACTTCCCGTTCGCCTGCGCCGCCTACCCGGAGGAGGAGCCGTTCCGCACCGAGGTGACCGCCGAGGCCCGCGAACAGGTCACCCGCCTGGCCCCGCACCCCGGCCTGGTGCTGTGGTGCGGCAACAACGAGAACCTGGAGGGGTACGCCGACTGGTCCTGGCAGGAGCCGCTGGAGGGCCGGAGCTGGGGCGGCGGCTTCTACCACGACCTGCTGCCGTCGATCGTCGCCGAGCTGGACCCCACCCGCCCGTACATCCCGGGCAGCCCGTTCTCCGCCGACCCGGGCAGGCACCCGCAGGACCCGTCGAGCGGCACCATCCACATCTGGGACGTGTGGAACCGCGAGGACTACACCCGCTACGCCGCCTACACGCCCCGGTTCGTCGCCGAGTTCGGCTTCCAGGGCCCGCCCGCGTACGCCACGCTGCGCCGCGCCGTCTCCGGCGAGCTGGCCGCCGACGCGCCGCTGGTGCTGCACCACCAGAAGGCCGACGACGGCAACGCCAAGCTGCTGCGCGGACTCGGCGACCACCTGCCCCGGCCCGGCTCGTTCGACGACTGGCACTACCTGACCCAGCTCAACCAGGCCAGGGCCATGACGTTCGGCATCGAGCGGTTCCGCGCGCTCGCGCCGCACTGCATGGGCACGATCGTGTGGCAGCTCAACGACTGCTGGCCGGTCACCTCGTGGGCCGCCGTCGACGGCGACGGCCGCCGCAAGCCCCTCTGGTACGCGCTCCGCCGCGTCTACGCCGACCGGCTGCTCAGCGTGCAGGGGGGCGAGGTGGCGGTGGTCAACGGCGGCGGCGCGGCGTGGCGCGGCGAGCTGCTGCTGGTCCGCCGGACCCTCGCCGGCGAACCGCTGGCCAAGGAGTCGGTCCCGGTCGAGGCCGCGCCGCGCTCGGTCGTCCGGGTGCCGCTGCCGCCCGCGTTGTCGGCGCCGGACGACCCGTCGGGCGAGCTGCTCACGGTCTCGCTCGGCGACCGGCGCACCGTGGTGTTCTTCGCCGAGGACCCGGCCGTGGCGTTCCCCCTGGCGGCCTACGACGCGAGCGCCGAGCCGGTGGACGGCGGCTACCGGGTCACGGTCACCGCCCGCACGGTCCTGCGCGACCTGGCGCTCTTCCCCGACCGTCTCGACCCGGCGGCCTCGGTGGACGATTTGCTCGTCACCCTCCTGCCGGGCGAGACGGCGACCTTCCACGTGACGACGGGCGAATCGCTGGACGCGGACGCCCTGACCTCACCCCCGGTCCTGCGCTGCGTCAACGACCGCTGACCCGAGCGTCCGCTGGACGAACTCGTCCACCGTGCGCTCGATCCGGCCGAGGTCGACGCCGAGCTTGACCAGAACCTGGGCGCCCGGGCTCGCACCGTCGCGGACGAGGCCGAGCAGGAGGTGCTCGGTGCCGACGTAGTCGAGGCCGCGCCGCACGGCCTCCTCGTGCGCCGCCTTGAGCGCCTGCTCGGCCGGCGGGGTGAACGGCAGGTAGCCCTGCGCGGGCTGCCCGCCTCGGCCCCTGCTCTCCGCGACCTGGGAGCGCAGACCCTCAAGGGTGAGGCCCAGGCTCTTGAGGACATGGGCGCCCAGGCCCTCGTTCTCATGGATCAGGCCGAGCAGGAGGTGCTCGCCGCCGATGGAGTCGTGGCTGAGCATCCTGGCCTCTTCCTGGGCCAGGATGAGGACGCGCCGCGCCTGTCCGGTGAACTTCTCGAACATGCCGCCACTCCTCGCAGGTGGATCAGGTTTCGTCGCTGAGCATGCTAGTGAGCGCGGCGGCGTCAGCCGTAGATCACCGACAGGAAGCGGACCAGGACGGACTCGCGGACCGGGGCCGGGAGGGCGTCCAGGACGGTGTTGACCACAGCCATGCGGGGCTGCCCGGTGCCGGGGCGCAGGTCGACGCCGACGGAGGCGGCCAGTTCGGCGAAGGCGGCGTCGTCCAGGGCGTCCAGGTCGAGGCCGGCGATCAGGTCGACGAGGCCGTCGGGCAGGGTGGCGGGGCCGATGCGCCGGGCGGCGGCGGCCGATTCGGCGATGACCTCCAGCATGGCGTCCACCCCGGCGAGCGTCACGCCGGTGACCGTGATGTGGAGGTTCGCCGGGATGCCCGCGTAGGAGAGCTGCGGTTGCAGGAACCAGCCGCGCGCCCGCGCCTCGTCGGCCAGGACGAACACGTCCACGTCGTCTCCGGTGAAGGCGATCAGCGTGGACTCCGGCTCGCCGAGCACCCGCAGCCCGTCGATCCCGGCGATCCCCTTGCGCAGCCGGGCGGCGGCCTCCAGCGTGGTCCGGCCGAGCTCCAGGTAGCCGTCACGGCCGAGCGCCTGGAGGGTGGCCCAGGCGCCGCCGAGCGGCCCGGCGGTGCGCGAGCTCTGCACGGTGGCGTTGATGATCGTGTAGCCGGGCCAGGCGGCGGACGCGAAGTAGGCCCTGCGCCGCAGCGCCGGGTCGGCGAACAGCACCACCGACGCCCCCTTCGGCGCGTACCCGAACTTGTGCAGATCGCATGAGATCGACGTCACCCCCGGCACCGACAGGTCGAACGGCGGCACGTCCGCCCCGGCCTCGCGCAGCCACGGCAGCAGCCACCCGCCCACGCAGGCGTCGACGTGGCAGCGCACCCCGGCCGAGGCGGCGACGGCGGCGACCTCCTCGACCGGGTCGATCACCCCCTGCGGGTAGGCGGGCGCGGACACGACGACCAGCACGGTGTCCTCGTCGATCGCGTCGGCGACGGCCTGGACGGGCACCTTGTACGTGCCGAGGTCCACGGGCACCGCCCTGACCTCCAGCCCCAGGTAGTGGGCGGCCTTGTGGAAGGCGGGGTGCGCGGTGACGGGCGCCACCAGGTTGGGCCGGGCCCGGCCGGCGGCGTCGCGGGCGGCCTTGACCGCCAGCATGATCGACTCGGTGCCGCCGCTGGTGAAGATGCCGTGGCCGCCGCCGAGCAGGTCGGCGACGGCGCCGACGACCTGCTTCTCCATCTCCACGATGCTCGGGAAGGCGGTCGGGTCGAGGCTGTTGACCTCCAGCATCTCCAGGTAGCCGCGGGCCGCCGCCTCGTGCACCTCGGGCCGCCCGGTGTCGTACACGTACGACGTCACCTGGCCGCCGCGCACCGGCAGGTCGTGCTCCCTGAGCGCGGCCAGCTCGGCCAGCAGGTCCTCGGGCGTGCGTCCGGTCGCGGGCAGGTTCACAGGGTCTCCTTGATTCGGGCGAGCCGCCCGTAGCGGGCGATGAACGGCAGGCTGAGCAGCATGAGCACGGCGGGCAGCGCGGTGAAGCCGAGCAGCAGCCCGGTCAGCGCGGCCGGCTCCTGGGCGACGGGCGTCTCGGCGGGCGCGGAGGCGAACCCGGACAGCGTGAGCACGAGCGCGAACAGCCCGGGGCCGAGCGCCAGCCCGGCGGTCTCGCCCGCCGTCCACAGCCCGGTGAACGCACCCGCCTGCGCGTGTCCCGTACGGGCGCTGTCGGCGTGCACGGTGTCGGGCAGCATGGCGAGCGGCAGGAGTTGCAGCGCGGCGTAGCAGACGCCGGCGACCGCGACGAGCGCCAGCGTGGCGGTGAGCGAGCGGGCCTGGACGGCGGGCACGAGCGCGAGCGTGACCAGCCCGAAGCCGACCGTGGCCACCAGGTAGCAGCGCACCGGGCCGTGCCGCCGGGACAGCCGGGCCCACACCGGCACGGCGGCCGTGCTGGGGGCGACGAGGCAGACGAACAGCACGGTCGTCAGCCCGTAGTCGCCCAGCCGGTAGGAGGCCACGTACGGCGCGCCCGCGAGCATGACGGCCACGCCGAGCGCCTGCGTGACGAACGCGGCGAGCAGCGCGAAGAAGGCGGCGTTGCCGCGCGCCAGCCGGAAGGCGGCCACGACGCCGAGCGGGCGCGGGCCGGGCCGCGAGTCGACCCAGCGGGTGGACAGCGTCGCGGTGACCAGCGCGACCGCCATCACCGCGGCCACGGTGACGCCCATGACCGCGTAGCCGCCCCGGCCGCCGCCGGCCAGGTCGACCACGGCCGGGGCCAGCCCGCCCGCGACGAGGATGCCGACGGTCAGGCAGACCACCCGCCAGGACATGATCCGGGTGCGTTCGGCGGGGGAGGCGGACATCTCGGCGGGCAGCGCCACGTACGGCACCTGGAAGCAGGCGAACGCGGAGGCCGCGAGCAGGAACGCGCCGCCCGCCCACAGCCAGCCGGGCACGTCGCCGGGCACGGCGAACATCAGCGCGAACGTCACCGGCAGCGCCGCCGAGCCCGCCAGCAGCAGCCGGGTCCGCCGCCCGGTGCGCACGGCCTCGCGGTCGCTGGCCGCGCCGACGAGCGGGTTGAGCAGCACGTCCCAGATCTTCGGCGTCACCAGCACGGCCCCGGCCACGGCGGCGGGCACGCCGAGCATGTCGGTCAGGTAGTAGAGCAGCAGCAGTCCCGGCACGGCGGAGAAGACGCCGGTGCCGACCGAGCCCGCGCCGTAGCCGAGCAGCCGCCCGCGCCCGAGGCGTCCGGCGGTCGTCACGGCGCCTGGCCTGGCAGGCCGAGCGTGCGGTGCAGCGACAGGTGCAGGTGGGCGCGGAAGCGGCGCAGCGCCTCGCGGTCGCCCGCGCCCCGGCGGCGGCCGTCGGCGTCGAGCACGCCGCCCTTGGCGAATCCGTGGACGCACCAGACCACCGACCACACCGCGTACTCCAGGTCGAGGCCGGGGTCGATGAGCCGCGACTCGACCGAGGGCCGCAGCGCGACGGCGACGGCGCCGACCAGCGGCAGGACGTAGCGCCGCTCCAGCTCGTTGACGTCGCCGGCGTCGGACAGCCACCGGTGCATCCACAGCGCGGGCACCTCGGGGCGGGCCACGCAGAAGTCGAGGTAGGCGTCGATCAGGTCGTGGATGGCGGCCACCGGGTCGTCGCCGGGCAGCTCGGCCAGCGCCGCCTCCAGCGCCTCGCGTTCGGCCCGGTGGGCGTGCTCCATCACCGCCAGGTAGAGCTCCCGCTTGCCGCCCACGTGGTAGTTGACGGTGGCGATGTTGAGCCCGGCGGCTTCGGCGATCCGCCTGGTGGAGGTGCCCGCGTAGCCGTGCGCCGCGAACAGCTCCGTCGCGACCTTGAGGATCGTCTCCGCTGGGGTGGTCACGGCCCGAACTTATCAATCGATTGATGGAGATAACAGGGCGCTGAATCCGGCCCTGTCCTGTTAGCGTTATCGGCAAGGGGGTGAGCGGCTATGGCCGGGAAGTCCGACGAACGCAGCCCGCGCACCAGGCCGGCGGTGCTGGGGGACGTCGCCGCACTGGCGGGGGTCTCGGCGATGACGGTCTCCCGGGTGCTCAACAAGCCCGACCGCGTGCGCGCCGAGACGCGCGAGCGCGTCCTCGCCGCCGTGCGCGAGCTCGACTACTGGCCCAACTCGGCCGCGCGCCAGCTCGTCACCGGCCGCTCCGGCGTGCTCGGCGTGGTCAGCATCGACACCACCCTGTACGGCCCGGCGTCCACGCTCTACTGCATCGAGCAGACCGCCAGGCTCAGCGGCTACAGCGTGAGCATCGCCAGTCTGAGCCTGCTGAGCCGGCACTCCATCGAGGAGGCCGTGCACCGGCTGCGCTCCCAGTCGGTCGACGGCGTCGTCATCCTCGCCCCGCACGAGTCGGCCGCCGACGGCCTGCGCCACCTGCCGCCCGACCTGCCCGTGGTGGCGGTCGACGCGGGGGAGGACATCCCGGTCCCGGTGGTCACCGTCGACCAGCGGGCCGGCGCCGAGCACGTCACCCGCCACCTGCTCGACCTCGGCCACGAGAGCGTGTGGCACCTGGGCGGGCCGGTCGACTGGCTCGACGCCAACTACCGGATCGACGGCTGGCGGGCGGTGCTGGAGGACCACGACCGGCCGGTGCACGAGCCGCTGCGTGGCGACTGGTCCCCGCGCTCCGGCTACGAGCTGGGCAGGCGGCTGGCCGCCGACCCGGCGGTGACCGCCGTGTTCGTGGGCAACGACCAGATGGCGCTCGGCATGCTGCGCGCCCTGCGCGAGGCCGGCCGCCGGGTGCCCGAGGACGTGAGCGTCGTGGGCTTCGACGACGTGCCCGAGTCGGCCTACTACTCGCCCCCGCTCACCACCGTGCGCCAGGATTTCGGCGAGGTCGGCAGGCACGCCTTCCACCTGCTGCTGGACCGCATGGCGGGCAAGGGCGAAGGGGCGCGGCGGCTGGTCGAGCCGCAGCTCGTGGTCCGCGAGAGCACCGCGCCACCGCCCCGCTAGGCCAGGTGGATCACGTTCCACGACACCGGCGGCAGCAGCACCCGCATCGGGTCGTGCTCGACGTCCGGGTTGGCGCGGGGGGCGATCCGGTCAGGATCGTCGGCGGTGTTGCGCGCGTACACGTCGTCGTCGGTCAGCGTGGTCGCGGCCGTGATGCGGGCGCGGCCCAGCGCGCGGGCGTCGATCTCCAGCGAGAGCGGCGCGTCCGTCGAGCGGTTGACCGCGAACACCGTCACGCCCGCGTCGGAGCGGGTGGCCACCGCGTGCAGCAGCGGCACCTCGCCGTACTCGGCGGTCTCGTAGCTCGGTGAGACCGGCTCGACGCGCAGCACGTCGCCGGCCGCGTGCCGCGACGCCTGGGCGAACGGGTGGAAGGTGGTCTGCCGCCAGGCCCGGCCGCCCGGCTCGGTCATGATCGGCGCGATCACGTTGACGAGCTGGGCCAGCGAGGCGGCCGTCACCCGGTCGCTGTTGCGCAGCAGCGTGATCAGCAGCCCGCCGAAGGCCACCGCGTCGGCCAGGTGGTAGTGGTCCTCCAGCAGCGGCGGCGCCACCGGCCAGTCGGCGGGCGGCTCGGCGGCCTGGAAGCGCGACATGTACCAGATGTTCCACTCGTCGAAGGAGATGTCGATGCGCTTGCGGGACTTGAGCCGGGCCCCGACGTGGTCGGCGGTGGCGACGACCGAGCGGATGAAGTACTCCATGTCGGTCGAGCAGGCCAGGAAGCTGCCCAGGTCGCCGTTCTTCTCCTCGTAGTAGGCGTGGCAGGAGACGTAGTCGACCACGTCGTACGTCTCCTCCAGCACGGTCGCCTCCCACGCGCCGAACGTGGGCATCCCCGAGCCGGAGCTGCCGCAGGCGACGAGCTCCAGGTCGCGGTCCAGCACGCGCATGGCGCGGCCGGTCTCGGCGGCGAGCCTGCCGTACTCGCGGGCGGTCTTGTGCCCGGTCTGCCAGGGGCCGTCCATCTCGTTGCCCAGGCACCACATGCGGATGTCGTGGGGCTCCTTGGCGCCGTTGGCGACGCGCAGGTCCGACAGGGCGGTGCCGGACGGGTGGTTGCAGTATTCGAGCAGGTCGAGCGCCTCGGCGATGCCGCGCGTGCCGAGGTTGACGGCCATCATCGGCTCGACGCCGGCCTTGCGGCACCAGCGCATGAACTCGTCGACGCCGACCTCGTTCGTCTCGGTGCTGTGCCAGGCCAGGTCGAGCCGGCGCGGGCGCCGGGACTTGGGGCCGATGCCGTCCTCCCAGCGGTAGCCGGAGACGAAGTTGCCGCCGGGGTAGCGGACGGTGGTGACGCCCAGCTCGCGGGTCAGGTCGAGGACGTCGCGCCGGAACCCGTCGTCGTCGGCGCGGGGGTGGCCGGGCTCGTAGATGCCCTCGTAGACGCATCGGCCCAGGTGCTCGACGAAGGCGCCGAAGGTGCGGCGGCGCACGGGGGCCACCCGGAACGCGGGGTCGATCGTCAGGTGTGCCGTCTGCACGTGGCTGCTCCTCAATACCGGGTCCCCCGATTGTTAGCGTTATCAGCAGTGGGGGTCAAGGGTGCGGAAAGCGGTTGCAGGGACGCCCTGACGGCGTCGTTCCTTACACGGGCCTGGCCGGACAGTAGCGAAGTTGTCACTTCCCCGGGACAGCCGGGGGTTCAACCTGGCAACCTCCTGTGTTCGTACAGGTTGGGGACGGCACCCTCCGCCCGGTTGAGGAAAGGGACGACATGCTGCGATCCGCTCCGCAGAGCCGAATCCAGTACGCATGGCCGCTGCCCGGCGACGCCTTGGCCGTGCGCCACGCCCGCACCACCATCCGGGACCTGCTGACCGGGCTCGGCCTGCCCGCCGGCCTCGTCGACGACGCGGTGCTGATGACCAGCGAGCTGGTCACCAACGCCCTGCTGTACGGCGACGCGCCGTACGAGCTGGCCGTGAACGCCGGGCGGAAGGAGATCGTCTGCGTGGTGGTCGACAGCGGCAGGCCGCTGCCCGCCCAGCGCCCGCCTGACCTGGACGCCGAGCGGGGGCGCGGCCTGCACATCGTGGCGGTGCTGTCCGACGGCTTCTACGGCTGCCATCCGCAGCGCTACGTCACGAGCCCCGACCGGACGGGCAAGGCCACCTGGTTCGCCCTGCCCCGCGGTTGACCGCCGCGCGCGTCAGGCGTCGCCGACGAGCAGCCGGTGCCGCACGTCCGCGTACTCCTCGTAGCTGATGCGGCCGTCGCCGTCGGCGTCGGCCTCCTGGAAGGCCGCCGCCAGGCCGTCGGCGGGACGGCTCCACAGCGCCCTGAACTCCTCGGCCGCCAGGGCGCCGTCGCCGTCGCGGTCGGCCAGCTCGAACGTGGCCCGGAACATCGGCGCGAGCACCTGCGACATCGTGCCGCTGCGCACCATCGACTCGAAGGACCGGACGTACTCGTCCAGCGAGATCTGCTCGTCGTGGTCGAGGTCCATGGCCCTGGCGTGCGACGCCCAGGTGGCCGCGTACGCCTCGACGACGGACCGGCCCTGGGGGCTGTCGGGGGCGACGCCGGCCGCGGTGCATCGGCGCTCGGCCAGCGCCACGTAGTCGTCCCTGGTCAGGGCGCCGTCGCCATCGGTGTCGAGATCCTTGAAGTTACGCTCGGCACACCTGCGGAGCACATTTCCGTCGTTCACCGCGACTCCTCTCGAAGAGTGATTGATTCACTACTCACAGTAACCGATACTTGATCAGCTCCCCCCGAAACGCCGACGATGGGGGAGAACATGAGGCTGTTCGTTGGGATCGGAATCGTCGTGGCGCTCGGCCTGGCCGGCGGCCTGACGGCCGAGGTCACCGCCCCGGCCCCGGCCCGTGCCGACCACGGCCCGCTGCGCTGGACCGACGAGTGGACCGGGGTGAAGATCAGGCCGCGGCGGCCCCGGCAGGACAGCGACGTGCGGGTGCTGGTCCGCTGCCCGTTCGAGGCCAACCGGGCCATCGTGGCGACCAAGCCGTTCAACCCGCCGGGTTCCTTCAAGTTCCGCCGCGAGCTCGGCATCGGCATCGACGACGGGCGCGGCTTCGACACCGAGACGATCGCGTTCGACGCGCTGCGCGGGCCGCGCCGGGTCACGCTGAAGTGCCTCAAGGTCACGATGTACGAGCATCCGCGCCGCCGGAAGGTCGAGGTGCTCAGCCGCTCGCACACGCACATCTTCGTGCGCAGGTTCAAGAAGGGGCGCTTCTAGCCTGTAGGGGTCATTCGTTCACCTGTCGTCTCGCCTGTGGTGTGTCGGCGTTCCTCGGTGTTTGATCACCGTATGAGAGGTTTCGCCTTCCCAGCCCCCGAACGGCCCAGGAACGACGAAAAGGCACACCGGATGACCCCCGCCTCCCGAAGACAACTCCTCTCCTACGCCGCCGGCCTGGCCGGGCTCGCCGCCCTGAGCCAGGCGCCCAGCGGCTGGACCGACTCCGCGCCCGCGCTGCCCGCCAACCCGTTCACGCTCGGCGTCGCCTCCGGCGACCCGCGCCCGGACAGCGTGGTGCTGTGGACCAGGCTGGCCCCCGAGCCGCTGGCCGACGACGGCTTCGGCGGCATGCCGCGCGAGCGGGTGCCGGTCCGCTGGGAGCTCGCCGAGGACGACGGCATGCGCCGGGTGATCCGCAAGGGCACCGCCACCGCCCACCCCGACCTCGCCCACTCCGTGCACGTCGAGGTGAACGGGCTGCGGCCGGGCCGCGAATACTGGTACCGGTTCGCCGTCGGCGGCGACACCAGCGCCGTCGGCCGCACCAAGACCGCGCCCGACCCGCGCAGCGCCCCCGAGATCCGCTTCGCCTTCGCCTCCTGCCAGCAGTGGGAGGCCGGCTTCTACACCGCCTACAAGGACCTGGCGGCCCAGGACCTCGACCTGGTCGGCCACATGGGCGACTACATCTACGAGTACGGCATCGGCGCCACCGGCGGCCAGCGCAGGACGCCGCTGTCGGCCGCGCACAACGCCGCCGTGATGACGCTCTCGCAGTATCGGCTGCGTTACGCGCTCACCAACTCCGACCCCGACCTCCAGGCCGCCCGCGCGGTCGCGCCCTGGTTCTTCATGGTCGACGACCACGACGTCGAGGACAACTGGGGCGCCGACCTGTCGCCCACCCGCATGGTGCCGGAGAACTTCCTGCGCCGCCGCGCCGCCGCCTTCCGCGCCTACTTCGAGAACCAGCCGGTGCGCCCCTCGACCCTGCCCGAGGGCCCCGACATGTCGCTGCACCACCGCCTCCGCTACGGCCGGCTGGCCACCTTCCACATCCTCGACGAGCGGCAGTTCCGCAGCCCCGCCAACATCACCCAGCGCCTCGACCCGAACCGCACCATGCTCGGCCACGAGCAGGAACGCTGGCTCGCCGACGGCCTGGCCTCCTCCCGCAGCACCTGGAACCTCATCGCCAACCAGGTCCAGATGTTCCAGCTCGACCGGCTCACCGACCCCGGGCTCCAGCAGCTCAACCCCGACACCTGGGACGGCTACGCCGCCGGCCGCGACCGCCTCTGGGCCGAGATCGCCCGCCGCCGCGTCTCCAACCCGGTGGTCATCACCGGCGACGCGCACGTCAACTGCGCCGCCGAGCTCAAGGCCGACTGGGCGAACCCCGACTCCGCGACCGTCGGCGTCGAGTTCATGGGCACCTCCATCAGCTCCGGAGGCAACGGCGCCGACATGACCGCCGGAGGCCAGGAGTGGCTGGCCGCCAACCCGCACCTGAAGTTCTTCAACAGCCAGCGCGGATACGTGCGCTGCACCCTGTCCCGCGATCTCCTGCGGACGGACTTCGTGGTCGTCGACCGGGTCACCACGCCCGGCGGCGGCGCCTCGGTCCGCAGGTCGTTCGCCGTCGAGTCCGGCCGCCCGGCCCTCCAGGACGTGTGAGGCCCCGATGAGACACCTACGGATCGCCGCCGCGACCGCCCTCGCCCTCGGCGCCCTCGCCGTCCCCGCCACCGGCGCCCCGCGCGTGCCCGCCACCCCCGCTGGCCAGGTGCTGGTCGTCCAGGCCGGCCTTCAGGACTCGGTACGGCCCGCCGACGCCCGCGACACCCGGGACCTCGACACCTTCGCCCGCCGCCTGGCCGGGAAGGTCCCCGCCGCGCCCGACGCCCTGGTGCTCACCGAGGTGCTCGGCCCCGGCGCCCGCCGCCTGGCCACCAAGCTCAGCCAGGCCACCGGCTACCGCTACCGCGTCATGGCCGCCGGGGAGCGCACGGCCTTCCTGCCGGACGGCGCCGTCCGCGAGAACGCCGTCATCCTCAACACCGACACCATGCTCGCCGAACAGCCCGGCGGCTTCCACCGCGTCCAGGACGAGGACCAGGCGTACGTGGCCGCCGCCCGGCGTGACGGGACGCTGCGGGTGCCACTGCTCGCCGCCCACCCCGGCGGCGACCCGGCCACCGCCGTGCCCCAGCTCGCCGACCGCTTCCCGCGCGCCCGAGACCAGGTCACGGTGCTCGGCGGCGACTTCCGGGCGGGCCGCTGCGCCACGCCGAGCAAGGACCAGGCGGCCGGCTGCGCGCCCCAGGCGTTCTGGTCGAGCCTGACCGGGCCCGGGGCGTACAGCGACGCGCTCTTCGACAAGGGGGACGCGCACGCGCGGCCGCTCACCGGCTACCTGTTCGCCCGCGGCGACGTGCTGGCGGCGGGCTACGACCGCGACCTGCCGGACGTGGCCGCCTGCAAGGCGGCCTTCGACGCCGGGCGGTCCGGGACCGCGCCGCCCGCGTGCCGGTCCGACTACTACGCCGACGCGCCGTTCAGCTGGGCGCTGCTCGCGGCCGGGCGGGACGTCCAGCAGGCGGTGACGCCCGCCCGCATCGCGCTCGACCACTGCGAGCTGGCCGTCCGCGTCGCCGACGTGGTGGTGCGGGCCGTCAACAACACCGGCGAGCCGGTGTCGCTGCCCGTCACCGTCGACGCCCCGGCGCCGCTCGCGGCCACCGCCCCGGCCGCGCTCGACGTGCCCGCCGGGCAGGGCGGCGGCGTCGTGGTCAAGGTCACCGCGCCCCGCGACACGCCGCCCGGCGAGCACCGGCTGACGGTCCGGGCCGGCTCCGAGACCACCGAGGTGCCCGTCACCGTCACCGAGACCTGCTCCGAGCCCGCCGTGTACGCCACCAGCTTCCACGCGGGCAACGGGCCCGAGCTGGCCGTGGACGGCGACATCGCGACGTTCTGGCACTCGGAGTATCAGCCGCTCACCCCGCTGCCGCAGTCGATCACGCTCAACCTGGGCGAGACCAGGCAGGTGAGCGCGCTGGACTACCAGCCGCGCTTCGACGGCAACCTGAACGGCACCATCCTCGACTACCACGTCTACGTCAGCGCCGACGGCAGGGAGTTCACCAAGGTCGCGAGCGGGTCGTGGGCGCTGGACGCCCGGCTCAAGACGGCCGCCTTCCCCGCCGTGACCGCCCGTTACGTACGGCTGGAAGGGACGCGCGGGCACAACGGCCAGTACCTGTCGGCGGCGGAGATCACGCCCCGATAGCTGCGAATAGTTCGCAATTGCTAGATTGGTGCGAGCTATGCGGCAGGGCGGACCCGTCCGCCCTGCCGCGCCGTACCACTCTGGAAGGTCCTCGCATGCGCTACTGGCTCGCCGGTCTGCTGCTCCTGGCGACGGGCTGCGCGGCGGCGCCCGCCCCGCAACCCCAAGCCGCCGGCAAGCACGTCACCATCGAGAACTGCGGACGCACCCTCACCTTCGACAAACCGCCGAGCAAGGTCGTCACCGGCTACCACCCCGCCCTGGAGACGCTGCTCGCCCTCGGGCTCCAGGACAAGGTCGCCGCCCGCACCAACTTCACCGAGCTCGGCCCCGACGGCTTCCTGCCCGGCCAGAAGCAGCACTACGACGCCATCCCCGAGATCTCCAGCACGATCATGCTGCCGCAGAAGGAGATCATGCTGTCGCAGGGCGCCGACTTCGTCCTCGACAACAGCATGGCCAGCTTCGACGCCGCCGGCGGATACGCCACCGTCGAGGAGCTCGACGCCGCCGGCGCACCCGTCTACATCATGGGCGGCTGGTGCAGCCCGCAGGAGCAGCTCGAGTTCACCGTCGAGGACACGCTCACCGACCTGCGCAACCTCGGCAAGATCTTCGGCGTCGAGGAGCGGGCCGAAGCCGTCGTCGCCGACCTCCAGGCCCGGCTCGACGACGTCCGCGACCGGGTCAAGGACCTGCCGCCCAAGCGCGTGCTCGCCACCGACGGCGGCGAGGGCCCGGTCAACGCCTTCGGCGGCGCCGGCATCATGAACCAGCTCATCACCCTGGCCGGCGGCGTCAACGTCCTCGCCGACGTCAAGGCCGACTACACCGAGGTCAGCGTCGAGAAGGTCGCCACCTCCGACCCCGAGGCGCTGCTCGTCCTCGACTACGCCAACCTGCGCGGCGAGAACATGCCCGCCGCCAAGGCCAAGGCCGACCTCGCGTACGGCATGACCAAGGGCAGCCCGCTCGCCGCGAAGAAGGAGTTCCTGCCCGTCCCCGCCGCCGCCGCGCACCCCGGCTACCGCAACGTCCTGGCCGTCTTCGACATCGCCCGGCACCTGCACCCCGAGGCGTTCAAGGAGTGAGCACCGAGGCGTTGACCGCCGTCCCGCCCACCGGGCGGCGGCGTACCGGATTCTCCCTGCTCGTCCTCGGCCTCGTTGCCGCCATCGTGGTGGCCACACTGCTGTCGGTCGGCATCGGCGCCGTCCCCGTCGGCGTGGCCGAATGCTGGGGAATCATCGTGAACCGGCTGATCCCCGGCACCGTCGAGCAGACGTGGACCGCCGCCCAGGAACAGATCGTCTGGACCTACCGGCTCCCGCGCGCCCTCCTCGCTCTGCTCGTCGGCGCCGGGCTCGCCGTCGTCGGCGCCGTCCTCCAGGCCGTCGTGCGCAACCCGCTCGCCGACCCGTTCCTGCTCGGCGTCTCCTCCGGCGCCTCCTTCGGCGCCGTCGTCGTGCTCATCGCCGGGCCCACCGTGCTCGGCGGCCTCTCACTGCCGACCGCCGCCTTCCTCGGCGCGCTGCTCGCCCTCGCCCTCGTGTACGCGCTGGCCCAGCGCAGCGGCCGCCTCACCCCCGCCCGGCTCGTGCTGGCCGGAGTCGCGCTCGCCTACCTGTTCCAGGCGCTCTACAGCTTCGTCCTCCAGCAGGCCCAGAGCGGACGCGCCGCCCAGCAGGTGCTCTTCTGGCTCATGGGCAGCCTCGGCGGCGCCCGCTGGGAGAACCTGCCCCTCCCCGCCGCCGTCATGATCATCGGCCTCGGCCTGCTCCTCGTGCAGCACCGCGGCCTCAACGCGCTCACCGCCGGCGAAGAGACCGCCCTCTCCCTCGGCATCCCCGTACACCTCTTCAGAGCCCAGCTCTTCGTCATCACCTCACTGCTCGTCGGCGTCATGGTCGCCGCCACCGGCGCCATCGCGTTCGTCGGCCTCATCGTGCCGCACGTCGCCCGCATGCTCGTCGGCGCCGACCACCGGCGCATGCTCCCGGTCACCGCCCTGCTCGGCGCCGTCTTCCTCCAGCTCGTCGACCTCGCCGCCCGCACCATCAGCGCACCCCAGGAACTCGCCCTCAGCATCGTCACCGCCGTACTCGGCGTGCCGTTCTTCCTCTGGCTGCTGCGGAGGCGCGCATGAAACTCACCGTCTCCGGCGTCCGCGTCGCCCTCGACGGCCGCCCCATCGTCCAAGGCGCCGACCTCGAAGTAGGCGAACGCGAACTCGTCGGCCTCATCGGCCCCAACGGCTGCGGCAAATCCACCCTCCTGCGATCCGTCTACCGCGCCCTGCGCCCCACCGCCGGCCTCATCGCCGTCGACGGCGACGAACTCACCCGCCTCCCCTCCCGCGAAGCCGCCCGCCGCGTCGCCGTCGTCCCCCAGGAAACCCCCGACGACCTCGACTTCACCGTCTCCGAAGTCGTCCACATGGGCCGAACCCCACACAAACGCGCCCTCGACCGCACCACCCGCGACGACGACCGCATCTGCGCCGACGCCCTCGCCCGCACCGGCATGGCCCACGCCGCCGACCGGCGCTACGCCGTCCTGTCCGGCGGCGAGAAACAGCGCGTCCTCATCGCCCGCGCCCTCGCCCAGCGCAGCGGGCTGCTCCTCCTCGACGAGCCCACCTCACACCTCGACATCCGGCACCAGCTCGAAGTCCTCCACCTCGTACGCGAACTCGACGTCAGCACCCTGGCCGTGCTCCACGACCTCAACCAGGCGGCGGCGTACTGCGACCGGCTGTACGTGATGTCGGCCGGCCGCATCGTCGCCGGCGGGCCGCCGGGCGAGGTGCTCACGGCGGAGCTCATCGAGGAGGTGTTCGGGGTGCGCGCAGCGCCGGTGCGCATGAACGGCTCCCTCGGCTTCGTCTTCGACCGCCTCCCCTGACGACATGGCCCTCACCGGGGGGCGCTTCGGGCGGGACGGCGCGGCCCTCACCGGGCCGGGAACAGCGCGGCCCTCACCGGGGGCGCTTCGCGCCGACGGGTTCGGGCTGTGTCCAGTGGGGGAGCCGAGCTCCCCCACACCCCCTTGGCAAGGGGCCTCCGGCCCCCTGCACCCCCGAGCGCCGCGCGACCGCCGCATGGCCCACCACCTGGGCGGAGAGCCGCTGGCACAGTGCACCGCGGCCTTGAAGCCGCACCTCTACCGTGGCCCCAGCCGGGCCTCGGTGTGGGCCGATGCGGCGGCGACCAGGGGCGTCGTCGAGCCCAGGACGCACCGACTGCCGCACGGCGAGCTGGGCGGCCCACAGAGCCGCCCGATCCTCCGGAAGCGGCGGCCGGTCCGGCTCTCGGCGGCCCTGACCAGCGGAGGAGGGTAGGCGCGCGGTCCGGATGGACTGGCCGCCCTCAAGGCTGGCCGCCCCTCAAGGCTGGCCGCCCCTCAAGGCTGGGCGCCCCCCAGGCTGGCCGCGCCGAGGGGCCGGTCGATCGGGAGGCCGGTACCGGCTCAGGCGGGGTCGGGGGCGGGGGCGGGAAGGGGGGTGGATGCTAGCCGGGGCGGGTTGGCCACGATGGCGATGGCGGTGATGCGGTCGTCGGTGACCGCGAAGGAGATGATCGAGAGCGGCGTCCCGTCCTCGCGCCACGAGACGTACCCGGGGAGGCCGTTGACGAGGACCGCCCGGTGGCGGGCGACGGCGCCGGAGAACAGCCGGGCGCCGGAGGCGACGGCGGTGGCGCCGAGGGTGACGACCTCGCCGCCGGGGGTGTCGACCGTCAGCCTCACGTCCGGGTCGAGCACGCGCAGCAGCGCCTCGAAGTCGCCGTCCGTGACGGCCTCGCGGAAGGCCTTGATGACCCGCCGCTGCTCGCGCCGGGCGATCATCGGGCGTTCGGCGGCCCGTACCTTCCTGCGGGCGCGGCTGGCGATCATCTTGGTGGCGTCGGCCGACTTGCCCAGGATCTGACCGATCTCGGCGAACGGCACCGCGAACAGGTCGTGCAGCACGAACGTCAACCGTTCGCTGGGCCCGAGCACGTCCAGGACGACGAGCAGCGCGAGCCCCACCGAGTCGGCGACCGACACGGTCTCGCCGGGCTCGTCGCCGTCGTCGACGGTGATCACGAGCTCGGACAGCCCGTCCCCGTAGGTCGCCTCGGGGCGGGTCCGGCGGGACCGCAGGACGTCCAGGCTGATCCGGCCGACCACGGTGGTGAGCCAGCCAGGCAGGTTCGCGATGGCCGTCGTGTCCTGGCGGGCCAGCCGGATCCACGCCTCCTGGACCACGTCCTCGGCGTCGGCGTGCGAGCCGAGCACGCGGTACGCGACCGCGCCCAGCCGGTCGCGCTCGGCTTCGAAGGCCGCGGCCAGCAGGTCCGGCCGGCTGGTGTCAGTCATCCTGTGGCGTTCCTCGGGTCGGCTTGCTGGTGGGTCATGGGCGGCGCTGCTGGCGGAGGGAGATCCGGTTGCCGTCCGGGTCCACCGCCTCGATGCGCACGCCGAACGGATAATCCTCCGGCTCGGGCTGGTCGAATGTCACGCCCCGCCGGCGGAACACCTCGAAATCCTTCCTCAGGTCGTCCGACTCGAGGATGAGCAGGCCCGCCTCGGCGTCCGGCTGCTTCTCGACCGGCTGCCCGGCGTGCGGCCAGAGGAGGAGCTGCACCGGGCTGTCGGCCACGGCCACGGTGAGGAAGCGCCCTTCCGGCCCCGGGAAGTCGATGCGCTTCTCCAGGCCGAGCCCTTCGGTGTAGAACCTCAGCGCCCGGTCCTGGTCGGTGACGGGGATCGTCACGTACATGATGTTCGTCAGCATTCCGGTGTCCCATCTCGTCGTCGGCCCGCGTCCGCGGCCGTTGCCCGTATGACGGGGAGGGGCGCCGGAAGGTAACAAGGCGGGGGAGTGTCCGAGCGCCTCAGTTCTTGGCGGGTGACGGGTAGAGGTCTTCGGCTCCTACCAGGACGATGCCCGGATCGGAGACGGCGCGGGCCCGGAGTTCGGCGGTGAAGCCCGTGGCGCTGTAGAGCAGGAGGCGGGCGGTCGCGGCGCCGGGCCGGTTCTGGGCGGTGAGCAGGGCGCGGATGCGGGTGAGCCGGTCAAGGTGGCCGAGGCCCATGACGTCGACCCATTTGACCTCGCCGATGCCGAGCAGGGGTTGCCGGTCGTCCTCGTCGAGGCCGTGGGCGACGACGTCGGGTTCGTGGCTGGTGCGGGCGGAGGGGTCGTTGACGGTGCCGGATCCGACCCGGTGCGGGAAGTCGCCCAGCAGGCTCTCGGGCGCGTAGTGGCGTGTCCAGTGGCGGCACAGGTGCTCGAAGTGCGGGCCGAGCACGTTCGCGGTGAAGCGCCGTTGCGAGCGCTGCCACAGGCGGGAGGCGTCCCTGGTGTGTTCCAGGTCGGACCAGATCGGGCGCATCACGGCGTGGTGGAAGGTGATCAGAGGCTCGGCGATGCGGATGCTCGAGCGGTTGTCCTTGAAGACGTCGGGTTCGCGGCTGACCAGGCCGCAGTCCTCCAGCACGGTGAGCGGGTGGGCGAGGTCGCCGGACTTGCGGCCCATGAACGAGGCGATGCCGCCGCGGGTGGTGTTGCCTGCCGCGATCGCGGCGAGGACGGAGTGGTAGAGCGCCGTGTGACAAGTGCAATTATCATAACTGTACTCATGCCGAAGTCCGGGTCAGGTGGACTTCTGGCCGTCGAGGGATTCGCGGAGGATGTCGGCGTGGCCGGCGTGCTGGGCGGTTTCGGCGATGACGTGCAGGAGGACCAGGCGGACGCTGCGCACGGCGCCCGGCTGGTGCCAGGGGGCTTCGGGCAGCGGGTGGGTGGCCGACAGCGAGGGGACGGCGGCGACGATCTCCTCGGTGCGGGCGGCGACCTCCTCGTAGCGGGCCAGGATGCTCGCGAGCGTGTCGCCGGGCAGCATCCGGAAGTCGTTCTGGTGGTCGATCATCCATTGCGGGTACTCGCGGGCGGTGCCGGCGGCGATGTCGGCCCAGGTGACGCCGTCGGGCAGGTCATAGCTCATGGCCGACGGGCCGTCGGCAGCGAAGCGCAGCCACTGCTCCTCCATGGCGGCGACGTGCTTGATCACGCCGCCGAGGCACAGGGCGCTGACCGTGGGGCGTTCGGCGAGCTGCTCGTCGGTGAGGCCGCGGACGGTGGCGGTCAGGGCGGAGCGGACGGCGGCGAGCTCGGTGAGGAGGTCGGCGCGCTCCGCGTCAAGAGTGGGGGTCGCGGGAGTGGGCATGGTGGTGGACCGGCCTTTCGGTGGGTGGTTCTCGGTACGGGGTCAACAGTCGCAGCAGTACAGGACAGGGTGTGGCCGCTATTTGCGGCACCATGGAGAACATGCCGAAGACTTCAGCGCGACTGCTGGCGTTGCTCTCGCTGCTGCAGGCGCGCCGCGACTGGCCGGGGGCGCTGCTGGCCGAGCGGCTGGACATCAGCCCGCGGACCGTGCGGCGGGACGTCGACCGGTTGCGGGAGCTCGGCTATCCGATTCTCGCGATCAAGGGGCCGGACGGCGGTTACCGGCTCGACGCGGGGAGCGAGCTGCCGCCGTTGCTGTTCGACGACGAGCAGGCCGTGGCGCTGGCGATCGCGCTTCAGGGGGCCGCCAGGTCGGGGGCGGGGATCGAGGAGGCGGCGGCGCGGGCGCTGCACACGGTCCGGCAGGTGATGCCCGCGCGGTTGCGGCACCGGATCGACACGTTCCAGGTCACGGCCGCCGACGCGGTCCGGCCGGAGACGCGGGTGGACAGCGGGGTGCTCATGACGCTCAGCGCGGCCGTGCACGCCCGCGAGGTGCTGCGGTTCGACTACAGGAGGCGGACCGGCGAGCGCGATCCCGGGCCGGCGCGGCGCGTGGAGCCGCATCATCTCGTCACCTGGGGCGGGCGCTGGTATCTCGTCGCCTGGGATCTCGACCGGGGCGACTGGCGTACGTTCCGGGCGGATCGGATCACGCCGCGCGTCCCGGCGGCGGGGCCCCGGTTCACGCCGCGCGCGCTGCCCGGGGGTGACGCGGCGGCGTTCGTGGCGGGCAGGTTCCGAGGGGCAGGCGGGCCGGGTGACTGGCCCTGCCGGGGCGAGGTGATCCTCGGCCTGCCGGCCGCCGAGGTGTCGCGGTTCGCCGGCGAAGCGCTCGTCGAGGAGCTCGGGCCGGATCGCTGCCGGGTCGTGCTGGGTTCGTGGTCGTGGCCGGGGCTGGCGGCGGCGCTCGGCAGGTTCGACGCCGACATCGAGGTGGTGGGGCCTCCCGAGCTCAGGGACGCGTTCGCCCGGCTGGCCCGCCGCTACGCCGCCGCCGCGGCCGGCCCGGGAGTGGGCCCGGAGGTCAGTGGCCCGCCGACTCCAGCGGGGCCGAGGCGGGGGACTCGCGCAGCCGCCGGACCTTGAGGGCGCCGCCCCACCGGGAGATCGCCTCGTCGTCGGCGAACGCCATCGCCCGCATCATGTTGCCCCCGTCCGTGGCCTCGACGGCGCGGCGCAGGCGGGCGCGGAGCGGGCCGGGCAGGCGGGACGTGCCGGCCTCGACGGTGTCGCCGTAGTGCGGGGCGTAGCCGACCCCGGCGAACCCGGTGCGCCTCAGCAGCGTGGGCAGCGTGTCGGACGAGTAGAACATCAGGTGGTTCTTGGTGAAGCCGCTCCACGCCGACCCGTACGCCTTCAGGAGCAGGGAGCGGGCGTTGACGGTGAGAATGAGCAGCACCCCGCCGGGAGCGAGCAGGCTGCGGAAGCGGGTGAAGTCGTCCAGCGGGCGGGGCAGGTGGGCGAGCACCGACCAGAGGGTGATGACGTCGAAGCCGCCCTCGGCGATCTCGGGCACGTCCTCGGGCGCGCCGTAGAACGCGCGGGCCTTGGTGAGGCGTTCGTTGGCCTGGGCGACGGAGTCGGGTGAGAGGTCCACGCCGTAGGCGTCGAAGCCGCGCTGTTCGGCGAGCTCCAGGAAGAGGCCGGCACCGCAGCCGAAGTCGAGCAGCCGCCTGCCCTCGCCCGCGTCCAGGATGGGGGAGAACGCCTGCATGGTGAGGGTGTAGCGGCGTTGCCGGTTGGCGGCGTACTTGCCGGTCAGGAACTTGCTGTAGCCGGTGGCGTACAGGTCGCCGAGGCGTTCGGGGCGGATGTTCGGGTTGCGGTAGAGGAAGCCGCAGGAGGGGCAGCGGACGACGCGGTAGCGCCACTTCTCGCCGGCGGGCCGGAAGAGCGGCTGCTGGCGTTCGTCGCCGCACATCATGCAGGCGAGGAACTCCTCGATCTCGCCCAGCGGCAGGTCGGCCTGGTAGTCCTCCAGCGGCAGGACGGGCGCCCGGCGCAGTCGCCAGCGCCACTGCGCCTCGCGGACGAGGCGTTCGCCGGGCCGGACGTAGACGCGCTGTCCCCAGGGGACGCGGTCGTAGCGGGTGCCGTACGCCAGCCGGCCGAGAACTCGCCGTGCAGAGACCATCACATACCCCTAAGCAGCCGAATGCCGCAGGTATTGCCTCGCCTCCTTCCGACTATTCCATCGCAATCCCCAAATGAACACCGAGAACGACCACCGCGCGGGCCGGAATGGGTGGCGGATTCATGACAAGTCCGGTTCCAGCCACGCCGATCTCATGGACACCAGCAGATCGCGCCCCATAGGAATTCGGTAGTTGGGCTTACCACATGCGTTGGAGGACGGTCGAATGTCTGGTTTGGGGCGATGGCGCCGAGGGGCGGTGGTGGGCGTCTCGGCGGTTCTGGCCGTGTCGGCGCTCAGCGTGCCGGGCGCGGGAGCCGAGAGTGTCCCGGCGGCCACCGCGTTAGGCGCCGCCGACGAGATCACCTTGATCACCGGTGACCGGGTGCGGGTGCGGGCGGTCGACGGCGGTCACCGGACGGTGGCGGTCACCCCGGCGCCGCGCGCGGACGGGCACGTCCCGGCGTTCCGGACGCTGGAGTCGGACGGCGAGCTGACCGTGATCCCGGACGACGTGGCGGCCCTGGTGCCGGACCGGCTGGACCCGGCGCTGTTCAACGTCACCGACCTGGCCAGGGACGGTTACGGGGCGTCGATCCCGCTGATCCTCACCTACCGCGACAACGTGCCGAAGGCGGCGCTCCCGGCCGTCAAGCAGGCCCGCACGCTGGAGAGCATCGGCGGCGCCGGCGTGGAGCTGGCCGCCTCGGAGGCGGCCGGGCTCGGCGCCGAGCTGGTCAAGCTCGCCGGAGCCGGTCCCGCGGCCCGCGCGGCGGGCCCGCTCGGGGCGGTGGAGAAGATCTGGCTCGACCGCAAGGTGGAGCCGTCGCTGGAGCACAGCGTGCCGCAGATCGCCGCGCCCGAGGCGTGGGCGGCGGGCTTCGACGGCACGGGCACGACCGTCGCCGTGCTCGACACCGGCGTGGACGACCGACACCCCGACCTGGCCGGCAAGGTCGCCGACCGGCGCGACTTCACCGGCGAGAACGCCACCGGCGACCCGCACGGCCACGGCACCCACGTGGCGAGCACGATCGCGGGCAGCGGCGCGGCCTCCGAGGGCCGGGGCAAGGGCGTGGCGCCGGGCGCGACGGTGGTCGACGGCCGGGTGCTCGACGGCGACGGCAACGGCCAGCTCTCGTGGATCATCGACGGCATGGAGTGGGCGGCGGGCGAGAAGCGCGCCGGCATCGTCAACATGAGCCTCGGCAGCCCGGAGCCGGGCGGCCCGCTCACCGAGGCCGTCGGCGCGCTGACGCGCCAGTACGGCACGCTGTTCGTGGTCGCGGCGGGCAACGACGGCTGTGACGGCTGCGTCGGCACGCCCGGCGACGCCCCTGAGGCGCTGACCGTCGGCGCGGTCGACCGCGAGGACAAGCTCGCCGGCTTCTCCAGCCGGGGCCCGATCGCGGCGACGCTCGCGGTCAAGCCGGACGTGACCGCGCCGGGCGTCGGCATCGTCGCGGCCCGGACCGGCGGCACCGCCCAGGACCGGCCGTACACCCCCATGTCGGGCACCTCGATGGCGACGCCGCACGTGGCAGGGGCGGCGGCGCTGTTGCGGCAGGCCCGGCCCGGCATCACCGGCGCCGAGCTGAAGGCGCTGCTGATGGGCACGGCGAAGCCGGGCCAGGACATCGCGGCCGACGCGCAGGGCAACGGCCGGATCGACGTGGCCGCGGCGATCAAGGGCACGGTCCTGGCCTCGACCGGCTCGGCCGAGTTCGGCAAGGTCAAGCCGGGCGAGACGAAGACCGCCACCGTCGCCTACCGCAACCTCGGGCAGGCGCCCGTGGAGCTGGACCTGGCGGTCAGCGGCCCCTTCGCCGTGGAGCCGGCCAAGCTCACCGTGCCCGCCGCCGGGACGGCGGAGGCCACGGTGACGCTGAAGGGCGACACCCCCGCCCTGCTGCGCGAGCACCTCACCGCGACCGCCGCCGGCGGCGCGACCGTGCGCACACTGCTGGCGGCGAGCGTCGAGCCCAAGCGCGTCGAGCTGCGGGTACGCGGCATCGCCCGCGACGGGCGCGACGGGCGCGGCGGCTTCACCGTGCTCAACCTGGACGAGGGCACGCTCGCCGGGCGCGTGCTGCCCGGCGACCCGGCCCAGCCGTGCACCGAGCAGAAGTACGGCCAGGGCACCTGCCTGCTGGTGACGCCCGGCACGTACTCCGTGCTCGGCCACATCTGGACCATGCCCGCCGGCCAGGACAGCACGTCGGGCGGCAAGCCGCTGCACGAGAGCCTCGTCGGCGACCCCGAAATGGAGATCACCGAGAACACCGAGGTCGTGCTCGACGCCCGCAAGGCCGTCGAGGTCACCATCAAGACCCCCGACCACCGCACCAAGCGCAACGTCGGGGCCGCGGCCCAGCTCATGTGGTATCGCGCCGCGGACAAGGGCACGGCGCTGCGCGGCGGCACCCACATCTCGCCCGGCGGCCAGATCGAGGAGCGGCTGTTCGTGCAGCCGACGAAGAAGGTCACCAAGGGCACGTTCGCCGTGGCCACCCGATGGCGGCTGGAGGCTCCGGCGATCACGCTGAGCGCCCCCGGCCTCGACCTGGAGCCCTTCTACTACGACCCGGTCCACTTCAGCGACTTCTCCACCGAGTACCCGCGCCTCGACGGCACCGCCCTGCTGATGGCGGCCGACGCCGGCCGGGGCGGCGCCGAGGAGATCGCCCGGGCCCGCCTGCGCGGCAAGCTCGCCGTCATCCGCCGCACCCCCGGCGTGCCCGTGTCCACCCAGTCGAACGCCGCCGCCGCGGCCGGGGCCAAGCTCGTCGCCATCTACAGCGACACGCCCGGCTCCGACGTCAGCTCGGGCGGCAACGGCGTCAAGCTCGCCGTCCCGACCGTCCGGCTCAGCCACGAGGAAGGGCTCAAGCTGGTCGAACGGCTCAAGCGGCTGCCCGTCCCGGTGCTGGCCAAGGGCATCGTCGCCAGCCCGTACGCCTACGACCTGTATCTGCGCGAGGTCGGCCGGGTGCCCGGCTCGCTGGACTACGTGGTGCGCGCCAAGTCGCTGGCCAGGGTGGAGACCGACTTCCGCAGCCAGCTCGCCGACGACGTGACGGTCAACGAGGCCCGCTACGTCTTCGAGCCGTGGGACACCTTCGCCATCACCACCAACCGCCCGCTGGCCAAGGCGCCGCGCACCCGCGTCGACTACGTCAGCCCGGGCGCCGACCTGCGCTGGACCACCAGCGCCGGGACGCCGGAGCGGCACTACAACAGCATGTGGCCGCACCCCGACACCCCGTACGTCACGCTGACGCTGCCCGGTTTCGCCACCTTCGAGGCGGGCCAGAAGGTCAGCCGGAGCTGGTTCCGGCATCCGCTGCTGCCGGGCACCAACCCGCGCAACCCGTTGCGCCGCGACGGCGACCGGCTGTCGATCTCGATGCAGGGCTTCGTGGACGCCGACGGCAACTTCGGCGACACGTACACGAGTGACTTCGAGCGCGGCATGAAGACCGACTTCCGCCTCTACCAGGGCGAGACGCTCGTCACGCAGACGAACTACCTGCCGACGGGCACCGTCGACCTGCCCGCCGAGCAGGCGTCCTACCGGATCGAGTACAACGTGCGCAACGAGGCGGAGTGGGCCAGGCTGTCCACCCGGACGAAGGGCGTGTGGACGTTCGGCTCGGCGCACACGGCGGACACGACCGTGATCCCGCTGCTCATGGCGAGCTTCGACGCCCCGGTCGACCTGAAGAACCGGGCCACGTCCACCAAGCTCGGCGTGCGGCTGTTCCACCAGGAAGGGGCCGAGCAGAGCGACGTCAAGGACGTGACCCTGGAGATCTCCTATGACGACGGCGCCACCTGGAAGCCGGCCAAGCTGAAGAACAAGGGCGACAAGCGGTACGAGGCCAAGGTGGAGCGGCACCGGTCCGGGTTCGTCTCGCTGCGGCTGACCGCGGCCGACGTCCACGGCAACGGCGTCACGCAGGAGGTGATCAGGGCCTACGCGACGCGGTAGGAGCCGCCCGCCTCGGTGGGCACCGTCAGGATCCCGGACCCTGGATACCGGAGCCTGGCGGTGCCGCCGAGGTTCGAGGTCAGGCGGATCTCCGTCGGCCGGCCGCCGGCCCAGGTGACGCCGACGGTGAAGCCGCCACGCGCCCGCAGGCCGTCCACCGACCCGTCCGGCCAGGCGGACGGCAGCGCGGGCAGCACGTCGATGACGCCCGCGTGGCTCTGCAGCAGCATCTCGGCCATCCCGGCGGTGGCGCCGAAGTTGCCGTCGATCTGGAACGGCGGATGCGTGTCCCACAGGTTGGCCAGCGTGCTGTCCTTGAGCTGCCCGGTCAGCATCCGCAGCGCGTGGTCGCCGTCACGCAGCCGCGCCCAGAAGCTGATCTTCCAAGCTTTGCTCCAGCCGGTGCCGCCGTCGCCGCGGGCGCCGAGCGTGACCCGGGCGGCCTCCAGGTGCGCGGGCTCGGTGAGCTGACGTCCCGGGTGCAGCGCGTACAGGTGGGAGACGTGCCGGTGCTCGTCGTCCGGGTCGTCGAGGTCGGCCTTCCACTCCTGGAGCTGGCCCCACGAGCCGACGCGCACGCCCGGGTCGAGCCGGTCCAGCGCCGCCCGCAGCCGTTCACGCAGCTCGCCGTCCGCGCCGAGCACGTCCGCCGCCTCCAGCGTGGAGGTGAACAGGTCCCACACGATCTGCTGCGGCATCGCGGCCCCGGCGGTGAAGTCGCCGTGCTCGGGCGAGTAGCTGGGTGAGACGACGAGCAGCCCGTCACGCGGGTCCGTCCGCAGGTTGGCCAGCCAGAACAGGGCCGCCTCGCGCATCGCCGGGTAGGCCCGCTCGCGCAGGAAGTCCACGTCGCCGCCGAACAGGTAGTGCTCGTACAGCTCGCGCACCAGCCAGCCGGCCGCGTCCGGCATCCAGAACGAGGTGGCCCAGTCCTGCACGCCGGTGAAGCCGAACGGGTTGGTGTTCTGGTTCACCACCCAGCCCTCGGTGCCGAACAGCTCCTTCGCCGTCCGCCTGCCGGGCTCGCGCAGCGCCTCGACGAAGGCGTGGTACGGCTCCGCGGTCTCGGCCAGGCCGGTGACCTGGGCGGGCCAGTAGTTCATCTGGAGGTTGATGTTGGTGTGGTAGTCACAGTCCCACGGCGGCGTGTTGGACTCGTTCCAGACGCCCTGGAGGTTGGCGGGCAGCGAGCCGGGCCGCGACGAGGCGATGAGCAGGTAGCGCCCGTACTGGAAGTAGAGCGCCTGCAACCCCCGGCCCCGCCCGGCGAGCGCCTGGTCCGTGGGCAGCTCGGGCAGGGGTTCGCCGAGGTCGAGCCGTACGCGGTCGAACAGCTCCCGGTGGTCGGCGACGTGCGCCCGCCGCAGCTCCTCCCACGGCGGCGCGCCGTCCACGGCCGCCGTCACCCGCGCGTGCGGGTCCGGCCCCCGGTAGTGCGGGTACGCGGGCGCGTAGTCGGTGCCGGCCGAGAACACGAACGTCGCGCCATCGGCCCCGCTGACCGTCACGCGCCCGTCCCCGTCGGCACGGGCGCCGCCGTCGGCGAGGACCTGGACCTGGCCCTCGTAACGCAGCCCGTTGCCCGGGAGCGCGCCCCGCACGACCAGCCGCCCGTCGCGTGTCGTGACCCGCTCGCAGCCGGGGTGCGCGCCGGCGAAGCGCAGCGTGAAGCTCACGCGGCCCGGCCGGTCGGCGGTGATCCGCCCGGCGATCACCCCGGCCGGATGGCTGGCCAGGTACTCGCGCGTGAACGTGACCCCGGCGGCGTCCCGGTAGGTCACGGTGGCGACGGCGTCGCCGAGGTCGAGCGCGCGCCGGTAGCCGGCCGGCTCGGCGGGCGCGCCCGGCACGTCGAGCAGCAGCTCGCCGAAGGTCTGGTACGCGCCGAACGCGGTGGGCGGCGCGCCGAGCTCGGCCGCGACCTCCTCGGGCGGCAGGCTGCCGCGCTCGTCGATGCCCCGCTGGATCCGCTCGACGGCGCCGGGCCGGGGGTGCGGCCAGTTGCCCGACAGGTAGCCGTCCTCGCCGGGGCCGCCGGTCCACAGCGTCTTCTCGTTGAGCCGCAACCGCTCGGTCGCCACGGTGCCGTGGACGGTCGCGCCGAGCGCGCCGTTGCCGATGGGCAGCGCCTCGCTCTCCCAGTTCGCGGCAGGTCGGTCGTACCAGAGGATCACCGCCCAAGCCTAGTCATTCTGCGTGAACCGCCCACTCTTGTCGGTGGCCTCCGCTACATTTCCGGTTCGTTGATCAAGAGCCCTGGAGGTCAGAGGATCGTGAACGCGGACCCAACCGCGTGGGAGCGGCGCAGCGTCACCCTCGTGGTGCCGCCCGTCCAGCCGCGCAAGCTGGCGAAGGTGCCCTTCGTCGAGCTGGCTGACGGACGCCTGCAGGGCGTCGTGTCGAGCGGATCGGACATCGGGCGGGTGTACGTGTCCTTCATCGCCGCCGGAACCCACGACTTCAACTGCAGCACCAACAACAACCGGCCCTGCGGCGGCCTCTACGGCTCGCCGTGCAAGCACCTGAACTCGCTGGTGGCCGAGGCGATCGTGCAGTACGGCGCCGGGCGCGTCGCCCGCTACCTGCGCGTCGACGGCGCCGAGACCGTCGAGACCAGCCACGACCTGATCAGGCGCCTGACCGGCGGGCACGAGCCGGGTTCGGCCGCCGTGGTGTTCAGCCGGTTCCTGCGCCACCTCGGCTACCTGGAGCTGCCGGCCAGCACCGCGCCGCTCGCCGAGATGCACTGGTTCCCCTCCACCGGGGCGGTGCGCTGATGCTGGACGTGCAACTCGGCGCGCTCGACGCCGGCCTGCCCCCGGGTGTCGAGGAGGCCCTCGGCCTGGTCTCCGCCTTCGACGAGACGCTGGGCACCGGGCTCGGCCGGCTCAGCCAGGAGGGCGCCCAGGCGGTCACCGGCCTGGCCGCCGCCGTGGCCGCGACCCCGCTCGGCGACCGGGCCGTCGAGGCCGCCGACAAGATCGCCACCGGCTCGGTCGCGGGCGACCATCTGACGATGCTCGCCGGGGCGCGTGCCGCGCTGCTCGGCGCCGTCGCCGACGCCCTGCTGGCCCGCCTCGACGAGGCGCTCGGCCGGACCCGCGCCCAGTGGGAGGAGCCCGCCGCCGGCCCGGCCGAAGCTCCGGAGAACCTGCTCGTCGGCTGCCGGTCCTGGCTGCACGAGGTGGCCATCACCGGCTGGCGCGGCGTCGGCCACGACCTCGTCGCCGCCTCCGACCAGGCCATCGAGGCCATGTTCGGCGAGCCAGCGCTGCGCCGGGCCGCCGTGCTGCTCGACGGGCTCGCCGCCGAGCTGCGCGCCTCCAGCCCCGTCGCCACGATGGAGAAGCTGCCGGAACGCCGCTGGGCCGACCTGTGGACCCGCGCCCTGATGCTCACCCAGCCCGGCCGCGCCGGCGCCGACCCCGGCGTCCCGGTGTCCGGGCGGCTGCTCATCCTCGGCGCCGACGTGCACGAGCACGCCACCGCCGTCCAGGTCCAGGTGCACGGACTGCTGGAGCCGAAGGACGGCGGCACGCCCCGGCTGGTGCGCACCGCGATCTCCGCCACCAAGGTCGACACCGTCGTCGGCCCCGCCGTGTGGGGCGTCCTCCAGGACTATCCGGCGCTGCTCGGCGCGCTGGCCAGGCACCTGTCGCTCGACCTCACCGACATGCCGCTGCTGGCGAGCGGCGACCTGCTGTGGGACGACGCCAAGGCCGCCGCGGGTGAGCTCGCCGCCCCGTTCGCCGTCGCCCGAGTCCAGCTCGCAGGAGCGCTCGCGCCCGCCGGGCCGCCGATCGACCGGCACCCCGTGGCCATCGCCGAGCCGGTGTTCGTCGAGGGCTACAAGGCCGTCAAGGTGGACGAAGGGATCGAGTTCCGGCTCGGCGACCAGGCGATCACCGTCACCACCGACCGGCTGCCCGGCTGCGGCCCGCTCACGCCCCAGCTCCTGGCCACCTCCACCGCCTGCATCGGCCTGCTGCGCTGGGACGGCCGCTGGCTGCTCCAGCCGCTCGCCGTCCAGTCGACGGTCAAGCGCCAGCAGGTTGCCGTGCACAACGGCGACTGGGCGCTCGGGCCCACCGACCCCAAGGTCGTCAAGTCGCTGGCCAGATCGGGCGACGCGGTGGCCGTACTCCGCGAACGAGCAGGACGGCTGCTGAGGAAATGACCGATACCCGCGCCGAGGAGAACCGGCGCCAGGTGCTGCTGTGGCGGCTGCTGGCCCGCGTGTTCGAGACCGACGAGCAGCCGGCGCTCGAAGCGGCCAGCGTGGCCGCCGTCGACGCGCTCGGGCTGCCGCCCGCGCTGCTCGACCCGTCGGTGTCCGTCGACACGCTGGTGCAGCGCTTCCCCGAGCTGGCCGAGGAGTTCCGCGGCCTGATGGCGCCCGGCGAGGACGACGAGGAGCCGCGCGACCGGGCCCGCACCGCCGCGCTGGCGTCCAAGCTGCTGCTCAACCTGTTCGCCACCGGCAGCGGCGACGTCTCCGCCACCAAGCTGGCCGCCTGGCAGCAGGACGCCGGCTGGTTCGAGCAGGCGCTCGGCTGCGAGCCCGGCGAGCTGCGCGCCCAGCCCGGCCGCAACGGGCTCGGCGGCCTGCTCGCCGGCCTCGAAGGCGACCTGGTCAAGCGCATGCGGCTGCGCGAGGTGCTCGCCGACCCGGCGCTGTCGCGGCAGCTCACGCCCAGCATGTCGCTCATCGAGCAACTGCTGCGCGACAAGGACAACCTGTCGGGCGTCGCCCTGGCCAACGCCAAGGCGCTGATCCGCCGCTACGTCGACGAGGTCGCCCAGGTGCTGCGCACCCAGGTGCAGCAGACCAGCGCCGGCACCATCGACCGGTCGGTGCCGCCCAAGCGGGTGTTCCGCAACCTGGACATCGAACGGACGATCTGGAAGAACCTCACCAACTGGAGCCCCGACGACGAGCGGCTCTACGTGGACCGGCTCTTCTACAAGCACACCGCCAAGCGCACGGTCCCGGCCCGCATGATCGTGGTCGTCGACCAGTCGGGCTCGATGGTGGACGCGATGGTCAACTGCACCATCCTGGCCTCCATCTTCGCCGGGCTGCCCAAGGTCGACGTGCACCTGATCGCCTACGACCACCGGGCGCTCGACCTGACGCCGTGGGTGCACGACCCGTTCGAGGTGCTGCTGCGCACCCAGCTCGGCGGCGGCACCAACGGCATGGTCGCGATGAGCCTGGCCCGCCCCAAGATCATGGACCCGCGCAACACCGCGCTGGTGTGGATCTCCGACTTCTACGACAACCGGGACGTGCAGACCGAGTTCGAGTCGCTGCACCGCTCCGGCGTGAAGCTGATCCCCGTCGGGTCCGTCAGCAGCTCCGGACATCAGAGCGTCGACTCCTGGTTCAAGCAGAAGCTGAAGGACCTGGGCACGCCGGTGATCTCCGGCCACATCCGCAAACTCGTGTTCGAGCTCAAGAACTTCCTCAACTAGGAGAATCCCCAATGACCGACGAGATGCTGCGCGCCCCCGCCGAGGTCAAGTACGCAGAGGAGCTCGACTGGCTGGAGTCGATCGACGACGGTCCCAAGCCGTTCTCCTGGCGGCTCAGCCCGCGCATGGTCAGCCTGTTCGTGCTCGGCTCCGAGCGCTCCGACGGCCTGGACCGGGAGATCGCGCAGAAGTGGTTCGGCGACCGGAGCTTCGTCGAGCGTGCCATCGTCACGCTGGCCTCCGACCGCGGCCTGCTCCTGATCGGCGACCCCGGCACCGGCAAGAGCTGGCTCGCCGAACTGCTCGCCGCCGCCATCTCCCGCAACTCCACGCTGGTCGTGCAGGGCACCGCGGGCACCACCGAGGACCACATCAAATACTCGTGGAACGTCTCCATGGTGATCGCCAAGGGGCAGTCGCGCGAGTCGATGATCCCCTCGCCGATCATGACGGCGATGGAGCAGGGCGTGATCGGCCGCTTCGAGGAGCTGACCCGCTCCACCAGCGACGTCCAGGACGCGCTCATCTCCATCCTGTCGGAGAAGTACGTGTCCATCCCCGAGCTCGACGACGACAACATCGTCTTCGCCCAGCCCGGCTTCTCCATCATCGCCACCGCCAACAGCCGCGACCGGGGCGTCAACGACCTGTCGTCCGCCCTCAAGCGGCGCTTCAACTTCGTCCGCATCCCCGTCGTGACGAACAAGAAGAGCGAGGCGGAGATCGTCCGCTTCCGCACCACCGAGCTGCTGCGCCGCCACAACATCGACCTGGAGCTGCCGCCCACGCTGCTCGACATCCTGCTGCAGAGCTTCGCCGACCTGCGGGCCGCCGCCGCGTCCGCGCAGAGCGACGACGGCAAGCTGGAGTCGGCGCTGTCCACCGCCGAGCAGATCGGCGTGCTGGAGGACGCGATCCTGCACAGCAACTTCTTCGGCGACCGCACGCTCAGGGCCGAGACGCTGGCCGGCTCGCTCGTCGGGTCGCTGGCCCGGCGCACCCCCGAGGACCTGGCCATCCTCAACAAGTACTGGCACGGGGTCGTCGAGCCGCGCAGCAAGAAGGACGGCGGCGAGTGGCAGGGCTTCCTCGAAGGCGGCCGCCAGGCCATCGCCACCCTGTCATGAGCCTCTTCGGCGCGCTGCGCGAGCAGCTCAACGATGCCGCCGAGACCTTCGCCGGGTCGCCCGGCGCCCTGTCCGAGATCCTCACGGGCATGGTCGACGACGTCGACCGGGCGCTGGGCGAGCGGCTGGAGATCTTCCCGGTGTGCCACCACTCGCCGGCCTCGGCCCTGGCCATGGCCAGGCGGCTGCGCGAGAAGCAGCCGCAGGTCATCTACCTGGAGCTGTGCGAGGACCTGCGGCCGCTCCTCGACGAGCTGCGGACCTGCAAGCTGCCGGTGGCGCTCCAGGCGTTCGCCACCGACCTCGACGGCTTCCCGGAGAGCTGGGGGCCGCTCAGCGTGGTCGCCCCCATCACCGAGGCGTCCGCCGAGTATCAGGCCATCGCCTACGCGCTCGACACGCCCGGCGTGGAGCTGGTGCTGGTCGACCGGTCCTCCGACCACGTCTTCCAGTGGCATCCCCGGGAGGAGCCCGGCAGGCCCGCCGAGGAGGCCGGCCTGCACGGCGACGCGGTCGGCGTCGAGATCGGCGACCTGCGGCCCCGCTTCGCCGAGCTGGAGGAGCACCTGCTGCACCACGGCAAGGTCCGCCACTGGTCCGAGTGGTGGGACCAGTACGTGGAGCAGCCGCTGTCCGGCGCGGACTACGACACCTACCGCCAGGTCATGGTGCTGATCGGCAGCCTGTTCAGGCGGCTGCGCCCGCACGACTCGGCCAAGCTCGACCGGGACGAGGACCGCGAGCGGTACATGTGGACGCGCATGCGCGAGCACCTGGCCGCGACCGGCGCCGACCCCGAGCGCTGCCTGTACGTGTGCGGCGCCTTCCACGCGGCCAGCCGGGTGGAGGAGTTCGGCCTGGACGCGACGCGTACGGACTTCGACATCTCCCCGCGGACCGCCACGAACTGGCTGTACGGCCTCATCCCGTCCAGCCACTCGGCCATCGAGGCCCAGTTCGGGCTGGCCCCCGGGTCGGTGTCGATCGCCGCCGCCACGTACGCCAAGGCCGTCACGCGCGGCGGCGTCAAGCCGTACGCGCTCAAGGGGCAGCCGTCGAGCAAGCGGCCCGCCAAGGCGAAGCCCGCCGCGCCCCTGGTGCCCGCCGACCAGCTCACCGGGTTCCTGTCCAGGCCGCCCGAGCGCGACCCGCTCGACGAGGCCGAACTGCTCGGCTGGTGCGTCGACATCGTCCGGCTGGCCCGGCGCAACGGCTACCTGTCCAGCACGGCCGACGCCATCGCCGTGTACGAGACGTCCATCCTGCTCGCCGGGATCCGGGGCAGGGCCAGGCCGACGCCGTACGACTTCCAGGACGCGGCCGTCACCTGCATCGAGAAGGACACCGTGCCCGGCCGCCGGGACGTGCGGCGGCTGTGCGAGATCCTGCTCGGCGGCGACCGGATCGGCGAGGTCGGCTACCAGTCGCTGCCGCCGCTCGCCCAGGACGTGTTCGAACGCCTGGAGCCGCTCGGCTTCGACATGAAGAAGCGGGCCGTGCACCGGGTGCTGCTCGACCTGAACGCCACCCCCGAGCTGCGACCCTGCTCGCAACTGCTGTGGGTGCTGCGGCGGCTGATGCCCGACGACCACGCCGTGCGGCCCATCATGGGCAGCAAGCAGCTCGGCGAGCGCTCCATCCAGGAGAGCTGGGACGTCGCGCTCGGCCACCACCAGCGCGCGCTCATCGAGCTCGGCTACGAGGGCGTCACCGTCGAGCAGGTGCTGGAGCAGCGGCTGCGGCGCAGCGTGTGGGAGCCGAAGGCGACCGCCGCCGACGCGTTGCAGGCGGTCGAGGAGGCCATCCTGTTCCTGGGCGGCCGGCGCGTCGCCGACGAGCTCGGGGCGCGGGCCGTGGACCTGCTCGCCGCCGAGCGGAGCGTCGACGACGCGCCGGACGTGCTGCGGCGCATCCGGCGGCTGCTGGCCCACTACCGGGCCACCGAGCCGGCGCTGCCCGAGTGGTGCGAGCGGTTCGTCACCACCGGCTACGCGCAGTACTGCACGCTGCTGCCCACGGCGTTCGTGGCCGAGGACGTCGGGGTGCGGCAGGTGGCCGCCATGCTCGGGTTCCTGTCGTCGATGGAGAGCCTGGCGCTGTCGCTGGGCTGCGACCGGGCGCAGCTCGAACTGGCCGTGCGCCAGTCGCACCCGGAGACGCCCGGCAAGATCGCGCTGCTGTGGGCGGCCCAGTTCCAGCTCGGCGTGCTGGCGATCGCCGACCTGCGGGAGCGGTGCGCGGAGCTGCTGGACAACCCGCTGGTGGTGCCGTCGTTCCCGCAGTACCTGAGCGGGTTCGTGCAGGCGCTGGAGGCGGCTCCGGCGCTGACGCCGTTCGTGGTGGAGGTGATCTCCGGGGCGTTCGCCAAGCTGCCCGACCGGGTGCTGCTGCCGTGGCTGCCGACGCTCATCGAGACGCTGCGCAAGGAGGCCCCGGAGCTGGTCCCGATCCTGATCCGGGAGGCCGGGCGCACGTTCCCGGCGACGCTCGCGGCCGTGGACGCCTGGGTGGCGCCGTGGGAGCGGGCGCCCGGCGACGGGCCGGGCGTGCGGGCGGCTCCCGCCGCCGTCACGGGCGGGCCAGTCGACGAGCTGCTGGCGGCGCACCCGGCTCCCAGCGACGCCGTGGCGGCGCTGCTCGGCTGCGAGGGCGGCTGGGCGCCGCTCGGCTCCGGCGACGCCGCGCCCGGGGCTGCCCCCGAGGTGGCCGCGCTCCTGGCCCGGCATCCGTCGGCGGCGGACGCGCTGGCAGGCGTGCTGTGCGCGGCCGGTAAGGGGTAGGGACAGCCCTACCCCAAGAGGCCAGCGAGCGGGAGAGTGGCGGCAGGGGTCCGAACCGTACGTTGAGGTACATGACGAACCTCCGCCGCCGCATCGCCGTCGACACCCGCTACGTCCTCACCGGTTTCCCCCTCGCCGTCATCGGCTTCTGCCTGATCGTGACCGGGATCGCGGCCGGGCTGGGCAGCGCCGTCGCCTTCGTCGGCCTGCCGATCCTGGCCGCCACGGCCACGATGGCGCGGCGCTTCGCCGACGTGGAGCGGGCCGCGCTGCCGGAAGTGCTCGGCCGCCCGGTCGCCCGCCCCGAGTACCGCGAGGCCCCGGCCTGGGCCGGCTGGTTCCGCCGCACGATGAACCCGGTGCTCAACGCGCAGGCCCCGATGGACCTGCTGTACGCCATCCTGTCCTTCCCGATCGCCATCGTCTCGTTCGTGTTCGCCGTCGTGTGGTGGGCCGGGGCGATCGCGGGCCTGACGTTCCCGGTCTACGGCTGGCTCCTGGCCGGTCTGCCCGGCTTCCACGAGGGCGGGCTGCCCGCGCTGCTCGGCTTCGGCACCGACATGGCGACCCACATCACCTTCAACGTCATCGTGGGCGTGCTGTTCGCGCTGACGCTGGTTCCGGTGCTGCGCGGCGCCGCGCTGGTCAAGGCCACGCTCGCCCAGGCGATGCTCACCCGTCCCGCCTACGCCCCCCGCTCCGGCCTCCGGCACGCCGCCCACGTGGGCGTGTCCTGACCCCATATCGTGGGACTCAACGGACATCCATCACGAAAGGGGCGAGCGTGCGCAGCGCATTCTTCGGCAACATGGACCCCCAGCAGCTCCCACCGGGCTTCACCCTGCAGAACTCCAAGATGCTGCGCGTCCAGCTTCCCGAAGTGCTGGCCAAGCAGGGCTCGATGGTCGCCTTCCAAGGGCAGATGGACTTCGACTACGAAGGGTCCGGCAGCCTCGGCAAGCTGTTCAAGAAGGCCATGACGGGTGAGGGCGCCTCGCTCATGCGGGTGCGCGGGCAGGGCAACCTCTACCTGGCCGACAACGCCGACGACATCCACCTGTTCTTCCTGGAGAACGAGGGCCTGACCGTCAACGGCCGCAACCTGCTCGCCTTCCAGCCGCAGCTCGCCTGGGACATCCAGCGGGTGCAGGGGGCCGGCATGGCGGCCGGCGGCCTGTTCAACACCACGCTCAACGGCACCGGCTGGGTCGCCGTCACCACCCACGGCACGCCGGTGGTGCTCGACGCCGCCGCCATGCCGACGTACGCCGACGGGCAGTCGGCCGTGTGCTGGAGCACGTCGCTCAAGGTGGGCGTCAACCGCACGTTCAAGGCCGGCGCGCTGATCGGCCGGGGCAGCGGCGAGGCCATGCAGCTCGCCTTCCAGGGACAGGGGTTCGTCCTGGTCCAGGCGAGCGAGGGCCCGCCGGTGGTGCAGGCCAAGGGCTAGTGGCTCTCCTGCCGGGGGAGCACCACCTCGGCCAGGATGAGCTGGATGGCGGCGGCCACCGGGATGGCGAGCAGCGCGCCGACGATGCCGAGCAGCGCGCCGCCGATCAGCGCCGCCACGATCGTGGCGGCTGCCGGGACGTCCACGGACGTCTTCATCACGCGCGGCGCGATCAGGTAGTTCTCCACCTGCTGGTAGGCGATGAAGAACACCAGACAGGCGATCCCCACCGGCATCGACACGAAGAAGCCGACGATCGAGGCGACCCCGGCGCCGATGGCCGCGCCGATCAGCGGGACCAGGTCCGTCACGGCCACGATGATCGCCAGCGGCAGCGCGTACGGCACCCCGGCGATCGACAGGAACAGGAACGACGTGACGCCCGCGATCAGCGAGATGATCAGGTTGCCCGCGACGTACCCGCCGACCCGCCGCAGCACCTCGTCGCCCAGCAGCCGCACCCGCTCGCGGCGGCTCTTCGGCACCAGCCGGTAGCCGAGCCCGGTGATCGAGCGCAGCGACGCCAGGAAGTACAGGGTCAGGATCAGCACCGTGAGCGCCGAGAACAGGACGCTCACCACGACGCCCGCCGCGCCCAGCAGCCCGCTGAACACCTGCGTGCCCATGTTGCCGCTGAGCAGGTAGTCCTGCACCCGCTGCAGCAGCCCGAACCGCTGGTCCAGCTCGCGGACGCCCGGATTGGCGAGAAGCTGCTCGATGTAGGCGGGCAACTGCTCGACGAACTGGCCCGTCTGCTGCGACAGCGCGGGCACCACCGCCACGCCGAACAGCACGAAGAACCCGATCACCGCCGCGAACACCATCCCGATCGCCGCGCCGCGCCGCAGCCCGCGCTCCTCCAGCCGGCGCACCGCCGGGTTCAGCCCGACGGCCAGGAACAGCGACACCACGATCAGGATCAGCGCCGACGCTGTCACGGTCAGCGCCTGCACCAGCAGCCAGGCCGACAGCACGCCCAGCGCCGCCGTGAACCCGAACATGAACGGGCTCCCGCTCACCGGCCGGCCCGGCTTGCCGAACGGGGCCTTCTCACCGCGCCGCGCGGCCGGGACGCGCGGCGCGAAGCCCTCGACCCGCACCGCGCGTCCGTCGGGCTGCGCGTGCTCTTGCGTGGGGTTCGTCACGAGGGGATCTCCTAGGACGGGACCCATCCTCTGCCCCGGCTGAGCGTGTTCAGCCCTGCGGAACGATGTTGTGGTTGAGCCGGAACACGTTGCCCGGGTCGTAACACCGCTTCACGGCTGCCAGCCGCCGATAATCCGTTTCCGTGTACGCGTCCCGCACCCGGGTGCTGTCGGCCAGGAAGTTCAGGAACGTCCCGCCGATGCCGTGCTGCCCCAGCCTCTCGCCGAGACCCGGCAGCGCCTGGTCCACGATGATCGAGAACGGCAGCCCGCGATGGCCGACCGGCCCCGCGTCCGGCCCCGCCTGGGCCATCGCGCCGCCCCAGTGCCGCAGCTCCACCGTCGCCTCCCGGCCCGTCTCCACCAGCGCGCCGATCAGCTCGTCCGGCAGCGACGGGAACAGGTCCAGGTAGCGCGCGGGCGTCCCGCCCATCGCCGCCCGCGCGTACGGCACCGGCCGCACGCCGTCCGCCAGCGCCGGACCGGCCGCCTCCCACAGCGGGCGCAGCACCTGCCGCCCCTGCTCCGCCGGGCCCGCGTACATGGCCTTGATGCCGACCGCCCGGCCGCCGTCGGGCCCCTTGGTGAGCATGATCGCCGTGCTCACCTCGTCCGGCGCCGACGCCGCCCAGTCGCGGTAACGGGCCAGCGTCTCCCCGGCCCGCTCGTACGGGAAGAACGCGATGCCCGCGAACACCTCAGCCACCGGGTACAGACGGAACTCCAGCGACGTCACCATCCCGAAGTTGCCGCCGCCGCCCCGCAGCGCCCAGAACAGGTCGGCGTCCCGGTGCGCGTCCGCCGTGACGATCCGCGCGTCGGCCGTGACCACCTCGGCGCTCAGCACACTGTCGGCCGCGAACCCGTACCGGCGCGACAGCCACCCGACGCCGCCCCCGAGCGTGAAGCCCGTGACGCCGACGTCCGGCGACGAGCCCGACAGCGGCGCCAGCCCGTACGGCGCGGCAGCCGCCAGGACCTGACCCCAGCGGGCGCCCGGCCCGACCCGCGCCACCCGCCTGACCGGATCGATCTCCACCCGGTCCAGCGCCGTCGTCCGCAGCAGGATGCCGCCGTCCGACGGGACGTGCGTGCCGTGACCCGTCGCCTGCACCGCCAGCGGCAGGCCCAGCTCGCCCGCCGCCGCCACCGCCGCCCGCACGTCCTCCCGCCCCGACGCCTCCGCGACCAGCACCGGCCGCGCGTCGACGGCCGGGCTGAGCGCCGCGCGCCCCCGCTCGTACCCCTCGCCACCCGGCCGGTGCACGGCTCCACGGAAGCCGGCGATCCCGTACGTCCTGTCCGCGAGCTGCTGCACCATGTCCCTGACCTCCTGTTTCCCGACTGCCTCCAGCCTCCCGCCGGGCACCCCCCGGACACATCCGTGGTCACCACGGATTCACCACGGAAAGTCCTGATAGGCGATGATGTGGACGTGACGGTGTCAGGTCCGGGCGGGGTGTCGAGGCGCGAGGCGGAAGTCCTCGAGGCGCTCGGCGCGCGGCTCACGAACGCGCAGATCGCCGGCCGCCTCCACATCTCCATCCGCACCGTCGAAAGCCACGTCTCGTCGCTGCTGCGCAAGTACGGCGTCACCGACCGGCAGGAGCTGGCCGCGCTCGCCGTCCCCGCCGGCGAGCTGGCCGGGCTGCCCGTCACCCGCACCTCGTTCGTCGGCAGGCAGGCCGAGCAGGAGGCGATCACCGCCGCGTTCGCCACCTCCCGCCTCGTGACCCTCGCCGGGCCAGGCGGCGTCGGCAAGACCCGCCTCGCCGTCGCCGTGGCCGGCGCCCTCGGCCACGGCGGCGCCTACACCGACCTCGTCCCCGTCCGCGACGGCTTCGTCACCGAAGCCGTCGCCGCCGCCCTCGGCGTCTCGGAGCAGCCGCAACAGCCCCTGGCCGACGCCGTCACCGACCGGCTCGGCACCACGCCCGCCCTGCTCGTCCTCGACAACTGCGAACACCTGCTCGACGAGGTCGCCGGCTTCGTCGACCGGCTCCTCGCCCGCTGCCCCGGCGTCCGCGTCCTCACCACCAGCCGCGAACGCCTCGGCATGCCCGGCGAACGCGTCATCGCCGTCGAACCCCTCCCCGCCGGCACCGACGCGGTCACCCTCTTCCACGACCGCGCCGCCGCCGCCGGACAGGACGCCCTCGACCCGGCCACCGTCGAGACCATCTGCGCCCGGCTCGACGGACTGCCCCTCGCCGTCGAACTCGCCGCCGCCCGCAGCGCCGCCCTCGGCGCCGAAGGACTGCTCGCCGCCCTCGACGACCACCTCCGCCTGCTCGCCGGCGGGCGCGGAGCCGACCAGCGGCACCGTTCACTCCGCGCCGTCCTCGCCTGGAGCCACAACCTCCTCGCGGACCCCGAACGCGCCCTCCTGCGCCGCCTGTCCGCCTTCACCGGCGCCTTCGACCTCCACGCCGCCGTCGCGGTCACCGGCGAGGACCGCGTCCACGTCGCCGACCTCCTCGGCCGCCTCGTGGACAAAAGCCTCCTCCAGCGCGGGGCCGGCCGCTGGTGGCTCCTGGAGACCATCCGCGCCTTCGCCGCCGAACACCTCGCCGCCGCCGGCGAAACCCCCGCAACCCACGCCCGCCACCTCACCTGGGCCGCCACCACCGCCGAATCCCTGACCGCTCGCCTCCTGCCCTCCGCCCCCACCCCCTCCTGGACGACCGCTGGCGCGGGCTCCCGTCCGGGGGAGGCGGACCGGCCATCACCCCACCTGGGAGAGCCCTCAGCCGGGACGGTCGGGGGTGCGCAGGCCCAGCCGGACGGGGCGCCCGCGTGGCACGCCGTTCCCGTGGAAGGCGGGCGCGGCGGGGTGGCTCGTGCGGGGGTGGCGTGGTGGGCGGAGTTCGACGCCGTGGCCGACGATCTCCGGGCCGCGCTGGCCAGGGCCCAGCCTGGGGAGATGGCGCACCGGCTGGCCAGGGCGCTGGGACGGCTCGCGTACGGGCGGCGCTTCCTGCGGGAGGCCATCGCCCACTTCCGCCACGCCGCCACGCTGGCGTTGACCCGGCACGATCCCGCAGAACCGCACCCCACCCCGGAGCAGGCCGCGGCGAACGCCCGGGATGCGGCGGCCGACCTGGGCGCCGCCGCCGAGTGCGCACTGGCCTTCGCCGACTCGGCCCTGGCGTACGAGCTGCACCTGGCCGCCGCCGAGCACGCCCGTCAGGCGGGCGACGGCGACGCCCGGGCGATCGCGCTGGCCAGAGCCGCGGTGATCGCGAGCCGCCACCCGGGCTTCGGCACCGGCCTCACCGTCCCCCCCGCCCAGCTCCACGCCCTCGCCGAGGAAGCCGCCACCGCCGGCGACCCGGCCAACCCCTACGTGACGGCCCATGTCGCAGCCGCCTACGCCTGGACCACCCACCCCCTGACCCCCCACCCCCCTTCAACGGGACCGACACAGCCCACCCCTCCGGCCGGGCAGGCGCAGTCGGACAGTTCCTCCACCCCTCCGACGGGACCCGCAGGTCCCGCTGCCCCTCCGGTGGGCCACACGCCCCCGGGCAGCTCCACCGCGTCTTCGGCGGGGGTCGCAGGTTCCGCTGCCCCTCCGGCGGGGCAGGCTCAGCCGGACAGTTCCCCCACCTCTCCGGCGGGGGCTGCACGGCCCGCCGCTTCTGCCGCGCCTCCGGTGGATCAGGCGCGGCCCGGCAGCTCTGCCACGCCTTCGGCGGGCACCGCGCGGCCCGGCGCCCTTCCGGTGGGCCAGGTGCACCCGGGCAGCTCCACCGCCCCTCCGGCGGAGGCGGAGCAGCCTGCCGTCTCCGTCGCGCCTTGGGAGCCGCGGTTGGGGGAGGGTGGGTCGTTGGCGCGGTGGGCGTTGGGGGCGGCTGAGGCTGTCGGAGATGCGGTGCTGGTGAGCGGGGCGATGGACGGGGTGGTGCTCGAGGCGGCCGGGGAGGGGCGGCTGCGGGAGGCGTACGGGACGGCCAGGGAGCGGCTCGTGCTGCGGGCGGCGATGGACCCGTACGATCCGCGTTCGGGCATCGAGATCGTCGACTCCCTGCACACGGCCTCGGTCTACGCCGTGGCCGTGGGCGATCTGCCTGGGGCGCTGGAGATCGCGGGGGAGGCGATGCGGGATGACGTCACCGGCGGCCATCCGGCGTTGGCGAGGAGCCGGCTCATCGCGCCGCTGGTGTTGACCGGGGCGTTCCGGGAGGCGCTGGCTCTGGGCGTGGAGATGTGGGAGAGCCAGGCGCGGATGGAGACGCCGCCGGGCCGGTGGATGGCTCCGGCGTTGGCGTGGATGGGGCTGGCCTGCGATCTGCTGGGGGACTCGGCGGGGGCGCGGGGGTGGCGCGGCCGGGCGGAGGCGGTCGGCGGGACGAGGCTGGTGGCGTTGTTCGCGTTCATCGACGCGCGTACGGCCACGGATCGGATCGCCGACGGCGAGGGCGTTGATCGGGTGGGTGGGGCGCTGGCTGAGGTGGATCTCGGCGGGCGGGCCGGGGGGATGTTCGCCGGGTACGCCGTGGCGGCGCGGGCGGAGCTGGCCGTGGTGGCGGGCCGGGCGGACGCGGCGGAGTGGCTGGCGGCCGCGGAGCCGGTGGGGCGGGAGAACGCCTGGGCGGCGGCCTGCCTGGCGCGGGCCGAGGGCCGGCTGGCGGCCCGCTCGGCCGGAGCGGCCGGATCGGGTGGAGCGAGCGGTCAGGGCGGGTCCGGCGGGTCCGGCGGGTCCGGCGGCCAAGGCGGGTCCGGCGGCCAAGGCGGATCCGGTTGTCAGGGGGCGCCCGGTGGGCCCGGTGGATCTGGGGCGGGGTTGGAGGCGTTGGAGCGGGCGGTGGCTGGCTGGGAGGGTGTCGGGGCGCGGTACGAGCGGGCGCGGACGCTGCTTCTGGTGCCGGGACGGGAGGCCGAGGGCAGGGACGAGCTGGCCGCGATGGGCGTTATGTTGACCGATCGTTCTCGAAAGGCATAGGGTCTGGGCATGGCGAGGGCGAAGGAGTTCGATCCGGAGGTCGCGTTGCGGCGCGCGCAGGAGCTGTTCTGGGAGCGCGGCTACGAGGCGACGTCGATGGCGGATCTGGTCGAGCACCTGGGTGTCGCGCGGGCGAGCATCTACGCCACGTTCGGCGGCAAGCACGAGCTCTACCTCAAGGCCCTGGGCCGCTATCTGCGGACGCAGGACCCGAACATCACCGACGCCCTGTCGCAGCCCGGCCCGGTGCTGCCGGCGCTGCGGGAGCTGATCTGGTCGTACGCGGAGGACTCGGCCGAGGGGCACCTGGGCTGCATGGTGGTTAACGCGGCCGTGGAGCTGGCGGCGCGCGATCCGGAGGCGGGGCGGTTCGTGGAGTCGAGCTGGCGGCACCTGGAGTCGACGCTGACGTCGGCGCTGGTGCGGGCCAGGGCGCAGGGCGAGCTGCCGGCCGACCGGGACCCGCAGGCGCTGGCCAGGCTGCTGCTGGTGCTTCTGCAGGGGATGCGGGTGCTGGGCCGCACCGAGGGCAACGGTGACCGGTTGCGTGACGCGGCCCGCCAGGCTCTGGTCCTGCTCGGGTGATGAACCCATACCCTTTTTAAAAACCGATCATTCTGATAGGAATAAGCAACATGACGCGATTCGACGGCAAGATCGTTCTCATTACCGGCGGCGCCGGGGCCATCGCCGGAGTCACGGCGCGGGCGTTCGCGGCGGAGGGTGCCACGGTGGTGCTCGCCGGGCGTGACGCGGCCAGGCTGACCGAGGCGGCCAAGCGCGTCCAGGCCGAGGGCGGCCGGGCCGACTGGGTAACCACCGACGTGACCAGCGCCGACGACGCCGCCCGCATGGTCGCCACCACCGTCGAGCGCCACGGCGGCCTGGACGTGGCCTTCAACAACGCGGGCGTGCTCGGTGCGGTGGGCCCGCTCGCCGACGTGGACCCCGCCGCGTGGTCGTCGCTCATGGACGCCAACGTGACCGGCGTGTTCCTGTCGATGAAGGCCGAGATCGCGCACATGCGGGCGCACGGCGGCGGCGCGATCGTCAACATGGCCTCCAACATCGGCGCTCACCGCAGGCTGCCCGGCCTGGGCGCGTACGCCGTGTCGAAGGCCGCCGTGAGCGCGCTCAGCCGGGCCGCCGCGCTGGACCACGCCGCCGACGGCGTCCGGGTCAACGCGATCAGCCCCGGCCCGATCGACACCCCGATGAGCATGCGGCCGGGCGAGACCGCCGAGGACCGCGACGCCCGGATGGCCGCGCAGCTCCCGATCGGCCGGGTCGGCCGGACGGAGGAGATCGCCGCGGCGGTGCTGTGGCTGGCCGCGCCCGAGTCGGCCTTCGTGCTGGGCCACGACCTGGTCGCCGACGGCGGCGCGAGCGCCTGACCAGGAGAAGGACGCCTCGCCTAGGCGAAGAACAGCGGAACGGCGGCGTCCCTGGCCAGCAGGAAGCCGGCGATGGCCAGGGTCCAGCTCACCATCGAGGCCGAGTGCTTGGCCAGCCACGCCCGCAGCCGCTCCAGCTTCGGCTCCAGCCACTCCCCGGCCGCCGTGCGCAGGGCGAGCAGCACCAGCGTCGGCACGATCATGACCAGCACGTACGCGCCGAGCAGCGGCACCCACACGCCCGGCGGCAGCTCGGCGGTGGTCATGATCCCGACGGCGGCGAGGTAGGGCAGCATGGTGGCCACCTCCAGCAGCCCGGCGGTCAGCGCCAGCATCACCATCGTGCGCGGCCCGCCGGTCCGGGGCTCGAAGCGGCGCTCCGGCTTGCCGAGCTTGGCCCGGCGTTTCGGGTCGAACCGGAAGCTCAGCGCGAACAGCCCCACCCCGAGCGCGAACTGCACCCAGTGGGCCGCCTGGCTCTCCAGCGCCTGCCCGAAGTTGTCCACAACTGTGGACAGGCCGAGCATGAGCCCGACGCCCACCAGGAAGTAGAAGCCGACCACGGTCACCAGGTAGATCAGCAGCCGTGACGTCCGCGTGGTCAGCAGCAGGTAGACCGGGATGCCCAGGGTGCCGAAGCTGGTGCTGTCGACCAGTGCCAGCGCGGCCAGGGTGAGCATCAGTCCGATCGTCATCCCCCGATCCTCCCGCCTGGCGCGACCGGCCACATCCTGCGCCCGACCGACCCGGGCGTACATCCTTCGACCGACCCGCGACGTACGGCGAAGCGGGACGGATACGTACAGACGCGTAGGCGAAAGGGGTCGCGAGACCGATGTCCCGGACCCCGCCCCGGACCTAGCCTCGAAGCCTCCTACCAGGAAGGATCCGGTCGAGATGAGTGCCAAGGGTCTGGGGCTTCCGCTGGTCGCCGTCGTCGGGCTGGCTGCGCTCGGCGTGCCCCGGGTGGTCGCGCACGACCTGCGGCTGGTCGGCCCGTCCGTCAACGCGCTGCTGGTGTTCGTGCCGATCGCCGTCTGGCTGGCGGTCGTGCTGTGGAAACGCGTGCCCAACGCGTTCATGACGCTGCTGGCGATCGGCGCGGCCTATGGTGTGCTGCTGGGACTCACCCACCAGGTGCTGTGGGCCGAGTCGTTCGGCGGTGATCCGCCCTCGCTCGGCGGCAACCTGGCTGGTGCGCTGTCACCGGCGGTCGAGGGGCTGCTGCTGCGGGCGTTCGCGTTCGGCAGCAGCCTGATGACCGGGCTGGCGGTCGGGGCCGCGGTGGGCGCGGTCGGCTGGGTGCTGTCGCGGCTGGTGCCGGGGCTGCGGCCGGGTGACGACTAGGGCGGAGGAGGCGGTGACGATCCGGGGCGAGCGACGGCAGCAGGCGGCCGACCTGGGGCTGGCCATGGTGGTGCTGGTCGTGGTCGGCACCGCGATCAGCGCCAACGTGGGCTCGGCGGGGGCGGAGCCGCCCGTGGCAGCCTACGGGTTCGGGCTGCTGCTGAGCGGGCTGATGTTCGTGCGCCGTCGCTGGCCGGTGGCGACGCTCGTCGTCACGGCCGCCGCCCTGCTGGTCTACTACCTGCTGTCCTATCCGCCCGTCGGGCTGGCCGTGCCGGTGGCGGCGGCCCTCTATTCGGCGGCCGAGCAGGGCAAGCTCCGGTGGGCCGTCGGCACGGCCGTCGCGCTGCTGGTGATCTCCACGACCGCGCGCACCGCCCACGGCGACGACCCCGCCTATCTGTACGGGTTCGAGCTCGCCACGTCGGTGGGCCTGATGGCCGCGGTGATCGCGCTGGGCGACACCGTGCGGTCACGGCGCGGCTGGCGGGCCGAGCTTGACAAGCAGGCCCGCGCGGCGCGGGCCGAACGCGAGCGGGAGGCCGCCCGCCGGGTCGGCGAGGAGCGGCTGCGGATCGCCCGCGACCTGCACGACCTGCTGGGCCACACGATCTCCGTCATCTCGCTGCACACCGACGTGGCCCGCGAGGCGCTGCGCGACGACCCCGACGCCGCCGAACGCTCGCTGGCGGTGGTCCGCGACGCCTGCGGCGACGTGGTCGCCGAGCTGCGCGCCTCGCTACGGGCACTGCGCGAGCCGCCGCTCGCCGACCAGGGCCGGCTGGCTCCGGTGCCGGGGCTCGACCGGCTGGACGAGCTGGCGCGGCCGGCGCGCGAGGCCGGGCTGGAGGTCGGGGTCAGCGTGCGCGGCACGCCGGTGCCGCTGCCCGCCGTCGCCGACGCGACCGCCTACCGCGTGGTCCAGGAGGCGCTGGTCAACGTGCTCAAGCACGCCGAGGCCCACCGGGTGGAGATCGAGCTCGCGTACGGGGAGGAGGCCCTGGTCGTCCGGGTGGCCGACGACGGCAAGGGCGGCCCCGGCGAGGGCAAGGGGAAATTCGACGACGGCAACGGGGCGCCAAGTGAGGGCGAGGGGCTGGACGGCGGGTGGGGGATCATGGGGATGCGCGAGCGGGTGGGGCTGCTGGGCGGCACCCTGCGGGTGAGCTCGCGGCCGTCGGAGGGGTTCGAGGTGGAGGCGCGCGTGCCGTACGGGGACCGGACGTGATCCGCGTCGTCCTGGTCGACGACCAGCACCTGGTGCGCGAGGGGCTGCGTGCCCTGCTCGACCGGGCGGGCGACATCACCGTGGTCGGTCACGCCAGCACCGGGCCCGAGGGCGTCGCGGTGACCGTCCGGGAGAAGCCGGACGTGGTGCTCATGGACATCCGCATGCCCGGCGGCGACGGGCTGGAGGCGACCAGGCGCATCATCGCCGACCCTGAGCTGCGCCGGGTCCAGGTGATCGTGCTGACCACGTTCGACACCGACGAGAACGTGCTCGACGCCGTGCGCGCGGGCGCGGCCGGGTTCCTGCTGAAGGACAGCACGCCGGAGCAGTTGCGCGAGGCGGTGCGGGTGGTCGCGGCGGGTGAGGCGCTGCTGTCGCCGGGCGTGACCCGGAGGGTGATGCGCGCGGCGGCGGCCGGCAGCCCGCCCCTGGAGACCGGCCGCCTCGACGCGCTCACCGAGCGGGAGCGCGAGGTGCTGGCCGAGGTGGGCCGGGGCCGCTCCAACGACGACATCGCCCGGGTGCTGTCGATGAGCCCGGCCACCGCCCGGACGCACGTCAGCCGCCTGCTGGGCAAGCTCGCGGCCCGCGACCGGTCGCAGCTCGTGGTGATCGCGTACGAGACCGGGCTGGTCGTGCCCGGCCGGGATTAGCCCGTCGAGGTGGGCCGGGCGAAAGGTTATGATCACGCACATCGCCCCCTGGACCTCCGAAGGAGCCCGCCAGTGCCCGAGAACGAGCAGGAGCGCGCACCACAAGGGATCGACATCACCAGGCCCAGCGTCTCCCGCGTCTACGATTTCATGCTCGGCGGCAAGGACAACTACGAGATCGACCGCCACGTGGCGCAACTGGCGCTGAAGGTCGCGCCCGACGCCCCCGAGGCGGCGCGGTCCAACCGGCAGTTCCTGCGGCGCACGGTCCGCCATCTGGCGGGCGAGGCCGGCATCCGCCAGTTTCTCGACATCGGCTCCGGGCTGCCGACCCAGGGCAACGTGCACGAGGTCGCCCAGGCGATCACGCCCGGCGCCCGCGTCGTCTACGTGGACCACGACCCGATCGTGCTCGTGCACGGCCGGGCGCTGCTGGCCGTGGACGCCAGCACGACCGTGATCGAGGCCGACATCCGTGAGCCCGAGGCCATCCTGGCGCACCCCGACGTCCGGGGACTGATCGACTTCACCCGGCCGGTGGGGCTGCTGCTGTTCGGCATCCTGCACCATCTGGCCGACGACGAGGACCCGGGCGGCATCGTCGCCCGGCTGATGGCGGCCCTGGCGCCGGGCAGCCATCTCGCGATCTCCCACTTCCACAATCCGGGCCGGGCCCACCCCGAGGTGGCGGAGCAGGCGCGCTCGGCCGAGAAGATCTTCAACGAGACGCTCGGCACCGGCCGGTGGCGCACCAGGGAGGAGATCCTCGCCTACTTCGACGGCCTCGAACTGCTGGAGCCCGGCCTGGTCCCGCTGCCGGAATGGCGGCCCGACAGGCGGGACGAACAGGCCGAGCTCGGCATCACGTACCACACCTTCGTCGGCGCGGTGGCGCGCAAGCCGTGACCGCGGTCAGGGGCGCTTGCCCATCGCCTGGCGGATGACGTCGCGCGCCCGGTCCATCATCGCGACCGGCGTGCCCATGAGCAGGTTCTTGGTCGCCGACTCGGTGCCGGGGTGCGGGTGCGTCGGCGCCATCGCCTCGGCGGCCCGGAGCCCGGCGCCCAGCGCGCGCCGCTCGGCCTCGCTGGTGCGGGCGCGGAACTCGGCGAACTCGTAGCGCTCCTCGCTGCGCGCGTGCGCCTCGACGGCGGCGCGCAGCACCAGCAGGTTCTCCATGAAGTCGGGCGCGTCCGGCCCGGCCTTGTCCATCTGCTGGAGGAGCTTCTTGGCCTGGTTCTCCTCGGCCAGGCGATCGTCGACGATGCCGTCACCGCCGTCGATCTTGCGGCGGGCGTACGGGTGGACGATCTCCTCCTCGGCCGTCTCGTGCACGGCCAGCAGCCGCACCAGGCGCGTGAACGCCTCGCCACGCTGCCCGGCGGGAGCCTGCTCGACCTCGTCGAACAGGTTTCTGATCATCCCGTGCTGGGCCAGCAGCAGTTCGATGACGTCGGTCTCGGTATCGGTCGCCATGGGTGGATCTCCTCTCGAATACGGCGGCTGCCTACCCTCGGACGCGCTGGTCACGCCTCACCTTGCCAACCGCAGGCCGTCCCCAGGCTTGGCGAGGAGATTGTCCGAAGTGCCCTCGGGTAGGTCGCGCCCATGACCTTCGACCCACTCCAAGAGCGGGGCATCCCGCTCGACAAGCAGCTACGCAACTGGCGCGAGCTGAACGTCATGCCCATCGACCCCGACCACGCCGACCCGTACACCCGGTGCCGGATCATCGCGATGAACGGGATCGAGGTGGAGGCGATCCTGTTCAGCCACCAGCTCGCCCGGCACTGCCCCGACCTGGAGCTCAAGCAGCAGCTCGCCCGGGTCCGCTACATCGAGGCGCAGCAGCAGAAGGCGGTCAACTGGCTGCTGCCGGGCGTCTCGTCGGTGCTGGAGACCACGCTCGCCTACGAGCAGGTGGCCGTCGACCTGACGGCCTGGGTGGCCCGCATGGAGCCCGACCCGTATCTGAAGCAGGCCTACCAGTTCGGCGTCCTGGAGGACTTCGACCACCTCTACCGGTACGCCAACCTGTACGAGATGATCGAGCACCGCAAGGCGGAGAAGATCGTCGACGACCTCACCGAGGTGATGCCGGGCCGCCCGACGTACCTGCACCACCGCGACCCGGTCGACAACGTACGCGAGCCGTACGACAAGAGCAGCGCCGAGCCGATCTCCAAGCTGCACGCGCTGACCATCATGGCCGCCGAGCAGCAGACCATGAACTTCTACATGAACGTCGGCCCCACCTACATGGAGCCGATCGCCCGCCAGCTCTACCAGGAGATCGGGCTCATCGAGGAGGAGCACGTCACCCACTACGAGTCGCTGGTCGACCCGGGCGAGAGCTGGTGGGAGATGCTGCTCAACCACGAGTACAACGAGTGCTACCTCTACCACTCGTTCATGGAGACCGAGTCCGACCCCAAGGTGAAGGCCATCTGGGAGCTGCACCTGAACATGGAGCTGGAGCACCTGCGGCTGGCCGCCGAGCTGTTCAAGAAGCACGACGGCCGCGACCCCGAGCAGGTGGTGGCCCCGGCGCTGCCGACGCCGGTCACGTTCGAGCCGAACAAGGCGTACCTGCGCGAGCTGATCGCCACGCAGATCGACTACACGACGCTGGGCACCGGCTACGTGCAGGAGGCTCACGAGCGGTTCGAGAAGATGCAGGACGCGATCATGGGCGGTGAGAAGCCGCCGTCGGAGCGGGTCATCGAGGAGAACCGCAGCAAGTCGGGCGAGGAGTACCGGCTGGAGACCGAGGGCCCGCACCCGGTGGAGAGCCTGCGCCTGGGCCGCTGAGGTTGGGCGGCCGGGGCCGGGGTAGTCCCGTTGCCATGGCTGCCGACGTCATCACCCTCATCACCGCTGATCACCGGCGGGTGGAAGCACTGCTCGACCGGCTCAAGGCGGAGCGGGGCGAGCGCCGGGACACCGTGGCCGAGCTGCACGTCCTTCTCACTGCGCACGCTCGCGCCGAGGAGGATCGGGTCTATCCCGGCATCGACGCCCATCACGGGCTGGAAGCACACAAGGAGGCCGAGGTCCTGCTCGACGCGCTGCGGCGCGCCGAGGCGGGCTCGGCCGGGTTCGTGGAGACGCTGGAGCTGCTGGCCGAGTCGATCGTCCCGCACATGCGGGAGGAGGAGACGACGATGCTGCCGCTGCTGGCCAGGACGGCAGGCGACAAGCGGTTGAAACGGATCGGCGCCGCCTTCGCCGAGCGCAGGCAGCAGCTCCTGCGCGCCCTGGCGGCGGCCAAACCTTTGGAACAGGCCGGTCAGTAGCCCCGGGTCACCCACACGGCGAGCTGAGTGCGGTCGCGCAGGGAGAGTTTGCGCAGGCAGCTGGAGATGTGGTTCCTGGCCGTGCCTTCGGAGATGTCCAGCCGCCGGGCGATCTCCCGGTTGGTCGCGCCGAGGCCGACCAGCCGGGCCACCTCCAGCTCGCGCCCGGTGAGCGGCCCGGTGAGTGGCCCGGTGAGCGGCCCGGTGAGTGGCGCCGCGGCGGGCGGCTCGTCCTGCCGCAGCGCGGCGACCAGCCGCGCGGCCGCGGGCCCGCCGAGCACGGTCTCCCCGGCGGCGACCCGTCGCACGGCGCCGACGAGCTCGTCAGGCGGCGTGTCCTTGAGCAGGTAGCCGCGGGCGCCGGCGCGCAGCCCGCCGAAGATGTACGCGTCGTCGTCGAACGTGGTAAGCATGATCGCCGCGATGCCGGGGAAATCCGTGCGCAGCCGCCCCACCAGCTCGACCCCGTCCATCACGGGCATCCGGGCGTCGACGAGCGCGACGTGCGGACGCTCGTCCGCGGCCGTCCCGGCGAGCAGTTCGAGGGCGTCGAGGCCGTTGCGGGCCGTTCCGGCGACGGCGATGCCGGGCTCGATCTCCAGCAGCTTGCGCAACCCTTCGCGCATGAGGATCTGGTCGTCGACCAGCAGGACGCGGATCACGCGGGCACCGTCGCGGTCAGCGCGAACCCGTCGCCGGGCCGGTTGTCGATCTGCAGGACGCCGCCGATCCCGGCCAGCCGCTCCTCCAGCCCGCGCAGGCCGAAGCCCTCTGCCACGCGCGCAGGGTCGGCGCCGTCGCCGTCGTCCGCGATCGTCACCGTGACCTCCCGGGGCGCGCAGCCGAGTGCGACCTCGACGCGGCGGGCCCGCGCGTGCCGCAGCACGTTCGTCAGCCCCTCCTGCAGAATCCGGTAGCAGACCAGCTCGTGCCCCTCGGCCACGGCGGGCCACTCGCCGTCCACGGTGAACGCCACCTCCAGGTCGGCCGACCGGAACGAGGCGGCCAGCAGCTCCATCGCCGCCGCGCCGGTGCGGCCCTCCATGCGCAGCGGCTTGAGCGCGCGGACCCATCGGCGGGTGTCGTTCAGCGCGTCGAGGGTCAGCTCCTGCGCCTGGCGCACCTCGTCCCACGCCGAGGCGGGCCGGGCGGTGCGGAACCGCAGGGCGTTGGCCAAGCTCATGTTGATGACCGTGAGGTGGTGGCCGACGCTGTCGTGCATGTCGCGGGCCATCCTGGCGCGCTCGTCGGCGACGGCCAGGTCACGCGCCTGCTCGGCGTGGCGGCGCAGCGCGGCGTGCGCCTCCTCCAGCTCCACCAGCAGGCGCCGGGTCCGTACGGCCTGCCGGTGCGCCTCCAGCAACGCCATCATGACCAGGACGATCACCAGGCAGAGGAACATCGCGAGCAGCCCGTTGACCACGGCCATGAACAGCGTCTGCGCCGGGTTGACCAGGCCGGCCCCGAAGTGCAGCAGCCCGGTCAGGACCGGGTAGAGCGCCGCGCCGCGCATGCCGAACACGACGAGCGCGTTGCCCACGGCCAGGCACGAGATGAGCAGCGTGGTGATGCTGCCCGCGGACATCATGAGCAGGCTCGCGCCCAGGAACAGCACGGTGACGGCCTTGCGCCGGGCGGGCGCCGAGGCCCGCCACGGCAGGAAGAACCACAGCACGCACGCGGCGAGCAGGGCGGCGCCGCCGATCCAGAACAGTGCCGAGATCAGCGGCTGTGCCGCCAGGCCGGGCCGGATGTCGGGGTGCAGGGTCGCCAGGTAGATGAGCGCGCTGAGCAGCGCGGCGCCCCAGAAGGTGATCTCCAGCGCCACCGGGGCCCGGTCGCCGTCGAACTCCGTCCAGCCCCGCATGCTCGCAGCATACGGCGGGCCGCGCGGGGCGGGCAGATGACATCCGGCACATGACAAAAAGCGGATGTTCCGCCCGTAGGCCGCGAACCTACGGTCGGTGCCATGAACTTCCCCAGGACAGGAGCCGTCATCGCCACGCTCTCCTTGGCCGCCATGCTGGCCGTGAGCTGGGCGCTGTGGGACGCGCTGCCGGAGCTGATCACGACCAGGGAGGCCACGCCCGACCGGGCCGGGGTCCGGGTGCCGCGACTCCTGGCCGCCGGGGCGCTCCCGGCCGCGCTGGTGCTCGTCGTGGCAGCCCTGGGCGCGGGCGTCGTGGTGGGGCGGCGGGCCCCGGCGGTCCTGAACACGCTGTTCACGCTCACGCCGTCGCGGGCCGCGCTGAGCGTGGTGCTCGGCACGCTGCCGCCGTTCCTGCTGGTCCTTCACACGGGACTGCTCGTCTGGACCGCCGGGTACGCGGTCCCGGTCGAGCAGATCATGGCCGCCTCCCTCGGCCTGCTGCTGGTCGCGCTGGGCCGGGCGCTGCCGAGGGTCACTCCGGACCTGCCGGAGGCGCCGGCCCGCGAGTGGAAGCGCGCGCAACGGCCGGGCGGGCTGGCGACGACGCTGGTCGGCGTCGCGTGCGCGGCGGCGGCCTGGGTCCTGCCGCCGCTGCCGGTCGCGGTCGCGGCCGTGCTCCTGGTGGCCGTGGTCCACCTGGTGATGGCCCTGGTCACGGTGGCCCGGCTGCGTTAGGCGGGCGCGTGGACGATCCCGTCGCGGATCAGCCGGTCGACGGCCTCGGCGACCGCCTCCAGCGGCGTGTAGCGGGGGCGGAAGCCGAGCAGGCGCTCGGCCTTGGCCATCGAGCAGTGCGGGCTGTGCGCGATGTGGTCGTAGGTGATCTCGGCGTCCGACTCCGGCACGGTCTCCCGCCACCGCTCCCACGGCAGGAACGCCAGTCGCGCCTCCCGCCCGAACCAGCCGGCCACCGCCTCGGCGTAGCCGCGCAGCGTGAGCGCGGAGGAGGCCACGCAGTGGAAGCTCTCCCCGACGGCGGCCGAGCGGGCGGCCAGCGCGGCCGTGAACTGCCGGGCCACGTCGTCGGCGTGCACGTGCTGGACGGTCTCCAGCCCCAGGTTGGGCAGCGTCAGCACGTCGCCGTCGGCCAGCGTCTGGAACGCGGCGGGATCGACGTTGCCCGCCGGGGTGACCGGCACCCAGCCGGGCCCGGTGATGTGCCCGGGGTGCAGCACGGTGACCGGCAGCCCGCTCTCGTGCAGCAGGTAGGACTCGACGGCCGCCTTCTTGATCCCGTAGTCGCCGAACGGCCGCCGGGGCCGGTCCTCCGTCGTCGGCACCTGCTCGCTGGGCCCGTGCACCCAGATCGTGCCGCAGTGCAGGAAGTGCCGCACCCGCCCGGCCAGGGCCTCGGCGAGCTGCCGGGCGCTGGACTCCTCGAAGCAGATCAGGTCGATGACGGCGTCGCCGCCCAGGCCGGCGATCCGCGCGCCGAACGTCCCGGCCGCCTCCTCCGCCTCCCGGTCGGCGACCACCGTGGTGACCTTCCGCCAGGCGCCGTGCGGGGTGTAGGGGCCCCGCCGGCCGCGGCTGACGGCCACCACGTCGTGTCCCGCCTCGACGAGCCGGGGGATCAGGTAGGTGCCGATGTGCCCGCTGGCGCCGATCACCACAGTGCGCATGGGGACCAGCCTAGATGCGCGGCTCGCCGGCCGCCTGGAGGTAGGTGAGCACCGCCAGGACCCGCCGGTTGCCGTCCTCCGCCTGGAGGCCGAGCTTGGCGAAGATGTTGCCGATGTGCTTGACCACCGCGCCCTCGGTGACGTGCAGCCCGGCGGCGATGTGGCCGTTGCTCTCTCCGGCGGCCATGCGGCCCAGCACCTCGCGCTCGCGCTCGCTCAGCGTGTCGATGGCGCGCGGGCGGTTGGCGGCCATCAGGTGGCCGATGACCTTGGGGTCGATGACGATCCCGCCGCCCGCGACGACGTCGAGCGAGTGCATGAAGTCGGTCACGCGCCCCACGCGGTCCTTCAGCAGATAGCCGACGCCGCCCCGGGGCTCGGCGATGAGCTTGGCCGCGTAGGCGTCGCCGAGATACTGCGACAGCACCAGGACGCCGATGCCCGGATGGGCGGCGCGGATCTCCAGGGCGGCGCGCAGCCCGTCGTCGAGGTTGCGCGGCGGCATCCGCACGTCGGTGATCACCACGTCGGGGCGCTGCTCGGCGACGGCCCGCAGCAGCTCGTCGGCGTCCTCGACGGCGCTGACGACCTCGTGGCCGAAGCGCTGGAGCAGGGCGACCAGCCCTTCCCTCATCAGGGCCGCGTCCTCGGCGATCACCACACGCATGATCCCATTGTCGCTCATCGAGGGCGGGGGATGTCGGCGACGATCCTCGTGGGGCCGCCGGGCGGGCTGTCCACGACGAGGTCGCCGGAGAGCATCGCGGCCCGCTCGTACATGCCGACGATCCCGGTCCCGCGCGCCGAGCTGGCGCCGCCGAGGCCGTCGTCGGTGACGGTCAGCACGATGCGGTCGCCGGGAGCGGCCAGCGTGACGTGGATCCGGTCGGGCATGGCGTGCTTGACGGCGTTGGCGACGGCCTCGCTGGCGATGTAGTAGAGCGACGACTCGACCGGCAGCGGGAGCCGTCCGACACCGTCGGCCTCGACCGTGGCGGGCACCGGCATGCGGTGCCCCAGCTCGCGCAGCGCGGCCCCGAGCCCGTCGTCGATCAGCGTGCGGGGGCGCAGCCCGTGCACGACGTCGCGCAGGGTGTCGAGGGCCAGCTCGTTCTCGCGCCTGACGGCCTCCAGCGACTCCAGCGCGGCGTCCTGCCTGGGCCCGGCGGGGATGGACTCGCGCAGCTCCAGTTCGAGCATGCCGAGGCGCATCGCGGCGGTGGCCAGGTGCTGCTGGGTGCCGTCGTGCAGGTCGCGCTCGATGCGCTGCCGCTCGCCCTCGAACCGCTCCAGCTCGGCGATGTTGGCCCTGGCCAGCGACGTCACCTGCGACTGAAGCTCGTCCATCCGGGGGGAGAGCAGCATTGTGGCCAGGAAGCTCTGCCCGCAGGCGAGCAGGGTCGAGACGTACGGCAGCGCCACGGTGGCGAGGAGGCTGGCGGCGAGCGCGAGCGTGAGCTCCAGCGGCTCGGGCCGCGTCTGCCATTCGATCGCGGTGAACACGACGAGCGCCACGACCACCCAGAGCACCGACAGGGCGGCCGCCACGGCGAGGAACACGACGGACAGCAGCCCGGTCGCGAGCTGCACCACCGCGAAGGCCACCTCCCGCCAGAACATCGGCTGCTGGAGCCTGGCGAGCCCGCCCGGGCCCGGCGGCCGGGGGATGGCCTCGAACCCGGCCAGCCGCACCATCCGGCGTTCGATCCTGGCCATGTACGCGGCCCAGAACGGGAACAGCAGCGGCAGGCTCACGGCCACGACCCCCGGCGCCCACAGCAGGGCGTGGACGAGGGTGTAGACCAGGCCACGCCACGGCCAGCGCGACGTCAGGAACCTGAAGGGGGAGCCGCGGAGCGCGGACCAGGCGTTGGACATGTCGTGCAGCCTATGGAGAACGGACATCTCCGGTCAGTGAGGGCATGAGGAGCGTTCAGGTGGACTTTCCCCTACCCCAAAACCCCACAAAGAGGATCATCCATATGCAAACATGATCTCGCTTCGTTCCCGATGAAAGGACGTACCACGTGCGTAAGAAGGCCCTCGCCCTGGCAGCCATGCTCGGCGCCGGCACGGTCCTCCTGCACCCGGCGCCGGCGATGGCCGCCGCCTACACCCCCGAGGCCGCGTGCGCCGAGCAGTCCGGACGGGGCGGCTGGACGCATGTGAGCGACAACAAGCGTGCGGTGAAGCACCGCGGCTCGACGTGGGGTCACGTCTATCTGATGTGGAACCGCGCCAGCCAGCAGAACTGCGTCGCCATGATCAAGACCAGGTACGCCGGCAAGTCCACCTACACCCAGGCGATCCTCAAGGTGCAGGGCGGCGGCGCGTACCGTGACCCGGGCACGCTGACGGCCAGGACGTACAAGTACTACGCCGCCGCCATCGGCTACGGCAAGGGCCAGTGCGTCGACTTCGAGGGCAAGACGACCAACGGCACGCGGAACTACGCCACCGCCGTCGGAAAGCGCGGCAGGCTCGCCAACTGCGGCTGACCTCCGCCGCGGGCATCCTGCGTGTACGCTGCGCGGATGCTGAAGCTGGACCGGTTGGTGAACGTGCTGGGAGGTTACGGCGCGCGGCTGCGGCTGGCGCCCGCCTCCCGGGGCGTCGAGCTGCGCAGCGTCGTCGTCCACGATCCGGCCGACGACCGGCCGGCCGGCGGTGACGTGTACCTGGCGGTGGGCGTGGAGTCGACCGCCGAGGCGATCCGGCTGGCCCGTGCCGCCAGAGCCGTCGTGGTGCTGGTCCGCGAGGGCGTCCCGGGCGACGACGAGGCGCTGACCGGCGCCCGCGACGCCGGGATGGCCGTGCTCGCCGTCGACCCCGAGGTGTCCTGGAGCCAGCTCCTCGGCGTGGTGTACGGCCTGGTCCTGGAGGGACGCGAGACCGAGGCGGGCCGCGGCCCGACCGACCTGTTCGCCTTCGCCGACACGCTGGCCGGCGAGCTGGGCAACCCGGTGACGATCGAGGACCAGATGTCGCGGGTGCTGGCCTACTCGGGCTCCCAGCAGAGCTCCGACCCGGTCCGGCTGGAGACGATCCTGGGCCGCCGGGTGCCCGACTCGATGCGGCGGCTGCTGGCGCGCAAAGGGGTCTTCCGCCACCTGGCGACCTCCGACGAGCCGGTGTTCGTGGCGCCGTCGCCGGAGCACGGGCTGCGCGGCCGGATGGTGGTGGCCGTGCGGGCCGGGCGCGAGCTGCTGGGGTCGATCTGGGTGGAGTGCGAGCGTCCGCTGGAGGGCGCGCCGCTGACCGTGCTGGCCGACGGCGCCCGGGCCGTCGCGCTGCACCTGCTGCGCTCGCGGGTGAGCGCCGACCTGGAGCGGCAGGTGGAGTCCGACCTGGTCATCCAGTTGCTGGAGGGCACCGCCGACGCCCCGGCGCTGATCAGCCGGCTGGGGCTGCCCGGCGGCCAGTTCCGGGTGATCGCGTTGCAGGCGCACGTCGGCGACGAGGCGCACGCCGCGATCCTGATGGCGTTCGAGCGGGCCACGACCGGGTTCGGCTGGTCGCGGCCGGGGCGCAGCGCGCTGTTCGGCAACACGCTCTACACGGTGCTGCCCAGCGGCGGCGAGCCGACGCCCGCCCGCGACTGGGTGGCCGCGATCGCGCACGTGCTGCCGCGCCGGGTCACGCTGATGGCCGGGGTCGGCGGCCCGGCCGTGCCCGCGCAGCTGCCCGCCAGCAGGCAGGAGGCGGACGAGAGCCTGGCCCTGCGCGCCGCCCGGCCCGACGGCGACCTGGCCGTGGTCTACGACGAGTCGTGGGACGCGATCCTGCTCCAGCGGCTGCGCGCGGCGGCGTCGGCGGGCCGCACCCCGGCGCGCGGTCCGGTCGCCGAGCTGACCAGGCACGACGCCGAGCATGGCACCCGCTACATCGAGACGCTGCGCGCCTGGCTGGAGGCGCAGGGCGATCTGGCCGTGGCCGCCACCCGGCTCGGCGTGCACCCGAACACCGTGCGCTACCGGTTCAGGAAGATGACCGCGATCACCGATCTGGGCCTCGACCAGCCGGAGAAGCGACTGGCGATGATCATCGCGTTGGCCGCCGCGTCGCCCTAGCCGGGCCGCGTTGTCCTGGCCGGACAAACGACGGCCCCCCGGTTGTCGCACGCAGATGAACCGTTCTCGCGTCCTACGGGCGATCCTGCAGGTGTAACGCGACAGAGCGGAGAGGGTGGCAATGCGTATCGACGGCGGGCCGCGAACGGCAGTGGTGATCGGCGCCGGTGTGGTGGGCCTGTCCACCGCCTGGTTCCTGCAGGAGCGCGGCGTCGAGGTGACCGTGGTCGACCGTGACGGGGTCGCGGCCGGTTCCTCCTGGGGCAACGCGGGCTGGCTGTCGCCCGGCCTGGCCATCCCGCTCAACGAGCCCGGCGTGCTCCGCTACGGCCTGCGCTCCCTGCTCGACCGGGACGCGCCGCTGCACGTGCCGACGACGCCCGACGTGGGGCTGTGGGCGTTCCTGACCCGGTTCGCGCTGCACTGCAACTGGAAGGACTGGGGCCGAGCCGTCCGGGCCAACCTCCCGTTCAACGAGGAGTGCCTGGAGGCGTTCGACGTCCTCACCGCCAGCGGCGTCGAGGCCCCCACCGTCGAGGCGCCGATCATGGCCGCCTTCCGCACCCCGAAGCAGGCCGTCTCGCTGCTGCACGAGCTGCGCCGCATCAACGACTCCGGGCTGGAGATCCGCTACGCCGCCTTCGAGGGCGCCGAGCTGCGCAAGCAGGCTCCGCAGCTCTCCGTGCAGGCCGAGGCGGGCATCCGGCTCGACGGGCAGCGTTACGTCGACCCGGGCGCGTTCACCCACGCGCTGGCCGACGCCGTCACCGCGCGCGGCGGCGTCATCCGGGACGGCTTCACCGTGACCGGCGTGGACCAGGAGGGCGGCAAGCAGGTCGTGCGCGCCGCCAACGGCGACAGCGTCAAGGCCGACGCCGTCGTGCTCGCCACCGGCGCCTGGCTGAACCGGCTCGCCAAGGAGTGGGGCGTGCGGACCCAGGTACGCGCCGGGCGCGGCTACTCCTTCACCGTGCCGACGGACGAGCCGGTGCGCGGCCCGATCTACCTGCCCGCCGTGCGCGTCGCCTGCACCCCGTACCAGGGCAAGCTGCGCGTCGCGGGCACGATGGAGTTCCGCGACCCGGACGCCCCGCTCTTCCAGCGCCGCGTGGACGCGATCATCGCCTCCGCCAAGCCGCTGCTGACCGGCGTGCACTGGGAGGAGCGCACCGACACGTGGGTGGGCCCGCGTCCCGTCACCCCCGACGGCATGCCGCTGATCGGCGCCACCCGGGTGCCCGGCATCTACGTCGCGGGCGGCCACGGCATGTGGGGCCTGACCCACGGCCCGGCCACCGGCCGCATGCTCGCCGAGCAGATCACCACGGGCAAGCAGCCCGAGGCGCTGCGGGCGTTTGACCCGACTCGCTGACTTCCTGTCACATTGCGGGCCTCTTGCGTCTCTAATGGGAGTAGGCATTCCCGAGAGCGAGAGGCCCAACATGTTAGAGGTGATCGGCGCGGGGTTCCCGCGCACCGGGACGAGCTCGATGAAGGCCGCGCTGGAGCGGCTGGGGTTCGGGCCCTGCTTCCACATGTTCGACGTCATGACCAAGCCGGGCATCGCCGAGCGCTGGGCGCCGCTGGCCGGCGGCGGCGAGCCCGACTGGGCCCGGGTGTTCGACGGCTACCGCTCCTCCCAGGACTGGCCGGCCTCCCACTTCTACCGTTCCCAGGCCGAGGCGTTCCCCGACGCCAAGGTCGTCCTGACCGTACGCGACCCGCACGCCTGGTACGTGAGCATGGGCACGCTCATGGCCGAGGGCCCCGGCCGCGAGCTGCCGCCCGACCTGCCCGAGGCCGCCGCGGCGGTGTTCGGCAGGATGGACCTGATCACTCCGCTCCTCACCGAGATCGGGCGGGACGTGTTCGGCCTTGACGACTGGACCTTCACCGACGGCATGCCGGAGGAGAAGGTCGCGTTGGCCGCCTTCGAGCGGCACGTGGACAAGGCCCGGGCGAGCCTGCCGGCGGACCGGCTGCTGGTGTTCGACGTGCGCGAGGGCTGGGAGCCGCTGTGCCGCTTCCTCCGCCGTGACGTCCCCGACGAGCCGTTCCCGCACCTCAACGACGCCAAGGCGATGGCCGCCACGCTCGACAGGCTGGTGCGGGAGGGCGTCATCGAGCCGCGCTAGGCGGCCGGCCGGTCGCCGAGCGGGCGGCGGCGCAGAGCCGGGTCCGTGAGCGACGGAGGGCGCCACGCCCCGTCCGGCTGGTACAGGTTCACGCCGGGCGGGACGATCTCGTCGATGCGGTCCAGCGCCGCGTCGTCGAGGACGAGCGAGGCGCCCTTCAGGCTCGCTTCGAGCTGGGCCGGCGTGCGCGGCCCGATGATCACGGATGTGACGGCGGGATGCGCCAGCGGGAACGCCGTGGCCAGCTCCGGCAGCGTGCAGCCGAGGTCGTCGGCCAGCTCGATCAGCCGCTCGACGGCGTCCAGCTTGACCTGGTTCTCCGGGATCGCCGGGTCGAACCGGGCCGGGGTGATGCGGGCCCGGCCGCTGGACAGGTCGATCGGCCCGCCCTTGCGGATCCGGCCCGTCAGGAACCCCGACGCCAGCGGGCTCCACGTCAGCACGCCCATTCCGTACCTCTGGCACGTCGGCAGCACCGACGCCTCCACGCCGCGCGCCAGCAGCGAGTACGGCGGCTGCTCGGTGCGGAAGCGCGGCAGCCCGCGCCGCTCGGCCACGTGGTGCGACTCGGCGATCTGCTCCGCCGGGAACGTCGAGCAGCCGAACGCCCGGATCTTCCCCTCCCGCACCAGGTCGCCGAGCACGCCCAGCGTCTCCTCGACGTCGGTCGTGTGGTCCGGCCGGTGCACCTGGTACAGGTCTATCCAGTCGGTGCGCAGCCGCCGCAGGCTGTCCTCGACCGCCATGACGATCCACCGCCGCGAGTTGCCGCCCCGGTTGCGCCCCTCGCCCATCGGGAAGTGCACCTTCGTGGCCAGGACCACCTCGTCGCGCCGCCCGGCCAGCGCCTTGCCGACGATCTCCTCCGACTCGCCCGCCGAGTACATGTCGGCCGTGTCGACGAAGTTGACGCCCGCGTCGAGCGCCGTGTGGATGATCCTGGCGCACTCGTCGTGGTCCCGGTTGGCCACGAAGCCGAACATCATCGTCCCCAGGCAGTGCGTGCTCACCTCGATGCCGGTGCCGCCGAGAGCGCGGTAACGCATGGTCCCTCCAAGAGTCCGGTACGTGGTCCGCACGCTAGGAGTTAGAGTCGGCTCTAGGTCAAACTGGACACCATGCTGACCATCTCGCAGGTCGCCGAGCGCACCGGCCTGAGCGTGCACGCCCTGCGCTTCTACGAGCAAGAGGGCATCCTGGCCCACCCCGTCGAGCGTGACGCCGGAGGCCGCCGCGTCTACACCGAGGACCACGTCGACTGGCTCGGCATGTGCGTGCTCCTGCGCGCCTCCGGCATGCCGCTGCCCGACATCCGCCGCTACACCGAGCTGGTCCGCCAGGGCCCCGGCACCGAGGACGAGCGCCTGGAGCTGATGCGCGCCCACCAGGAGCGGGTGAGCGGCCAGATCGAGGAGCTCACCCGCTGCCTGGACCTCATCACGTTCAAGGTCGGCGTGTACGAGGACCGCGTCGCCGACTCGCCCGGCCGGGCGTGCGGCGTCTCACGGCTGTGATCACCAGTTGGCCGGCAGCCCCGGCGTCGTGGCGGGCAGCGCGCGGCCCGGCGGGTGGATGACGTACACCACGCCGCCGCTGCTGGAGCTGCGCAGCCACACGTTCTCGAAGTCGGCCCGCGGGTAGACCCGGCGCACCGCGTCGTTGCTGGGCGAGGCCGGGTCGTTGGCGATCACGTCGCCGTTCTCGGTGAAGCCGACGACCACCATGATGTGCCCGTCCGTCCCGTACCCGGCGCCGGGCAGCTCGCCCTTCTTGAACGACTGCGAGGTGATCACCGGGATGCCCGCGCCGACCAGCTTCTCCAGCTCCGTCAGCGTCCGCAGCCGCGTCACGAACCCGTCCACGCCGTAGCGGCCCGCGTAGGCGACGTTGAACGGCCAGTTGCCCGCGCCCTGGTAGGCGTGGTCGTAGGTGTAGCGCGCCGCGTGGTCGACCTCCGGGTTCGGGTCCGACGGGTCCACCCAGGCGGTGTCCTGCGCGCTCGGCCACCGGCCCCAGTAGCCCAGCACCATCGTGGTCGAGGACGGGCTGCACCACGCCTGGCCGCCGCCGTCCCACTCCGGGTAGTGGCCCGAGTGGATGCTCTGCGAGCGGCGCGGCACGTCCAGCTCCGTGCCCCACGCGCCGCCGCCGGGGCTCACCGGGACCCTCTTGCGCTCCGGGACGTGCGAGGCCATCGCGCCCAGCGTGCGCACCCGTGGCGTCACCGCCGAGCCCGGCGTCCGGTAGAGGGTGACGCGGAGCTGGTAGGCGTCGATCAGCCGGCCGTCGGCGGCCACCAGTGTGTCGACGGCCACGTTCGCGTCGGCGTCGCCCTGGCCGGGCACCGACGTGCGGCGGATGTCGCCCTCGCCGTAGGCCCAGCGGCCCAGCACGTACCACTTCGTCAGCCCGGCGGCGTGCCGGGCGCGTGCCTCGACCTGCATCCAGCTCCCGGCCGGGATGTCGGCCGTCCAGGAGGCGATCAGCTCGGTCGCGCCGAAGCCCGTCTGCCGTTCGGGCCCGGTCCAGCGGGCGTACTCCCAGGTCCGGGTGCCGAGGGCGTCGGTGTAGGAGGCGGTGCCCGCGACGCTCGCGAACGACAGCCCGTCGCCGGCGGTGGTGCCCTCCGCGGTGCCGCCGGCGAAGTCGGCCCGCTGGTAGACGACGTCGGCCTGGCCCGCCGCGGGCTTCGCCGCGGCGACGGCCTGGCCCGTGGGCGCGGTGAGCGCCGTGGCCAGCACGACGGTGGAGAGGAACGCGGTCAACGTACGCATGTACCCACCTTCACGGACGGCGTTCGAACCGGCAGACAGTAAGCACGGCGGGTATGGGAACGCATCGGCAAATGTACGTAACTAGCGCTTGGGGCCCTTGCCGTGGTCGGCCTTCTTCCTGGCCTGACCGGGGGGCTGGTCGGGCCGTTGCCGGTCGGACGAGTTCGCGGCCCGGCGGGGGCGCGCATGGGACGTCTCGCCGGCCTGGGTCGTCGTGTCCGGCTGCGTGGTCCTGCTCTGGGGCGTCGCTTCCGACGGGGTGGCCGGTTCCGATGGGGTCGCTTCCGACGGGGTCGGTTCCGAAGTGGTCGCTTCCGACGGGGTCGCTTCCGACCGGGTCGTCTGCGGGCGCGTTGTCTCCGGCGCCGGCTCGGCCGTGGCGGTGACCGTCGCGGTCGCCGTGGCCGTGGCTGTGGCGGTCGCGGTGGTGGTGGGGTGCGGGGCGGGCACGGGCGGGCCCGCCACGGGGGTGGCGCTCCACGACGTGGCGGCCACGACGATCCCGGCCAGCGCCAGCAGCCCCGCCGTCTCCCGCCGCCGCCCACCGGCGCACCAGCGCCGCCCGCGGCCGGTCCGCTGTGCGGCGGCCCCGCCCGTCGGCCGGTCGGGCGGCGCGGGCTCGGACTTGCCCAGCAGGGCGGTCAGCTGCGCGTGCGCCTCGGCGGCGCCGGTGCGGCGTTCGGGATCCTTCTCCAGCAGCCCGCCGATCAGCGGCGCCAGCTCACCGGCCCGCTCGAACGGGTCCGGGCGGGTGCTCACGACCGCGCTCAGCGTGGCCAGCTCGCTGCTGTGCCGGTACGGCGCCCGGCCCTCCACCGCCGCGTACAGCGTCGCCCCCAGCGACCACAGGTCGCTCAGCGCCGTGGACGGCCCGCCGCCGGCCCGCTCGGGCGCGATGTAGGCGGGCGTGCCCACGACCACGCCGGGCCGGCCCGACGGCTCGCCGTCCAGCGTCGTCGCCAGCCCGAAGTCCGTCAGGATGGCGTGCCCCTCGGAGGTGAGCAGGATGTTGCCCGGCTTCACGTCCCGGTGCAGCACCCCCGAGGCGTGGGCGTAGCGGAGCGCGGCCAGCACCTCCAGCCCGATGCGCGTCACGGTCGGCACGGCCAGCGGGCCCCGGTCGGCGATCATCCGGGCCAGGCTGCTCGACGGCACGTACTGCATGACGATCCACGGCCGCTCGCCGGCCAGCACCACGTCGTGGACGGCGGCGATGTTCGGGTGCGTCAGCTTGGCGGCGATGCGCGCCTCCCGCATCGTGTCGGCCGCCCGCTGCCCGGCGGCGGTCACCTCCTTGATCGCGACCTCACGGTCGAGGAGCTCGTCGCGGGCCCGCCACACGGCGCCCATGCCGCCCTCTCCCAGCTTCGAGAGCAACCGGTAGCGCCCGCCCAGTAACCACCCTTCCAAGGACATGTCACTGGCTTACCCGATCAACGGACATCACGCAACGCATTCGTACGAGTACTGGAAGGTCGTACGAAGCTGTGGAAAGGTAGGTGAAATGGCTCCAAGGATCGCGACGGCCAGCCGGGTGGAGCTGCCCGAGCTGCTCGACTTCCTCCGTCCCCGGCACCACGGCCTGCTGTCGACCACCCGCGCCGACGGCCGCCCGCAGCTCTCGCCCGTCACCTGCGGGGTCGACGGTGACGGCCGGATCGTGATCTCCACCTATCCGGACCGCGCCAAGGCCGTCAACGCGCGCCGCGACGACCGCGTGTCGATCTGCGTGCTGTCGGACGACTGGGACGGCCCGTACGTGCAGGTCGACGGCCGGGCCGAGGTGCTCGACATGCCGGAGGCGCTGGAGGGCCTGGTCGAGTACTTCAGGTGCATCTCCGGCGAGCATCCCGACTGGGACGAGTACCGCGAGGCCATGCGCCGCCAGGACAAGTCACTGATCCGCGTGCGCATCGAGCGCTGGGGCCCGATCGCGACCGGCGGCTTCCCGGCGCGGCTCAGCCCGCCCGCTCCCTGAGGTAGTCCCGCAGGACGACCGCCTGGTTGTGCTCGGTGTCCTTGGCGCCGTAGAGCAGCGTCACCCGGCCCTTCGCGGCGGCGTCGAGCAGCGGCCGGACGGCGTCGTCGCGCCCGGCCAGCTCCTCGCGGTAGCGCTCGGCGAACTCGGCGAACCGCTCGGGCCGGTGCCCGAACCACTTGCGCAGCTCGGTCGAGGGCGCCGCGTCCCGCGCCCAGCCGTCGAGCCGGAGGTCGTCCTTGCGCACCCCGCGCGGCCACATCCGGTCCACCAGGAACACCGCGCCCTCGGCCGGCTCGTGGTCGTAGACGCGCTGGATCTCGATCGGTCCCATGCTCTGGATGATGCCCCTGAGCCCGGGGACCGTACGTGTCCGCCATGCCGTGGGGAGGTTTTCCGGCACCGGGCTCGGATAGGAGGCAGGCCCGGATCAAGCGACAGACAGGGGGCCGACATGGGCGCCGACGACAAGATTTCGAACAAGGCCGAAGAGCTGAAGGGCAGGGCCAAGGAGGGCGTGGGCCGGGCGACCGACGACGAACGCCTCGAGGCCGAGGGCCGCGCCGACCGCAGCAAGGGCAAGGTCAAGCAGGCGGGCGAGAAGGCGAAGGACGCCGCCCGCAACGTCAAGGACGCCTTCAAGCACTGAGGCACAGCACCGCCTCAAGCGCTGGGGCACTGCTTCAAGCACTGAGGCGCGCGATGCACCTGGGGCCGGGGAGGGCCCGCCGTACCAAGGCGAAACACCTCCCCGGCCCCTTCCGTGTGCTTGACGTTCTTGACGGGTCCGCGGGCCGGGTTCCACGGTGACGCTCAGGCGCTCCACAAGGTCGCGCCGGCAGGCCGGACCGTTTCCCCGCAAAGGCTGGATTCACCGCATTTTCCTTCCGCGCATTTGATCACCTAGCCCATTTCCGCCCATTTACCGCAACAAAAAGGAACGGGTGGGACCGGTCAAGTCTTCTTTGGCCGAAGTGATTGGGGTGATTTACGGGTATATCAGGACTAGTGTCCCTTTAGGGCACTAGAAACAGGGGGAGGAGAAATGACTCTCATTCAGAGTGGTTACCGGTCCCACTGCTACCGTCGCCGCTGCTGTCGGCGCCGCCGTTACTACGGTGGCTGCCGTCGTAGGCGGTGGTGGTGGTAAGAGAACGCCGTGAGAGTCGGCGGGCCGACCGCCGTCTCTCATTCTCTTTTCCTAGGCGGGGAGACCGTCCGGCGCTCGCGCCGGCGGTCTCCCTCCGCCGCACCTTCCGTGAATTCTGGCCCAATACCCGCGGCCTGCGCTGGTTGCTCGCCGCGGGCGTCGTTTTCGCCGCGGTCGCCGCGCTCTGCGAAGTCGCGGCGATCGGCCTGTTCGGCCGGATCACCGATGAAGTGCTCACCACCCGCGACCTCGGCGCGTTCTGGGGGCCTGCGCTCACCTGGCTCGGCCTCGCCGCCGTCGCCGGCGTCGCCTCGCTCACCGGCACGTACGCCACCGCCGTCGGCGCCGAACGTTTCCTGCTGAGCCTGCGCGACCGGGTGTTCACCCACATCCAGACGCTCTCGCCCGACTACGGGGAGAACCGCCGCCTCGGCGACCTCATGGCCAGGCTCACGGACGACATCGAGGCCATCGAAGAGCTGATGGGATCGGGCCTGGTCAAGCTGTTCACCACGGCCGCCAGCGTTGTCTTCTTCGCCGGCGCCGCCTTCTACGTCCGCTGGGACCTGGCCCTGATCACGATGGCGCTGGTCCCCGCCTTCCTCGTGGTGTCGAAGATGTTCGCCTCCCGCTTCAGGGTGGCCTCGGCGCGCGAGCGCTCCAGTAACGGCGAGATGAACAGCGTCATCGAGGAGGGGCTGGCCAACCAGGCGCTCGTCCAGTCCTACAACCGCCAGTCCGCCGAGTCGGCCCGGCTGCACGCGACCGGCCGAGGCTGGCTGCGCGCCAACCTGTCGCAGGCGTGGCTCGCCGGCCTGTACGGTCCCGCCGTCCAGGTGCTGGAGACCGTCTGCCTCATCGTCATCCTGGGCGTCGGCGCGTGGGAGATCGCCGCCGGACGGCTCACGCTGGGCGGCCTGCTGGCCTTCGCCGCGTACCTGGCCATGCTCTACCCGGCCGTGCAGAGCCTCGGCGAGATCGCGCTCACCGTGTCGGAGGCGGCGGCCGGCTCCGACCGCGTCATGGAGGTGCTCAGGACCAGGCCCACCGTCGAGGACGCCCCCGGCGCCCGGCCGCTCCCCGGCCGCGCCGCCGGCCGCGTCGGCTTCGAGCACGTCGGCTTCCGCTATCCCGGCCGCAGACGGCCCACCCTCCAGAACCTGTCGTTCACCGCCGAACCAGGCGAGCTTGTCGTGCTCACCGGACCCAGCGGCGCGGGCAAGTCGACGCTGGCCAAGCTGCTGCTGCGGTTCTACGACCCCGACACCGGCCGCGTGCTGCTCGACGGCCACGACATCCGCGAGCTCACCAGGGCGTCTCTGCGCGACAACATCACGATCCTGCACCAGGAGACGCTGCTGTTCTCGGGGACCGTACGCGACAACATCGCCTACGGCCGGCCGGACGCCACCCACGACGAGGTCATCCGCGCCGCCGAGCTCGCCGGGGTGCACGACTTCGTCAGGACCCTGCCCCGGGGGTACGACTCCCCGGTCGGGCAGCGGGGCAGGCTGCTGTCCGGGGGGCAGCGGCAGCGCGTGGCCATCGCCAGGGCGATCCTGCGCGACGCCCCCGTGCTCGTCCTCGACGAGCCGATGACCGGCCTCGACCAGGCCACGGCCACGCGCATCATGGAGCCGCTGCGGCGGCTCATGGCCGGACGGACCACCATCCTCATCACCCACGACCTGCGTCACCTGCCACAGGACGCACGCGTGATCGAGCTGGAGCCGGCCGGCCGGGAGAGCCGGATCCGCCTGAAGCGGCTCGGGGCTCAGCGGGAGAGCCCGAGGCTGTTGAGCAGCCCGGTGACGCCGATGTTGTCCAGCAGCGAGGACGAAGCTGACGGTGCCGACGGCGTCGACGGTGCCGCCGGTGCCGAGGACGAGCGCGGCGCGGTCGTCGTCGCCGACGAGGTCGGACGGTTCCACGGGCCCGTCCACGGGCCGATCCACGGGCCGTAGGGCTGCTGCCACTGCGGCCGGTAGGAGTGCGGCCAGTTCGAACGGTAGGAGTCGGCCCAGTGCGGGTGGTAGGCGCCGTACCGGCGGTTGTACTCCTCGCACCACGGCGCCGTGATCAGGCCCCGGACGTGCCCGTTCACGTTGACCGTGCCGACCGGGCCGTTGCGCCTGGCGGTGGCGTCCGCGTTCGAGTTCGAGTCGAAGACCTGGCCCATCAGCGCGTGGACGTAGCCGTTGATCTCGGCCCACTCCTCGGCGGTCGGCTGCCTGTCGTAGCTGATCCGTACGCCGTCACGGCCGTACTCGTCGTCGGTCAGGTACTGGACCAGCTCGTCGTCGCCGATCACGTCGCGCAGCGGCGAGTGCGGCAGGTACGTGGCGTTCGCGCACCACTCCCTGAGCCGGTCGTCGTAGTCGTCGGCCGCGGCCGGCGCGGCCATCAGCGTGACGCCGGTGGCCGTCGCTGCGAGTGCGGTGATGACGTGCTTGTACATGGGTGCCCCCTGCGGGTGGTGATCTGATCATCCGCAGTGGTCAGTACCCATAGTGAGCTTTCAACTACTCCATGGTTGGATCTGGCCGTCTTTACCCGGACTGCCGTCGTCCGAGCGGAACGCGTACTCTGCTGCCCATGCGTGAACGGGTCATCGACGGCCGCTTCGAGCTGCGCGAACGGCTCGGCGGCGGCGGCATGGGTCTGGTGTGGCGGGCCTGGGACACCGCCCTGCACCGCGACGTCGCGCTCAAGGAAGTGCGGCCGCCCGACCCGGCCATGGACGAGCACGACCCGGCCCTGGCCCGCGAGCTGCGCGCCCGCGTGCTGCGCGAGGCCCGCGCCCTGGCTCGGCTCAACCACCCGCACGTCGCCACCATCCACCACATCGTCGACGAGGGCACGGACACGTACCCGTGGCTCGTCATGGAGCTCGTCACCGGCGGCTCGCTCCAGGACCGGCTCGCCCACGGCCCGATGCCCCCCGCGGAGGTCGCGCGGCTCGGCCGCGAGGTGCTGTCGGCGCTGCGCGCCGCCCACGCCGTCGGCATCCAGCACCGCGACGTCAAGCCCGCCAACGTCCTGCTCCGCTCCGACGGGCGCTCCGTCCTGACGGACTTCGGCATCGCCGCCGTACGCGAGGCGCCCAGCCTGACGGCCACCGGGTCGTTCATCGGCTCACCCGAATACATGGCGCCCGAGCGCATCAACGGGCACGAGGGCGACCCGGCCTCCGACCTGTGGTCGCTCGGCATGATGCTGTACGTGGCGGTCGAGGGGCGGCATCCGTTGCGCCGCGCCACCACGCTGGCGACGCTCGCGGCGGTGCTCAACCAGGAGGTGCCGCCGCCGGAACGGGCCGGGGCGCTCGGGCCCGCCCTGATGGCGCTGCTCAACCGCGACCCGTCGGCCCGCCCCGGCCCCGAGACCCTCGACCACCTCCTGACCGTCGCCACCGACGCCCCCTCGGCCCACGGGGGCGGGCCGTTCGGCGGCGCCCCGCCGGTCGAGGCGCCGACCCGCCCCCCGGGCGGGCTCTACGGCCACCAGCCCGCGGGCAGCTCGCCGACGCATCCGCCCGGGCCCTTCGGGGGCTCGCCGTACCCGCCTCCCCGGGGAGCGGTGACGCATCCCCCCGGCCGGCCCTACGGCGGCCCGCCGGCCCCCGCGCCCTACGGGATGCCGACCCAGGGACGGACCGCGGGGAAGCGGAAGACCGGCAGGATCGTCGGCGCGATCTCGGCCGCCGCCGTCGTGGCCGTCGCCGCCGTCGTCTGGACGCAGCTCCCCTCCTCGACCGGCAGCCCCCAGCAGCGGCCCGAAGACGCCGCCACCCTCGCCGCCCCCGCCCGCACCCCCACCGAGGACCCTACGCCGGAGGCGGAGACCACCACCCCCACTCCCCGCGCCGTCAACCTGCACACCGAGACGGGCATGCGTGACCTGATCAAGGCCATGAAGCCCGTCATCGGCGGCACCAAGGTCTACGGCCTCACCGTCTACCCCACCTACGCCTCCGCCGAGGCCCCCGCGAAGGCCCGCAAGGGCGCCTACGACCGCTACTTCTACCGCGACGGCGTCGTCACCAAGCAGGAGGGCTTCGGCCACACCACGAAGTCCCCCGCCGTGGACCTGGAATCGTTCGACTGGAGCGTCCTGCCCGCCCTGTTCCGCAAGGCGCCGAAGGCCCTGAACGTCCCCAAACCCACCTCCCGCTACCTCATCGTCGACACCGACTTCCCGTTCACCGGCGCCACCCGGCAGGTCCTGCTCGTCTACCTGAGCGACGAGTACGACGGCGGCTACCTGGTCGCCGACCGCAAGGGCAAGATCCTCAAGACGAACCCCGCAGGATAACCCCGCCCGACGGCTACGGGCTTGAGGGAAGTAACGCCATTTCTCTTTCCTCAAGCCCATGCCAAGCGAGTCTCATTCCCGAACAGTTAGCCTCCGACTGGTCGAGCGGCCACCGCGCGGGCCCACTGACGCGACGTAATCCGGCGCTACAGGGAAGGGCTACCAGTCGCAGTTCGCTTCCGGCACTCTCAGACGCTGTCCTACGTGAAGATTGTTGAGGTCGACGCCCGGGTTCAGGGCGGCGAGCGTAGAGTAGGAGATCCCGAGTTTGCCGGCGATCCCTCTCGCCGTATCTCCGCGCTTGACGAAGTAATAGCAGGCCAGAACCGTTGCCTCGGCCCCTTCCTGCGTGACGCTCGTGGCCGCCGCAGGTGTCGCCATGACAGCAGGAGTGGAGAGCAGGGCCGCCACGGTGGAAATGGCAAGCGCTGTCTTCCAGGTCATCTTGACTCCCTCGGATTGGAAAGATCTTGATGGCTTGTTGATTCTAGGAGGCGCCCATAACTGCAACAAGGGTTGATTTTCTGGTGGCACGCGGCTGGGAGAGCGGACGAGCGTGAAACTTTCATGAGAAGTCGCTGGTTGTCGCCGAGGGAAGGGCTCATTCGTTGACGGCCTGCCGGGGGCGTGGGATCAATCAGGGAAAGCGCTTACCCGAAGGGAGCGGACATGTTACGTCAACTCTTGCGCCGCCTGTCCGTGGCCGCCACCGCCGTGGTGACGGCACTGACGGGCGCCCTGGCCGTGTTGCCACCGCCGGCCCAGGCCGCCACCGTCGACACCGGCGCCTGGTACGTCCTGGTGAACCGGCACAGCGGCAAGGCCCTGGACCTGTACAACTTCGCCGCCGCCGACGGCGCCCCGATCGTGCAGTGGGCGCGCAACGACGGCAACCAGCAGCAGTGGCGGTTCGTCAGCTCCGGCGACGGCTACTACCGGCTCAAGTCCCGGCACAGCGGCAAGGTGCTCGACGTCTACGAGTGGAACGCCGAAGGCGGCGCGCAGATCGTCCAGTGGGCCGATCTGAACGGCTGGAACCAGCAGTTCCGCCTGGCCGACTCCGACGGCGGGCACGTACGCCTGATCAACCGCCACAGCGGCAAGGCCCTGGAGGCCTGGGAGTGGGCCACGAGCGACGGCGCCCGCGTCTCCCAGTGGGACGACCTGAACGGCGCCAACCAGCAGTGGCGGCTCGTCAAGCTCGGCTCCGGCGACAGCGGCGGCGGCGACGGCAGCGGCGCGTGGCCGTCCGACACCGGCAGCGTCCACCAGACGGAGACGCGCGAGGTCGGCACGTTCTTCGACGGCGGCATGAAGCGCTACTACGGCATCGGCGACGGCGGGCAGGGCGAGAGCCAGGACCCGATGTTCGTGGTGGCGAACGGCGGCACCATCCAGAACGTGATCATCGACGCCCCGGCCGGCGACGGCATCCACTGCGAGGGCTCGTGCACGATCCGCAACGTGTGGTGGAACGACGTGGGCGAGGACGCCGCCACGTTCAAGAGCTCCAGCTCCTCGGCGCGCTACCTGGTCGAGGGCGGCGGCGCGAAGTCGGGCTCCGACAAGGTGTTCCAGCACAACGGCGCGGGCACGGTGACGATCCGCGACTTCCAGGTGCACAGCTCGGGCAAGCTCTATCGGGCGTGCGGCAACTGCTCCAGCTCCTACCAGCGGCACGTGGTCATGGACGGCGTCACCGCCCGGTCCACGAAGGTGCTGGCCGGGATCAACACCAACTGGGGTGACACGGCCAGGTTCAGCCGGATCACGGTGTACGGGAGCGCGACGATCTGCGAGAAGTACCGGGGCGTTCCGAAGGGGAGCGAGCCCGAGAAGATCGGCTCCGGTGCGGACGGGGTCAACTGCCTCTACTCCTCCTCCGACATCACCTACAGATAGCTCCCGGTACGCGCCGGGAGAGGCGTCCTTTCCCGGCGCGTTGCGTTAGCGGTAACACGTAGCGGAATTCCCTACTGTCTCTGTGGGATACTGAGCGCATGGGCTCGGACACGACCCGCGCGCGCACACCCCTCGACGCCGCCGTCGAGGCGGCACGGTGGATCCGGTCGGCCGCCGTCGACGACGGCCGGGGGCGGCGGCACTGGGCGGCCAACCCCGACCCGGGCGGCCGGGCGGCCGTCCCCGCCGAGCCCGCGTCCCTCTACGCGGGGGCGGCGGGCATCGTGCTCTTCTTCCTCGAGCTGGCCGACGCCACCGGTGACGAGACGTACCTAGAGGACGCCCGCGCCGGGGCCCGCTACCTGGCGGCCGGGTGGCGTGACCAGCCGGATCTGACCCTCTACCACGGGCTGGCGGGCACGGTGGTGGCGCTCGCCGAGGCCGGCTGGGCGCTGGACGACGGCGGGTTCGAGGAGGAGGCCGCGGCCGCCGCAGCCCGCATCGCCGCCGCCGCCCGCCCGCTGCCCGGTGGGCCCGGCTGGACCGGCGACCCGGCGCAGCGGGGTGACGGCGGCATCGTGCTCGCCCTGCTCCGCGCGGCCACCGCGCTCGGCGTGCGCGCCTGCGAGGACGTGGCGCTGGAGGCGGGCGCCCGCATCGCCGGCCTCGCCGTCCCCGGCCACCGCTTCGGCGCCCCACCCTCTCCGCCCCCACCCCCTCCGCCCCCTCCACCTTCGCCCGCTCGCCCGCCGCACAATGAGCCGCCCCGCTCGCCGCAGTCCGCTGAAGGGACGCCGCCAGGGCGCCCCGGCGAGGCCCCCACGCCCCACGACGCCCACACTCCCGACGAGCCCTTGAGGCGCGCCGACCCCGGTGAACCGCCGGCCTCCTCCGGGCGCGCCGACCCCCGTGAGGCGCCCCCGCCCGCGGTGAGGCCCGTTGACGATCGGGCGGGGGAGTCCGAGGGCGGGGATCGGGCGGCGTTGCCGGCGGACGCGGTGGCGCCCGGGTTCCTGGCGGGGACGGCGGGGACGGCGTTCTTGCTGGCCAGGCTGTACGGGGCCACCGGGGACATGCGGTTCCTGGAGGCGGCGCGGCGGGGGGCCGGGTTCGTGCGGGAGGTGAGCGTGGTGGCGGGGCGGTGCGCGGTGGTGCCGCATCACGTGCCGCAGGCGAGGGAGCTGCACTATCTGGGGTTCTGTTCGGGCTCGGCGGGGGTGGCCCGGATGTTCCACGAGCTTCACCGGGTGGGCGGCGATCCGGGGGATCTCGACTGGGTCGAGCGGCTGGCGCACGGCGTGGTCGAGAGCGAGGTGCCGCAGCGGCGTACGCCGGGGTTCTGGAACGCGGCATGCCAGTGCTGCGGCGCGGCCGGGCTGCTTGAGCTGTTCGTGGGGCTGTGGGCGGCTTCGGGGCGGCAGGCGTACCTGGATCACGCGCAGGCGCTCGCCGAGCATCTGATCGGGACCGCCGACGGGTCGGGTGGCCGGGGGCTGCGCTGGTATCAGGCGTACCGGCGGCTGCGGCCGGGCGAGCTGACGGCCGACACGGGCTACATGGTGGGCGCGGCGGGCATCGGCGCCGCCCTGCTGCACCTGGACGCGGCGCTGCGTCCGAGGGAGGGACGCCGGGTGATCCTGCTGCCCGACAACCCGTTCCCGCCCGCGCGTCTCCAATTCCTATAAAACGAGTAGGAAATGTTGACTTAACGGACGGCGCGACGTACGTTTCCGGTATGAGCCAGGGACTCAACCTGACCAGGCGCCCGCACGTGGACTTCGGTCACGTCGCCAGCGCGCAGTGTCGTTGATCACGACCCAGCCACGCCTTTCTCCCCGTGAGGACATTCTCGTGATCGATCTTGACCCCTTTCCCGGCGACATCCACTGGTACGACCTCCCCGACGACGAAGCGGACCCGGAGGAGGACCGATGACGGAAACGCTGCCCGGCCCCGTCGTCGACGCCGACCGCTTCCGCCAGGCCCTCGCCGTGCACGCCGCCGGCGTCGTGGTGATCACCGCGCAGAACGCGGGCGTCCCCGTCGGCCTGACCGCCACCTCCTTCTCCTCCGTCAGCCTCGAACCACCCCTCGTCTCCTTCTACGTGGACCGTTCCTCGACCACCTGGCCCGCCCTGCGCGCGGCCGGTCACTTCGCCGTCAACGTGCTGGCCGGTGACCAGGCCGACGTGGCGTCCCGGTTCGCCCGCAAGGGCGTCGACCGCTTCGCCGAGCCCACCCGATGGCGGCCCGGCCCGCTGGGCGCGCCGCTGCTGCTCGACGTGTCCGCCCATCTGGTGTGCCTGCCGTACGAGATCCGCGACGTGGGGGATCACGTGCTGGTCGTGGGCCTGGTGGCGGAGGCCGGGGTGCAGTCCGCCGCCCGCCCGCTGCTCTACCACCAGGGCCGGTTCGGCCGCTTCACCGCCCACCCCTGAGGAAGCCCCCGTGACCACTGACACCGTGCCCACCGCAGAAGCCACTGTGCCCACCGTCGTGCCCACCGCAGGAGCCACCGTGACCACGCAAGCGCCGGCCTTCGCGAGCCCCGCCGACCACGCCACCTACGGCCACTACGCCCGCACCCCCGCCTACCCCTTCCGCGGGCGAGTCACCGCCGACGGTTCGAGCGGCTTCCGCGCCGAACCCGGCCGCTACCACGTCTACGCCGCCTGGACCTGCCCGTACGCCCAGCGCGTCGCCATCGTTCGCAAGCTCAAGGGCCTGGAGGACGTCGTCACCCTGTCGTACGTGGACGACGAGCGCGACGGCCGGGGCTGGGCGTTCCGCGCCCACCGCGGCCCCGACCCGGTCAACGGGTTCACGCTGCTCGGGCAGGCGTACGAGGCGACGCGGCCCGGCTATGACGGCCACCTGTCGGTCCCGGTCCTGTGGGACCGCCTGACCGGCCGGATCGTGAGCAACCACTTCCCCGACATCACGATCGACCTGGGCACGCAGTTCGACGCCTGGGCCCGCGCCGGGGCCGACCTGTACCCGGTGCGCCTGCGTCCGCGCATCGACGAGCTGAACGCCTGGATCTACGCGGAGGTCAACACCGGCGCCTCCCGGGCCGCGCTGGAGCGGCTGGACGCGCTGCTGGGCGAGCACCGGTTCCTGACGGGCGACACGATCACCGAGGCCGACGTGCGGCTCTGGGTGTCGCTGGCCCGGCTGGAGGTGTTCGACCTGAGCGAGTTCGAGCACCTGTGGGGTTACGCCCGCGACCTGTACCGGCGTCCGGCGTTCGCGGAGACGATCGAGGGACTGCCCGACTCCTGGCACCAGCCGCACCGGCGGGACCGGTGAGCCGGCCGCGCCGCCGCGTGCACCTGGCCGCGCACTTCCCCGGCGTCAACAACACCACGGTCTGGTCCGATCCGCGTTCGGGCAGCCAGATCGACTTCTCCTCCTTCACCCATCTGGCGGCGACGGCCGAGCGCGGCCTGTTCGACTTCTTCTTCCTCGCGGAGGGGTTACGGCTGCGCGAGCTCAAGGGCCGCATCCATGACCTGGACGTGGTCGGCAGGCCCGAATCGCTGACCGTGCTCAGCGCGCTGGCGGCGGCCACGTCCCGGCTCGGGCTGGCGGCCACCGTCAACACCACCTTCAACGAGCCGTACGAGCTGGCCAGGCGGCTGGCCACGCTCGACCACCTGAGCGAGGGCCGGGCCGGGTGGAACGTGGTGACCACGTCCGACGCGTTCACCGGCGAGAACTTCCGCCGCGGCGGCTACCTCGACCACGCCGACCGTTACGCGCGGGCCGCGGAGTTCGTCCGGCTGGCGCGGGCGCTGTGGGACTCCTGGCAGCCGGACGCGTTCGTCGCCGACCGGGAGTCGGGGCGGTTCGTCCGGCCGGGCGGCATCGGCACGGTCATCCACCGGGGCGAGCACTTCGACGTGGCGGGCCGGTTCACGCTGCCGCGCAGCCCGCAGGGCCATCCGGTGATCATCCAGGCGGGCGATTCGGAGCAGGGCCGGGAGTTCGCCGCGGCCACGGCGGACGTGATCTTCAGCAGGCACGGCACGCTGGACGACGGTAAGGCGTTCTACGCCGACGTCAAGGGCCGCCTGGCCCGCCACGGCCGGGCGCCGCACGAGCTGAAGATCATGCCGGCGGCCACGTACGCGCTCGGCGACACCGAGGAGGACGCCGCCGAGAACGCGGCGGTGATCCGCAGCCGGCAGGTGGGCCCGCAGACCGCGATCGCGTTCCTGGAGCAGGTGTGGGGGCGCGACATGTCGGCCTACGACCCGGACGGGCCGCTGCCGGACGTGGAGCCGGACCTGACGGGGGAGGTGGCGCAGGGCCGGGTGCGGCTCGCCGACCGCGCCGCAGTGGCCGCGAAGTGGCGGGCGCTCGCCCAGGAGAAGGGGCTGACCATCCGCGAGCTGGTCATCGAGCTGACCGGCCGCCAGACGTTCGTCGGCACCCCGGCGAGCGTGGCCAGGCAGATCGACGAACACGTGCAGGCGGGCGCGGCGGACGGGTTCATCCTGGTGCCGCACCTGACGCCCGGGGGCCTGGACGACTTCGTCGACCGGGTGGTGCCGCTGCTTCAGGAGCGCGGCGTCTTCCGTACCGAGTACACCGGCGCCACGCTGCGCGAACACCTGGAGCTGTCATGACGTTGCACCTGGCCGTCGCCCTGGACGGCGCGGGCTGGCATCCGGCCGCGTGGCGGGAGCCCACCGCCAGGCCGGAGACGATCTTCTCGGCCCGTTACTGGGCGGCGCAGGTCGCCGAGGCCGAGCGCGGGCTGCTGGACTTCGTCACCATCGAGGACTCGCTGGGCCTGCAGTCGCTGCTGGCCGACGGGGACGACGACGAGACCGGGCAGGTGCGGGGCAGGTTCGACGCCGTCCTGCTGGCGGCCCGGATCGCGCCGCTGACCAGGTGGATCGGGCTCGTCCCCACGGCCACGACCACGCACACCGAGCCGTTCCACGTGGCCACCGGCATCGCCACGCTGGATCACGTCAGCGGCGGCCGAGCCGGGTGGCAGGCGCGGATCTCGGCGCGCGGCAGCGACGCGCGGCACTTCGGCCGCCGCGCGTTCCCGCCGCTCGACGGGCTGGACGCGGACTCGCCCCACGTCCGGGACCTGTTCGCCGAGGCCGCCGACGCGGTCGAGGTGGCGCGCCGGCTGTGGGACAGCTGGGAGGACGACGCGGAGATCCGCGACGTGCCGACCGGCCGGTTCGTCGACCGCGACAAACTCCACCACATCGACTTCACCGGGCGCTTCTTCACCGTGAAGGGCCCGTCGATCACGCCGCGCCCGCCGCAGGGCCAGCCCGTGGTCACCGCGCTGGCACACGCGCGGCTGCCGTACGAGTTCGCGGCGCGGGCGGCCGACGTCGTGTACGTGACGCCGCGCTCGACCGAGCAGGCGCGGGACGTCGTCCGGGAGATCAGGGGCCTGTCGGGCGAGGTCAAGGTGTTCGCCGATCTGCTCGTGTTCGTCGGCGACGACGCCGCCGCGCGCAGGGCCCGGCTGGACGAGCTGGCCGGGGCCGAGCTGACCTCCGACGCGGCGATCTTCACCGGCACCGCGGGGGAGCTGGCCGACCTGCTGCTCGACTGGCGGCGGGCCGGGATCGAGGGGTTCCGGCTGCGCCCGGGGGTGGTGCCGGACGACCTGAAGCAGATCACCCGGCGGCTGACGGCCGAGCTGCGCGCGCGGGGCGCGTTCCGGTCCGGGTACGAGGCGGGCACACTGCGCGGCCTGCTGGGGCTGGCCCGCCCGGCCAGCCGATACGCGGAGGCATCATGAAGTTTCTTGCTATCACGTTGATTGCGCACCACGACGACCGCTCACCCACCGAGCGCCTCCGCGAGGTCGTCGAGAACGCGGTGCTGGCGGAGCAACTGGGCTTCGACGGGTTCGGCGTGGGCGAGCGGCACGAGCGGCCGTTCCTGTCGTCGTCGCCGCCCGTGGTGCTGGCCAACATCGCGGCCAGGACGGCCACGATCCGCCTGTTCACCGCCGTGACCACGCTCAGCCTGCTCGACCCCGTCCGCGCGTACGAGGACTACGCCACGCTCGACCACCTGTCGGACGGCAGGCTGGAGCTGATCATCGGCAAGGGCAACGGGACCGCGCAGGCGCAGCTCTTCCACGTCACCCCCGAGGACCAGTGGGAGCGCAACCGGGAGGGCTACGAGCTGTTCCGCCGCCTGTGGCGGGAGGACAAGGTCACCTGGGAGGGCCGGTTCCGGCCGCCGCTCACCGACGCCGAGGTGCTGCCCCGGCCGCTCCAGCGGCCGATCAGGGTGTGGCACGGCAGCGCCACCAGCAAGGAGTCCGTGGAGCTGGCCGCCCGTTACGGCGACCCGCTGTTCTCGGCCAACGTCACCAACCCCATCGAGCCGTACGCCGAGCTGATCGATCACTACCGCGAGCGGTGGGCGCACCACGGGCACGACCCGGCGGACGCGCTCGTCGGCGCGGGCACCGCGGGCTTCTACACGGCCCGCACCTCGCAGGAGGCGATCGCCACCTACCGGCCGATCTACGACGCGAGGATCGCCCTGCTGGCGGAGCTCGGCGTCCGGCCGGTGTTCCCGACGCTGGAGGACGCCATCGAGCGCGGCTCCATCCTGGTCGGCAGCCCGCAGCAGATCGTGGACAAGGTGCTGCGCTATCACAAGCGGTTCGGCCACGAGGTGATGCACCTGCACGCCGACGCCGACGGCCTCACCCCCCGCCAGCACCGGGACGCGCTGGAGCTGTTCCAGGCGGAGATCGCGCCCGCGCTGCGCGAGGCGGTCCCCAGCCGGCCGTTCCCCGGAAGGACGTCATGACCCTCTCAATCCTCGACCTCGCCCCCATCACGTCCGGCCACAGCGCCGCCGACGCGCTGGGCAACACGCTCGACCTGGCCCGCCGGGCCGAGGAGTTCGGCTACCGCCGCTACTGGGTGGCCGAGCACCACCTGGCCCCCGGCGTGGCCAGCTCCGCGCCTTCCGTGCTCATCGCGCTGATCGCCGCCGCCACCCGGACCATCCGGGTGGGCTCGGGGGCGGTCCAGCTCGGGCACCGCACGCCGCTGTCGGTCGTCGAGGAGTTCGGCCTCGTCGACGCCCTCCACCCGGGCCGCCTCGACCTGGGCCTCGGCCGCTCGGGCAGACCCGCCCCGGGCCAGGCCCCGGCCCGGGCGCCCGAGCCCCCGCCGGGCCCCCGGACGGTCGACGGGCTGCTGATCCCCGCGCCGTTCGACTGGTCGCGGCTCGCCGGGCATCCCCGGCTCGTCTTCCACGAGTCGCTGCTGCGCCAGCCCGGAGCCGAGACGCCGGACTTCGCCGAGCAGGTCGACGACGTGCTCGCCTTCCTCGGCGGCACCCACCAGGCTCGCGCGGTGCCCGGGGAGGGGGCCGACGTGGCCGTGTGGATCCTCGGCAGCAGCGGCGGCCAGAGCGCCAGGGTCGCCGGTGAGCGCGGCCTGCCGTTCGCCGCGAACTACCACGTCAGCCCGGCCAGCGTGCTGGAGGCCGTCCAGGCGTACCGGGAGGCGTTCAAGCCGTCGGCCACGCTGGCGGAGCCGTACGTGATCGTCTCCGCCGACGCCGTCGTGGCCCCGACCACGGAGAAGGCCCGCGAGCTGGCGGCCCCGTACGGGCTGTGGGTGCGCGGCATCAGGACCGGGGCCGGCGCGCAGCCGTACGCGACGCCGCGGGAGGCCGCCGCGTACGAGTGGAGCGAGGCCGACCGTGACCTGGTCCGCGACCGTACCGACACGCAGTTCACCGGCACGCCGGGCGAGGTCGCGGAGCGGCTGCGGGTGCTGCGGCGGGTGACCGGGGCCGACGAGCTGCTGGTCACCACCATCACCCACGACCACGCCGACCGGGTGCGCTCCTACGAGCTGCTCGCCGACGCCTGGGAGCGGCAGTGAAGCGGCTGACGCCCCTGCTGCTCGCGCTGGCGCTGGCCGCCTGCGGCACACAGACGGCCCCGCAGGGCGAGCAGGCCGCCTCGCTGACGTGGGCGATCGAGACCCAGCCGATCACGCTCAACCCGCACCAGTGGTCGCAGAACAAGGCCAGGCTGCTGGTGTTCAACCAGTTCGACGCGCTCGTCTCGCGCGGGAAGGACGGCTCGTTCCAGCCGTGGCTGGCCAGGTCGTGGAAGGTGTCGGACGACGGCCTGACCTACACCTTCGAGCTGCGTGACGATGTGAAGTTCCACGACGGGACGGCGTTCGACGCGGCGGCCGTCAAGGCCAACCTGGACCAGTTCCGCGTGCCGGACTACAACCCGGCCGTGGCGTCCATCCAGCTCGGCGCGCTGGACGAGGTGGAGGCGGTGGCCTCGCACACGCTGAAGGTGAAGCTGAAGGAGCCGGACGGCCTCTTCCTGGACTTCCTCGCCTCGCCGTACGGCGGCCAGGTGTCGCCCAGGTCGCTGAAGACCGCCAAGGACCTGAAGTTCGGCGGCCCCGACCTGGTCGGGACCGGGCCGTTCATCCTGGAGCGGTACGTGCAGGGCCAGGAGATCCGCTACCGGCGCAACCCCGCCTACGCCTGGGCGCCTCCCGGAGCCGGGCACCAGGGGCCGGCGTACCTGTCGGAGGTCGTCTACCGGTTCCTGCCCGAGGCGGCGGTCCGGGTCGGCGCGCTCACCTCCGGCCAGGTGCAGGTCATCGAGGGGGTCCCGGCCACCGAGGTGAAGTTGATCAAGAGCGATCCCGGCCTGGCCCTCCAGACCGCGCTCAACTCCGGCACGTCGTTCTCCTACTACTTCAACGTCACCCACCCGCCCTTCGACGACCAGCGCGTCCGCGAGGCGTTCCGGGAGGCGGTGGACGTGGACGCCGTGCTCAAGGCCGTCTACCAGGGCACCGCCACGCGGGCGTGGAGCGTCGTCGGCGCGGCGAGCCCGTTCTACGACGCCTCGCTCGAACGCTCCTTCGGCGGCGACACGGCCAAGGCCAACGCGCTGCTCGACGCGGCGGGCTGGACGGAACGCGACGCCCAGGGCTACCGGGTCAAGGACGGGAAGCGGCTGAGCGTGCGCAGCGTGTCGTCGGCCCCGTTCGTCAGGGACCGCCGCGACGTCCTGGCGCAGGCGATCCAGGCCCAGGTCAAGCAGAGCGCCGGGATCGACTTCCAGGTGAAGATCGTCGACCAGGGCACCGCGCAGCAGGCGGTGGCGGACGGCGCGTACGAGATCTTCGAGAACTCGCGCGGCGACTCCGACGTGGGCGCGGCGCTCAACCTGATCCTGCCGCGTGACGGTGCGATCAACCGGTCCGGGTACGTCGATCCGCGCGTGGACGGCTGGCTCGACCGCGCGTCGGCCACGCTCGACCAGGCCGAGCGCAAGAAGCTCTACGCCCGGGTGCAGCGGGTCGTGGTGACGGACAAGGCCGTGGTGTTCCCGATCTACGTGCCCGCCGACCAGATCGCCTCCCGGGCGGGCGTGCGGGGGCTCGGGTTCGACCCCGGCTCGGGTACGCCGCGCAGCGCCTACGACGTGCGGATCGGCACATGATCAGGAGGCTGCTCGCCGGGGTCGCCGTGATGTGGGCGGCGGCCACGGCGGCCTATCTCGCGCTGCTGCTCGCGCCGGGAGACACCGTCGACATCCTGGTCGGCGACGGCCCCGACACGCCGGAGATCCGGGCCGGGATCATCGCCGAGTGGGGCCTGGACCGGCCGGAGGTCGTCCAGTACCTGGCGTACCTGGGCCGGCTGCTCCGAGGTGATCTGGGCCGTTCGTACCAGTCGCAGCGGGGCGTCGGCGAGATCCTGGCGGGCCAGGTGTGGCCGACCGCGCAGCTCACGCTCGCCGCCGCGGCGACGGGCGTGGCGCTGGCGGGCGTCATCGCGCTCGTCACCGCGGGCCGGGGCCGCTGGTCGCGGACCGCCGCCTCGGCCGCGGAGCTGGTGTCGGTGTCGGTGCCGCCGTTCCTCGTCGGGATCGTGCTGCTGTCGGTGTTCTCGTTCACGCTCGGCTGGTTCCCCGTGTCGGGCGCGGCCGGGCCGGAGGCGCTGGTGCTGCCGGCGCTGGCGCTCGGGCTGCCGATCGCGGGCGTGCTCGGCCAGGTGCTGCGCGACGGGCTGGAACGGGCGCTGGAGCAGCCGTTCGCGGTGACCGCGCGGGCTCGCGGGCTGACCGAGCGGGCGCTGGTCGCCCGGCACGCGCTCAGGCACGCGCTGCTCCCGGCGGTGACGCTGGCCGGCTGGTTCACCGGCACCCTGCTCGGCGGCGCGGTGATCACCGAGGTGCTGTTCGGCAGGCCGGGGCTCGGGCAGGTCGCCATGCAGGCCGTCACCGGCGGCGACCTGCCGGTGGTGATGGCCGTGGTGCTGCTGTCGGCGGTCGTGTACGTGACGATCAGCACGCTGCTCGACCTGGCCTACCGGGTCATCGATCCCAGGGTGCGGGCCTGACATGCGGATCCTCGCGCCGCTGGCGTTCCTCGTGCTGCTCGCGGCCGCCGTGGCCGTGCCCGGCCTGTTCACCGCCGTGGACCCGCTCGCCGCCGACCCGGCCGCCGCGCTGGCCCCGCCCGGCGGCGCCCACTGGCTCGGCAGCGACCACCTCGGCCGCGACGTGCTGGCCAGGGTGGTGTACGGGGCCCGTCACTCGATCAGCATCGGCGTGGCGGCCACCGGCCTGGCGGTCACCGCCGGGGTGCTGCTCGGCCTGGCCGCCGGGCTCTCGCCCCGCTGGCTGGACGAGGCCCTGGCCCGCTCCTTCGACACGCTCTCGACGCTGCCGGAGCTGCTGCTGGCCCTGCTCGTGGTGGCGATCGCCGGACCGGGCACCGGCAGCGTGATCTTCGCGATCGCCGTGGCCCAGGTGCCCACGTACGCCCGGGTCGTCCGCGCCCAGACGTTCGTGGTGCGCCGGTCCGGCTACGTCGAGCAGGCCGTCACGTTCGGCCGCTCCCGGGCGGCCATCGTGGCCGGCCACGTGCTGCCGAACGTGCTCGGCGCGATCCCGGTGCTGGCCACGATCGGGCTCGGCACGGCGGTCATCGCCACCTCCGGGCTCAGCTTCCTCGGCATGGGGCCGCAGCCGCCCGCCGCCGAATGGGGCTCGATGCTCTCCGAGGCCCGCAACTACCTGCGGGTGGCCTGGTGGCAGGCGCTCTTCCCGGGCGCGGCCATCACGCTGACCGTGATCTGCCTGACCGTCACCGGCCGGCGCATGCAACGCCGCTTCGAAGGGAGGACGCCATGACCGTGAGCGCCGCGCCGCCGCTGCTCAGGACGCTGGTGGCGGTGGAGGACCTGCGGGTGCGCTTCGGCCGGGCCGAGGTGGTGCGCGGGGTCTCGCTGGCGGTGCGGGCGGGGGAGTGCGTGGCGGTGGTGGGCGAGTCCGGCTCGGGCAAGAGCGTGACGGCGCGGTCGCTGCTCGGCCTGGCCGGACCCGGCTCCACCGTCACGGCCGGCTCGTTCCGGATCGGCGGCCGGGACGCGCTCCGGTTCGGGCAGGCCGACTGGCGACGGCTGCGCGGCAGGTTCGCCGGGCTGGTGCTGCAGGACGCGCTCGTCTCGCTCGACCCGCTGCGCACGGTGGCCGCCGAGATCGCCGAGGTGCTGGCCGTGCACGACGTGGTGCCGCGCGCCCGCCGCCGGGATCGGGTGCTGGAGCTGCTCGCCTCGGCCGGGGTGCCCGATCCGGAGGCCCGCGCCGGGCAGCGCCCGCACGAGCTGTCGGGCGGGCTGCGCCAGCGGGTGCTGATCGCCTCCGCCATCGCCGCCGACCCCGAGCTGATCATCGCCGACGAGCCCACCACCGCGCTCGACGTCACCGTGCAGGGCCAGATCCTGCGCCTGCTCGCCGAGCGCAAGGCCGCGGGCACCGCGCTGCTGCTGATCAGCCACGACCTGGCCGTCGTCGCCTCGATCGCCGACCGCATCCTCGTGATGAAGGACGGCCGGGTCGTCGAGGAGGGCCCGGCGGACGAGGTGCTGCCGGACCCCCGGCACCCCTACACGCGCACGCTGCTGGCCGCCGTCCCGTCCGCCGCCTCGCGCGGCACCCGCCTGTCGGCCCCCGGCACGCCGGTGCCGCCCAGGCCGGTCACGGACGTCCAGGTCCTCGCCGGCACCGGCCTGACCAGGGCGTACGGGACCCGTAAGGCCGTGGACGGCGTGTCGTTCAGCCTGCGCGAGGGCGAGACCCTGGGGGTGGTCGGCGAGTCGGGGTCCGGCAAGACCACGCTCGCCCGGCTGGCCCTCGGCCTGCTCGAACCGGACGACGGCCGGGTCACGCTGCTCGGGCGGCCGTGGAGCGGCATGCCGGAACGGGCCAGGAGGCCGCTGCGGTCACGCGTCCAGCTCGTCTCCCAGGACCCGCTCGGCTCGTTCGACCCGCGCCACACCGTGGGCCGGCTCGTCGCCGAACCGCTCGGCCTGCCCCGCCGCGAACGCCGGGACCGGGTGCTCGACCTGCTGGAACGCGTCGGCCTGCCGCCGGAGCTGGCCGCCCGCCATCCGAGGGAGCTGTCCGGCGGCCAGCGCCAGCGCGTCGCCATCGCCCGCGCCCTCGGCCCCCGCCCCGACGTGCTGATCTGCGACGAGCCGGTGTCGGCGCTCGACGTGTCGGTCCAGGCCCAGGTGCTCGACCTGCTCGCCGACCTTCAGGCCGAGTACGGCACCGCCATGCTGTTCATCTCGCACGACCTGGGCGTCGTTCACCATGTCAGCCACCGCGTCCTGGTCATGAAGGACGGCCGGGCGGTCGAGGAGGGCGAGGCCGGGCAGGTGCTCACCCGGCCCGCGCACCCGTACACGCGGGCGCTGGTGGCGGCGGTGCCGAAACTCGGCTCGGCTCAGCGGAACGCCAGCCCGTCGAAGTCGCCGGAGGAGCGCCACTCGTCGATGAACCGGAAGTAGGCCACGGCTCCCTGCGGATGGCCGACCATGAGCCGGCCGGCGCGGCCCGGGTCCACGCCCTCGTTGTTGTAGTAGCCGGGCGTGCAGTCGGGCGAGCCCAGCAGGGAGCCGGCCCCGGACAGCAGCAGCTCCACCCAGGCGTCCTCGGCCTCGGCCGTGGCCTCGACCTGGGTGTGGCCGTGGTCGAGGGCGTGCTTGACGATCGTGGCGATCGTGCGGCCGGCCTCGGTGAGGTTGTGCGGGATGTTGGAGATGAGGTTCGCGCCCTGGGTGGGCTGGACGATGAAGGCGTTGGGGAAGCCGTGCACGTGGATGCCGTGCAGGGTGCGCATGCCGTCGGCCCAGTGCTCCGACAGCCGGACGCCGTCGCGGCCGGTCAGGTCGTAGCCGGCGCGGCGGGAGAACTCGGTGCCGACCTCGAACCCGGAGGCGTAGATGACGCAGTCGACCTCGTACTCCCTGCCGTTGGCGACCACCCCGGTCTCGGTGATGCGCTCGACGCCCTTGCCGTCGGTGTCGACCAGGTGGGTGCCCGGCTCGTTGTAGGCCTGCAGGTACTCGTCGTGGAAGCACGGCCGTTTGCAGAGCTGGCGGTACCAGGCCTTCAGCCGGTCGGCGGTCTCCGGGTCGGCCACGATCGCGTCGACGCGGGCCCTGATCTCGGCCATCTTCTCGAAGTCGGAGTCCTCGAACGCCTCCAGCATTCGCTCCAGCGTGCGCTCCCCCGCGGGCAGCTCGGCGATCCTGGCGCGGACGCGGCGGGCGATGTCGGTCCAGCCGTCCATCACCAGGTCCTCCTCCGCCAGGGCGCCGGTCTGGTTGGCGGTGAAGTTCTCCAGCCAGCGCTGCTGCCAGCCGGGCGTGGCGATCGAGGCGAACCACTCGGGGTCCGTCGGCCGGTTGCCGCGCACGTCGACGGACGACGGCGTCCGCTGGAACACGTACAGCTCGCCGCACGCCCTGGCCAGGTGCGGCACGCACTGCACGGCGGTCGCGCCGGTGCCTATGATCGCCACCCGCTTGCCGGCCAGCCGGTCCATCGGCGTGCCGAGCGCGTCGCCGCCGGTGTAGGCGTAGTCCCAGCGGCTGGTGTGGAACGAGTGCCCGCGGAACGACTCGATGCCGGGGATGCCGGGCAGCTTCGGCACGTGCAGCGGCCCGACGCCCATCGCCACGAACTGGGCGGTGAACGCGTCGCCCCGGTTCGTCGAGACGATCCACCGCGTCCCGTCCCAGGTCAGGTCGGTGACCTCGGTGTGGAACAGCGCGTTGTCGTACAGCCCGTACTGCTTGCCGATGCGCCGGCAGTGCTCCAGGATCTCCGGCGCGTGCGCGTACTTCTCGGTGGGGACGTGGCCGGTCTCCTCCAGCAGCGGCATGTAGACGTAGGAGGCGGTGTCGCACTGCGCGCCGGGGTAGCGGTTCCAGTACCAGGTGCCGCCGAAGTCGCCGCCCTTCTCGACGATGCGGACGTCGTCGACGCCGGCCTCCTTCAGCCGCGCCCCGGTGACGAGCCCGGCGAACCCGCCGCCGATGAACGCGACCGTCACGTGGTCGCGCCGCGGCTCGCGCGCGGTCATCGGGGTGTACGGGTCGTCCAGGTAGTGGCTGAGCTGACCGGTGAGCCGTAGGTACTGGTCGTTGCCGTCGGGCCGGAGGCGTTTGTCGCGCTCCTCCAGATACCTACGGCGAATGGCCTCTTTGTCCATGAACGCTCCTTCGGCGGCGATTCCAGAATGGCATTCGGAAATCGCCTGGACAAGGGTCGCTCAGGCCAGCGCGTCGCGCGTCCACGAGCCGAGCACCAGGAGCGTCTTGGTGCCCGTCACGTCCCCCGCCCGGCGCAACCGGTCGATGACCTGCTGCAGATGGCCGAGGTCGCGCACCCGGACGTGGATCAGCGCGTCGGGGTCGCCCGCGATCGTGAACACCGCCTGCACCTCCGGCACGTCCGTCGCCGTGCGGACGATCTCGCTGACCGGCGTCGTCCCCGGATACCGCAGCTCCGTGAACGCCTCGATGCCCCAGCCCAGCTTGGAGTAGTCGATCTGCACGCTGAACCCGGTGATCACGCCGAGCTCCCGCAGCCGGTCCACCCGCCGCTTCACCGCGGCCACCGACAGGCCGATCCGCTCGGCCATCTCCGAGAACGTCCGGCGGCCGTCCTCCCGCAGCAGCCGCAGCACCTGATGATCGATCTCGTCCACGACTGACATGCGCCAACCTCCTCCTGTGCGCAAAGAACATATGCATCCAGCGGCTTCCACTCCAACTATTTGCGTCTTCGGGCGGGTTTCTCCCCTGATACTTGCGCTCACCAGGGATGCGTTGCTGTGCTTGGGGTCCCCCACCGCACGACCGCCTGGAGGAACGCGTGAGTGTGTCCCTCGACGACAGATACGCCGCCGAGAGCGGCCGGGTGCTGATCTCCGGCATCCAGGCCCTGGTCCGCCTCACCCTGGAGCAGCGCCGCCTCGACACCGGACGCGGCCTCGACACCCGCGTCTTCGTCTCCGGCTACCAGGGCTCCCCGCTCGCCGGGGTCGACCTGGAGATGGCCCGCGCCCGGCGCTTCCTCGACGAGGCGGGCGTGGTGTTCCAGCCGGGCCTCAACGAGGAGCTGGCCGCCACCGCCGTCGCCGGCACCCAGCTCCTGCGCGAGCTCCCCGGCCGCCGCCACGCCGGGGTCACCGGCTTCTGGTACGGCAAGAACCCCGGCCTGGACCGGGCCGCCGACGCCATCCGGCACGGGAACGTGGCCGGCACCGCCGCGCTCGGCGGAGCCGTGGCCTGGATCGGCGACGACCCGGGCAGCAAGTCCTCCACCGTGCCCAGCTCGTGCGAGCCGATGTGCCAGAGCCTCGCCATGCCGCTGCTCGCCCCCGGCACCGTCGCCGAGATCATCGAGTTCGGCCTGCACGCCGTCGCGCTGTCGCGGGCCACCGGCCTGTGGACCGGCCTGAAGATCCTCGCCGACGTGGCCGACGCCTCCGCCACCGTGGACCTCGACAGCCTGCGCGCCGGCATCCCCGCTCCCGCACGCGCCGACGCCGGGCCGCCGCCGATCCTCGTCGGCCCCGCCTCGCTCGACGCCGAGCACGACATGCTCACCCGGCGGCTCGACCTGGCCCGCGCCTACGCCAAGGCGACCGGGCTGAACCGGGTCACCGCCGACTCCTCGCGCGCCACGCTCGGCATCGTCGCCTCCGGCACCTCCTACCAGGTGGTGCTGCGCGCGCTGGCCGACCTGGGCGTGGGCGAGCAGGACCTCGAAGCGCTCGGCGTCCGGCTCGTCCGGCTCGGGATGCCGTACCCGCTGGAGGCCGCCGAGCTCGTCGCCATGACCGCCGACCTGGAGCGGGTGCTCGTGGTCGAGGACAAGGTGCCGTTCATCGAGGGCCAGCTCAAGCAGGCGCTGTACGGCGGCGAGCGCACCCCGGTCGTCGTCGGGCGCACCGACGAGACGGGCCGCGAGCTGCTCACCGCGCGCGGCACCCTCGGCGCGGAGGCCGTCGCCTCGGCCGTCGCCGCGTGCCTCGGCCCCGACCGGCTGCCGCGGGCCACCGCGGCCCCCGCCGCCGCTCCTCCCAAGCGCCGGCCGCTGCTGCCCGTCGTGGCGGCGCGGACGCCGTACTTCTGCTCGGGCTGCCCGCACAACACCTCCACCCGCGCGGCCGACGACACGCTGGTCGGCGTCGGCATCGGCTGCCACGCGATGATCGCGCTGGACGGCAGCGGGCGCGGCCACCAGGTCGGCATCACCCAGATGGGCGGCGAGGGCGCCCAGTGGATCGGCCTGGCCCCCTTCACCGAGGACCGCCACTTCGTCCAGAACCTCGGCGACGGCACCTTCCACCACTCCGGCTCCCTCGCCATCAGGGCCGCCGTCGCTGCCGGGGTGACGATCACGTACAAACTCCTCTACAACGACGCCGTCGCCATGACCGGCGGCCAGCGCGCCGAGGGCCGCCTGGACGTGCCCGCGCTGACGCGGGCGCTCGCCGTCGAAGGGGTACGGCGCGTCGTCGTCACCACCCCCGAGCCCGGGACGTACAGGAACATCACGCTCGACCCGATCGCCACCGTCAGGCACCGCGACGACCTCCCCGACGTGGAACGGGAGCTCGCCGCGCTCGACGGGGTGACCGTGCTGATCCACGACGACCGGTGCGCGGCCGAGGAACGGCGGCTGCGCAAGCGCGGCAAACTGCCCGTCGCCGCCGAGAAGGTCGTCGTCAACGAGCGCGTCTGCGAAGGATGCGGCGACTGCGGGGAGGTGTCCACCTGCCTGTCGGTTCAGCCGGTGGAGACCGAGTTCGGGCGCAAGACGCGCATCCACCAGCCGTCCTGCAACTCCGACCTGAGCTGCCTCAAGGGCGACTGCCCGTCGTTCCTGCTGGTCAAGCCGGGAACCAAGCGCGCACGCCCGGTGCCGCAGCCACCCGCCACGCTGCCCGAGCCCGTGACGCGGTTCGCCGGCCGGTCCGTGCTGATCAGGATGCCCGGCATCGGCGGCACCGGCGTCGTCACCGTCTCGCAGATCCTGCAGATGGCCGCCCACCTCGACGGCCTGCACGCCGCCGGGCTGGAGCAGACCGGGCTCGCGCAGAAGGGCGGGCCGGTCGTCAGCGACGTCCGCATCTCCCCGCACCCGATCACCGGCTCCGTCCGCGCCGCGAACGGCACCGCCGACGTGCTGATCGGCTTCGACCTGCTCGGCGCCGCCGCCGACGCCAACCTGGCCGTCGCCACGCCCGACCGCACCATCGCCGTGATCAACACCACCGTCGTGCCCACCGCCGCCATGGTGACCGGCCGCGACCGGCTCGGCTCCGCGGACGGCGCGCTCGCCCGCGTCGAATCCGCCACCCGGCAGGCGGACAACCTGTACGTGGACGCGCACGGCCTGTCCGAATCCCTCTTCGACGACCACATGCCCGCCAACATGGTGCTCATCGGCGCCGCCTACCAGCACGGCTGCATCCCCGTCTCGGCCGACGCCATCGAACAGGCCATCCGGCTCAACAAGGCCGCCGTCGAGCAGAACCTGGCCGCCTTCCGCTGGGGCCGCGCCACCGTCGTCGATCCCCCCACCGCCCCCCACGCCGCCGAACCGAGCCTCGACGAGGTGCTGGCCGTCCGCGTCGCCGACCTGACCGGCTACCAGAACGCCACCTACGCCCGCACGTACGCCGACGAGGTCCGCCGCCTGACCGCCCGCGCCGTAGAACGCGCCGGCGAGGAGGCCGGCGCCCGCATCGGCCTCGCCTACGCCCGCGGCCTGCACAAACTCATGGCCTACAAGGACGAGTACGAGGTCGCCCGCCTCCACCTCGACCCCGCCGAACGGGCCAGACGCGAACAGGAGTACGGCCCCGACGCCGTCGTGTCCGTGCTCCTCCACCCGCCGCTGCTGCGCGCCCTCGGCATGAAGCGCAAGATCCGCCTGACGCGCACCGCCGCCCCCGTCTTCCACGGCCTGCGCGCCGCCCGCCTGCTGCGCGGCACCGCCCTCGACGTCTTCGGCTACGCCCGCGTCCGCCGGGTCGAACGGGAGCTGGTCACCGAATACCGTGATCTCATGCGAGACGCGCTCACCCGGCTCACCCCCGCCACCGCCGACGCCGTCGCCGAACTGGCCGCGTTGCCGGAGGTCATCCGCGGGTACGAGGACATCAAGCTCGCCCGCGTCGCCGAGTTCCGCGAGCGGGCCGCCAAGGCACTCGCCCAGCTGCCCGCCCCGGCCGCCTCGTCCTCGCCGACCGCCTCCACCCGGGAGATGCCGTGACCGTTGACCGCCTGCTGCCGGACCAGGACGCCCGCGACCTCATCGACCTCACCCGCGACATCGCCGACAAGGAGCTCGCCCGCCGCGTCGACGAACACGAGCGCGCCGAGACCTACCCCGAAGGGCTGTTCGCGACCCTCGGCGAGGCCGGGCTGCTCGGCCTGCCCTACCCCGAGGAGTACGGCGGCGGCGGCCAGCCGTACGAGGTCTACCTCCAGGTCATCGAGGAGCTCGCCGCCCGCTGGGCCGCCGTCGCCGTCGCCACCAGCGTCCACACGCTGGCCTGCTTCCCCGTCTTCACCTACGGCACGCCCGAACAGCGCGAACGCTGGCTCCCCGAGATGCTCGCCGGGCGGCTCATCGGCGGCTACAGCCTGTCGGAGCCCCAGGCCGGCTCCGACGCCGGCGCCCTCACCTGCCGCGCCGACCGCGTCGAAGGCGGCTACCGCGTCACCGGCAACAAAGCCTGGATCACCCACGGCGGCATCGCCGACTTCTACGCCCTCTTCGCCCGCACCGGCGACCGGAGCATCTCCTGCTTCCTCGCCCCCGGCGCCGCCGACGGACTCACGTTCGGCCGCCCCGAGGAGAAAATGGGCCTGCACGCCATCCCCACCACCAGCGCCCACTGGGACGGCGCCTTCCTGGAGGACGACCGCCTCCTCGGCGAGGAAGGACAGGGGCTGCAGATCGCCTTCAGCGCCCTCGACTCCGGCCGCCTCGGCATCGCCGCCTGCGCCACCGGCCTCGCCCAGGCCGCCCTCGACGAGGCCGTCGCCTACGCCAAGGAACGCCAGACCTTCGGCAAGAAGATCATCGACCACCAGGGGCTCGGCTTCCTGCTCGCCGACATGGCCGCCGGGGTCGACTGTGCCCGCGCCGCCTACCTGGACGCCGCCCGCCGCCGCGACGCCGGCCTCCCGTACAGCCGCCAGGCTTCGGTGGCCAAGCTGGTGGCCACCGACACGGCGATGAAGGTGACGACGGACGCGGTCCAGGTCTTCGGCGGGTACGGGTACACGCGTGAGTTCCGGGTCGAGCGATACATGCGCGAGGCCAAGATCATGCAAATCTTCGAGGGCACCAACCAGATCCAGCGCCTGGTGATCAGCCGACACTTGGCCAAGTAGCTTCTGACGTGCGAGAACCGAGCCTGCCGGTGGTGAGACATCCCGCTCTATTGTCGGGAGTAGGGCGCGACCCCACATAGGTAGACCGACTGCTCCAGCAGTTCTGGCGTCACCTTGACCCCGGTCAGGTACTCGGCCATCGCGAAGAACGACTCACAGCTGTGGTCGGCGTCGAATCCGACGTGCCGCCCGATCTCGCTGAATTCCTCTTCCCATGCGTTGTAGGACTCGATGTCGGAGAAGCTTGGCTCCAAGGCCAGGCGCTCCTGGCCGTCTTCCATCCAGAGGAAGTCTTCCTGCCCGTTGACATTGCGGAAATGGGACACCAGCCGGGTGCCCGCTGACAATCGTCCGGCGACGCCGGGCATGACGCCCATGAAGCCGTTGGGTTCGACGACGAACGCCCAGTCGTCGACGAGTGTGACCCCGAAGAAGTGGCTATACCCGGTGCGGGGTCTACCGAGGTCGGAAAACGCTGCCTTGATCAGGCCCTTGAGCCCCACGGGCGGAAAGCGTTCGGCACCGGTCCGGGCCAGGACCTGCTCAGGTGTCAGTCCGCGGACGAGGGTGAAACAGTATGCGTCCCGGAGGTCGGTGTACGCGTCGTACACGAATCGGTTGTAGGTGAACCAGGCATAGTCAGCGGCAGTCGCGATCACGCCGACATGCTGCCAGTCGGTAATGACAGAACCGGTCACCGGTGGCTACCCGTCGTGCCGTGGAGGATCAGAAAGTGAGCTCGCCGGTGCGGAGCAGCACCCATGCTTCTTCGTGCCATTCGGAGCGGTCGCCTGCCGGCGGCAATTCGACGCCCGCGCATCCGGCAGGGGCGGCGAACTGCTGCCGGAGCTGTTCCATGAGCTGTTCAGCCAGCCTGAGCGTTTGCGGCAGGTCGTCCGGGGCGTCGACGCTGAGACCGAGGACGGTCGCTCCGTCACGGGTGAACGTGATGCTCGCCTGGTAATGGTCGCGAGCCTTGAGATAGAGCGTGGCAACGTCGTCCGCGCCGCCTTGGGTGTGAGCCCGGATGTGGGTGTGGAGCCGCTCGTCATCATCGGCCGCTTTGACGTAGCTCTCGATGAATCGCCCGAGGACCTCGGAGCTGCACTCTGGCAGCCAGACGTAGACGTCGAGACACGGCGGCATGAGCCCAGCGTAGAGGCCGGAAATTGGGGACTTATTGTCCCAATTGACCAATGCGGTAAGTAATGCTTGCCCCCTGTCGTGATCCACTGCAAGCTGACCAAGGCGTCACTTCCCATCGGACCTCCTCAGGCAGAAGGGGACCACCGCATGAAGCTACGGCACGTGATCATCGCCTCGACCCTCGCTCTCCCGACCGCTCTCACCCTCGCCCTGGCCACGGCCCCGGCGCAGGCCGTGACGTGTTCCCGGGGCTGGGGAACTGACCTGCACTCCGCCTGGATCGACTGTGACAACGGGAACACGACAGGAACCTTCCGGCTGAAGGTGCAGGTCTGCGCCAGCACCGGATGCGCCTGGCGCTACGGCCCGTGGAAGTACTACCAGGGCGGCGGCGCGTCGACCTACTCCGACATGGGCACGTGGGTGAACACGAGCAGCATCACCTACGAGCCCGGCCCGGCCGGCGGCTTCGCGCCCGTCGACTGACCGGCCGTGGTGATCCGACTCGGGGCTGCGTGCGGCGCGGGGAAGGGTCACCACGAGGCTTCGGCCAGGAACTCCGACAAACACGGCGGGCGGTGGGCGGGGTCGGGTCAGTATGATCGCGGCAGACTGTCTCGCATACCCCCCAGGTAGGACCTTCTGTGCGATACGTGCCGCCTCCTCCGCCTGTCATCGGGCCGCAGGACTGGTCGTTCATGTGTGGGCTGCTGGCTGTCAGGACGGCGGACGAGCTGGCGTCGCGGCCGTTCGTGCCGAGTCCGGCGCGGCTGGAGCCGGGGGAGCGGGCGCTGCTCGTGGCTCCGGCGCAGCGGCACCTGTGGAAGCCGCAGAGCCCGGTCGCGTACCGGCGGAGCAACATGTTCGCCTTCGGGTCGCTGTCGTTCGTGATCGCGGCGCATGCGGTCAACGAGGCGGCCAACGCGCTGCGTAAGAGCAAGGCGGTGGCGGAGGCGCAGGGGCAGTGGGTGGTCGACGGGGCGGGGCCGTTGACCGTCACCACGCAGGGCGCCCATTTCACGCATCCCGATATGTGGGCGCATTTCGCGTGGGGGCGGGCCGAGTTCTGCGACATGGACGCCGCCGACCTGTTCCAGATTCACATGGTCGACGACGTGACGGGGAACCGGATCGGGTTGCGGTTCCGGACCATCTGGGCGCCGTTGGTGTTCGTGCTCACGGCGTTGTCGTCCCAGCCCGGGCATCCGCGGCTGCATGACCGGTCGTGGGTGCCGCCGCATGTCGCGCACATCCATCCGGAGATCCCCGCGCTGGTGGCCGACGCGGCGCTCAGGCTGGCCACGGGGCAGGGGGCGTTCCTGGAGCGGAATCGGTATCGGGGGCTGCACGGGTAGAGGATGCCGGGGTCGCCGAGGGTTCGGCGGTGAGGTGGGAGTGCAGGGAGTCGAGCATGGCGTGCCAGCCGGTGCGGTAGTCGGCCGCCGGCTCGCGGCGCACCGGGCGGTGCAGCAGCACGAGGCGGGTGCCGTCGCCGTCGGGGGCGAGCTCCCAGCGCACCCGTGACTCGGGTTCGCCCGGCCAGAGCCAGGTGTGCTCGACGAGCCGGCCTGGCTCGACCGCGAGGACCGCGCCCTCCGCCCGGCCCTCGTCGCCGAAGTCGAAGGTCACCGTGCTGCCGGGCTCCGGCCGGAGGGTCACGCCGGGAAGCCATTCGCCCTGCTGGGCGGGGTCGGTCAGGGCGGACCAGACCCGGGCCGGCGGGTGCGGCAGGCGGCGCTCGAACCGGATCTGCCACTCGCCGTCCGGCCCGAGGCCGAGGGTGCCGCGCCGGTCGTCCGGGGCGGGGGCGGTGTCGTCGTGCATGGTCAGGTGTCCTCCAGCCGGTCGAGGTGGCGTTCGAGGGAGTCGAGGCGGCCGGCCCAGTTGCTCCTGGTGCGCTCGATCCAGGCGCCCGCCTCCTCCAACGGGCCCGGGTCCAGCCGGTAGAGGCGGCGCTGCGCCTCGTTCCGGTACGTGACGAGCCCGGCCTCACGCAGCACCCGCAGGTGCTTGGACACGGCCGGGCGGCTGGTCTCGAACTCCCCGGCCAGCTCGCCGGCCGTACGCTCGCGCTCGGCCACCAGCTCCAGCAGCCTGCGCCGGACCGGGTCGGCCAGCGCCTCGAACACTCCCGTTCTCACCCGCCCTTTGTAGCCTACGGGTTACGTAACCCGCAAGTTACGCAAGCCGGTCCCAGTCGTCACGCGCGGCGGCGATTGCGTCCTTGTGGTCGCGGGACCAGTCGGCCAGCGCCGACACCATGCCCGCCAGGCTCGCGCCCATCTCGGTCAGCCGGTAGTCGGTGCGCGGCGGGATGGTCGGGTAGACGGTCCGCTCGACCAGGCCGTCACGGCACAGCCGCTTGGTGGTCACCGTCAGCATCCGCTGGGAGATGCCGGGGATGGCCCGCTCCAGCTCGCGGAAGCGGCGCGTGCCCTTGGCCAGCTCGACCAGCACCAGCACCGTCCACCGGTCGCCGAGCCGGTCGAGCACGTCGCGGATCCCGCAGTCGTCGTCGCCGCACGGGCCGCTGACCTGCGGGCTTATCGCGGTGTTCGTGGCTGACACGAAAGTGCCTCCTTATGGGCCTGCCGTCCGGTGTGGATGAATCTGCACCACATGTCAACAGCAAGGAGCAGCAGATGATTCTCGTCACCGGTGTCTCCGGCGGTCTCGGCGGCCTGATCCACCGCGGCCTCACCGGCCAGGACGGCATCGAGGTGGTCGGCGGCACCCGCGCGGGTGACGGGGTGAGCGCGCGCCGGATCGACTTCGACGACCCGGCGTCGCTCGCCGACGGGTTCCGCGGCGCGCACGTCCTTGTGTTCGTCTCGGCCGGCTACGCCGAGGACGACGTCGTGCTCGCCCGCCACGGCGCCGTGGCCGACGCGGCCGAGGCCGCGGGCGTCCGGCACGTCGTCTACACCAGCCTGGCGGCCTCCGGCGACCTGATGACGATCGCGCTGCCGCACCGCTGGACCGAGTCACGCCTGGCCGCGGCCCCGTTCGACGTGACGATCCTGCGCAACGGCCTCTACAGCGAGGTCCCCGTCGGACTGGCCGCCACCGCCGCCGCGTCCGCCGGGCAGAGCGGCGTGTTCGCCGCGCCGTTCGGGGCCGGCAAGGTGTCGGTCGTCGCCAAGGAGGACCTGGCCGACGTCGCCGTACGGGTCGCCGCCGACATCCACCGGGACCTCGCCGCGGGCCGCCCCAGCCGCCACGCGGGCAGGACGTACGAGCTGGAAGGCGTCGAGGCGATCGGCGGGCAGGACATCGCGGACGTGCTGGGCGAGGTGCTCGGCCGGCCGGTCGGCTACCGGCCGGTCCCGCTGTCGGCGATGCGGGAGCTGCTCGCCGGGAGCGGCCTGGAGCCCTACCAGGTCACGCACACGCTCTCGCTGTTCTCCAACCTCAACGCCGGCTTCCTCCAGGCCCGCCGCACCGACCTGCCCGCCCTCCTGCCTGCCGCCCCCCGCCCGATCCGCGGCCGCATCACCCGGGCCGTCCGGGAAACGCTCGCCGGCTGAGCCGGTTCAGCGCTCGCAGACCACGCCGTCGCCGTCGCGGTCCTGGTACCAGGCGTACTCGGGGTCCTGGCCCCGGTAGTACGGGCCGTAGCCGGCGCGGTTGGCGTCGCCGCAGGTGCGGAACCGCGGATCGGTGCGGGTGTCCGGCTGCGGCTTGGTCGGGGCCGGAGTCGGGGCCGGAGTCGGGGTGGGCGTGGGCGTGGGGGAGGCGCCGGTCCGGTCGCACGTGCCGGACCAGATGCGCAGCCGCTCCCGCTGGGCCTTCTTCTGCTCGGCGCGCATGACCTTGATGTAGCGGTCGTTGGGCCGGTAGAGGACCGCCCTGCCGTAGCCGTAGCGGACGAGGTTGCGGTTGACGTGCACGCCCTTGGCGTTCCACACGTAGTAGAGCCAGCGGCCGTACCGGTCCTTGGGGTCCTTGTCGGCCACGAGGTAGGCGACCTTGCCGAGGGGCAGCAGCGCGGCCGTCCTCGACGTGGCGGTCTTCGACCAGCACTGGCCGCGTTCGGGGGTGTCGACCTCCAGGAGGCGGACGCGGAGCTTGGTGGCGCCGCGCGTGACGTCGATCGTGTCACCGTCCACGATCTTCGCCACGCGTACGGACACCGCGCCCCCGGGCACCCCCTTGGGCGCGCTCCCGGCGTCCGCCGGCACGGCGACGACCGCCGGGAACACCGCCGAGGCGGCGAGAAGGGCTGCGGCTGATAAGTGGACGCGCATCATGCGTCTCCAGCAGATAGAGGGATCTAACTGCCTATAGACGCCTATGGGACGGAGGCGGTGTACGCGGCTCTAGTGGAAGGCGGGCAGGCCGGTGAGGGCCTTGCCGAGGACGAGGGTGTGGATCTCCGAGGTGCCCTCGTAGGTGAGCACCGATTCCAGGTTGACCGCGTGCCTGATGACCGGGTACTCCAGCGTGATGCCGCTCGCGCCGAGGATCGTGCGGCAGGTGCGGGCGATGTCCAGGGCCTCGCGCACGTTGTTGAGCTTGCCGGCGCTGATCTGTTCGGGGGTGATGGCGCCGGCTTCCTTGAGGCGGCCGAGGTGGAGGGCGAGGAGCAGGCCCTTGCCGAGCTCCAGGGTCATGTCGGCGAGCTTCTCCTGGGTGAGCTGGTAGGAGGCGAGCGGGCGGGCGAACACCTCGCGGGAGCCGGCGTAGTCCAGGGCGGTCTCCAGGCAGTCGAGCGCCGCGCCCATCGCGCCGAACACGATGCCGTACCGGGCCTCGTTGAGGCAGCCGAGCGGGCCGGACAGGCCGCGCGCGCCGGGCAGCATGGCGTCGGCGGGCAGGCGTACGTCGTCGAGGACGAGCTCGCTGGTGACGCTGGCGCGCAGGGACACCTTCCGCTTCAGGTCGTGGGCGGTGAAGCCGGGGGTGCCCGCCGGGACGAGGAAGCCGCGGACGCCGTCGTCGGTCCGCGCCCAGACGACGGCGACGTCGGACACGGAGCCGTTGGTGATCCACATCTTGGCGCCGTTGAGCACCCAGTCGGAGCCGTCGCGCCTGGCGGTGGTGCGCATGCCGCCGGGGTCGGAGCCGAAGTCGGGCTCGGTCAGGCCGAAGCAGCCGATGCGCTCGCCGGCGGCCATCGGGGGCAGCCATTCGCGCTTGTGCTCCTCGCTGCCGTACTTCCAGATGGCGTACATGGCGAGCGAGCCCTGCACTGAGACGAGGCTGCGCAGGCCGGAGTCGGCGGCCTCCAGCTCCAGGCAGGCCAGCCCGTACGAGACGGCGCCCAGCCCGGCGCAGCCGTAGCCGTCGAGGTGCATGCCGAGGACGCCGACCGAGCCGAGGGTGCGGGCCAGTTCGCGGGCGGGCAGCTCGCCGGTGTCGAACCATTCGGCGATGTGCGGGCGGATCTCCTTGTCGCAGACCTGGCGCACGGCTTTGCGGATGTCGCGTTCCTCGTCGGTGAGGAGGCCGTCGATGGCGAACAGCGTCGAGGGATGCACGGGGAAGCCCTTCCTGTATTTTGGATCCAAAATCCAAATATGTCACAGGAAGAGGGGCGTAGCCATGGGCGGGGCGTTGAACGGGCTGCTGATCGCCGACTTCAGCCGGGTCCTGGCCGGGCCGTACGCCACGATGCTGCTCGCCGACCTCGGCGCGGACGTGGTCAAGGTCGAGCGGCCCGGCGGCGGGGACGACACCCGCTCGTGGGGGCCGCCGCACGACGCCGACGGGGTGGCGACCTATTACCTGGCCGTCAACCGCAACAAGCGCTCGATCGCCCTCGACCTGCGCGACCCCGCCGGCCTGGAGGTGGCCACGGCGCTGGCCGCGCGCGCCGACGTACTCGTGGAGAACTTCCGGCCGGGCACGATGGACCGACTCGGCCTCGGCTACGACAGGCTGCGCGGGCTCAACCCGGGGCTGGTCTACTGCTCGGTGACCGGGTTCGGCACCGGCAAGGGCGCCGAGCTGCCGGGCTACGACCTGATCGCGCAGGCCGTGGGCGGGCTGATGAGCGTCACCGGAGAGCCTGACGGGCCGGGCACGAAGGCGGGCGTCGCGCTGGTCGACGTGATCACCGGGCTGCACGCGGCGCTCGGCGTGCTGGCCGCGCTCCGCCACCGCGACGCCACCGGGCAGGGGCAGCGGGTGACGGTGTCGCTGCTGTCGTCGCTGCTGTCCGCGCTGACCAACCACGCCTCCGCGTACGCCGCCGCCGGGGTGGTGCCGAAGGCCATGGGCAACCGGCATCCGAGCATCGTGCCGTACGAGGTGTTCCGGGCGGCCGACAGGCCGATCGTCATCGCGGCGGGCAACGACCGGCAGTTCCGGGCGCTGTGCGGGGTGCTGGAGCGGCCCGACCTGGCGGCCGACGAGCGGTTCGGCACGAACGCCGGCCGGGTGGCACACCGCGAGGAGCTGGTCGCCGAGCTGAACGCGACGCTGGCCACGCGGGGCGCCGACGACTGGTTCGCCGCGCTGACGCCCGCCGGGGTGCCGTGCGGGCCGATCAACGACCTGGCCGAGGCCTTCGCGCTCGCCGCCGAGCTGGGGCTGGAGCCGCTGGCGGACGGGCAGGTGGCCAACCCGATCGGCCTGGACGTGACGCCGCCCGCCTACCGGCTGGACCCGCCCGAGCTGGGCCGGGACGAGCAGTGGGTCCGTGGGATATTGGGCCAATGACCTCTCGCCGGCCGCCCACGGCTCAGCAGTTCGTCCTGGAGGAGCTCAGGCGGGCCATCACCACCGGCCGCCTGCGGCCGGGCGAGCCGATCCGGCAGGAGGTGCTGGCCGACGAGCTCGACGTGAGCCGCGTCCCGCTGCGCGAGGCGCTCAAGACGCTGCAGGGCGAGGGCCTGGTCGGCCATCGAGCGCACCGGGGCTACTACGTCGAGCAGCTCTCGCTCGACGACCTGCGCGAGGTCTATCTCATCCGCGACCTGCTGGAGGCCGAGGCCGTCCGGCGAGCGGTCGGGCGGCTCACCGACGCCGGGCTGGCGGCGGCCGAGGCGGCGCAGGCCGAGGTCGAGCGGGCCGCCGAGGCCGCCGACGTGCTGGCCATGGCCGAGGCCAACCGGCGCTTCCACATGGCGATCTTCGAGTGCGCGGGGCTGCCGCGCCTGGTGCGGCTGATCAGGACGCTGTGGGACTCGACCGACGCCTACCGCTCGGTCTACTACGCCGAGGAGGCCAACCGGCGGCGGGTCATCGAGGAGCACCGGGCCACGCTCGACCTGCTGCGCCGCCGCGACGCCGAGGGCGCGGTGGCGCTGCTGGCCGGGCACCGGGCCGCCGCGGTCGAGGCGATCGAGTCGGTGCTCGGGTGAGCTGACCGGGCGGGCGTCAGCCCCGGTCGCGGGCCGCGCCGTCGACGACCTGGTCGATGTGCGCGGCCAGCTCGACGTCCTTGGCGGTCACCCCGCCCGCGCTGTGGGTCGACAGGCGGAAGCGGATGCCGGAGTCGGTGCGCTCGATCTCCGGATGGTGGTCCAGCGCCTCGGCCTCGTTCGTCACCGCCTGGCGCAGCCAGTCGAAGTTGTCAGGCGTGATCGGGATGTCCCTGGTCAGCGCCGTGCCGTCGCGGCGCCAGCCCTCCAGGCCCGCCAGCGCCGTGTCGATCTCCTCGTCCGTCAGGAGCTCGGCCATGGTGTCCCCCCGTGTCGGTTGCCGTACACGTACCACGGGGAGAGCCGTTGACACCTGCGGCCGGGGGTCACCTGTAGACGGCGACGGCGGCTTCCTGCACGAGCGTGTCGACCATGCCGACCAGCTCCTTGACCAGCGGCGAGTGGCCGGTGGCGAGGGCGCGCAGCCGTTCGTTGAGCGACGGCAGGCCGAGGTAGAGCGCAGCCTCGATCTGGAGCACGGCCACCAGGCCGCACAGCGCGGCGCTGCGCGCGTCGGGGCTCTTGCGGCCCTCGGCCGCCGACCGCACCCCGGCGGAGGCCCGTACCAGCAGGGCGATGTCGGCGGGCTCGTGGCGGACGTAGGGCAGCATGCCCAGGCGGCGGCGGGTCACCGGCACCAGCAGGCCCGCGGCGGTCAGCGCGTCGCGGGTGCGGTCGTACACGTTCTCGGCCAGGCTCCTGACCCAGTACGGCGGGTCGTGGCCGATGCGGTCGGCGGCGATCACGTTCAGGAGGTCGTCGGCCACCGCGTCGCCGGTGGCGGCGCGGCCGGTGACGGCGGCCGAGCCCGCGGCGACGCTCACGTGCTCGGCGAGCACCAGGTCGATCAGCACCGCCCCGGCCAGCGCCAGTGACGTCGCCGACCGGTGGGCCAGCGGCTTGCCCGACTTGTCGTGCGCGATCAGGAACAGGTCGTGGTGGAGCGGCTGCCGGGTCACGCCGGCTCCTTGACCGAATCGCGCAGCGTGGGACGGCGCCCCATGGCGTACAGGATCGCCAGCACGACCGCGCCGACGCCGAGCCAGACGAGGCCCACCATCTGGGCGAGGATGTTGGCGTTGATCACCACGAAGACCAGGATCGCCATGCCGATGAGCGGCGCGGCCAGGTGGGCCCAGCGGTTGGCCGACTTCAGGCGGACCGTGTAGTGCACGACGACGGAGACGTGCAGGACGATGAAGGCGACCAGCGCGCCCATGTTGATCAGGCTGGTGAGCAGGTCGACGCCGCCGTCGACGGTCGACATCCACAGCCCGATGCCGACCGACAGCACCGACACGAGCAGGATGGCGTTGGCGGGCACCGAGTTGCGCACCGAGATGCGGGCCAGGAACGCCGGGAGCTGCCGGTCGCGGGCCATCGCGTACAGCAGGCGCGAGACCGCGACCTGGGCGACCAGGGTGTTGGCCACACCCCAGGAGATCGCGGTGGCGGTGGTGGTGAGATGCCGCAGCCATTCGCCCCCCGCGATGGCCGCCGCGTCGTAGAAGGCGGTGTCGGAGTTGAGCGGTTCGGGCGCGAGCAGGGCGGCCACCCACACCTGGGTGATGAACAGCACGCCCGCCAGGACGAGCGCCAGCCGCATCGCCCGGCCCACCTGCTCCGAACCGCCGGTCGACTCCTCGACCAGCATGCTGATGCCGTCGAAGCCGAGGAACGACAGCACGGCCACCGACACGGCGGCGAACACGATCGGCCAGGAGAAGGTCTCGGGGTTGAACAGCGGGGTCAGGCTGAACCCGCGGCCCGCCCCGTTGAGCAGCGCCCAGAGCCCGGCCAGCAGGAACAGCGCCAGCACGGCCAGCTCGGCGACGATCATCACCTTGGTGAGCTTGATCGTCATGCGGATGCCGCGCAGGTTGATCACCGTGTTGACCGTCACGAAGATGATCAGCCAGGCCCACACGGGCACCGCCGGGATGCTGGCGTTCATGGCGATGGACGCGATCAGGTAGAGCAGGCTCGGCGCGAGCAGGTAGTCGAGCAGGATCGCCCAGCCCGTCATGAACCCGACAGGCGCCGCGATGCCGCGCCCGGCGTAGTTGTAGACCGATCCAGAAAGCGGGAACGCCTTGACCATCTGGGCGTACGAGTTCGCGGTGAACAGCAACGCGATGATGCCGACGAGGTATACCAATACCGGCATACCACCTGAACGCTCATAGACCAGGCCGAAGATCGCGAATGGCGCGATGGGCACCATGAAGATCAGGCCATAGAACACCAGATCGGTCAGGTCGACCCCACGGCGTAACTCCTGGCGGTAGCCGAACCGGCCGATGCTCTCCTGTGAGTCCACGACGGCGCTCCAAAAACGGCGGGGGGTTGATTGGGAGATCCTTCCGCAGGTCGCCGGAGCGTCGCAAGGTGTGAGTCTTGCCGGTTCGTCCTTGTCGGCTTTCAATGATCCTCATACGGGTGATCCCCAGGAGGAGCCGATGCGAGCCCTACGGGCAGCCGCAGTTGTCCTGACCGTCGTTCTCACCACGTTCGTGACGGCCGAACCGTCCATCCCGGCGGTCGCCGGGCCCACCGACCCCGAGCCCGTCTCGCTGGTCACACTCTCCGTTCCGGACCGCGCGGCGATGGACCGGCTGGTCGCGGCCGGGGCCGACCTCACCGAGCGGGTGCGACCCCAGGCCGACGGCAGCATCCAGGTCGACGCGGTGGTGACGCCGACCCAGCTCGCGGCGCTCAGGCCGCTCGGCGCGACCCTGGCCACGGGCACGCCGGCCCCCAAGCCTGCCGCCACCGCCACCGCACGGGACCAGATCGTCATCGAGCGGGCCGTCTGGTTCAAGTCCCGCGACGGCTACTTCCTGTCGGTCGAGGCGTCCAGCAGCGCCGGCGGCGCGGCAGCGCTCACCGCCACCTGGAAGGGCAGGCGCGGCGCGACCGGCGAGGTCGCCATGGCGCCCTACCTCGACGCGGGCGCCTACCTGGGACACCAGTTCGCCACCCCGGCGCCGGTGGACACCCGGCCCGACTGGGTCACGGTCACCTCCGCGACCGGCGGCACCGCGCAGGCCCGCGTCAGCGAGTGGCCCGACGGCGAGCGCCCCGACCGCACCGGTCACCGCTACCAGAAGGACTTCATCACCCAGTACATGCCGCCCGCGCAGCTCAACGAGCGCATCAAGGCCCTGCACCGCAGCTTCCCCCGGCTCACCGACATCGTCGAGCTGCCGCACCTGACCAACGGCTACCGCCGCCACGCCCAGGCGCTGCTCGGCGCCGTCCCCGGCTCCGCCGTCGTCGTCACCTCACGCGCGTACGGGTCCGAAGGCGGCAACGACCTGGCCGTCGAGCTCGTCGACCCGGGAGCGCCCGACCGCGCGCTCGACGTGCGGGCGGACGGCAAGCGCGTCACGGTCAGCCTGGCCACCGACGGCTCCGGGACGCCCACCAGCACGGCCGCCCAGGTGGCCGCCGCGCTCGACGCCACCCCCGGGCTGCGCGCCTCCACCTACAGGGGCGACCCGGGCGCCGGGGTCATGGCGCCGGTGGCGCTCACCCAGCTCAGCGACTTCCTCAAGGCGCCCGCCGACGTCTCCCGCAAGCCCGCCAGGGTGCTCGCGCTGCGCATCGGCGTGCACCGTGACGGCTCGCGCACCGGCGTCCTCGCCTACGCCCAGGAGCACGCCAGGGAGTGGGTGACGCCGCTCGTCACCATCGAGGCCGCCGAGCGGCTGCTGCGCAACTACGCGCGCGACTCCGCCACCCGCAAGCTGCTCCAGCGCACCGACGTGTTCATCGTGCCGACCGTCAACCCCGACGGCGCCAACTACAGCTTCTACGACTTCAACTCCCAGCGTAAGAACATGACCAACCACTGCCCCGCCCAGCAGGCCGACCCGGCGCAGCGCAACACCTGGGGCGTGGACGTCAACCGCAACTACGCGGCCGGATCGCTGCACGACGGCTACTTCGGCGCCTCCGCCAACTGCCAGAGCGGCAACTACGCGGGTCCGGCCGAGCACTCCGAGCCGGAGAGCCGCAACGTCATCTGGCTCGCGCAGAAGTACCGCAACATCAAGTTCGCCATGAACGTGCACAGCTACGGCGGCTACTTCATGTGGCCGCCCGGCGCGTACAAGCTCGACGGCCGCGTCACGCTGCCCCGCCCGACCGCCCAGGAGGAGGCGTACTTCCTGCGCTCGGCCCGCACGATCGAGGAGGCCATCGCTGCCGAGCGCGGCACCGTCACCTGGCCGCAGCAGACCGGCCCGGTGACCGACGTGCTCTACTCGGCCGCCGGCAACTCGGCCGACGAGCTCTGGTACGACTTCGGCATCTACGGCTGGGACTTCGAGGTCGGCAGCGACCTGTGGAACCCGGAGACGCGGAGATGGGAGGGCGTCGGCTTCCAGCCGCCGTTCAGCGAGGGTCACCAGGAGGCGATGGAGTTCGCCTCGGGCCTGATCTCGCTGATCGGGGTGGCGGCCGATTACCGGGAGCGGTGATTGTCGGCTCGATCTGGTAGGACAGGACTCGCCAATCCCCCCAGGCGAGGACATTCTGCCATGATCGAGTACGACCCCGCGCTCGGCTACACGCTGTCCTACACGGACATGTACGCCGGGCTGCCTGTCGCCCACCCTCCGCGGGACGGCCAGTCCCCGCCGGAGGGTGAGGTGGCCTGGCGGCTCCAAGCGGTCACCTGGCCCGGCGACGAGCGGACGCGCATGTCGCAGGTCATCGACGCCTTCGTCGAGTCCGTCGACCCGGCGCGGGTCACGGCGCTGGTGATCGGGGCCTGGGAGGAGTGCTACGAGACGAGCTCGGCGTCGGTCGTGGAGCGCCTGGTCGCGCACGCGCCCCGGCTGACCGGGCTGCGCTCGCTGTTCGTCGGCGACATCGAGTCCGAGGAGGCCGAGATCTCCTGGATCCAGCAGTCCGACATGACGCCGCTGCTGGAGGCGTTCCCCAGGTTGGAGCGGTTGGAGGTGCGGGGCGGCACCGGGCTGGAGCTGTCGCCGGTGCGGCACGAGGCGCTGCGGGTGTTGCGGTTCGAGACCGGTGGACTGCCGGCCGCCGTGGTCAGGGCCGTGGGAGCGTCGGACCTGCCCGCGCTGGAGCACCTGGAGCTGTGGCTGGGCGTGGAGGAGTACGGCGGCGACGCCACGGTGGCCGACCTGGCGCCGATCCTGTCGGGGGAGCGGCTGCCCGCGCTGCGGCACCTGGGGTTGCAGGACAGCGAGATCCAGGACGAGATCGCCGCCGCTGTGGCCGCCGCGCCCGTCGTGGCCCGGCTGGAGTCGCTGGCCCTGTCGCTGGGCGTGCTGCGCGACGAGGGCGCCGAAGCGCTGCTCAGCGGGCAGCCGCTCACCCACCTGCGCAAGCTTGACCTGCACCACCACTACCTGACCGAGCCCATGATGAAGCGGATCACCGCCGCCCTGCCCGGCGTCGAGGTGGACCTGACCGGCATGGAGCAGTCCGACCGAGGCTGGACCTTCGTCGCGGTCAGCGAGTGAGCGTGGAGTTCGCGGTCGTCGGGACCCCCGGCGACCGGCGGGTGACGATGTTCGGGGCCGCGGTGACCGCCCACGGCCTGGCCGAGCCGTACGTGATCCCGTGGCGTGACGTGCTCGCCGGGCGGGAGCTGCGCGCGCCCGCGAAGGCGCTGCTGCGGATCGACTCGCCGGGCGAGGACGCCGAGGCCGACGCGCTGCTGCGCGGGCCCGGCGACCCGGCGCGGGTGGGCGGCGGCGCGGCCTGGTACGAGGCCTTCACCGCCGGGCTGGCGCGCGTCGCGGCAGTCCCCGGGGTCCGGCTGCTGGGCGACGTGGCGGAGATCGGCGTGCTGTTCGACAAGCGGCGCTGCCACGCGGTGCTGGAGGCGGCCGGGGTGCCGGTGCCGCCCGGCTTCACCGCCTCGTCGTACGGGGAACTTCGCGAGCTCATGGCCGTACGCGGCTGGAAGAGGGTGTTCGTCAAGCCCGCCCACGGCTCGTCGTCGTCGGGCGTGATCGCGTTCCAGGCGCATGCCGGGCGGGTCAAGGCCGTCACGTCGGCCGCCCGGACCGGCGGCGCTTACCTGAACTCGCTGCGGGTGCGCACCTACGAGGACGAGGCGGACGTGCGGCGGCTCGTCGACTTCCTGGCCCCCGACGGGCTGCACGTCGAGCGGTGGTTCCCCAAGGCGTCAGTGGGCGGGAGGGCGTTCGACCTGCGGGTGGTCACGGTGGCGGGGAAGCCGACGCACGCGGTGGTGCGGTCCGGGCGCTGGCCGATGACCAACCTGCACCTCGGCGGCGAGCGCGGCGACCTGGAGCCGCTGCGGGCGCGCACCGCGCTGTGGGAGCGGGTGCTCGACACGTGCGCGCGGGCGGCGGCCTGCTTCCCCGGCACCCTCAGCACCGGGGTCGACCTGATGGTGGGCGCCGACTGGCGGACGGTCGCGGTGGCGGAGGTCAACGCGTTCGGCGACCTGCTGCCGGGGCTGGGCGACCTGGCGGGACACGGCCGCGACACCTACGCCGAGCAGGTCAGGGCGGTGCTCGATGGACATGCGTGAGATCGTCGGCAGCCACGACATCCTGCTGATCACGCTCGACACGCTGCGTTACGACGTGGCCGACGAGCTGGCCAGGGCCGGGCGGCTGCGCAACCTGCTGCCCGGCGGCGCCCGGTGGGAGCGGCGGCACAGCCCCGGCAGCTTCACCTACGCCTCGCACGCCGCCTTCCTCGCCGGGTTCCTGCCGACGCCCGTGACGCCGGGGCCGCATCCCCGGCTGTTCGCGGCCACGTTCCCGGGCAGCGAGACCACGGGCGACGGCACGTGGGTGTTCGACGAGCCCGACCTGCCCGCCGGGCTGGCCGCGGCCGGCTACCACACGGTGTGCGTCGGGGGCGTGGGCTTCTTCAACAAGCGGACGCCGCTCGGGTCGGCGCTGCCGGGGCTGTTCGCGGAGAGCCACTGGGAGCCGGAGTTCGGGGTGACGGACCCGCGGTCGCTGGAGCACCAGATCGACCGCGTGGGCGACATTCTGCGAAATATCAGGACCCGGGTGTTCCTGTTCCTCAACGTGTCCGCCCTCCATCAGCCCAACCACTTCTACCTGCCCGGCGCCACCGCCGACTCGCGCGACACCCACGCCGCCGCGCTCGCGTACGTGGACCGCCACATCGGCAGGCTCTACGACCTCATGCCCCGCCCCACGCTGGTGATCGTCTGCTCCGACCACGGCACGGCGTACGGCGAGGACGGCCACGTCGGCCACCGGATCGGCCACGAAGTCGTGTGGACCGTCCCGTACACGCAGTTCATCCTGGAGCCCCATGCGCCCGTATGAGGGATACGTCTACGCGTACCCGCACAAGACCGCCTACCGCCCCCTCGACCCCCGCCCCGCGCTGGCCGACGTGTGGGCCGGCGAACGGCCCGGCGCCCTGTACGTGCACATCCCGTTCTGCGAGATGCGGTGCGGCTTCTGCAACCTGTTCACCCGGACCGGCGCCCCCGAGAACCTGGTCACCGCCTACCTCGACGCCCTCGAACGCCAGGCCGTCCAGACCGCCGGCGCCCTGGAGACCAGCGCGTTCACCACGGCCGCGTTCGGCGGCGGCACCCCCACCTACCTCAGCGCCCGCGAGCTGACCAGGCTCTTCGACCTGACCGAACGGGCCATGTCCGTCGACCTGGGCGCGATCCCGCTGTCCGTCGAGACCTCGCCCGCCACCGCCACCCCCGACCGCCTCGCCGTCCTCGCCGAACGCGGCGCCACCCGCGTCTCCATCGGCGTGCAGAGCTTCGTCGACACCGAGGCACGCGCCGCCGTCCGGCCGCAGAAACGCGCCGAGGTCGACGCGGCGCTCGACGCCATCCGCGCCAGCGCCGTCCCCGTCCTCAACCTCGACCTCATCTACGGCATCGACGGCCAGACCCCCGCCTCCTGGCTCCACTCCCTGGACACCGCCCTCACCTGGAAGCCCGAGGAGATCTACCTCTACCCGCTGTACGTCCGGCCGCTCACCGGGCTCGGCAAGCAGGGCCGCGCCTGGGACGACCAGCGGCTGGAGCTCTACCGACTCGGCCGCGACCGGCTCGCCGACGCCGGCTACGAGCAGGTGTCGATGCGGATGTTCCGGCTGCCCGGCACCGCCAACGCCACCGAATACTGCTGCCAGACCGACGGCATGGTGGGCCTGGGCTGCGGCGCCCGCTCCTACACCGGCGACCTGCACTACTCCTTCGAGTACGCGGTCGGCGCCCGCCAGGTGCGCGCGATCATCGACGACTACGTGAGCCGCGACGACTTCGGCCACGCCAACGTCGGCTTCACGCTCACCCCCGGCGAACGCAGGCGGCGGCACCTCATCCAGTCGCTGCTGCAGGCCGGCGGCCTGGACCGCGACCTCTACCGGGAGCGGTTCGGCGCCGATGCGCTCGACGACTTCCCGCTGGCGGAGTTCCGGCAGTGGCTCGTGATCGAGCCCGACGTGATCAAGCTGACGGCCGAGGGCCTGGCCTGGTCCGACGCGATCGGGCCCGCCCTGTTCTCGCCGCAGGTCAGAGCCCTCATGGACGGCTACGACGCATGCTGACCATCCTGTACCGAGGTCCGCTGGCGAGCTGCGACTACGACTGCGCCTACTGCCCCTTCGCCAAGCGGCGCGACACGCCCGAACAGTTGCGCGCCGACCGCGCCGCGCTCGAACGCTTCGCCGCCTGGGTGGCCCGGCAGGACTTCGACGTGGCCATCCTGTTCACGCCCTGGGGCGAAGGGCTCGTCAGGTCCTGGTACCGGAAGGCGCTCGTCGAGCTGTCATGGCTGCCGAACGTCCGCCGCGTCGCCATCCAGACCAACCTGAGCTGCCGCACCGGCTGGCTCGCCGACGCCTCCGACCGGGCCGCCCTCTGGGTCACCTACCACCCCACCCAGGTGCCCTACGACCGGTTCCTCGCCAAGCTCCGATCACTGACCGTGCGGCACAGCGTCGGCATCGTCGGCGACCCGGCGCACCTCGCCGACGCCCGGCGGCTGCGCGCCGACCTGCCTCCCGAGACGTACCTGTGGGTCAACGCCGAGGAAGGCCGCCTCTACACCGACGCCGAAGCCGCCGACTGGACCGCCCTCGACCCGCTCTTCCACCACAGCCGCTTCCCGCACCCCAGCCGCGGGCTGCCCTGCCGCACCGGCGACAGCGTCGTGTCCGTCAACGGCGACGGCGACGTGCGGCGCTGCCACTTCGTCGCCGAACCGCTCGGCAACCTCTACGACGGCAGCTACGCGCCCCAGCTGCGGCCGCGCGCCTGCCCGGCCGCCGCCTGCGACTGCCACATCGGCTACGTGCACCTGGAACCGCTCGGGCTCTACGAGGTGTTCGGCGACGGGGTGCTGGAACGCATCCCGGCCGCCTGGCCTCAGGTCTCGCGCTCCGGCCGGTAGCTCTCCTCGCTCACGCCGAACGTCCAGGCCACCCCCTCACGCGCCCGCCGCACCCACGGCGGCACCCGCAGGAAGTACGTACGCCGGGTGCCGTCGGGCTCGGGCGTGGAGTTGACCACCTCCACCATCGCGACCGGCTCGTCACCCGGCAGCTCGATCCGCCACAGGACGCCCGTCTCGTCCGAATGCTCCGGCCGCGCCCCCGACTCGGCCAGATAGCGGTCGACGCCGAAGTGCTCCAGCATGACGCGGCGCAGCTCGGCGTTGGACTCCTCACGGATGCGCGCCGGGGTCAGGTCCGTCATCGTGAACCCCGCGGGCACCGGCATGCCGTGCCAGGCATGTAGGGCGAACCCGTCGGACCACACCAACGCCGGGCCGTCCGCCGCGTGCAGGCGGCCCAGCTCGTCGAGGTGCAGCTCGGCGGGGCGGGCGCTGACGATCGCCACCCGCTCGTACGGCCACCACCAGCTCGCGCACCGGGCGACCCGCTCCAGCCCGTCCAGCCCGCCGAGCCCCTCGAAGGCCGACAGCCAGGGGGCGTCATGCTGCCCGAGCACCGCATCGAGCGTCACCCGCCGCAACTCCTCCCCGACCTGCTGGCTGCCGTCCGCGGCGGCGGTGTCGCTTCCGGCGGTGACCTCGATGGTGGCGGCTTCGGCGATGGCGCGGCGGACGTCGGCGACCAGGCGGCTCACCTGCGGCCACAGCCTGCCGCCGGTCTCCTCCCACCGGGCCGCCCACCCCGCCGGACCCAGCTCGGCCGAGAGCGCGGCCCTGGCCCGCTCCCACGGCAGGGTCCGCACCTCATGCCGCACCGACCGCCCCGCCACCACCCCGACCGGCAACCCCGCAAGCACACCCGCCCCCTCCGAGGACTCCGCCCTGGCCGGGGTTTCCGACCCACCCACAGCCTGGCCTTCGGGGGTTTCAGACGCGGTCCGGGCGGTTTCCTGGAGGTTCGGGGCGGCGGGCCGGGGGCGGGTGGCGGGGTCGGCGGTGAGCCAGGCGGCGGCGCGGGCGCCGGCGAGCGGCGAGGCCACCACGATCACGTGGTCCGGCTCCGGCAGGCCCGCTTCCCTGTAGGCCTGCCGGACAGCCGCGTCGGCGTCGCCGCCCGGCCCGGTGGCGAAGGCCATGCGCTCCCACGCCACCCGTTCATCGGTGTGCACGGCCATCAGTCGGCCACCACCCGGAAGGAGCCCGGCACGTACTCGCGCTGGCGGACCACCCGGTACCAGCCCTTGGGCAGCGAGATCGGGTCATGCTCCTCGTGCACCAGGCGACCGCCCTCCGGCAGGTGCAGGAACCCGCCCGACAGCGTGCCGGGCCCCGGGATCGCGTGGCAGTGGCCGGTGGCCTCGCCGTGCGCCAGCACGAGCCGCCCGCGGGCGTCACGCGGCTCGGGCCGGACGGTGCGCGGCGCGTCCTCCTCGGACACCGGCACGATCAGGATGTCGCCCTGTCGGTACATCGACCAACCTCCATCGTCAGGGGGATGATCGGAAAGTACCGTCCGGCACCGACAAACCGGCGGGCCCAGGCCGGAGGAGGGGGCTCCCCGGCCTGGGCCCGGTTCGAACGGGTCAGGACATCAGACGCGCTGCCACAGGGCGGGCACGACCGGGGGCTCCCAGCCTGCCTGCGCGGTGTGGCCCTGGAGGCACCGGTAGGTGGCGCCGCCGTACGTCACCGTGGCGCCGGCCGCGTAGGTGGTGCCGGCCGCCCAGGTGCCGCCGGGCGACTGCGTCGGCGTGTTGCTGCCGGTCGGGGTCGGGCTGTTGCCGCCCTGGGTGACCAGCGTGAGGCCGTACGCCTGCAGGATCTCGTTGACCGGCTGGAAGTACGTCGTGCCGCCCGAGCTGCAGTTGCCCGAGCCGCCCGAGGTCACGCCCTGGGCCTGGTCGCCGGAGTAGAACGAGCCGCCGGAGTCGCCGGGCTCGGCGCAGACGCTCGTCCTGGTCACCTGCGAGACCGTGCCCTGCGGGTAGGTGACGCTGGTGTTGAGCTGGCTGACCTGACCGCAGTGGGTCTGGGTGGTCGAGCCGGAGCGGCAGATCGAGGCGCCCACCTGGGCGACCTGGGAGCCGCGGATCGGCTGGATGCCCCGGCCGTAGGCGTTGACCACGCCGGTCGGGGTCCACTGCGAGTTGACCTCGACCCAGGCGTAGTCGTTGCCCGGGAAGGAGGAGCCGCGGAAGACGCCCTGGTTGACGCGGTTGTGGCCGGTCGTGGTCGCGCCGGTGCTGCCGCAGTGGCCGGCGGTGACGAAGCCGCCCTGCGAGCCCGCCTTGCTCACCGAGAAGCCGACCGAGCAGCGGGAGCCGCTGCCGATGTAGTACGCGTCGCCGCCGCGTACGTCGTAGTAGGCCTGCGGCTGCTCGTTGGAGCGGACGACCCTGACGGCCGAGGCGTCGGCGCCGCTGGCCCGTACCCAGGCCTGCGCCTTGGCGGGCGTGGAGGACAGGACGACCACGTCGTTGTTCACGACGTCGACGTACCAGACCGGCGCGGTCTTCGGCGCCTTCGCGGCCGCCCGGTCGAGGGTGGCCTTGATCGCGTCGAGCTGCTGGAGGGAGCGGCCGACCACGCGGGCCTCGACACCGGTCTCCCGGATGGCGGCGACCTGCGCCTGGTCGGTGGTGGCGACGGTCATCGCAGCGGTGGGGCCGCTGAGCCAGACGCCGCCGTAGGCCGCGCCGAGCTGGGCGCGCAGGCCGGGCTCGACGGTCGCCGCGGCTGCCTCGTTGACGAGCCGGGTCTCGGCCTGCTGCTGGCTGATGCCGAGGTCGTCGCTGAGCGCGTTGATCAGGCCGGGCGGTGGTTCGTTGACAGAAGCCTGCGCCTGCGCCGCGGCGTAGGGGCTGAGGTCGTCCGCGGTGGCGCTGTGCGCGGTCCAGGCTACAGCGGGGACGACCACGAGGGTCAGTCCGAGCGCGAGGCCCGCTGTCAGGGTCTTTCTGGGGAGCATGTGACTCTCCTCGTATTACGGGGGGTGTCGCCACCGTACGAGGACGGATACGAGGAATGGTCGTCCCAAATGACCCCCTATCGCGGTGTTATGGGGCGCCCAGGGCCTCCAGCGCGCGGTCCACGTCCGCGGTCGTCGTGTAGGCGTGGAAGCTTGCGCGGACCTTCCCGGCCCGCACCGCCGCCCGGATGCCGGCCGCCTCCAGCCGTTCGCCAGGCGCGTCGACGGAGACGATCGCGCTGTCGGACGGTTCGAGGCCGAGTCCGGCCCGGAAGCGGTTGGCGAGCGCCACGTCGTGGTCGCGGACGCGCTCGACGCCGATCTCGTTGAGCAGTTCGAGCGCGGGCGCGGCCCCCACGTAGCAGAACCAAGCGGGCGACAGGTCGAAGGCCCGCGCGTCGCCCGCGAGCCGCAGCGGCGGGCCGTAGAAGGAGCCGCCCTCGTCGGCCCCGGCGTACCAGTTGGCGGCCAGCGGGCGCATGCGCTCGCGCAGGCGCGGCGACAGGTAGCCGAACGCCGCGCCGCGCGGGGCCATCAGCCACTTGTACGCGGCGCAGGCCAGCGCGTCGACGCCGTCGACGTTCACCGGGAGCCAGCCGCACGCCTGGGAGCCGTCGGCGATGACGAGCGCGTCGTGGTCGCGGGCGGCGGCGACGATGTCGGCCAGCGGCGCCACCTCGCCGGTCGCCGACTGCACCAGGCTGAACGCCACCGCGCCGGTCGAGGCGGTGATCGCGTCGGCCAGCCGGTCGGCGGGAACGGTCCGGACGCGGGCGGCCACCGCCCACGGGAACAGGTTGCTGGTGAACTCGATCTCCGGCACGACCACCTCGGCGCCCGGCGGGAGCGCGGTGGCCACGGTGGACATGATCTGCGAGACGGTCGAGCCGACGGACACGTCCTCCGCGGCGGCGCCGACCATCCGGGCGAACGCGGCGCGCGAGCGGCCCACGGAGGCGTCCCAGGGCTTCCAGTCCGAGCTGCCGTGCCGCCAGTGGGCCAGCACGGCCTGCAACTCCTCGAACGCCCGGCGGGGCGGCAGCCCGTACGAGGCGGTGTTGAGCCAGCCGGGCTCGGCGTCCCAGAGCGCGCTGTCAAGATCCATGCGCCCAGCCTAGGACGGCGCTTCCCGTACGCCTACCGTGCTGTTCGTCCGATGCCGGGCTCAGCGGCTCGCGCCGCTCAATTGGTCGCGCAGGCGGCGGCACTCGCGGGCGAAGCGGCTGCGGCTGCGGCTCGTGGCCCAGGCCGTGACCGCGGGGATCTCGTCGCGCGCGCCCGCCCAGGCCGCCACGTCGACGGCCAGCGTCACCGCCTCGGTGTGGACGGCGGCCGGCCGCTCGCCCACGGCCAGGAGGTCCGGCAGCATGGCCTTGACGATCTCCCACACCTGCGCGTGCGCGCCCTGCCTGGCCGCGTCGGCGAGCGCGCCGAACGCCGGGCGGACCTCGCGCCGGGTGCGCCGGACGAAGTGCGCGAGCTGCCGGCCGACCGCCTCGGCGGGCAGGTCGCCCCGGGCGGCCATCCGTAACAGCAACGGCGCCGCCTCGCCGTCGGGACGGGTCAGCGAACGCGCCAGGTTGATCGCGGTCGCCTCTCCGACCGGCCCGCCCGCCTGCGCCAGGGCCGCGAGCGTCGCATCGGCGGCCCCTCCGCCGAACAGCCAGGGCAGCAGGTTGACGGCGACCACCTCGCGGTGCGACGGGAGGATCGCCGGCCACCAGCCGACGGTGTCGGCGTGATCGCCCCAGCTCCACCTCCGGGGCTCGCGCAGCAGCTCGTCGATCAGCTCGTCGCCGGTCGGCCGGGCCCGCAGGACGGGCCGCACCCAGACGTCGTCGGTGTGTTCGGGCACGTGGTCGTCGTCGAACACGTGGTCCACGGCGCCCAGCCGGTAGCCCCACTCCAGCCCCGTCACCGGATCGGGCAGGCCGCCTCCGGCCAGCCAGGCGGCGGCCCGCGTGGCGCCCCGCGACCCCACCCGCGCGGCCCGTTCGGCAGCTTCCGGCCAGGCGCCGCGCGGCAGCCGCAGCAGGGCCTGCGCCAGGTCGGCGGGCAGCGGCTCGACGCCCGCCGCCGCGCACGCCTCCAGCCGGTCGACCAGCACCGCGGGGTCGAGGTGCCCAGTGGCCAGGGTGGGCGTCGCCAGCAGCACCGGCGGCAGCGTGCCTTCGCGCAGCGCCGCGTAGAGCTCGGCGAGCCGGCGCAGCACGAACAGGTGCGGCGGCGCGGCCATCCCGGGCTCCGGCAGCCGGTCGTGGTGCCGCCTCACCGGGGCGGGCGCGGTGCCGTGGAGCCGGGTGGCGATCTCCCCCAGCAGTTGCGTGAAGAACCCCCCGAACACCGCTGCCGGCTGCTGCGTCGCTTCCGGCTCGGGCATGACGCGCATGGCGGTGAAGACCGACTCCCAGGGGTCGGCGGGGCCCCCGACCGGGACGCCGGGATCGGAGCCCGGTGCGATCACCTCGTCGGCGAGGGCGCCGATCCACTGGCCGGGGCTGAGCCAGCACGGGCTCTCGTACAGGCCCGGATAGGAGTAACGGGTCGCGCGCGCCAGCGCCGCGCGCAGGGCCGCCCGGTCGCGCGCCGCCTGCTCGACGAAGGCGGCGAGCCAGCTCTCGGCCGTCTCCCAGCGCTGCACGGCCCAGCCGTCGGCGGCGAGCGTCGGCTCCGGGAACGGGCCGGGCGGGGCGAGCACGGGCAGCGGCAGCGGGGTGAACGGCTCGGCCGGCTCCTCGGGCGTCGCGTCGCCCCCGAACCGCTCGGCCACCTGACGGCCGAGGTCCGGGGGCAGCAGGGACACCGCCTCGGCCACGGCGGCGCCGCCCGTGCCGAACGTGGCGGCGTGCTTGAGCGCGAGCCGGGCCGCGCGCTCCTGCACCTGGTAGGACGGGTGCGCGAACGCGGTGGCCAGCGCCGGGGCCAGCTCGTCGGCCCGGGACGCGGCGGCCGCTTTGTCGGCCCGCGAGGTCTGGGACGTCCGGGACGCGATGCGCCGCAGTTCGTCGTCCAGCCAGCTCAGGCCGGCGAGCGCCAGCTTGGCCTCCGCGCGGAAGGTCAGCGCGCCGATCGCCTCGGCGACGTCGGCGGCGTCGTGCGGGCCGGTGCGGCGGACCTGGGCCAGGGCCAGCTCCGCGACGGTGCCAGGGGCGGCGGGCAGCAGCCGCAGGTAGTCGCGCGAGCGGGCGGCGGACTCCTCGGGCGTGGGATCGACCAGCTTGTGCAAACGTACGAAGAAGCGCAGGTCGAGGGCGTCACCGCCGCGCAGGAAGCGGCCCACGCAGCCGTCGAGGACCGCCTCGCGCGAAAGCGCGCCGGAGGCGAGCAGGGACAGCCAGGCGGTCGGCCGGGGGGTCAGCCGCTCGTCGCGCAGCGTGCGGCCGGCGCCCTGGGCGTCGAAGATCCGCGGGAGCAGCGCGGCGGCCAGCGGGTCGCCGGGTACGACGCCGGCGGCGAGCCAGGCGACCACCAGCGGGTCGTGCGCGGGAGGGTCGCCGCCGCAGCTCCGCAGCAGGGCGAGCACCAGGGGCACGGTGCGGTCGCCGGGCCTGCGGATCTTACGCGCGAGCCGGGCGGCGACGTCGGCCCGCCAGGCGGCCGGGCGGGTGACCAGCAAGCGGGCCAGGTCGGGCCAGCCGGTGTCGGGCGCCCAGCGGGGGTTGAACTCGCGCCGGGTCAGCCAGGCCACCGCGCCCGCCGGGCCCGGGATCGTGCCCGCGCCCACGAGCCGCAGCGCCGCCAGGTGACTCTCCATCGCGTCGCTGACCAGCCAGCGGAGGTCCCATTCGTCGGCGTCGTCCCGATGGGGCCGGGCGAAGCCTTCGCGCAGCTCCTTGACGAACCCGGGCAGCCGGCCCGCCACGTCGGCCCGTTCGGCGTCGGTGAGCGCGATGAGGCGGTCGGCCAGCGCGCCGGTGTCGCGGCCGATGACGAGGGCGCGGACCGCCTCCCAGACGGCCTCCTGATGTGTCATGCGGCGGACATTAGAGATCGCTACCGACAATATTGTGGAACCCCAGGGGGGTATGTTACTGTCGCCGCCGAGATACGACTAAGGGGTACAAACAGCATGTCCGAGCACGGCGGCCACCACAACCACCACAACCATCACGATCATGCACAACATGGTCAGCACGGACATGATCAGCACGCGCAGCACGGGGAGCACGCGCATGGTGGGCCGGGGAAGGTCTCCTGGCGGATGGCGGCCTCGGCCACCCTGCACTGCCTCACCGGATGCGCCATCGGCGAGGTGCTCGGCCTGGTGATCGCCACCGCGCTCGGCTGGCACACCGTCCCGTCCATCGCGCTGGCCGTCGTGCTCGCCTTCTTCTTCGGCTACCTTCTGACCCTCATCCCGCTGCGCCGGGCCGGTCTCTCCTGGAAAGAGGCCATCAAGCTGGCCCTGGCCGCCGACACAGTGTCGATCCTGGTGATGGAGATCGTGGACAACGGCGTGATGGTCGCCATCCCGGGCGCGATGGACGCCGGGCTGGCCTCGGGGCTGTTCTGGGGCGCGCTGGCCGTGGCCCTGCTGGTGGCGTTCCTGGTGACCACGCCGATCAACAAGTGGATCATCGGCCGGGGCAAGGGCCACGCCGTGGTGCACGCCTTCCACCACTGAGGCGTCAGCCGACGATCATCTTCTCGTCCGGAAGCTGGTAGTGGCGGGTGTGCTCCTTGAGCGCCAGCGCCGAGCCGAGCGTGAGCGGCCCGGTCCTGCCGACGAACATGAGCACCACCAGCAGCAGTTGCCCCGCCACCCCGACCTGCGCGGTGATCCCCGTGGACAGCCCCGTGGTGCCGAACGCCGAGACGACCTCGAACAGCACCCGGTCCAGGCTGAACGGGGTCAGCACCAGCAGCACGTAGGTGGAGACCGCCACCAGCGCCACGCCGATGAGGCTGATCGAGACCGCCTGGCGCTGCACCGACTCCGGCAGCCGGCGGTTGCCCACGTGCATCGAGTGCTCGCCGCGCATCTCCGCCCAGATGACGAACGCCAGCAGCCCGAACGTGGTCACCTTGATCCCGCCGGCCGTGCCCGCGCTGCCGCCGCCGACGAACATCAGCAGGTCGGTGACCAGCCAGCTCGACGGGTACATGGCCGAGACGTCCAGGCTGTTGAACCCGGCGGTGCGCGGCATCACGGCGGCGAAGAACGCGGCCAGCACCTTGCCAGGATCGTCCAGCCCGCCCAGCGTGCGCGGGTTGCGCCACTCGGTGGCCAGGAACACCAGCGTGCCCCCGACCAGCAGGATCACGGTCACCCACACGGTGATCCTGGTCAGCACCGACCACCGGCCGGGATGCCGCCAATCGCGCAGCAGCTCGAACCAGACCGGGAAGCCGAGCCCGCCCACGATCACCGACACCGCGATGGTCAGGCTCACCCACGGATCGGTGACGAACCCCATCAGGTTGTCGGCCCACAGCGCGAACCCGGCATTGTTGAACGACGACACCGCGTGGAAGACGCCCAGGTAGACCGCCCTGCCGAACGGCTCGCCGTAGCCGATCAGGAAGCGGCCGGTCAGCACCACCGCCACGACCGCCTCACAGGCCAGGCTGAACAGCACCACCTTGCGCACCACCGTGCGCACGTCGGTCATCCGCAGCGTCTTCGTCTCGGCCTGCGCGAACAGCCGGGCCCGCAGCCCGAGCCGCCCGGACAGCAGCACCGTGAACAGCGTGGCCAGCGTCATGATCCCGAGCCCGCCGGCCTGGACCAGCAGCGCGATCACCACTTCGCCGAACGCCGACCAGTGCGACGCCGTGTCGACCACGGCCAGCCCGGTCACGCACGCCGCCGACGTGGCGGTGAACAGCGCCGTCACCCAGTCCGTCGACTCCCCGGACTCCGCGGCCACAGGCAGCATCAGCAGGCCCGTGCCCAGCAGCACCACCGCCGCGAACCCGGTCACGATCACCTGCGCGGGGTGCTGGAACCTTTCGAGCAGGGCCGGCGCCCTTGTTCTCACCGCTTCTCCCTCTTCCGGCCGGTTCACGGTACAGCAGCCGGAAAACGGAGCTCAGGTCGCGTCGGTCCGCTGGGCCTCCTGGTAGACGGCCATCGCCTCGTTGCCGAAGAACGGGCCGAACATGAAGTCGGGCGCGAAGTCGTACTTGAAGCTGTTGACCGAGGTCACCCAGCCGAGGCCGGTGGAGTCGTCGAAGCCCTGCAGCCACGGGCCGCCGCTCGAACCGCCGGTCATGCGGCAGCGCAGCCCGAGGTCCCGCGTCATGACGCTGTCGTCGAACGCGCGGCCGCTGCAGAAGATCAGCGACGAGCCGTCGAACGGCTCAGCCGCCGGGAACCCGTAGGAGAACATCTGCTGCCGTCTGGCCTGGTTGAACGCCACGCCCTGGCCGCCCACCACGTCGGTCAGCGTCCGGCCCTGCAACGGCGCGACCACGGCGGCGGCCACGTCGAAGTTGATGTCCTCGCGGGCGTTCCACTGCTGGGTGGTCAGCAGGCGGCTCGCCACCCAGGCGCCGAACGGCGCGCGGCCGTTGGCGAAGCCGGGGACGAACACCCAGTTGCGGTGGAAGGCGCCGTTCAGCTTGACGCAGTGCCCGGCGGTCATCACCACGCTCTCGTTCGCACTGGTCACGGCGGTGCCGGAGCAGGAGGAGTTCTGGCCTTCCGCAGTGGTGAAGAAGACGCGCCCGGTGGTGCGGACGATGGCGCCGCCGTCGGTCCACCGCAGGCCGGGGCTGTTGGCCAGCTCGGCGGCCGACCGGGTGAACGAGGTGCCGCGCGTCGCCCACGGGTTGCCGCGCGTCGGCCGGTCGGAGCGGGCGGTGCGGCGCGGCTCGGGCGACGACAGCGGCCGAGCCGCGCGCAGGCGCTGTGGCGTCCAGTACTGCAGCACGGTCCTGCGCTCCGGCCAGGAGTCCGTGGCGGACCACCGGACCGGGCCCGGGTCGTGCGCGGCCGTGGTTCGCGCAGTCGTGACCTGCGCGGTCGTGGCCTGCGCGGCGGCCGGGGCGGCCGTCAGGGTGAGCGTGAGGGCGGCGAGCAGGGCGACTCTGCGGGGCATGACGTACCTCCAGATAACCGGGATCTGCCGTCTGGAGGTACGCAACGGGAGGCGCGAAACGCTCAAAGTATGCGCATACGGGTATGGCTACCGCCGTAGCGCCGCCGCGGTCTTCGCCGGGTCGTAGTCCGGCCCGACCCCCTCCACCAGGAGCGCCGCGCCGTCGATGTGATCGGTGCGCAGGTGCAGGATCTCCTGGTAAGCGGGCGAGTCGTACCAGCCCCTGGCGGCGTCCAGGTCGGGGAAGCCGATGATCACGATCGTCCCCGGCCAATCGCCCTCGCGCACCTCCACCTGCGCCCCGTGCACCAGGAACCGCCCGCCGAACGGGTCGAGCGTCGCCTGGATGCGCTCCAAGTACTCCAGCACGTCGGGGTGGGGGTTCGGCGTCTTCAGATGCGCCACGGCGTAAGCGGTCATGGTGTCCTCCCGGGTTCCGGTCGTCGACCCAAGAATCCGCGACAGGAGGGAAGCGCCACAATTACGTGCCAGGTAAGCGACCGTTTGTCCGCAGGTCACCGGGGTAGCCGGAGACCGTGGCCGGTATCCGGGGGATCTGCCACCCGCGCTTCACCTCGGTGCGGGACCGCTTCGCGGACAACTTCGCCGAGGGGCGGGAACTGGGTGCGTCCCTCTGCGTCTACCAGCACGGCGAGCCCGTCGTGGACCTGTGGGGCGGGCTGGCCGCCGAGGACAGGCCGTGGCGGCAGGACACGCTCGCGCTCCTGGCCTCGACCACCAAGGGGATGGCGGTCGCGGCCCTCCTGCTGCTGGTCGACCGGGGGATCCTCGACCTCGACACGCCGGTGGCCGACTACTGGCCGGAGTTCGCCGCCGAAGGCAAGGGCGCGATGCCGCTGCGCTGGATCCTGGGCCACCGCTCCGGCGTCGTGGTCATCGACCCACCGCTGACCTTGGACGACATCGAACGCGGAAGCCCGGTCGCCGACGCGCTCGCCTGCGCCAGACCCGCCTGGCGGCCGGGCAGCGCCCACGGCTACCACTGCCTCACCCTGGGCTGGCTGGTCAGTGAGGTCGTCCGCCGCGTCACCGGCCTCACCGTCGGACGGCTGTTCGCCCGGGAGATCGCCGCGCCGCTCGGCCTCGACCTGCACATCGGCATCCCCGCCCACCAGGAGGGACGGCTCGCGAGCGTCGTCGCCCCCACGGCCGGCGAGGTGCGCAACGGCCGGGCCGACCCCGAGCTCCACGAGCTCAACCGGGCGATCTGCTCGCCGGCCTCGCTGCTGCACCGCGCCACCTACGGCAGCGTGGTCCTCACCCCCGAACTGCTCGGCGGCTCACGCCTGTATCGGGCCGAGGTGCCCTCCGCCTGCGGCGTCGGCACCGCGGCCGGCCTGGCCAGGCTGTACGCGGCCCTCATCGGCGAGGTGGACGGCATCAGGCTGCTGCGCCCGGAGACCGCCGCCCGCGCCCGCGCGGTCGAGGCTCGGGGGCGCGACCTGGTCCTGCGGCTGGAGACGGCCTACAGCGCCGGATTCATGCTGCCCGGCGGGCCGATGTGGCCGCCGTTCGGGGCGCCCAACGCCTTCGGGTACGCCGGCGCGACGGGCGCGTTCGCCTTCGCCGACCCGGACACCGGCCTGGCCTTCGCGTACGTGCCCAACCGCATGTCGGAGCTGATCGAGGGCAGCGACGGCCGCGTGTGGCCGCTGATGCGGGAGAGCCACCGCTGCGCGCGCGGCGGTTGACCCTGGCCGGGGTTAACCGGCCAGGTCCCTGGCGACGTTGTCGAGCCGGGTGGCCACCTCGTCGAGCTGCTCGTCGGTGACCGTGTCGCCGGGCAGCAGCCCTGCCACGTCCGCCCGCCGGGCGATCACCAGGCTGCGATGGGTGTCGTCCACCTGGGCCGCCGGCATGACCAGGCAGTCGCCCCGGACGAAGACCAGGACCGTGTCGGGGTCCGGCGCGTCCAGCAGCCGCCGTACACACTCTCGGTTGACAAGGAGCATCGTGCGGTCCTCCGCGTTCCGTTTCGTGGGGGCTTCTGAGCGCGTACCCGGATCGTCCACCCGGTCACCTGGTCAACGCGGAAAGACCACGTCAGGAGAAGCACGGGGGTGTCGGGAGAAGTACGGGCCGTCGCGGAACGCTGTCGGATGCCGTATGCGCCGCCAGCCGCCATTTGCCAGCCGTCGTTTGTCGACCGCAGTCGCCAGCCGTCATTTGCCAGCCGTCGGGCGTCAGCCTCAATCGCCAGTCGCCAGTCGCCAGTCGTCAGTCGTCAGTCGTCAGTCGTCAGTCGTCAGGAGAAGTACGCGTCGGCCGCCGGGGTGGAGAGCAGGATGATGACGAGGACCGAGCCCAGCGTCGCCAGCCCGAAGCGCACCAGGACGAGCGGGCGGAGCCAGGACGGGAAACCCCCGCTCGCGGCGGCGATCACGGCACGAGCGTCGATCTCCCGCACGCCGGGGTCGGCCGACTTCGCGAACGCGGCCTCGGTGTAGCGGACGGCGAACACCTGGCTCGCGGTGACGAAGCCGACGGCGAGAAAGATGACCGGTTCGAGAACCCAGGACAGGACGCGGCCCGCCCCCGCGAGGTTGAGCCCGGCCAGGGCGGTCACCACGACGGTGATGCCCAGCGCGAGCGCGAGCTCCGGCGCCCGCTCCTCGAACCTGATGCCGTGCCGGGCCAGGACGCCGGGCGCGTGGCCCTGCCTGGCGACCTCGGCCTCGGCCGCGCGCTGGGCCCGGCCGCCGGTGCGCCAGGCGGCCACGGGTATGACGACGAAGGTGGCGGCCAGCAGGAGTTGCAGCGTGGCTGCAAGAGCGACGGAAACCGGCATGACGACTCACTCACTCACTCGATCGAATCATTCACTTGCTCGGGGTCGTTCATTTGCTCTGGATCGTTCACTTGCGCAAGGCCGTTCACTTGATCGGGATCGTTCGCTTGATCGCGTCGCCGGCTCAGACGGCGACCAGGACGAGGCCGAGGATCGAGGCGCCGAACACGACGACGTGACGGACGTTCTGCAGGGTCCACGTCCAGGCGGGGAAGCCGTCCTCGGCGGCCTTGAGCAGGGCGGCGACGTCGATCCTGGCCAGCATCGGGTCACCCTTGCGCTGGAAGGCCGCGCGTACCGACTTCTCGGCCGTGAGCTGGCTGTAGAGGATGACGCAGTTGCCGACGAGGACGAGCGACTGGAAGATCCACGTCAGCGTCGGGGCCCAGGCGTGGCCGAACAGGTTGAGCCCCGCCACCACCGCCATGATCGCGGCGACCGTGGCGGGAACCGCGGTCTCGTGGCCGCCGGCGTCGAAGCGCATGCCGTTCTCGTGGAGGACGGTGGTGCGCACGCCCTGGCGCTGGAGCTCGGCCTGCGCGCGGGCCATCGCGGTGGCCCCGTAGCGGTGCCGGACCATCGGGATGCTCACGAAGGCGGCGGCGACGAGCAGCTGGCTGACGGCGATGACGGTGTTCACGGGGGCTCCTCGGGTCGGACTTGAACTAAGTGCAAGAGCACTGTAACCGGCTACTTGAACTAAGTGCAAGTCCAGTATCGTGGCCGCATGCCGCGCGACACCCTGACCAAGGAACAGATCGTCGAGACCGCGATCGAACTGCTGGACGAGGAGGGCCTCGACGGCCTCAACATGCGCAACCTCGGCAAACGCCTCGGCTCCGCCGCCACGGCCGTCTACTGGCACGTACAGAGCAAGGACAACCTGATCCTGCTCGTCGGCGACCGCGTCTGGGACGAGATCGCGCTGCCCGACGTCGACGCCGTCGGTTGGCGCGCCGCCGCCACCGAGCTCGCCACCGGCCTGCACGACATGCTCAGCCGGCACCCGTGGCTCGTCCAGGCGTTCGGGTCACACCTGTTCTACGGGGTGAGCAAGGCCCGCTACGACGAATGCAGCCTCGCCGTCTACGAGAAAGGCGGCTTCACCGGCGCGCACGCCGACCGGGCGGCCGGCGCCGTCTTCACGTTCGTCCTCGGCTGCGTGCTCGGCGTGGCCGCGCAGGCGTCCCTCACCCGCCGCCTCGCCCGCGACGGCGGCGACGCCACGGCGGCCTTCCAGGAGACACTGGACAAGGCCGCCGAGATCGCCAAACAGTTCCCCCGGCTACGCAGCCGAGTCGAAGCCCCCAGCCCCACCGACTACGCGACGGCCCCGGTCCAGACCTTCGAGTTCGGCCTGGAAGCCCTCCTCAACGGCCTGGAATCCCAGCGCCCCACCTGACCCCACCCCGCTCCGGAGCAGCCCGAACGGCAACACCAACCCCCACGCCCAGCCCCGTACGGTCGCACCCAGCCCCGTACGGCCGGCATCCAACCGCGGTCGGTCGGCGCCAACCGTCCCCGAGGTGACCCGTTCGAGTGGCGCGAGACGGTCACTCCCGCCCCTCTCCCGTACGGTCGGCGGCCCCACCCTTCCCGGCAGCCCGTTCGAGGTGGCGTGAGAACCCTCATGCGGTCGGCACGGCCTCCCAGCCAGCGGGCACGTAACGGTCGGCTGTCATGGTCGGTCCACGTAGCCGGTGCCTTCCCCGGGCAGGTAGCCGCCGTCGTCGGCGTCGGTGCGGCCGGAACCGGCGTCGGGGTCGTCCTCGTCCGAGGGCACCCAGTCGACCGCAGCGCCCACGTGCCCGCCGTCCGGCTCGGCGGCCGGGGTCTCGTCCTCGCCTTCGTCGATCATGCCGTGCTCGGCCTCGTCCGCCGGCCCCTGCACACGGAAGCCGGGGTCACCGCCTTCACCCTGCGGCTCCACGGCGTCGGGCGGCATCGGGTGCGGGCTCGGCCCCAGCGTCTCGACGTGGCCTTCGACCTCGTCCGTACGGCTCGCGACCGCCTTCTCGTCGGAGCCCGCCGTGACCGGCCACTCGTCGTCGCGGCCGGTCACGTACCCCATGGGCTCGGCATAGCCGCTGGAAGGCTCGGCGTCGTCGCCTGGCTTGCCCGGGTTCGCGTTCGAGCCGCGGATCGAGGCCGGGCCGATGTCGCCGCCCATGTTGTGCAGGTCGGCATCGAACGTGGTGCCCTTGTCCTGTTCGCGCCGCTTGTCGCGGTCCTTCTTGTCGGACACGTGGCCCACCTCCCTTACTCGGGCTCCACCCGCATGGCCGACTCCTCCGCCGAGTAGCCGCCGCTGTCAGGACCGACCTCCCGCGCCACCTCGTCGGACTCGATGTCACCGTGCGCCCCCTCGTCGGGCGCGACCAGCCGACCGGCCCGCCGTGGGTCGTCCCACACCTGGCCCGACGGCTCCTCCGGTTGCGCCGGCCAGCCCTCCTCGACCCCGCTGTCCGCCTCCCGGTCGGTGTCGAGATCCGAGCCGACACCCAGCCCTGACTCGTCGGTGACCCGATCGGTCCCGGCGTCGCCGCCACCATCGCGGCCCCGTGGCTCGTCCGCGCCGAACACCGGCTGGTCCTCGGGCACCTCCCGCTCCAGCCGGCTGTCCAGTGGCTCGCCCTGGATCTGCTCGTCGACCGTGGTGCCGTAGTCGTCGATCGCGATCGGCTCGTCCCCGGGCAGCGGCGCCTCCTGTGGATCGACCGCCCACTGCTGCTCGGGCGTGCCGTCCTGGAGGTCCGGGATGCCCTCGTCCTCGAAGCGGGATCGAGGGTCGTGCTCTGGCGTGTGTTCCCCCACGATGGTCCTCCCCTGTTCAGGCCTTCACCGCCCGCTGCCCAGCCGGTCCGCCGCATAACGACTCCTCGGTGCTCATGGCCGGTCCGGCCTCCCCGAATGCCGGACGCCACCCCGCGCCGACCCCATGACGCCCTCATGACGTCACAACCCCGCTTGCGTTGACGCCATCATGGCGTCATCATGGCGTCATGAACCTCACGCCCTTCGTCGACCAACTCCGCAGAGAGCTGGCGGTCGCCGCGGAGGCCGGCGGCCCCGAGGCCCGCGAGCTGGCCGAGCGACTCACCGCGCCGCTCGAATCAGCCGTCCGGCTCACCCTGCTCGACGCGCTGTCCACCGCCGCGGGCGAGATCACGCGCGACCTCGCCCCGGGTTCGGTCGACGTACGCCTGCGCGGGCGCGACGCCGACTTCGTCGTGCGACCGGCGCACACCCCACCTGCCCCCGCGTCCCCGCAGAGCACGCTGCGCTCCGCACTCGCCGGCGCGGTGGAGGTCGCGATGGGCGTACGCGCCCCGGTCCCCGACGCCGACGAGGGCGGCACGTCACGGATCTCCCTGCGCGTGCCCGAGCACCTCAAGTCGCGCATCGAGGAGGCGGCCGGCCACGACGGGCTCTCGGTCAACGCCTGGCTCGTCCGCGCCATCTCCGCAGCGCTGGAGCCCGGCGAGGCGGTCAGGTCCGACGATCCGCCGGGCGGCCGGCACTACACCGGCTGGGTGAGCTAGCCGGCCTGTCCCATCCGACCACCCCATCCGCGAGGCCACCCAGCATGCCGACTTTCGACACTCCCACCCCGATCCTGGCCACCGTCGACCTCCACATGGCCGACGTCCGCATCCACGCGACCGACCGCGCCGACACCGTCGTACGCATCCGGCCCGCCCACCACGACACCAGCGACCAGGTCGAGATCGACTACTCCCGCGGCAGGCTCCTGGTGCGCTCGCCGCCCGCCACGTTCCGCTGGCTGCTGTGGGGCGGCGAGTCGATCGACGTGGAGATCGAGCTGCCGACGGGCTCCCGCGCCGAGGTCAAGACCACCGGCGAGCTCCGGTGCGAGGGCCGCCTCGGCGACTGCCGGTTCCAGAGCGCCGACGGCGACGTCTGGCTCGACGAGACCGGCAGACTGCAGGTCCAGGCCGGAAACGGCGACATCACCGTGGCCAGGTCCGGTCCCGCCGACATCACCGCCGACAACGGCGGCATCCGCATCAACCGGATCGACGGCGCGGCCACCATCAAGACCGCACACGGCGACATCACCCTCGGCGAAGTGGCCGGCGACCTGCGGATGAAGACCGCACACGGCGACATCACTGTGGACCGCGCCCTCTCGGACGTCGCCGCCAAGACAGCCACCGGCAACGTCCGCATCGGCGAAGTGGTGCGTGGCCAGATCAGCCTGGAAACCGCCTCGGGCGCCGTCGAAGCCGGCATCCGCGCAGGCACCGCCGCCTACCTCGACGTCCGAACCGACTACGGCAACGCACACATCGGCCTCACCCCCACCAGCGGCCCCGGACAGGCCGACGAAACCGCCGAACTCCGCGCCCGCACGGCCTACGGCGACATCCACATCCGCCGAGCCACCCCAACCCCCCACTAACCCAATGCCGCACCCCCCACGGCTCCCACCAGAGACCGCCCCACCCGCCCACCTAACCCCTCGCCCCGGCACCGCTCACCGCAGCGCCGCGACTTCGAGCCTCGCGGGGCCGAGCCTCGAAGGTTCCAAGCTCCGCGGCCTCCCAATTCGGCGACACAGGGGTGCCGGTAGGCGTCAAGCCGGGGCCGGGGGCTGTGGCGCGCCCGAAATCGCAGCTAACTGCAAGAAAGCAGACCCAGAGGTGGGCCGCGCTGACCGGAAGGAGAAGACCCATGCCCCCCGCGATCACGGCTGAAGGCCTGGTCAAGAAGTACGGCGACGTGGCCGCCCTGGACGGCCTGGACCTGGCGGTGCCCGAGGGCACGGTGCTGGGCCTGCTCGGCCCCAACGGCGCAGGCAAGACGACGACCGTGCGCATTCTCACCACGCTGCTCAAACCGGACGCCGGCCGCGCGTCGGTCGCCGGGTTCGATGTGGTGCGTGACGCCGACAAGCTGCGGCCCCACATCGGCGCGTCCGGTCAGTACGCCGCCGTCGACGACCATCTGACCGGCGCCGAGAACCTGGAGATGGTCGGCAGGCTCTACCACCTCGGCACGAAACGCAGCAAAGCCCGCGCCCGTGAGCTGCTCGAACGCTTCGACCTCACCGAGGCGGCCGACCGCCCCGTGCAGGGCTACTCGGGAGGCATGCGCCGCCGGCTCGACCTCGCCGGGGCGCTGGTGGCGAGCCCGCCGGTGCTGTTCCTCGACGAGCCGACCACCGGTCTCGACCCCAGAGCCCGCGCCGGTCTCTGGGACGTCATCGCCGAGCTGGTCGCCGCCGGCACCACACTCCTGCTCACCACCCAGTACATGGAGGAGGCCGACCGGCTCGCCCACCGCATCGCGGTCGTCGACCACGGCGGGGTGATCGCCCTCGGCACGGCCGACGAGCTCAAGGACCAGGTCGGCGGCGACCGGGTCGAGCTCACCGCGACGAGCACCGCCGACCTCGCCACCATCGAACGCGTGCTCGCCCCGCACGCTGTCACCGACGACACCGCGCTGCGGGTGACCCTCCCGGCGTTCCGCGGCGCCGCGTCGCTCAACGACGCCCTGTCCAAGCTGGCCGCCGAAGGCGTCGCCGTACGTGACGCCGGTCTGCGCCGTCCCACGCTGGACGACGTGTTCCTCACCCTCACCGGGCACGAGACGACGAAGGAACCCAGCCGATGAACTCCCTCCAGATGGCGGTCGCCGACGGCCTCACCATCACCAAGCGCAACGCACTCAAGATCCGGCGCGCGCCCGACCTGCTCGGCGGCGTCGTCATGCTGCCGATCGTGCTCGTGCTGCTGTTCGCGTACGTGATCGGCAGCATGATCGAGCTGCCCGGCATGTCCTACCGCGAGTACATGATCCCCGGGATCTTCGTCCAGGCGATCGTCACCAGCACCCAGATCACCGGCTACACGCTGACGCTCGACCTGCAGAAGGGCATCTTCGACCGGTTCCGCACGCTGCCGATGTCACCCTCGGCGGTCCTCGCCGGCCAGACCCTCAGCGACGTGCTGATGAACGTGACCAGCATCGCCGTCATGGCCGTGGTCGGACTGCTGGTCGGGTGGCGGATCCACTCGTCGCCGTACGAGGCCGCGCTGGGCTTCCTGATGCTGCTGCTGTTCTCGTACGCGTTCTCGTGGGTGACGGTGGCGGTCGCACTGACGCTGCGTACGCCCGAGTCGTTCAACAACATCGCCACCATGGTGTCGCTGCCGCTGGTCTTCCTCTCCAACGCCTTCGTGGACAGCTCCCGCCTGCCCGGTCCGCTGCAGGTCGTCGCCGAGTGGAACCCGGTCTCCACCATCATCCAGGGCGCCCGCGAGCTCTTCGGCAACACGAACGCGGCCATGCCCGTGCCTGATGCCTGGCCGCTCCAGCACGCGGTGCTGGCCTCGCTGCTGTGGTCGGTGCTGATCCTGGCCGTCTTCGTCCCCCTGTCCATCCGCCTGTACAAACGAGCCGTCAGCCGCTGAGCCGGGCACCGAGCCCCTGCCGCTGAGCCCCGCCGCTGAGTTCCGTCCCTCGGGTGAACGGGAGGCATGTGGGGGCCGGGCCGGGCGGCGCACCGTGGGGGAGCTGGGCGTCTCAATCGGGGGTGGCCCTGATCAGGCGGCCGCCGGGACCCGGCGGCGCGGGATGCCGTGGCCGGGCTGGGGTGGACGGGGTTCCGGGCTGGGGTGGGCCGGGCTGAGGTGCCTGGTGGGGCGTCGGTGGCCTGTGGTGGGGGGCGGGGTGTTGGGGTGGGGTTAGTCGAGGTTGAGGCGGTAGCCCATGCCGGGTTCGGTGATTAGGTGTATGGGGTGGGCGGGGTCGCGTTCCAGCTTCTTGCGCAGTTGGGCCATGTACTGGCGCAGGTAGTGCGATTCCTTGACGGCGCTGCTGCCCCAGACCTCGGTGAGCAGTTGCCGCTGGCTGACCAGTTTGCCGGGGTTGCGGGCCAGCAGTTCCAGCACGTGCCATTCGGTCGGGGTCAGCCGTACGCCGCCGGTGATGGTCTTGCCTGCGAGGTCCACCACGTGGTCGCCGATCCGCACCTGGGCCGGTTCCGTCCCGTGGGCGCCGGTGCGGCGGGTCACCGCGCGGATGCGGGCGAACAGCTCCTCCAGGTCGAACGGCTTGGTCACGTAGTCGTCGGCCCCGGCGTCCAGGGCTTCGATCTTGTCCAGGTTGTCGGCGCGGCCCGACAGCACCAGGATCGGCAGGCTCGTCCAGCCGCGCAGGCCGTGGATGACGTCCACGCCGTCGATGTCGGGCAGGCCCAGGTCAAGCAGCACCAGGTCGGGGTGCCAGTCGGCGGCCCGGCGCAACGCCGTGGCGCCGTCCGGGGCGGTGGCCACCTCGTAGTCGCGGGCGTGCAGGTTGATGCGCAGGGCCCGCAGGATCTGCGGTTCGTCATCGACGACCAGGACCTTCACGCCTGCTCCTCAGGGTGTACGTGCATCGTCACGGCCTCCTGACCGCGGGGTGGGACAGGGGTGGCGGGAGTGGCCTGTCCGGTCATGCGGGGTGCACTTGCTGCTGTCCTGGGCTCCGGTGTCACTCCCTCATGTTCGCCGACGGCTCGAGTATCCGGGGGTGGGGGGTGGGGTGGGGCTGGCCCCGTGAGGGCCGACCGAGTGAGGAGGGCTGGTCCAGTGGGGGTGGCTGGTCCAGCGTGGAAGGGCTGATCCCCGTGAGGAGGGTCGTGTCCGTGAGGGGGTCGGCTCCCGTGAGGGGGTGAGGTCCCGTGAGGGGTCCCGTGAGAGGGCTGTCCAGGTCCAGCGGTGGGTGGGCTGGCCGTAGCGGGCGGGATGGCGAGGAGAGGGTGAGGCAAGGGAGCGCAGGGGCTACGGCTTGTGAGGTGGGGGGTTGAGCCAGTGGGTGCGCCAGGTGGGGAGTTCGGCGGCGTCGCGGGTGGGGAAGCGGGCGAAGAGGTCGGCGGCTTCGCGCCAGGCGCGTTCGGCGCGGGTGTGGTCGCCGAGCAGGGCGTGGGCGGCGCCGACGTCGCGCAGGGTGCGGCCCCGCCAGAGCAGGTGGCGTAGTTCGTCCCAGGTTTCGAGGGCGCGGCCGAGCCAGGAGAGGGCTTCGTGGGGCCGGCGGGCGGCGAGGTTGAGTTCGCCGAGGGTGCGCAGGCCGAGGCCGGTGCCGACGCGGTCGTGGAAGCGGGCGGTGGAGGCGACGACGGCGCGGAGCGGCGGTTCGGCCTCGGCGAGGCGGTTCTGGCGGATCCAGACCTTGGCCAGCGCCTGGGAGGTGTAGTTGGTGAGGACTTCGTCGCCGGTGTCGAGGATGATCCGGTGGGCCTGGGAGCAGAGGTGTTCGGCGTCGTCGAGTTCGCCGCGGGCCCGGTGGACGAGGCCGATGCCGCGCAGGGCGAGGGCTTCGCCGCGGCGGTGGCCGAGGGCGCGGTAGCGGGTGAGGGCGTCGCGGAGGCTGGTGACGGCCTGGGAGTCGTGGCCGAGTTCGCGGTTGGAGAAGCCGATGCCGTAGAGGGCGTGGGCGAGGCCCTCCTCGTCGCCGAGCGCGGTGAGGGCGGCGAGTGCCTGCTGCATGAGGGGGAGGGCGGTGTGGTGTTCGCCGACCTCGCGGTGGACGGTGCCGAGGCCGTTGAGCGCGACGGCGATGCCGCGTTCGTCGGCTTCGGCGCGGAAGAGTCGGAGTGCGGCGCGGAAGTGGCGTTCGGCCTCGTCGAAGTCGTCGCCGTTGTAGGCGAGCTGGCCGAGGCCGCATTCGACGACGGCTTCGGCCCGGCGGTTGCCTTTGGCGCGGGCGGCGGCGAGGGCGGCGGTGTGGGTGCGGCTCCAGCCGGCGAAGCGGTTGGAGCCGCCGAAGGAGGTGAAGATGAGCGTGTCGGCGAGGGCGCAGGCGAGGGTGTCGAGGCCGAGTTCGGCGGCGCGTTCGACGGCGACGATGAGCGCCGATTCGGCGGTGGGGAACCAGTGGGCGGCGTCGTCGCAGGGAGGGGCGGGCGCGGTGTGGCCGAGGCGGGGCAGCGCGATGGGGAGCTGCTGGGTGAGCCCTTCGCAGAGGGCGAGCATCTTCTCCAGGGCCCGGGTGACGGCGGCGTGCAGGTCGGGTTCGGGCATGGTGGCGGCGGCCCGTTCCTTGGCGTACAGGCGGACGAGGTCGTGCATCCGGTAGCGGGTGCGGCCGTCGCCGGTGGGCAGGGGCTCGACGAGGCGCGCGTCGATGAGCTCTTCGACGATCTCCTCGGTCGCCTCCGGGCCGAGGTCGAGTAAGGAGGCGGCGATGAGGAGGTCGAAGTCGGGCGGGTCGAAGTAGCCGAGGAGGCAGAAGGCGCGCAGGGCGGGGGCGCCGACCTCGGCGCAGCTCGCGCTGATGCCGGCGCGTACGCCGAGGTCACCGATGGACAGCTCGTCGAGGCGGCGGCGTTCGTCGTCCAGCCGGTGCACGAGGCGGGCCAGCGACCAGTGCGGTTTGCGTTGCAGCCGGGCGCCGACGACGCGGATGGCGAGGGGGAGCCGGTCGCACTGGGCGACGAGGGTGCGGGCGGCGTCGGGTTCGGCGGCGACGCGTTCGGGGCCGACGATGGCGCGGAGCAGGTCGAGCGATTCGGGTTCGGTCATCTCGGCGAGTTCGACGACGGTGGCGCCGGGCAGTCCGTCGGGGCGGCGGCGGCTGGTCACGAGCACGGCGCAGGTGGCGCTGCCGGGCAGGAGGGGACGGATCTGCGCGGTGTCGGCGGCGTCGTCGAGGACGACGAGGACGCGCCGGGAGGCGAGCGCCAGCCGGTAGAGCTCGATCTTGTCGTCGAGGGGCAGGCTCTCGTCGTGGCCTTCGACGCGGAGCAGACGCAGCAGCCGGTCGAGCGCTTCGGCGGGGGTGACGGGCCTGGCCTGGGCGCCGCGCAGGGCGATGTGGAGCTGGCCGTCGGGATAGCGTTCCTGCAGCAGATGGGCGGCGCGGACGGCGAGCGTGGACTTGCCGACGCCGCTGCGCCCGGAGATGAAGACGATCGGCAGCGCGGTGCCGGGCCGCTGGGCGCCTTCGGCGGCGGCCAGGACGCGGGCGAGCCCGGCGGAGGCGCCGGTGAAGTCGGTGATGTCGGGGGGAGCTGGGAGAGGCGGCCGGGCGGCGGGCCGCCTCGGGGCGCGGTGTCCTGGCGGAGCAGGCCGGCGTGCACCTCGCGCAGCCAGGGGCTGGGGTCGACGCCGAGCTTGTCGCGGATGCGCTCGCTCGCGGCGGCGTAGGCGGCGAGGGCTTCGGCGTGCCGGCCGCTGTGGTGAAGGGCGCGCAGGTGCTGGCCGATCAGGCGTTCGGCGAGCGGGTGCTCGACGAGGAGCGGCGTCAGCGTGGCGATGACCTCGCCGCTCCTGCCCAGGCGCAGCGCGCTCTCGGCCCAGTCGGCGGCGATCGCGATCCGCTGCTGTTCGAGGTTCTGGCGGTAGCGTTCGGCCCATTCGCCGGTGATGCCGGTCAGGGCGGCGCCGCGCCACAGGCTCAGGGCCTCGCCGAGGAGTTCGGCCCGTTCCTCGTCGCCGGCGCGGGCGGCCCGTTCGGCGAGGGCGCGGGCGTGGCCGGCGTCGATCTGGCCGGGCGGGACGTGCAGCGTGTAGCCGCCGGGGCTGCGGACGAGTGAGACGTCCTCGATGCCGGCGAGCAGGGCGCGCAGGCGGGTCACGTACGCGTAGAGAGAGCTACGGACGGAGGTCGGCGGCGCTTCGCCCCACACCCGGTCGATGAGGGTTTCCACGGTGACGAGCCGTCCGGCGTCGGCGACGAGCGCGGCCAGCACCGTGCGCTGTTTGATCGCCCCGGCCTGGCGGGCGGCGTCGCCCGGCTCGATCGTGACGGGACCGAGGATGCGGAAAATCACCGGGTCATCTCATCCTGCGCGCCGGATGGGGGCAAATCGGCGCTGCACTTTGTCCGATAGGCCGCGAAAGTAGCGTGTTTGCCGGTAATTAGGCCCTCCCGGATCGGCATAACGCGGTTACATTCACGATATTTGCTCCCTCTTATCCCTCCACGTCGACCGAAGGGAGAGGCATGAGAGTGAGAACCGCGATCGCGGCCGTGTCTGCTGCGGCGATCCTCATGCCGGCCACCGTCGCCCAGGCCGCAGGAAGCGCCCAAACTTTAGGAAGCGCCCAGGCGCCGCCCGATGACCAGTTCCAGAAGGTGACGCTCAACGACAGCCCCGGCGAGCCCGTCGACCTGGCGGTCTTACCGGACTCCAGGGTCCTGCACACCACCCGGACCGGCGAGGTCTGGCTGCACGACCCGAAGACCGGGCTGAACACGCTCGCCGCCCGGCTGGACGTCTACCAGCACGACGAGGAGGGGCTGCAGAGCATCGCGCTGAGCCCCGGCTTCGGCAAGGGCTCGAAGAAGGACGACTGGGTCTACCTGTACTACTCGCCGCCGCTCGACACGCCGGTGGACGACCCGGCGACGCCGGACGTGAACGAGGGCGACGCCCCGTTCACCGGGACGCCGGCGGACTTCGCGCCGTTCGAGGGGCTGATCCGGCTGTCGAGGTTCCGGCTCGGCCGCGCCAGCATCGACCTGTCCACCGAGCAGAAGATCCTGGACGTGCCGGTGGATCGGGGCATCTGCTGCCATGTCGGCGGCGACATCGTCTTCGACGCCGACGGCAACCTGTACCTGTCGACCGGCGACGACACGAACCCGTTCTTCTCCGACGGCTTCACCCCGATCGACGAGCGGGCCGACCGCAATCCGGCGTTCGACGCCCAGCGCAGCTCCGGCAACACGAACGACCTGCGCGGCAAGGTGCTGCGGATCAAGGTCGGGGAGGACGGCTCGTACGCGATCCCGGAGGGGAACCTGTTCGCGCCGGGGACGCCGGGCACCAGGCCGGAGATCTACGCGATGGGCCTGCGCAACCCGTTCCGCATCGAGCTGGACCGGGACAGCGGGGACCTGTACGTGGCCGACTACTCGCCGGACGCGAGGGAGGCCGACCCGGCGCGCGGCCCGTCGGGGACCGGCAAGTGGGCGATCATCCGCGAGCCGGGCAACTACGGCTGGCCGTACTGCGCGACGGCGCGGCTGCCGTACGTGGACTTCGACTTCGGGACGGGCACGTCCGGGGCGGCGTTCGACTGCGCGGCGCCGGTGAACGACTCGCCGCACAACACCGGGGCACGGGCGCTGCCGCCGGTGGTCCAGCCGCAGGTGTGGTACTCCTACGGCGCGTCGCCGGAGTTCCCGGCGCTGGGCACCGGCGGCATCGGCCCGATGGCGGGACCGGCGTACGACTTCGACCCGCGTGACACGCAGGGCCGCGCGCCGGTGGCGTGGCCCGAGTACTACGACGGCGTCCCGCTCTTCTACGAGTGGACCCGCGACTACGTCAAGGCGTTCCACGGCGACGGGCGGATCGAGGACGTGCTGCCGTCGCTGGTGTTCGACAACCCGATGGACCTGGAGTTCGGCCCTGACGGCGCGCTCTACGTGCTGGAGTACGGCGACGGCTACTTCCGGGAGAACCCGGACGCCCAGCTGTCGCGCTTCGACTACATCGGCCACCGGGGCAACCACTCGCCGATCCCGGTCGCGAAGGCGTCGGCGACCGACGGGCACGCGCCGCTCGCGGTCACGTTCACCAGCGAGGGCACCACGGACCCGGACGGCGACCGGCTGCGTTACGCGTGGGACTTCGACGCCGACGGCCGGGTCGACTCCCGGCGGCCCGAGGCGACGTACACCTTCACCGAGAACGGCCTCTACAACGCGACGCTGAGGGTCAGCGACGGCGGCGGGATGTCGGCGGCCACGTCGGTGCGGATCGTGATCGGCAACGCCGCTCCGGTCGTCGAGCTGGTGCGCCCGGCGGCGGGGGACTCGTTCTCGTTCGGCGACGTGGTCGAGTTCGAGGTGCGGGTGACGGACGACCAGCCGGTCGACTGCGCGAACGTGACCGTGAACTACATCCTCGGCCACGACGACCACGGCCATCCGCAGACCACGGCCCGGGGCTGCACGGGCTCCATCCAGACGACGGAGCCGGGCGGGCACGACCCGGAGACCGACGAGCTCACCGGCGTCTTCGTCGCCAGTTACACCGACCCCGGCACCGGCGGGCTGCCGCCGCTGACCGGCAGCCACCAGGTCGTCCTCCAGCCGACCAGTTAGGAGATCCCATGTGTTACGGCTACGGCCCGAGCAGGCGCGCGCTGCTCGCCGCGGGCCTCGGCGCGGGGGCTGCGGCCTTCGCGGCAGGCCCGGCCGCCGCGTCGGCGGGCTCCCGGGGGCATCGCGTCCCGCCGGGGCTGATCAGCATCCAGCTCTGGACGGTCCGCGACGACCTGTCGCGTGACTACGACGCGACGCTGGCCTACCTGGCGGAGATCGGCTATCCGAAGGTGGAGCTGGCGCTGGGCTACTTCGGCCGGACGGCCGCGCAGTTGCGTCAGTTCCTCGACGGGCTGGGCATCCGCTCCACGTCCAGCCACGACGGCATCAGCGCCGACGACGCCGCGCTGCACACCAAGATCGAGAACGCGGTGACGCTCGGCCAGTCGTACCTGGTCGTGCCGTACCTGAGCTCGTCCAGCGAGGACCAGTGGAAGGCGTGGGCCGAGCGGATGAACGTGGAGGCCGAGGTCGCCAGGTCGGCGGGCATCCGGTACGGCTACCACAACCACGCCCACGAGTTCACCACGGACCTGGGCGGCGGGCGGACGCCGTGGGACGTGCTCACCGCCGAGCTGGACCCCCGGCTGGTCCACCTGGAGCTCGACCTCTACTGGGCGGTCACCGGCGGTGTCGGGCGCGGCGTCGCCGACCCGGTGCGATTCACGCTCGACGTGATCAGGCGGGCGCCGCAGCGGGTGCTCCAGTTCCACGTCAAGGACCGGCACCTGGACGGTGACATGGCCGACCTGGGCACCGGGACGATCGACTTCCGGCGCATCCTCGACGCGCACCGGGTGAAGGAGTACATCGTCGAGAACGACACCCCGGACGTCACGCCCCGGCAGACGGCCGAGGTCGGATACCGCTATCTGCGGGAGATCCGCTACTAGCGGCGGCGGGCCCGGTCCGAGGGGGGCCGGGCCCAACTAGTTGAATTCTCACCAAATCTTCACCTTTCGCTGAGCGTCTTCTGAGGCTCAGCGGGGAGTCTTGTCCCGTGACCGACCCCTCGCACCAGACCCTGGACTCCGCGAAGACCGCCGCACCGCCCGCCAGGACCGGCCCGGGAGCGCTCCGCCTCGCCCTGCTCGGCCTGGTCGCGATCGGCATCGGCGGCGCCGCCTTCGAGCTCGCCGCCGAACGGCACTGGGGCAGCCCGGTCCAGCTCATCCCGTGGGCGGCGCTGCTGCTGCTCGGGACCGCGCTGGCGCTGCTGGCCGGGCGCGACTCGCCGCGCGTGCTGACCGTGGTGCGCGTGCTGGCGGCGGTCGTGCTGCTCGCCTCGCTCTACGGCGTCTTCACGCACGTCTCCGTCAACCGCGGCATGGGCGCGTTCGACCCGGCCTGGGGCTCGCTCTCGCCGCTCACCCAGTGGTGGTACGCGTTCACCAAGTCCGTCGGGAACGCCCCGCCGCTCGCCCCGGGCATGCTGGCCCAGAGCGCGCTGCTGCTCCTGATCATCTCGACGATCCGGCGGCACCGGGGCTAGCCAGCCCCGGAAGGCCGTCGCGCACGGTGAACGCGGCGGCCGTCACCGCCTCGGCCCCCGGCGCGCTCACGTACGGCAGGATCTTGAAGTCGGCGGTGAGCTCGGCGGGTGTGATCCGCACCGCGAGGTAGCCGCGCCGGCGCCGGTGGAAGCGCAGGTGCGGGTTGCCGTCGAGCAGCGGGTCGCCGCCCGGTTCCGGGTCGCGGCCGTCGCCGCCGCTGGACACCGACGTGACCGCGAACTCCACGCCGACCGGCTCGGCCCCGGGGTCGTCGTAGTCGAGCACCAGGTTGCCGGCCCAGTGCGCGTGCACGTCGCCGGTGAGCACGACCGCGTTGCGGACCCCGGCGCTCACCCAGCCGCCGGTGACGCGGGTGCGCGAGGCGGTGTAGCCGTCCCAGGCGTCGCGCCGCAGCACCTCGCCGGGGCCGGGGTCGCGGTCGCGGCGGCCGAAGAACACCTGCTGGGCGACCAGGTCCCAGCGGGCTCTGGAGGTACGGAAGCCGTCCAGCAGCCAGTTCTCCTGGTCCAGCCCGATCAGCGTGTGGCCGGGCGGCAGCGGCGTGGCGCAGGCGGTGAAGCCGTGGCCGCACGGGTGCGGGTCGCGGTGCTGGCGGGTGTCCAGCAGGTGGAAGGTGGCCAGCCGCCCCCAGCGCAGCCGCCGGTAGAGCTGCATCGCGGGCCCGCCGGGCCGGGCGCTCGCGCGCAGCGGCAGGTGCTCGTAGTAGGCGCGGAACGCGGCGGCGCGGCGCTCGGGCGGGATCAGGTTCGTCCAGTTGTTGTCCACCTCGTGGTCGTCCATGATCGCCACCCAGGGCGCGGCGGCGTGGGCGGCCCGCAGGTCGGGGTCGGTCTTGTAGAGCGCGTGCCGCCGCCGGTAGCCCGCCAGCGTGGTCGGCTCCGGCCCCTCGTGGTCACGCACGTACGCGCCGGGCTCGGCCTCGTTCTCGTACAGGTAGTCGCCCAGGTGCAGGATCAGGTCCGGGCTCTCGGCGGCCATGCGGGCGTACGCGGTGAAGTGGCCGTGCTGGTAGTTGGCGCACGAGGCGACGGCCAGGCGCAGCGCCCCGGGCAGCGTGCCGGGCGCGGGCGCGGTGCGGGCGCGGCCGATGGGCGACAGGTGCTGCCCCGCCTTGAACCGGTACCAGTACGGCCGCCCGGGCCGCAGCCCGGTCACCTCCACGTGCACGCTGTGCGCCCATTCGGGGACGGCACGCTGGACGCCGCGCCGGATGACCCGGGCGCAGCGCGGATCGGCGGCCACCTCCCAGCGGACGTCGACCGGCGTGGCCGGCATGCCGCCGAGCCCGTCCTCGGCCAGCGGCTGCGGCGCCAGGCGCGTCCACAGCACGAACCCGTCGGGGGCCGGGTCCCCGCTGGCCACGCCCAGCGTGAACGGGTCGGCGGGGGCTCGGTACGGCGGCAGGACCGGCGACAGCCCCAGGGCGAGGAACGACCGTCTGTCCAACACACGACGATGATCGCGTGCGGGCGGCAATCTCTCGGTATGCCGAGAGTGCGGCCGAGGTCACTACTCCGGCGGCGGGTTAAGCTTACGTAACAGGAGATTCTGGCAAGGGGCGGAGGGCGGATGCCGGACGGGCTGGTGCAGATCGGCGAGGTCGCCGAGCGGCTCGGGCTGTCCCTGCGCACGATCCGCCACTACGAGGAGGTCGGCCTGGTGGTGCCCGAGCGCACGCCCGGCGGCTTCCGCCTCTACAGCGAGACCGACATCGGCCGGCTGGCCCTGGTCAAGCGGATGAAGCCGCTCGGGTTCAGCCTGGACGAGATGCGCGACCTGCTGGAGATCACCGACCGGCTGGCCGCCGGCGACGACGACCCCTCGCTGGTGGCGCGGCTGCAGATGTTCGAGCGCGCGGTCGCGGTCCGCGCCGACAAGCTGCGCGACCAGCTCGCCATGGCCAGGGAGTTCGGCGAGCAGCTGCGCCGCCAGCGGCTGGGCGCGTCCCGTATGACGCTTCTCACCCCGCCGCCCTGAGGGTCCAACCCTTACGTCAGGGTAGTTTGAAACGTTTGCTTACCTCTTTCCGGTTGGACGCTCCTTGCCTTCTCCCCTTCCGGCGCTGCGGCGCCTGACGCCCCGCGTGCTGCGCACCGAGCTGCTGTCCGGGCTGGTGGTGGCGCTGGCGCTGATCCCCGAGGCGATCTCGTTCTCGATCATCGCGGGCGTCGACCCGAGCATCGGGCTGTTCGCCTCGTTCACCATGGCCGTGGTGATCTCCGTCGTGGGCGGCCGGCCCGCCATGATCTCGGCCGCCACCGGGGCGATCGCGCTGGTCGTCGCGCCGCTGGCCCGCGAGCACGGGCTCGGCTACCTGGTGGCGACGGTCATCGTGGGCGGCGTCTTCCAGGTGGCGCTGGGCGCGCTCGGCGTGGCCAGGCTGATGCGGTTCGTGCCGCGCAGCGTGATGGTCGGCTTCGTCAACGCGCTGGCCATCCTGATCTTCATGGCCCAGGTGCCCGAGCTCACCGGCGTCCCGTGGGTGGTTTACCCGCTGGTCGCCGGCGGGCTGGCGCTCATGGTGCTCTTCCCGCGCATCACCAGGGCGGTGCCCGCGCCGCTGGTGTCGATCGCCATTCTGACCGCGATCACGCTGGGCGCCGGGCTGGCCGTGCCCACCGTGGGCGACAAGGGCGCGCTGCCGTCGTCGCTGCCCGTCCCCGGCCTGCCCGACGTGCCCTTCACGCTGGACACCCTGACCCTCATCGCCCCGTACGCGCTCGCGTTCGCCCTGGTCGGGCTGATGGAGTCGCTGATGACGGCCAAGCTCGTCGACGAGATCACCGACACGCGCTCCGGCAAGACCCGCGAGTCCATCGGCCAGGGCGTCGCCAACATCGTCACCGGGTTCTTCGGCGGCATGGGCGGCTGCGCGATGATCGGCCAGACGATGATCAACGTCAAGAACGGCGCCCGCACCCGGCTGTCCACCTTCTCCGCCGGCGTCTTCCTGATGGCGCTGTGCGTCGTCTTCGGGCCGTGGGTGTCGCAGATCCCGATGGCCGCCCTGGTCGCCGTCATGATCCTGGTCTCGGTCGGCACGTTCGACTGGCACTCGATCGCGCCCGGCACGCTCCGGCGCATGCCGTGGGGCGAGACCGGCGTCATGGTGATCACCGTCGCCGTCGTCGTGGCCACCCACAACCTGGCCGTCGGCGTGGTCGTCGGCAGCCTGGCCGCCCTCGTCGTCTTCGCCCGCCGCGTCGCCCGCCTGGCGGACGTCACCGCCTGCCTCGACCCCGACGGCCACCAGGTCGTCTACGCGGTCACCGGCGAGCTGTTCTTCGCCTCCAGCAACGACCTCGTCCACCGCTTCGCCTACGCCACCGACCCGGACGACGTGGTCATCGACCTCACCGACGCCCACATCTGGGACGCTTCGTCGGTGGCGGCGCTGGACGCGGTGCGGGCCAAGTACGCGGCACGCGGTAAGAAGGTCACCGTCGTCGGCCTCAACGAGCCGAGCGCCGAGCTCCACGACACGCTCACCGTCAGCCACTGACCATACTCTCACGTTAAGGTAGGGACCATGCGGGATGACGTCGCCCACGAGGCCGCGCGACGCCGGACGTTCGCCGTCATCAGCCATCCGGACGCCGGTAAGTCGACCATGACCGAGGCGCTGGCGCTCCACGCGTCGGCGATCACCCAGGCCGGGTCCGTGCACGGCAAGGCGGGACGGCGCGGCGTCACCTCCGACTGGATGGAGATCGAGCGCGCCCGGGGCATCTCCATCACCTCGGCCGCGCTGCGCTTCGACTACCGGGGCCACGTCTTCAACCTGGTCGACACCCCCGGCCACGCCGACTTCTCCGAGGACACCTACCGGGTGCTGGCCGCCGTCGACTGCGCGGTCATGCTGATCGACGCGGCCAAGGGCATGGAGCCGCAGACCATGAAGCTGTTCGAGGTCTGCCGCCACCGCCGCATCCCGGTCATCACCTTCGTCAACAAGTGGGACCGGCCCGGCCGCCAGGCGCTGGAGCTGCTCGACGAGATCGAGGAGCGCACCGGGCTGCGGCCCACGCCCGTCACCTGGCCCATCGGGCTGCCCGGCAACTTCCACGGGGTGATCGACAGGCTGCGCGGCAGCGCCGTCCGCTACGAGCGCACCCCCGGCGGCGCCACCAAGGCGCTGGAGACCGAGCTCACCCCCGACCAGGCGGACGCCGAGCTGGGCGGCGACTGGCAGCAGGCGAGCGAGGAGACCGCGCTGCTCGACGCGATCGGCGCCGACCACGACCAGAAGGCGTTCGAGGCGCACGAGTCCACGCCGGTGCTGTTCGGCGCCGCGCTGCCCAACTTCGGCATCGGCCGCCTGCTGGACGTGCTGGTCGAGCTGGCCCCCGCCCCCGCGCCCCGGCCCGACGTCGACGGCGTCGCGCGGGCGATCGACCAGCCGTTCTCCGGGCTGGTGTTCAAGGTGCAGGCCAACATGGACCGCGCCCACCGCGACCGGATCGCGTTCGTCCGCGTGTGCTCGGGCCGCTTCGAGCGCGGCATGGTGCTCACCCACGCCGCCACCGGCCGCCCGTTCGCCACCAAGTACGCCCAGAGCGTCTTCGGCCAGGACCGGACCACCATGGACGAGGCCTTCCCCGGCGACGTCGTCGGCCTGGTCAACGCCACCGCGCTGCGGCCCGGCGACACCCTCTACGAGGGCGCGCCGGTGACCTTCCCGCCGATCCCCAGCTTCGCGCCCGAGCACTTCGCCGTCGTACGGGCCCGCGACTCCAGCAAGGCCAAGCAGTTCCGGCGCGGCATCGACCAGCTCGACGGCGAGGGCGTCATCCAGGTGCTCCGCTCCGACCTGCGCGGCGACCAGGCGCCGGTGCTCGCGGCGGTCGGGCCGATGCAGTTCGAGGTCGTCCAGCACCGGCTGTCCGCCGAGTTCGGCGCGGAGATCAGCCTCGACCGGCTCGACTACACGCTGGCCCGCCGCACCGACGCCGAGTCGGCCGAGCTGCTGGCCCGTCAGCGCGGCGCCGAGGTGCTGGTCCGCAGCCACGACCAGGCGCTGCTCGCGCTGTTCTCCGACCGGTGGCGGATGCGCTCGATCAAGGCCGACCACCCCGGCATCACGTTGCACGCCCTGATCGCCGACACCGCCCACGAAGCCGGATTCTGACTTGACCTGGAGTTCGCTCCAGCACGCACACTCCTGACCGGGCCCAGTTCTGGCGGCCCGGACTGGAGAGAGATGATGAAGCACCGGACGATCGGCACCGACCCCGCGACCCGCCGTGACGTGAGCGTGCTGGCGCTCGGCGCGATGATGTTCGGGTCGGCGATCGACGAGAAGACCTCGTACGCGATCCTCGACCGCTACGTCGAGGCCGGCGGCACGTTCATCGACACCTCGAACAACTACGCGTTCTGGGCCGACGGCGGCCAGGGCGGGCAGAGCGAGGAGCTGCTGGGCCGCTGGCGGCGCAGCCGCGGCGTCGGCTCGGAGATCGTGATCGCCACCAAGCTCGGCGCGCGCCCGCTCGCGCCCGGCACCAGCTACGTCGGCAACGCCGAAGGCCTGTCCGCCAAGACGATCCGCGAGTCGGCGGAACGCAGCCGCGAACGGCTCGGCGTCGAGCGCATCGACCTGCTCTACGCCCACATCGAGGACCGGACGGTGCCGCTGCGGGAGACCGTCGAGGGCTTCGGCGAGCTGGTGGCCGAGGGCACGGTGGGGCTGCTCGGGGCCAGCAACCACGCGATCTGGCGGGTGGAGCGCGCCCGAGCCCTGGCCGCCTCGGCCGGGCTCGCCGGGTACGAGGTGCTGCAGTATCAGCACAGCCACCTGCGGCCCCGCTTCGACATGCCCGAGTCCATCTTCGAGGACGGCAGCCTCGGGCACGCCGGCGCCGAGCTGCTCAGCTACCTGCGCGCGGAGCCCGGCCTGACGCTCGTCGCCTACTCGCCGCTGCTCGGCGGCGCCTACACCCGGCAGGACAAGCCCGTCCCGCCGGACTACGACCACCCCGGCACCCCGGCCCGGCTCGCCGTGCTGCGCCAGGTGGCCGAGGAGACCGGGGCGAGCGTCAACCAGGTCGTGCTCGCCTGGCAGATCGGCCACCGCTTCCCGGTGATCCCGCTCGCCGGCGCCTCCTCGCTCGCCCAGCTGGAGGAGAACTTGGGCGCGGTGAATCTGGAACTGACCGCTGACCAGCGCGAGCGCCTCGATTCGGTCCACTGATCCGCCCGGCGCGAGTGATCGGCCCCATGACGGGGCATGGATCTCCGGATCGGATCACTTGAGCGGAGGGAGATCCAGATGGACCAGCGGGGCAGCCGGGCCACGCGTGACGCGCACGAGGAAACATCTGCTCACGTTCGCTGCACGCCCCCGCCCGCCAGGCAACTCTTCGAGATCGCCGTCCTCGACACGACCGCTGAGGACGGCCGCCCGTACTGGCACACGATCGGCTGGGGCATCGACCGGGTCGAAGCCGACAACATCGCCGAGACGTACGTGAACCGCCCGTCGTGTCCCTACGACGCGGCCCGGATCCGGCACAACGGTCACCTGGTCGGGCTGCACCGCCGGCAGGCGTAAGCCAGGCTCGCCACCGGGGAGGTCCCGGCCCTCCCCGGCGGTCCCTGGACGGTCATCGCCTGGTCGCCCGCGCGTAGGACCAGGCCGTGGCCGCCAGCAGCGCCGTCACGGCGAGCATGACGACGCCGTGATACCACTGCCAGCCCACGCCGAGGCCGATGAACCCGTCCGCCGCGACGATCGCCGCCCCGGCGCCGACGCCCAGGAGCGCGCAGCCGAGCACGGCCAGCATCAGCGGCCGTGGCACCCGGCGGCCCACCCGTGTCACGGTCAGCAGGACGAGCGCCGCCGCCAGCACCCCGGTCGCGACCGCGGCCCACTGGGCGGTGGTCACGTCCATGACCTCATTGGTGTAGCGCTCGTACTCGCCCGGAGGCACCGCCGGGCCGCCGGGGAACCCGAGCCGGCCCTGCGCGGCGTAGACGGCCTTGCCCGCGGCGTAGCCGAGGAACAGCACCGCCATCACCCAGGCGGGCCAGCGCACCTGATGTCGTTCCATGACGCCCAGCATGCGCCCGGGGCGGCCTGCGGGGACTCCCGCCCGCGAGTGAACGCGCTCCCCTGCACGGGGGAGTGCGGGGAAGTCACGCCGGGACGGCCCGCCGCCCGCGCCAGGCGAAGGTGAGGCTGCCGGCCAGGAGCACCACACCCGACAGCACGCCGCTGACCAGCGGCACCCACGTCACCGCCGCCGTCGCGGCCATCACGAGGCCGGCGACGCCGAGCAGCGTCAGGGCCACCCCCGGGGCCGCGATGCTCCAGTCCTTCCAGATCGGCGCCAGCGCGACGAAGTGCACGCCGACCACGAACGCGATCCAGGCCACGTTCGTCTCCACCGGGCGCTCCAGGGCGGCCAGCACCCGCAGCCCGCCGAAGAGCAGGATCGCCTCGGCGAGCACGACGACCAGGTAGCCCCGGCCGAACATGGGGCGCTGCCCGCCGCCGTCACGGCCCTCCCTCCGCGCGGTCGCGAGCCACAGCACGAGGACGGCCGCGGCGGCCAGGCAGGCGACGACCCGCAGGACGGTCACGGCCGGCGTGCTGAGCGGGCTCTGCGCGTTGACGACGACGAAGACCGCGCCGAACACCGCGCCCACCAGTAATCCAGTCATACGCTGCATGCCGCTCATCCAACTGGACGCCGGACGCCGCGCACACGGGGCCTGGGGCGAGAACGGGGTAGGCCTGGCCCTACCTGACCGCCCCGCGCAGATAGGCCAGCACGGCGAGCACCCGCCGGTTGTCGTCCTCGGAGGCGGGCAGCTCCAGCTTGGCGAACACACGGGCCACGTGCTTGCCCACGGCCGCCTCGGTGATCGACAGCGCGCGGGCCACGGCGCTGTTGGAGCGCCCCTCGGCGATCAGCGCCAGCACCTCGCGCTCGCGCGGGGTCAGCCGGTGCGACGGCTCGGTGACCTCCCTGGCCCGGGACCACGTCCGCTCGAACAGGTCGATCAGGGTGGCGATCAGGCCCTGCTGCCTGATCGCCAGCGCGCCGGGCGAGTAGGCGACGGGCGTGATCCGGACGAACGCCACCGAACGGTCGAAGATCAGCAACTGCTGCAGCGGCTCGTCGACCACCCGGTGCAGGTCGCCGGCCGCGTGCAGCTCCCGGATGCGGGCCGCCTTGCGCGGGTCGTCCAGCACGCTCGCGTGGACGATCGTGCGCATCGTCATGCCCTGCCGCAGCGCGTCGAGCACGCTGCGCCGGCTCAGGTGCTCCTGGCGGCCCTGGCTCCCGGTGCCCACCGGGTGCATCGCCCGCAGCTCCCCGGCCGTGCGGGCGACCTGCGCGATCTGCTGCCGGACGAGCTCGCTGTCGTCGAGCCGCTCGACCTCGACGGGGATGCCGCGCAGCTCGCCCACGACCTCCTGCAGCCGATCCGCGAGCTGGGCCAGGGACACGCTCTCTTCCACACGATCCTCCGCCGCCGAGGATATCGGCCGCGGCGCAGGAGTCAGCCGGCCCGGTCGTCGCGCGGCGGCGCGGTGTTCAGCGTCCGGCTGCCCGCTGATACGACATGTGGCGATAGGGCAGGCTGTACTCTCGACCGGTGATCTGACTCGTAGGCAGGAGCTGAGCGCGGATGCCGACCCACTCCACGGCCCGACCGTGGGGCGTGTTGACCCGGTCCCGTGCTGCCCTGGACGCGCTCGAACATCTCGTCGGCGGGCTCGGCACGGCGACGCTGGCGCTGCTCGCGCTGATGGGCCTGGCGGCGACCGCGGTGCTCTGTGCCGTGGGCGTGGGGCTGCTCCTGGCGCCCGTCGCGCTGCGCGGGCTGCACGGCGCCGCCGGCCGCGAACGCGCCAGGCTCTCCCGCCTGGGGCCCGAGTTCGTCGGCCCCGGCAGCCCGCCGGCCGGGCTGCGCGCCGAGCTGGCCAGCCCGGTCACCCGCAGGGAGCTCTGCTGGCTCGCCACCCACGCCTCGCTCGGGCTGCTCCTCGGCGTGGCCGGGCTGACGCTCCCGTTCAGCGCCGTCCGCGACCTCGCCTTTCCCCTGTACGGGCACCTGCTCCCGCCCGAGGAGATGGCCGGGGCGGCGATGGGGCTGTGGATCGCCGACGACCTGCCCGGCCGCCTGGCCGTGTCGGCACTGGGCGTCGGCTGGCTGGCGCTGTGCCTGCTCCTGCTGCCCGGCATGGCGCGGCTCCAGACCTGGCCGGGACGGCGGCTGCTGGCGGCCGACGCGGACACCGACCTCGCGCTGCGCGTCGCCCAGCTCACCGCCACCCGCGCGGCGGCGCTCGACGCCCACGCCGCCGAGCTGCGGCGCATCGAGCGGTCGCTGCACGACGGCACCCAGAACCGGATCGTCGCCGTCACCGTCATGCTCGGCGTCGCGCGCCGCGCCCTGGACCGCGACCCGGCCATCGCCGGTGAGGTGATCGACCGCGCCCAGGACGCCGCCGAGCAGGCGCTCGCCGACCTGCGCGCCGTGGTGCGCGGCATCCTGCCGCCGGTGCTGGAGGACCGCAGCCTGGCCGACGCGCTGACCGGGCTGGCCGCCGCCTGCCCGGTGCCGTGCCGGGTCGACGCCGACCTCCCGGCCAGGTGCGCGGCGTCCGTCGAGGCCACCGCGTACTTCATCGTGGCCGAGGCGCTCACCAACATCGCCAGGCACAGCGGCGCCCGCCAGGCCACCGTCACCGTCCGGCGGACGGCGGACCTGCTGCTCCTGCGGATCACCGACGACGGCCGGGGCGGCGCCGACGACCGCCACGGCACCGGGCTCGGCGGCATCCGCCGCCGGGCCGAAGCACACGACGGAACCTTCACGCTGACCAGCCCTCCGGGCGGTCCGACCACCCTGGACGTGAGCCTGCCATGCGGATTGTGATCGCCGAGGACGACCCCCTGCTGCGCGAGGGCATGGCGCTGCTGCTGCGCGCCGAGTCGCTCGACGTGGTGGCCACCGCGGAGGACCCCGCCGGGTTCCTGGCCGCCGTGGACGAGCACGGGCCGGACGTCGCCATCGTCGACGTGCGCATGCCGCCCACCCACACCGACGAGGGCATCGCCGCCGCCGTCGAGGCCCGGCGCCGCCGCCCCGGCCTGGCCGTGCTCGTGCTGTCGGCGTACGTGGAGCAGGCCTTCGCCACCGACCTGCTGGCCCAGGGCAGCGCCGGGCTCGGCTACCTGCTCAAGGAGCGGGTCGGGCGGGTGCAGGAGTTCCTGGTCGCGCTGCGCCGGGTGGCGGAGGGCGGCACCGCCATCGACCCGGAGGTCGTCGCGCAGCTCCTGTCGCGCAGCCGGCCGGACAACCGGCTCGAACGGCTCAGCCCGCGCGAGCGCGACGTGCTGGCCCTGATGGCCGAGGGGCTGGGCAACGCCGCCATCGCCGAGAAGCTCGTCGTCACCGACGGCGCCGTGCACAAGCACATCCGCAGCATCTTCGCCAAGCTCGACCTGGCCCCCACCGACCGCACCGACCGGCGCGTCGCCGCCGTCCTGCACTACCTGGAGAACGGCGAGCGGTAGGGCCTGCCGTACCCGGGGACTCCAGCGTGCGGGATCGACCACGCCCGGCCCCCGGCGGCAGGCTTGACGGTGTCACCACCACATGCCGTCAAGCAGGGAGCCCGTCCATGTTCCACCCCACCGTGCGCCGCCGGCTGGCCCTGGCGGCGGCCGCCGTCGTCGCGCTGACCGGTCTCGGCGCGGCCCCGGCGGGCGCGCAGTCCGCCGACCGCGTGCAGAAGAGCCTGGACGCGCTGACCGACGACGGGTTCCCCGGCGCGCTCGCGTCGGTGCGGGACCGCGACGGGCGCACCCGCGACTACACGGCCGGGGTGGGCGACCTGAAGACCGGCGCGGCGGTGCCCGCCGACGGCCAGGTGCGCATCGCCAGCAACACCAAGATGTTCACCGCCGTGGTCGTGCTGCAGCTCGTCGGCGAGGGCCGGATCGAGCTGGACGCGCCCATCGAGAAGTACGTGCCCAAGCTCGTCCGGGGCAGGGGCGTGGACGGGCGGAAGATCACGGTACGCGAGCTGCTCCAGCACACCAGCGGCCTGGCCGACTACGACGACCTGCTGATCAAGGACTACTTCGCGATCCAGCACACCCACTACGAGCCCCGTGACCTGCTCGACGCCGCGCTGACCGGCAAGATGGCCAAGGGCTGGAGCTACAGCAACACCAACTACGTGCTGGCCGGGCTCATCGTGCAGAAGGTCACCGGGCGGCCGATCGGCGAGGAGATCACCCGGCGCGTCATCAAGCCGCTCGGCCTGCGCAAGACGTACTGGCCCGGCGTCGGCGAGCAGCGCATCCGCGGGCCGCACCCCAAGGGCTACTTCGCCGCGAAGCCGGGCGACCCGTACGCCGACGTGAGCGTCATGGACCCGTCGATGGCCTGGGCCGCCGGGCAGCTCGTCGGCAGCCCGGGTGACCTCAACCGCTTCATGCTCGGGCTCATGGACGGCAGGCTGCTCAAGCCGGCGCAGCTCAAGGAGATGAAGAAGACGGTGGCCGCGCCCGACTTCGACACCGCCGGCGGGGCCCGTTACGGGCTCGGCCTCGCCACCTTCAAGCTGAGCTGCGGCGGCTTCGCCTGGTCGCACGGCGGTTCGGCGCCCGGATACGCGACGAGCAACGGCGTGACCGAGGACGGCAGGGCGGCCACGGTCGCCGTCACCGCGCTGCCCGCCTCGATGCCCGCGCTCAAGCGCCTCGAAGCCGCGCTCGACACCGCGCTCTGCTCGGCTCAGGCCGGGCGGACGCGGTAGAGGGCCGCGAACAGGGTGGCGAACAGGGCGGCCGGCCCGGAGAGCGTGAAGCTCCAGCCGGGACCGCCCGCTGACAGCACCGCCGCCCCGGCCGGCGCGGCGTGCTCGACGGCCATCGTGCCCAGCGCCGCCGAGGAAGCCCACGAGTTTCTATATATGTATAGAAAGTAGCATGGCGGCATGCGTACCGGACGGCCGCCGAAGATCTCCAGGGCCGACATCGTGGCCGCCGCCCACCGGGTCATCGAGGAGGACGGCGTCGAGAGCCTGACCATGCGCCGCCTGGCCCGCGAGGTAGGCAGCACCGCGATGGCCCTCTACCACCACGTGCGCGACAAGGAGGAGCTGCTCCTGCTGCTGCTCGACGACTACGCGGCGAGCCGGCCCAGGCCCGCGGAGCTGCCGGAGGAGCCGCGCGAGCGCGTGGTGGCCGTGGCGACGGCGATGCGCGAGGCGCTGTCCGGCTGCCCGTGGATCGTGGACGTGCTGCGGGCCGACGACCTGCTGTCCGTGGGCGCGCTGTGGTATCCGGAGCGGATCATCGACGCCGCCGTGGAAGCCGGGCTGACGACGGAGTCGGCCGTGGAGGCGTACCGGATCATCTGGCACTACACGGCGGGGGAGCTCGGCGGGCGGGCGGCGGCGCGCAGGCGGCGCGCCCAGGGCGGGAGCACCTACCGGGAGCGGGTGTTCGCCGAGCTGGACGCGGAGGAGTTCCCCCGGCTCGCGGAGGTGGGGCGGCGCTGGGAGGAGCTGACGGCGAAGGACACCTACGACCGGGGGCTGCGCGCGCTCGTCGGCGGACTGCTGCCGTAGCTACGCGACGTCGCGCCGCAGCGGCGCGGCGACCGCGATGGCGATCGCGACCAGGGCGTAGCCGACCAGCACGGCGGCGCCCGCCGGCGCGGACAGCAGCGCGGTGGCGGAGCCGCCCGTCTGGTCGGCGACCGCGTCGGCCAGGTAGGTGAAGCCGGTCAGCGCGGAGGTGGCCCCGCCCGGCAGCCACGGATAGATCAGCTTGACGCCCGGGATGAGCATCAGCGTCGTCTCGATCATGTAGAAGTACGCGCCCACGACGGCCAGCGCGGCCACCTGGTTGCGCAGCAGGGCGCCCACGGCGACGCCGAGCAGCGTGTAGACGGCCATGGTCAGCGCGATGCGGCCCAGCAGGGCGAGCACCGTCGAGGCGGGCAGGCCGAGCGTGACGCCCTTGAGCGCCGCCGCGCCGAACAGCGCGCCGCCCGCGACCGCCGAGGCGGCGACGCCGTAGACCAGCCCCGCGCCGGTGTAGACGGCCAGCTTGGCGGCGAGCCAGGTCCACCGCCGGGGCGCGAACAGCGTCGAGGTGGTGATCGTGCGGTGCCGGTGCTCGGCGGCCACGGCCACGGTGCCGAGCAGCGCCGGGGCGAACACGGTGAAGCCGAGCAGGCCGAGCAGCACGCGGGTGCCCTGCTCGGTGTCGAGGCCGGGCATCGGCGGGTTGAAGTTCTCCGGGCCGACCAGCGCGAGCAGGCCGACCAGCCCGCCGCTGGCCAGCGCGGCCAGCAGCCCCCACAGCCAGAGCCTGGTGGCGGCCAGGCGGGTCCATTCGGCCGACAGGAGCGCGGTCATCGGGAGCCTCCGGTGAGGTGCAGGAACGCCTGTTCGAGGGTGGGGCGTTCGGATGTGATCTCGTGCAGCGCGACGCCCAGCGCGGTCGCCGCGGCGGCCACCTCGGCGGCGTCCAGGCCGTGGACGCGCAGCGCGCCGGGCGGTCCGGGCTCCACCAGGACCCCGTCGCCCGCCAGCCCGCGCGCCAGCCGCTCGGCCTCCGGGGAGCGCACCAGCACCGTGGCCGGGCCGTACAGCTCGCCGATGGGCCCGGTGCTGACCAGCCGCCCCTGGCGGATCACCACGGCGTGGTCGGCCAGGTGCTCGACCTCGCCGAGCACGTGGCTGGAGACCAGCACGGTGCGGCCCTCGGCGGCCAGCTCGCGCAGAAACCGGCGCAGCCAGGCGGTGCCCTCGGGGTCGAGGCCGTTGCCCGGCTCGTCGAGCAGCAGCACCCGGGGGTCGCCGAGCAGCGCGGTGGCCAGGTTGAGTCGCTGGCGCATGCCGGTCGACAGGGCGCGGGTGAGGCGGCCGGCGAACGCCGACACCCCGGTCAGCTCCGCGACCCGGTCGGCCCGCGCCGTGCCGTACCGGCCCATGCGGGCGTAGACCCGCAGGTGGTCGCGGGCGGTGTGCGCCGGGTGGAAGCCGGCGCCGTCGAGCGCGGCGCCGACGGTCGCGGACGGCGCGGGCAGGTCGGCGTAGCGCCTGCCGCCGAACAGGGCGGTGCCGGCGGTCGGCGTGACCAGGCCGAGCATCATCCGCATCGTGGTGGTCTTGCCGGCGCCGTTGGGCCCGAGGAAGGCGGTGACGGCGCCGGGCGGCACGTCGAAGCTCAGGTCGCTGACGGCGGTCACCGTCCCGTACGTCTTGGTCAGGCCGCGGACCTCGATGTTCACGCCGTCACCGCCGTCAGGCGCCGCAGCAGGTCGTCGGCGTCCGGCAGGCAGAGGATCAGCTCGTCGTGGCCGGCCACCCGGCCCGTGAGGGCGATGCGCAGCCCGGGGACGTCGTGGCGGGCCGCGACCAGGCGCTTGACGCCGTCGGACGACGTCCACGTGCCGATCTTGACGAAGCCGCTGACGAGCAGGCCGAAGTGCGTGCCCCGGGCGGCCGCGAGCGGCCGGTCGAGGCGGTGCGCCCCGGCGATGGCCGCCAGCGGGACGCTGACGACGGCGGTCCTGGTGAACAGCCGTGCCCAGGGGCTGAAGCGCACGACCAGCGTGTCCTCGTGAAGGTGGGCCTGGATCATGATCTGTCCTCCTCGCTCTATCTGTTCTATTAGTTGTATATCAGATAGAGTGTGGGTGTGCACCTGATCCTCGACCTCGACAGCGAGGTCCCGATCTACCAGCAGATCCGGGACCGGATCGTGGAGGCCATCGCCGGCCGGGAAGCCAAGGAGGGCGACCCGCTGCCCTCCACGCGCCAGCTCGCCGCCGACTTCGGCATCAACTTCCACACCGTGAACAAGGCGTACGACCTGCTGCGACAGCAGGGCGTGATCCGGATCAACCGCAAGAGCGGCGCCGTCGTGCGCCGCGACCCCGACAGCGGGCCGCCCGAGGCCCCCTTCACCGACGAATGGGAGGAACGCATGCGTGTGCTGCTGGCCGAGGCCACGGTCCACGGCCTCGACCGGGAGGACGTGCTGCGCCGGTGCGCGGCATTGCTCGACGGCTTCGGAGGCGCGCCATGATCGCGCTCGCCGGGCTCGTCCTGATCACCTGCCTGACCCTGGCGCTCCCGGCGCTCCCCAGGCCCACGCTGCCGTTCGGCGTGCGGGTGCCCGTGGAGCGGGCGGGCGATCCCGTCGTCGTCACCGAGCGCCGCCGCTACACCCGCGCGGTCGTGGCGGTGTCGCTGCTCGCCGTCCCGGTCCTGTTCCTGACGGGATGGGCGGAGGCGGTCTGCACGGCGGTGGCCGTCGTCCACCTGCTGCTGTTCGGGCTGGCCCACCACCGGATCCGGGCCGCCGCGCAGGCCGGGGCGTGGGCGGCCGGGCGGCGCGCGGGCCTGACCGTGGACACCTCGTTCCGCACCGACCCGGTCCGCGTGCCCTGGCTGTGGGGCCTGCCCGCCGTGGCCGTCGTGCTGCTCACCGCCGCCGTCGGCTGGATCGGCGGGGCCGCGACCTTGGAGCCGGTGCTCCACCAGCTCGCGGTCACGCTCCTCGTGCCGCTGGTGACGATCGTCGTGCTGCGGGCCCGGCCCGACCTCGACGCCGCCAGGCCCCGGGGCTCGGCCCGCCGCTACCGCGTCTACCTGCGCGGCGTCGCCACCATGACGCTGCTGTCGGCCGCCTGTCTCAACCTGACGCTGTTCGCCGGGGCGCTGCGCCTGTGGGGGTTCGTCCCCGGCACGCCCGTCTGGCAGGTGGCCACGTACCTGCCGCTCGCCGCGTTGCTGGCCGGGTGGGTGATCTGGGAGACGCGGGTCGGTCAGGCCGGGCACCGCCTGCCCGCGCTGCCCGGCGAGGAGCAGGAGGACTCCGGGCTCGGGCAGCGCGACGACAACCGCCACTGGCACCTGGCCGGCACCGTCTACGCCAACCGCCGCGACCCCGCCCTGCTCGTGCACGCCCGCGTCAGCTCGTCCTCCTGGACGCTCAACCTGGGGCACCCGGTGGCCTGGGTGCTGCTCGGCGTGCTGGCCGCCGTCCTCGTCGTGGGCGGCGTGCTCGCGCTGTCGGGCGTCATCGACCTGCCCGAGAAGCGCGGCTTCCTGTAGTGCTCAGGGCACCAGGACCAGCCTGCCGCGCAGGCCGCCGCGGTCCAGACGGGCGTGCGCGTCCCGGACCCGCGCCAGCGGGTACGTCGCGGCCACCCGCAGCCGCAGGCGGCCATCGTCGGCCAGCCTGACGAGCTCCGCCAGGCGTGCGCCGTCGGGGCGCACCTCGATCGCGCCGGTCCGGATCCCGCGCACCTCGCCGGGCTGCGCCCCGGGAATCACCCCGGTGTACGCGCCCCCGTCCCGGACGAAGGCCAGCGCGGGCGCCCCGATCACCGCGGCGTCCACCACCCCGTCGAACGACGCGGCCGGGTCGTCCGTCGCGGAGCGGGGCAGGAAGTCGTCGGCGCCGAACGAGCGCACCAGGTCTTCGTCGGCAGGGGAGGCCATCGCGGTGACCCGGTGCCCGGCGAGCCGGGCCAGCGCCACGGCGTATCCGCCCAGGCCGCCGGCCGCGCCGGTGACGAGCACGGAGGCCCCAGGTTCGAGCGCCAGCAGGTCCACGGCCTGGGCCGCGGCCAGCCCGTTGAGCGGCAGCGTCGCGGCGTGCGCGCTGTCGGCCGACCGGGGCGCGGCGGCCACCGCGTCCGCGTCCAGCACCACGTACTCGGCGTGCGAGCCGAGCGGCTTGACCGGCCCGTAGACGAGGCCCACGACCGCGTCGCCGACGGCGGGCCCGGTGACTCCCGTGCCCACCGCGTCGACCGTCCCGGCCAGGTCCCAGCCGAGCCCGACCGGCCCCGCGTCGCCGAAGGCGCCGGCGCGCACCCCGGCGTCGACCGGGTTCAGCGCGGCGGCGGCGACTTTGACGCGGACCTGGCCGGGGCCGGGCGCGGGCACCGGCACCTCGACGATCTCCACGGCTTCCGGGCCGCCGAAGGACTTCACGATTGCCGCACGCATGGGTTGCTCCCCTGTTCGCAGTAGCGGTCTGTCCGCCTGCTGCGAACGTAGGGGGTGTTACTCTCTTTCGGAAAGTACGCACCCGCAAGTGCGTACGGGACCCGGAGGTGCGCCATGGCAACCCGGACGGCCGCCGAACGCCGCGCCGACGAGCGTGTCGCGTACGACGCCTACCTCAAGGACTGCCCGACCAGCCAGCTGCTCGACCGCATCAGCGACAAGTGGGTGAGCCTGATCCTCAGCGCGCTGCGCGAGCAGGGCACGATGCGCTACAGCGACCTGGGCCGCAAGATCCCCGGCGTGAGCCAGAAGATGCTCACCCAGACGCTGCGCTCCCTGGAGCGTGACGGCCTGGTCGCGCGCACGGTGACCCCGGCGGTCCCGGTACGCGTGGACTACCGGCTCACCGAGCTCGGGGCCAGCCTGAGCGGCTTGATCGTCGCGGTGAAAGAATGGGCCGAAACCCATATCGATCAGGTCAGAGCGGCTCGCGAACAGTACGACGCGGAGGAGTAGGCCATGCGCGCTGTGGTGATGGACCGGCTGGGCGGGCCGGAGGTGCTGCGCGTCCGCGAGGTCCCCGACCCGGTGCCGGGGCCCGGCCAGGTGCTGGTGGCCGTCGCGTACGCGAGCATCACGTTCGTCGAGACGCAGGTGCGGGCGGGCACCGGGCCCGCGGCCGGGTCGGCGCCCGAGCTGCCGCGCGTCCCCGGCAACGGCGTGGGCGGGCGGGTGCTGTCCGTCGGCCCGCAGGCCGACCCCGCGCTGGCCGGCACGACCGTGGTGACCACGACGGGCGGCACCGGCGGCTACGCGGAGCTCGCCGTGGCCCGCGCCGACGACCTCACCCAGGTCCCTGCCGGCGTGTCGCTGCGTGACGCGGTGGCGCTGCTGGCCGACGGCAGGACGGCGGTGCTCGTCCACCGGCAGGCCGAGGTGCGGCCGGGCGAGTGGGTGCTGGTCGAGGCGGCCGGCGGCGGCGTCGGCAGCCTGCTGGTCCAGCTCGCGGCGGCCGCCGGGGCCAAGGTGATCGGCGCGGCCCGGGGGCCGGGCAAGGCCGGGCTGGTGACCTCGCTGGGCGCGCACGCCTACGTGGACTACTCCGAGCCGGGCTGGGAGCGCGCCGTCGCCGAGCGGTCCGGCGGCGGCGTCGACGTGGTCTTCGACGGGGTCGGCGGCGAGACCGGCACGCGGGGCATGCAGGCCGTGCGGCCCGGTGGCCGGGCCTGCCTATATGGCATGGCGTCAGGCTCCTGGACCGAGCCGGCCGCCCACGTGACCGTCGTCCCGCGCAGTGTGCCCACCCCGGCCGAGATCCGCGCTCTCGCCGAGGAGGCGCTGGCCCACGCCGCGGCCGGGCGGCTGCGCCCGGTCATCGGCCAGACCTACCCGCTGGACGGGGCCGCCGAGGCGCACCGGGCGATCGAGGCCCGCGCCACGACCGGCAAGACCCTGCTGACCGTGGCTTAGAGCCGTTAAGGAAACATAGATGCCATAGACTGAGGCGGCTCCCCTGAGGAAGGTGACGATGTCCACACCCACCACCAGCCGGCGGGAGAGGCTGCGCCAGGCCACCCTCGACGAGATCCACGAGGCCGCGCGCAAACTGCTGGTCGAGCAGGGCACGGCCGCGGTGACCATCAACGCGGTGGCCCGCGAGATCGGCATGAGCGGCCCCGCCCTCTACCACTACTACGCCAGCCACGACGAGCTGGTCGGCGCGGTGACCGCGGGCTTCTTCCGCGAGCTGGCCGCCGCGATGGAGCAGGCCCGCGACGCCCACGCGGGCGAGCCGGTCGCCGTCCGCCTGATCGCCGCCTGCCGGGCCATGCGCGCCTGGGCGGTCGGCCACCCCGCCGAGTTCGGCTGGATCTTCGCCAGCCCGATCGCCCCGCCCAACCTGCGCCGCGACTCCGTCCGCCACCAGGCCGCGACCCGCTTCGAGCAGGTCCTGCTCGACCTGACCGTCGAGCTGTGGCGGACGCGCCCGTTCCCGGTGCCCGCCGACCTGCCCGGCTCGCTGCGCGACCAGCTCACCGCCTTCTCCGAAGGCATCGGCGGCGCGCTCCCGCCGGAGGCCGTCCACGTCTTCCTGTCGTGCTGGATCAGGCTGTACGGGCTGCTGTGCATGGAAGTCCTGCACCAGCTCGACTTCGCCTACACCGACCTGGAGCCCGTCTTCGAGGAGTGCCTGCGCGACCTGGCGGGCATGCTCGCCCTCGACTACCCGGGCGGCTGAAAATTTTCCCGGCCCACCTGTCCGGAAGCGGCGCCCCCGTTCGTCACCCTGGTGAACGCACGACCGAAGGAGCGCACGATGAAGTACATGATGTTCGTCTGCAGTGACGCCGAGCCCGACACCGACCGGTCCGACTGGCCCGACATCGACGTCTGGGTGGCGGAGAACGACGCCCGCGGCAGGCGCGTACGGGGTGCGGTGCTGGCCCCGGAGAGCGCGGCGACCACCGTCCGGGTCCGCGCCGGCGAGCTCATCCTCAGCGACGGCCCGTTCGCCGAGACCAAAGAGGTGATCGTGGGCTTCGACCTGCTCGAATGCGCCGACCTGGACGAGGCGATCGAGGTCGCCCGCACGCACCCGATGGCCCGCGCCGGACGGCTGGAGCTGCGGCCGTTCGCCGAATTCGAGCAGTGACGGGCCGCCTGGATCGCCTTGAGGAGGTGGCCGCCGACGCCTACGGGCGCATCGTCGCCACGCTGATCCGCGTCACCGGCGACTGGACCCTGGCCGAGGACTGCGCCCAGGAAGCGCTGGCCCAGGCCGTGCAGCGGTGGCCACAGGAGGGCACACCCGACAATCCCGGCGGCTGGCTCATGACGGTGGCGCGCAACCGCGCGATCGACGCGCTGCGCCGCGCCACCGTCGAACGCCGCAAGCTGGCGGAGCTGGCCGCGCTCACACCGGACGGGACCGGCCCCGGCGACGGCGGGAAGGAGGAGGTCGTGGACGACCGGCTGAGGCTCGTCTTCACATGCTGCCATCCGGCCCTGGCCCTGGAGTCGCGCGTGGCGCTGACGCTGCGGACCGTCTGCGCGGTGCCGACCGCGGACCTCGCGCGGGCCTTCCTGGTCACGGAATCGGCGATGACCCGCCGCCTGACCAGGGCCAAGACGAAGATCGCCGACGCGGGCATCCCGTACCGGGTGCCGAGCGGCCCGGCGCTGGACGAACGGCTGCCCGGCGTCCTGGCCGTGCTCTACCTGCTGTTCACGCAGGGCTACAACGCCGACGGCGACCCCGCGTTCGCCGACGAGGCGATCCGGCTCGCGCGGCTGCTGCGCCGGCTCATGCCGGGGCGGCGCGAGGTGCCGGCGCTGCTGGCGCTCTTCCTCCTGCAACACTCCCGGCGCGCCGCCCGCCGCGACGCCGAGGGCCGCCTCGTCCCCCTGGAACGGCAGGATCGGACCCGCTGGGACCGGGCCGCGATCGCCGAGGGCCTGGCCGCGCTGGCCGACGCCGACCAGGACGGCCCATACGGGTTGCAGGCGCGCGTCGCCGCCTGCCACGCCACCGCGCCGACGGCGTCCGCCACGGACTGGGCGGAGATCGCCCGCTGCTACGACGCGCTGTCCCGGCTGCGCTCCACGCCCGTGGTCGAGCTCAACCGCGCCGTCGCGCACGGCTACGCGCACGGACCGCAGGCCGGGCTCGCGCTGCTGGCCCTCGCCCGGGAGGGCGGCGCGCTCGACGACCACCCGCTCGCGCTCGCCGCGGAGGCCGACCTCACCGCCCGGAGCGGCGACCACGCCCGCGCAGCCGACCTGTTCCGCCGGGCGGCGGCCGTCGCCCACAGCGACCCGGAACGCCGCGCCCTCCTCGACCGCGCCGCCGAACACTCCCTCTGACCGGCGGGGCCATTCCCGGGGGCGGAGTCGGTGGCGCCGCGTCCTCCTCGACCGCGCCGCCGGGCACTCCTCCTGACCGGCGGGGTCATTCCCGGGGGCGGTGGTCAGAGGCCGTCGAAGGGGTGGTGGAGGGGGAGTTTGCGCAGGGCGCGGGAGATCTGGAGCGCCGCGGGCCGGAGCGCGTCGAGCAGGCCGTCGGGCTCGCGCGACCGCACCTCCACGAGCACCGAGACGGCGGCCACGACCACGCTTTCCGTGCCGTACTCGAAAACGGGGAACGCGTAGGAGTCGACGCCCAATTGGCGCTCCTGGTAACAGGTGGCGTAACCGCGTTCGCGAATGCCGGTCAAATCCTCTCGCAAACGCTGCGGAGAGGTGATCGTGTGGCAGGTGTAAGCGGTCAAGTTCCGGCTGAGAATTCTTTTCCGCACGTCCGCCGGTGAATAGGCGAGAATGGCTTTCCCGACGCCGGTGGCGTGCAGCGGGAGGCGTCCGCCCACGCGGCCGACCGGTTTGACGGGAAGGCTCTTGGAAAGCCTTTCCACCAGCAGCGCCTCGTCACCGGCGGGCATCGCGAGCAGCACGTGTCCCCGGGTGATGTGATAAAGGTTCTGCAGGAACGGCATGGCGACCTCGCGCATGATGGAGGCGCGCGGGCAACGGGTGCCGATCTCCCACATGAGTTTGCTCAGCGAATATCGCCCCGACGGCGACTGGACGAGCGCGCCGTGGGCCACGAGGTCCTGCAGCCAGCGATGGGCGGTGCTCGACGTCATGTTCGTGCGGTCGCAGACTTCTCTCAGCGTCAGTTCGAGCTGGTCGCCGGTGAAGGCCCGGAAGATTGACATGGCCTTGCCCGCGGCCGACGTCCGGGGGCCCTTGCCGTTCCCCGTCATTGAGTCTCCACTCAGTCCCGATTCGCGTCCTGATCCGCATCGTCCCAGGTGGGCCAGTGCGTTTCCCGCTGGGCGGGATCGTACTTCATGTGCGGCTCGCGTATCACGCATAGTGTTCCACACGTATACGTGAAGTTGCTTTTCACCCGATCGGGCCATATGCCCTATTTGGGAATTATCTGGCGGGAGGTTCCGGATGGGGGAATGGGCGGATCCGCCTGCCAAGCCGATCCGTTACGGGTTCTTACTCCGGTTGTGGGACGCCTATCAGGGATTCCGGGACGGACGTCGCCGCATTCCGGCTATCGGTGAAGCCGAAAAGGCCGTCGTGGTCACGCCGAAAATCGAATACCTGCGCCATCTCGCCCGCGACCAGATCGACCACGAGCGCGGCGCCTGGCTCGCCCGCTCCGGCGCCCTGCGCGCGAGGCTGGCCGAGGCCCGCGAACGGCGGCAGGCGGCCGAGCACACGGCCCGCGTCGCCCGGCTGGCCTGGGTGGAGGCCCGCACCTGGGTCCCGGACCCGGACGAGCGGCGGCTCGCGGAGACCATCAGGGACGGGCGGCCCGGCTCCCTGGTACGGGCGCGGCGGCAGGCCGACCACGCCAGGCGGTGCGCCGCCGCCGAGACCGTCTGGGCGGCGGCCGAGAGCCGGCTCGCCGCGGCGGTCCGCGAGGTGGAGGCGGTCACGCAGGAGCTCGCCCGTGCGGAGGCGGGCAACCGGGCGCGGGTCCGGCGCATTCACGAGTTCACCAGCCGGCGCGTGGCGGCGTACCTGCAACAGCTCGTCCGCACGCACCCGCGCGGCCCCGAGCTGAACGCGCGCCTGGACCTGCTCGCCCCCGAACTGCCCGCCTGGGCCGAGGAGGACCGCCCCGAGCCGCAGGCGCACGACCACCCGCAGACGGACGCGCACGAGCGCCGCCCGTGGGTGAACGGACATGTACGCACACGAGGAGGAGAGGTCCCGGATGGCACGATGGCGCCCTAGGCGCGCGGGCGCGCCCGAACCCGGCCCGTTCGTCCCCCCGGACGTCGACGAGGAGGCCGCGCGCGCCGAGATCACGTTCCTGGTGGAGGGGCTGGCCCCCGGCGGGGTGGACGAGGCCACAGGGCATTCGCTCGACAACCTGGTCAACGCCATGTCGGCGCGCTGGGAGCAGGAGGTCCAGGCCGAGTACGCGGCCTACTGCGCGGAGGCGACCACCCGGCTGGGCGTGGCCGACGCGGCGGTGGCCGGGAGCCGGCCCGCCGAGGAGGACGCCCGTGAGCGGCTGGCGGACGCCCGCGCGGCCCTGGACGCGGCCCGGTCGCGGCTGTCCCCCGGCGGGGAGGCCGGTTGGGGCGCCCGGGGCCACGCGGACCCGGCGCTGATGGCGGGCCGGCCGCTGGGGCCGCTGCTGCTGCACGCGGCGGCGCTCGCGGCGGCGGTGGCGGCCGACTGGGCGGCGTTCCTGGAGGTGGTGAAGCTGCTCATGCGCGGTGAGGGCGACGTCGTCACCTCGGCGGTCGTGGTCGGATTCACCGCGATCGTGATCTATCTGGCGCATGCCGCCGGGTGCATGTTCCGCGACATCCGGGCCGGTTCGGCGGGGGTGAGCCTGCCGCTGGCCGTGCTCTGCGTCCTGGGGTGGGCCGTGTTCGGGGCCGCCGCCTTCCTGGCCCGGCTCACGATCACCGCGCGACGCCCGGCGTTCGGCGCCGAGGCCCCGCCGGACGACGGCGGCGCGCTGATGCCCGCGCTGTTCTTCCTCGCGTTCTTCGTCGGCACCGGCATCGTCGCGGCCGTCGGCGCGTATCTCACGCACAACCCGCTCCGGTCGGCGTACGGCAGGGCGGCGCGCGTACACCGGCAGGCGCTCGGGGCGGCCGCGACGGCGGCCCGCGAGCTCGCGCTGGCCGAGGCGGCCCGTTCCGCGCACGCCAACCAGCTCATGGCCGCGCGGCAGCGGCTGCTGCACGCGCTCCAGGTCCGCCTGGCCCTCGCCGAGCGGCTCAAGCAGCTGGCCCGGGTGCTGATCGCGCAGCACGCCCAGGACCCGGCCGTCACCGACGCCATCCTCGAACCCGACCTGCGGCCCTACGCCTGGCAGTAGAGCCCGTTCACGGAAGACACCGATGCCTGCATCCATCACCCGTATCGCCGCCGCCCTGCTCGCCGGCCTCACGCTCACCGCCTGCACGGACAGCCAGGGCAGCCCGGGCAGCCCGGGCAGCGAGGGCAGCCCGGGGAACGCGGCGGCCTCGCTCGGCTGCGAGCTGCCCGGCGGCGGCCCGCTCGCGCTGGCCGTGGGCGCGCACGCGAACGCCCCGGAGCCCGCGATCAGGTCCGAGGTCGTCGACCTGATGCGGCGCACCGCCAAGGCGGGCCACGACATCTCCGTGATCCGCCTCGACGGCGCCCCGGAGGTGGTCTTCGACACCGAGTTCGCCAGCGACGCGGGCAACGACGTCGCCCTGGAGGACGACGTCAACGCCTACCTCACCGAGGTCGAGCGGACTCTCGGCACCGGCGCCCGGGCCAAGGCCCCCGAGGTGGACGTGCTCACCGCGCTCTCGCTCGCGGCGGACGCCACCGGGCCCGGCGGCAGCGTCGTGCTCGTCGACCCGGGGCTGCAGACCGTGGCGCCTCTCGACTTCCGCGAGGTGATCGACGCCGAGCCGGCCCAGGTGGTCGCGTACCTGCGGGACAAGAAGCTCCTGCCGGACCTGACCGGGCGTACGGTGCTGCTGTCCGGGCTCGGCTACACCGCGACGCCGCAGCCCGAGCCGCACCCCGGGCTGCGCCGCAACATCGTGGCCATCTGGCGCGAGATCGCGCGGGCCGGCGGGGCCGCCTGCGTCGCCGTGGACGCCAGGCCGAACCACCACAAGGCCGCCACGGACACCCCCGCCGTCACCGTCGTCGTGCCGCCCGCCGTGCCCACCACGTTCACCGCCTGCGGCGAGGCGGAGCTGAGCGAGGGCAACCATGTCGGCTTCGAGCAGGGGACGGCGACCTTCCGGGAGCCCGCCGAGGCCAGGAAGACGCTCGCCAACCTGGCCGCCACCATCGGCAAGGACCGGCTGAAGGTCCGGCTCACCGGCAGCACCTCGGCCGAGGGCGGCAAGGCCGACAACCTCCGCCTCTCGCGCGAGCGTGCGGAAGCGGTCAAGCGCGAGCTCGTCGCGCTCGGCGTCCCCGACGCGGACATCACCACCGAGGGCCGGGGCGAGCAGTTGCGGGGCCGGGCCGACGACCTCGCCCCCGACGGCACACTGCTGCCCGGCCCGGCCGCCCGCAACCGCAAGGTCGTCGTCCGCCTCGCCTGCCCGGCCACATGACGCCGATCCGATACGGCCCGCTCGCCCGCGCGACCGACTGGTACCACGGCTGGCGCGACGGCCGGGCCGAGATCCCCTCACCCGCGGCGGACGGCGAACCGGACCGCCCGGTCACCACCCCGCACCGCGACGCCCTGATCCGGCGGGCGCAGGACGCCTTCGAGCACGAACGGCTCCGCTACGAGGCCGTGCGCGCCGGGATCCTGGCCCGCCGGGCCGTGGCCGCGTCGCTCAAACCGCAGGCCGAGGAGCAGACGGCACGGGCCGAGGAGCGGCTGGCCGCCGTCTCCGCGCCCCTGCCCGACGAGGAGCGGACCCGACGCCGCCTCGGCGAGGACGACCGCGACGAGCGCGTCGTCGTCACCCGGCGGCTGCGCGAGCAGGGCAGGCGGGTCCGCGCCGCGCGGGCCGCCGCCCGCGACGCCCGGGCGGAGCTCGCCACGCTCGACGGCCGGATCGACGCCGCCTCCCAGGAGGCCGACGGGCTCCTGCGCGCGGCCTCGGCCCGCGTCCGGCGCGTCCACGAGCACACGCAGCGCAGGCTCGCCGGTTACCGGCGGCGGCTGGCGCGCACCCACCCGTACGGGGCGTGGGTCAACGACGTGCTCAGCTCGCCCGCGCCGGAGATCCCCGGCTGGGCGGTCCTCGGCCCGCCGCCCCCGCCGCCCCCGCGCCGGACGCCGCGCCGGACGTCGGGCCCCCAGCCTGAGGAGGAGCCGCCCGCCGAGGAGCCGCCGCCGTCGATCCCGCTCGGCGACGTCACGGTGTTCGGCTCCGACCCGGCCGCCGACGTCGTCCTCGACGCGGTCTCGGCCGCCCCGCGCCACTTCACGCTGCGCCGCGAGGGGGCGCTGTTCCGGCTGACGGACCACGGGTACGGGCACGGGCCGTTCATCGCCGGGCAGCCGGTCAGGTCGGCGACGCTCGGGCCCGGCGACTGCTTCGACTTCGCCGACCACCGCTACCGCATCAGCGCCGACGGGACCGGCCTGTCGGACCGGCCGCTGGGCGGCTGCGCGCTCGTCGTCTCCGGCGTGTACGCCAAGAGCGGGGCCAAGTCACGCCTGACGAACATGTCGTTCGTGCAGCGGGACGACACCCTGCTCGCCATTCTCGGCCCGTCCGGGGCGGGCAAGAGCTCGCTGTTCGCGGCGCTGCTCGGCGAGCTGGAGACCGAACGGGGCGAGCTGTTCTTCCTCGGCCTCGACCTCAGGACCCATGCCCGGCAGATCCGCGACCAGCTCGGCTTCGTGCCGCAGGAGATCGAGCTCTACCAGACGCTCACCGTACGGCGGCTGCTGGCGTACTCCACCTGGCTGCGCAGCCCGTGGCGCCGGCCCGAGCGCGAGCGGCGCGTCATCGAGGTGTGCGCCAGGCTCGGGCTCGGCGAGCAGATCGACCAGCTCGTCTCCACGCTCTCCGGCGGGCAGCGGCGGCGCGTCTCCATCGCGCTGGAGCTGCTCACCCGGCCGAGGCTGCTCATGCTCGACGAGCCCACCTCCGGGCTCGACCTGGGGATGGACCGCGAGCTGATGACGCTGCTGCGGGACTACGCCGAGGACGGCAACACGGTCATCGTGATCACCCACGCGACCGAGCACCTGGACCGGGCCGGTCAGGTCCTCGTCGTCGTCCGCGACGGGCGGCCGGTCTACTCGGGGCCGCCTGAGCAGGTCAGGCCCGCCCTCGGAGCGGCCGGTTACGCCGACCTGATGAGGTCGCTCGCCGACGACCCGCTGCCCGCCGCCCAGCGCTACGCCACCGGCACGGCGGCCGCCGAGGCGGAAGCGGAGGCGACCCGGGCCGCCCGGGCCGAGCCCGCCGGGCGGCCGGGCGCGGGCGGGGTGCGGCCGCGGCGGCGGGCGGTGCGGACGTTCGCGCGGCAGCTCGTGGTGCTCGTGCTGCGGCAGGTCGCGTTGCTGGTCGCACGCGGCGCGTCGCGCAACCGGGGGGATGACGACCGGAAGGCGGCCGAGTGGGCGCGCCGGGCGGCGGTGGCGCTGATGCCGCTGCTGATCGCCGCCGGGTCGGCGGCCCTGGCCGGGCTCGTGGCGGGGGAGTCGGGGCTCGGCGGCGCGGCGGCGCCGACGGCGCTGAGCCTGCTGACCACGCTCTGCGTGCTCAGCGGCCAGGCGCTCACCTACAGCGAGATCGTCGCGGACTACCCGATCATCCGCAGAGAGCGCCGCACCGGGACGCCGGCCCTGGCCGTGATGCTGTCGCGCTGGCTCGTCCACGCGGTGGTCGCCGTGGCGCAGGCGGTGCTGATCACCGTGGTGTTCCTCCAGGTGCGAACCGGGCCCGCGCACTCGCTGGCGTTCGGCCCGGCGGTGGAGCTGGCCGTGAACCTGGCGGCTCTGACCGTGGCGTCGATGTCGCTGGGCCTGCTCATCTCGGTGGCGGCCCGGCGGCTGGAGCAGGCCGTCGCCCTGGTGACCGCCACCTCGATCGCGCAAATCGCGCTGAACGGCGTCACAGCCGACCTGTCCGGCAATGCGCTGCTCACCACCGTGGCCGCGCTCCTGCCCGACCGCTGGGGGCTGGCGGCCGCGGCGTCCTCGCTCGGCCTGCGCGAGCTGGGCGCGCCCGGCACCCCGGCCGACGCGCTGTGGCGGCACGACCTCGACCAGTGGCTGTTCGACCTGGCCGCGCTCGGGGTCGTGACGTTCGCCTGTTTCGCCGGGGCCACGTTCTGGCTGTCCCGGCGCCTCACCAAGAGTCACTGACGGGAGACAAGCATCCATGTTGTGGACGGGCATCTGGCTGATCGTCTGCGTGGCGGCCGGAGCGCTGATCCTCGCCATCCGCCACGCGGTCAAGCGGCGCGCCGCCTCCGGCGGGGGCGGCGGCCAGGAGTCGCCGTTCTGGACCTGGACGGAGCGGTGCGGCTGGCTCGCCGGCATCGTGTCGATGTTCGCCGCGCTGTGGCCGCTGGTGGCCTCCGCCCTGGCCACCACGGCGTCCGGCACGCCCGCGCCGTCGGCGGCGGCCACGCAGCCGGCGGTGGTCGCCGCCAGCGACGGCTACGTGCTGCGGCCGTGCTCGTGGACGATGGTGTGCAACGACGGCGACAAGGTGGACCTCGACACGGGCAAGCCCGGCCACGGCGGCTCCGACATCCTGGTGGGCCCCGCCAGGGAGGGCGGCCCGGCCGAGGTCATCCTGGAGGACGACCACGTCCACGGCTCCGACTCGACGGCCCGCTACGTGATCGCCCCGGCGACCGCCGCCTCCGCCGCCGACTGCGCGAACCTGCTCGCGCACCAGAAGTACCGGCGGCCGGAGCTCGGCCTGGAGGATCTGGGGCAGGGCGCCAAGGTCTGCGCCGAGACGACGGAGAAGCACGTGGCGCTGGTGACCGTCATGCGGGTCTCGTACGAGCCGGTCGAACTGGAGATCGCGTTCACCACGTGGAAGCCCTGACGCCGGGGGCGTACGGATCGCGTCAATAAACCCGCGCTGGGCGTACAGAAGTCGTCAAGATCGGCCGAATCGCTCTATTTCGGGATTTTGCTGGGTCGTGAACCGCTCTTCCCGAGCGGTTGACACAGCAACCGGAGTTGAGGAGCAGGGATGGCCGACGTCGTCTTCGTCGCCCTGACGATCGCGATCTTCGTGGTCTTCGGGCTTGTCGTGCGGGCGGTGGAGCGCCTGTGAGCGCGATCAACGCCATCGGTCTCGGGGTCGTCGTGGTCCTGGTCGCCTTCATGGTCATGGCCCTGCTGTTCCCGGAGCGGTTCTGATGAGCGCGACAGCCGCGGGGGCGCTCTTCGTCGTCTCCCTCGTCGTCGCGCTGGCCCTGGTGCACCGGCCGCTCGGCGACTACATGCACCGCGTCTACACCGGCGCCAGGCACAACGCCGCCGAGCGGGTCCTCTACCGGCTGCTCGGCGTGCGCGCCGACGCCGAGCAGGGCTGGGCGGTCTACGCACGCAGCCTGCTCGCGTTCTCGCTGGTCTCCCTGCTCGTCGTGTACGGGTTGCAGCGCCTCCAGGACAGGCTGCCGCTGAGCCTGGGCATGGAGCCCGTCACCGACCACATCGCGTGGAACACCGCGGTCAGCTTCGTCACGAACACGAACTGGCAGGCGTACTCGGGCGAGTCCACGATGGGCCACCTGGTCCAGATGGCGGCCCTGGCGGTGCAGAACTTCGTGTCGGCGTCCGTCGGCATGGCGGTGGCGGTCGCGCTGGTGCGCGGGTTCGCCCGCCGCAAGGCCGAGACGATCGGCAACTTCTGGGTCGACCTGGTGCGCGGCTGTGTGCGCATCCTGCTGCCGATCGCGTTCGCCGGCGCGCTGGTGCTGGTCTCGGGCGGCCTGGTGCAGAACTTCGCCGCCCCGCACGAGGTGACGACGCTGACCGGCGGCGTGCAGCACATCACCGGCGGCCCGGTCGCCTCCCAGGAGGTCATCAAGGAGCTGGGCACGAACGGCGGCGGCTTCTACAACGCCAACTCCTCCCACCCCTTCGAGAACGCGACGAGCTGGACGAACTGGTTCGAGATCTTCCTGATCCTGCTCATCCCGTTCGCGCTGCCGCGCACGTTCGGCAGGATGGTGGGCCAGCTCCGGCAGGGCCGGGCGATCCTCGCGGTGATGGGCGTGCTCGCGCTGGCCGGCGTCGTGCTCACCAACGTGTTCGAGCTGAGCGGCGACGCGACGGTCCCGCAGGCGGCCGGGGCGGCGCTGGAGGGCAAGGAGCTGCGCTTCGGCGTCTCCGGCTCGGCGACCTTCGCCGCGGCGACGACCCTCACCAGCACCGGCGCGGTCAACTCCTTCCACGACTCCTACACGCCGCTGGGCGGGATGATGCCGCTGGTCAACATGATGCTCGGCGAGGTCGCCCCGGGCGGCGTCGGCGCGGGCCTGTACGGGATGCTCGTGCTGGCGGTGATCACCGTGTTCGTGGCCGGGCTGATGGTCGGCCGCACGCCCGAGTATCTCGGCAAGAAGATCGGCGCCCGCGAGATCAAGCTCGCCTCGCTGTACTTCCTGGTCACCCCGATGCTGGTGCTGACCGGCACCGCGCTCGCGATGGGCTCGGCCGAACAGCGCGCGGGCATGCTCAACAGCGGCCCGCACGGCCTCACCGAGGTCCTGTACGCCTTCACCAGCGCCTCCAACAACAACGGCTCGGCCTTCGCCGGACTCACGGTCAGCACGCCCTGGTACGACGTGGCGCTCGGCCTGTGCATGATCCTCGGCCGGTTCCTGCCGATCATCCTGGTGCTGGCGCTGGCCGGCTCGCTGGCCCGGCAGTCGTCCGTCCCCGAGGGCGCGGGCACGCTGCCGACGCACCGGCCGCAGTTCGTCGGCCTGGTCGTCGGCGTGACCGTCGTCCTGGTCGCCCTCACCTTCCTCCCGGCGCTCGCGCTCGGCCCGCTCGCAGAAGGACTGTCCTGACATGTCGCCACTCGCGTCGTTGCCTGACGCGCTGAAGAAGCTCAACCCCGCCACGCTGTGGCGCAACCCGGTGATGCTCATCGTGGAGATCGGCGCGGCGTTCACCACCGTGCTGGCCGTGCTCGACCCGTCGGTGTTCGCCTGGGCGATCGTGGCGTGGCTGTGGCTGACCGTGATCTTCGCGAACCTGGCCGAGGCCGTCGCCGAGGGACGCGGCAAGGCCCAGGCCGCCACGCTGCGCAAGGCCAGGACCGACACCCGGGCGCGCCGCCTGACCAGCCGCGGGTCCGGCGAGTGGACCGAGGTCGGCGCCCCCGAACTGCGCCAGGGCGACCTCGTCGTGGTCGAGGCCGGGGAGATCATCCCCGGTGACGGCGACGTGGTCGAGGGCGTCGCCTCGGTGGACGAGTCGGCCATCACCGGTGAGTCCGCGCCCGTCATCCGCGAGTCCGGCGGCGACCGGTCGGCGGTGACCGGCGGCACGAAGGTGCTGTCCGACCGGATCGTCGTCCGGATCACCCAGAAGCCCGGCGAGAGCTTCATCGACCGGATGATCGGCCTGGTCGAGGGCGCGAACCGGCAGAAGACGCCCAACGAGATCGCGCTCAACATCCTGCTCGCCGCGCTGACGATCATCTTCCTGGTCGCCACCGTGACCATGCAGCCGCTCGCCGTGTACGCCAAGCTCGTCAACCCGGGCGTGCCCGACTCGCTCGCGCTGGACGCCGACGGCGTCACCGGCATCGTGCTGGTCTCGCTGCTCGTCTGCCTGATCCCGACCACGATCGGCGCACTGCTGTCGGCCATCGGCATCGCCGGGATGGACCGCCTGGTGCAGCGCAACGTGCTGGCCATGTCCGGCCGGGCGGTCGAGGCGGCGGGCGACGTGTCCACGCTGCTGCTGGACAAGACCGGCACGATCACGCTGGGCAACCGGCAGGCCGGCGAGTTCGTCCCCGTCTCCGGGGTCACCGAGCAGCAGCTCGCGGAGGCGGCCCAGCTCTCCAGCCTGGCCGACGAGACCCCCGAGGGCCGTTCCGTCGTGGTGCACGCCAAGGAGGTGTACGGGCTGCGCGAACGCGAGGTGGCCGACGCCGAATGGGTGCGGTTCACCGCGCAGACCCGGATGTCCGGCGTCAACGTGGGCGGGCGCGAGATCCGCAAGGGCGCCGCCACGGCGGTGATGAAGTGGGTGCGCGACGCCGGCGGCCACCCCACGGAGGAGGTCGGCCACCTGGTGGACGGCATCTCCGCCTCCGGCGGCACCCCGCTCGTCGTGGCCGAGAAGGGCCGGGTGCTCGGCGTCATCCACCTCAAGGACGTGGTCAAGCCGGGCATGCGCGAGCGGTTCGACGAGATGCGCCGGATGGGCATCCGCACCGTCATGATCACCGGCGACAACCCGCTGACGGCCAGGGCCATCGCCGACGAGGCCGGGGTGGACGACTTCCTGGCCGAGGCCACCCCCGAGGACAAGCTGGCGCTGATCAAACGGGAGCAGGAGGGCGGCCGGCTCGTCGCGATGACCGGCGACGGCACCAACGACGCCCCCGCCCTGGCCCAGGCGGACGTCGGCGTCGCCATGAACACCGGCACCAGCGCGGCCAAAGAGGCCGGCAACATGGTCGACCTGGACTCCGACCCCACCAAGCTCATCGAGATCGTCGAGATCGGCAAGCAACTGCTCATCACGCGCGGCGCGCTGACCACGTTCTCGATCGCCAACGACCTCGCGAAGTACTTCGCGATCATCCCGGCGATGTTCGCGGCCGTCTACCCGGGCCTCGACACGCTCAACATCATGCGCCTGGCCAGCCCCCAGTCGGCGATCCTGTCAGCGGTGGTGTTCAACGCGCTCGTCATCGTCGCGCTGATCCCGCTGGCTCTGAGGGGCGTCCGATACCGTCCGTCCAGCGCGTCCAAGCTGCTCAGCCGCAACCTGTACGTCTACGGCCTGGGCGGCGTCGTCGCGCCGTTCGCCGGCATCAAGCTCATCGACCTGCTCGTCCAGTTCCTTCCGGGGATGTCGTAAATGGAACGTCTGCCCAGCCGGCTCCGCCGGTATGTCGCCGCGATCCGGGCGGTCGCCGTCCTGACCGTGCTGCTCGGCCTGGTCTACCCGCTGGTCACCACCGGCGTCGCCCAGGCGCTGTTCGACGACCACGCCGACGGCTCGCTCGTGCGGGCCGGGGGCAGGGAGGTGGGCAGCGCGCTCATCGGCCAGTCCTTCACCGGCCCGGACGGCGAGCCCGTCAGGAAGTACTTCCAGTCCAGGCCGTCGGCCGCCGGCTACGACCCGACCGCGACCGGCGCGAGCAACCTCGGCCCCGAGGACGTCGTCGACACGCTGCCCACGCCCGGCGAGGAGGGCCGCCAGTCGCTGCTCACCCAGGTCTGCGCCCGCTCCAAGGCCGTCGGCGAGCTCGAAGGCGTCAGCGGCGCCCGCCCGTACTGCACGCCGGACGGGGTCGGCGCGGTGCTGAAGGTCTTCCCCGGCCGCGCCGTCAGCGTCAACCAGCCCTGCCCGGCCACCCCGTTCACCGCCTCCTACCGGGGGCTGAAGGTCGAGTGCGCCACGCCCGGCGAGGACTACGCGGCAGGCCGTACCGTGCCCGTCAGGGGAGCGGCGGGCCCCCCCGCCGTGCCCGCCGACGCGGTCACCGCCAGTGGCTCCGGCCTCGACCCGCACATCTCCGTCGCCTACGCCCGCCTCCAGGCGGCGCGCGTGGCCGGGGAGCGCGGCCTCGACCGGGCCGCCGTCGAACGGCTCATCGACCAGCACACCACCGGCCGGGCGCTCGGCTTCATGGGCGAGCCGGCGGTGAACGTGCTCGAACTGAACCTGGCCCTCGACCGGTCATGAGCAGCCGAGGCCGCCTGCGCGTCTACCTCGGGGCGGCGCCCGGGGTGGGCAAGACGTACGCGATGCTCGGCGAGGGCCGCCGCGCCCTGCAGCGCGGCCGGGACGTGGTCGTGGGGCTCGTCGAGACCCACGGCCGCCCCCGCACCGCCGCCCTCCTGGAGGGCATGGAGGTGATCCCGCGCCGGACGCTGACGCACCGGGGCGCCACCTTCACCGAGCTGGACACCGAGGCCGTGATCGCCCGCGCGCCCAAGGTGGCGCTGATCGACGAGCTGGCCCACACCAACGTGCCCGGCTCCCGGAACGTCAAGCGCTGGCAGGACATCGACGAGATCCTCGACGCGGGCATCGACGTGATCTCCACGGTGAACGTCCAGCACCTGGAGTCGGTCAACGACGTGGTGCGGGAGATCACCGGCGTGCCGCAGCGCGAGACCGTCCCCGACGAGGTGGTGCGCCGCGCCGACCAGGTCGAGCTGGTCGACATGTCGCCCGAGGCGCTGCGCCGCCGCATGGCCCACGGCAACGTGTACGCGCCCGAGAAGGTCGACGCGGCGATGGCCAACTACTTCCGCGTCGGCAACCTGACCGCGCTGCGCGAGCTGGCCCTGCTGTGGGTGGCCGGGAAGGTCGACGACCAGCTCGACCGCTACCGCGCCGACCACGGCATCGCCGGCACGTGGGAGACCCGCGAGCGCGTGGTCGTCGCGCTGACCGGCGGCCCCGAGGGCGACACGCTGGTGCGCCGGGCGGCCCGCATCGCCGCCCGCAGCAAGGGCGCCGACCTGCTGGCCGTGCACGTCACCAGCGCCGACGGCCTGGCCGGGGCCGACCCCGCCAGCCTGGCGCGGCAGCGCACGCTGGTCGAGAGCCTGGGCGGCACCTACCACCAGGTGGTCGGCGACGACGTGCCGCGCGCGCTGCTCGACTTCGCCCGCGGCGTCAACGCCACGCAGCTCGTCCTCGGCGCCTCCCGGCGGGGCCGGTTCGCGCAGGTGCTCTCGCGCGGCGTCGGCGTCGAGACCACCGCCCGGTCCGGCTCCATCGACGTCCACATGATCACGCACGAGGAGGCCAAGAGGGGGCGCCGCAGGCCGGTCCGCTCGCGGACCGCGCTCACCCGGGCGCGTCAGCTCACCGGCTGGGCGCTGGCCGTGGCCGGGATGCCGCTGCTGACGTTCGCGCTGTCGGCCTTCCGCGACGTGCTGTCGCTGACCAGCGAGATCCTGTTCTTCCTCTGCCTGACCGTCGGCGTCGCGCTGGCCGGCGGCATGTGGCCGGCGATCACCGCGGCGGTGGGCGGATCGCTGCTGCTCAACTGGTTCTTCACCCCGCCCACCGGCGAGTTCACCATCCACGACCCGGAGAACCTGTTCGCGCTGGCCGTGTTCGTGCTGGTGGCCGTCGCGGTGAGCACGATCGTGGACATCGCGGCCCGGCGCACCCGCCAGGCCGCCCGCGCCAGCGCCGACGCCGAGCTGCTGTCCACGCTGGCCGGGCACGTGCTGCGCGGCGAGGCGGCCGTGCCGTCGCTGCTGGAACGGATGCGCGAGGCGTTCGGCCTCACCACGGTCACCCTGCTCGAACGCCAGCCCGGCGCCGCCCGCGCGCCCGACCACCAGGACGACCCGGACGCCTGGCGCATCGTCGCCTCCACCGGCGGCGCCCCCGCCACCTGCCCCGGCCGCGCCGACACCGACGTGGTCGTCGACGACGACCTGATCGTGGCCGCCCGGGGCGGCCCGCTGGAGGCCGCCGACCGCGCGGTCCTGGAGGCCTTCGCCGCCGAGACCGCCGTCGCGCTGCGCCAGCAACGCCTCCAGGAGGCCGCCGAACGGGCCCGCCCGCTCGCCGAGGCCGACAGGATGCGCACCGCGCTGCTCGCCGCCGTCAGCCACGACCTGCGCACGCCGCTCGCCTCCGCCAAGGCCGCCGTCGAGAGCCTGGCCAACACCGAGATCGCCTGGAGCGACGCCGACCGCGCCGAACTGCTCGCCACCGCCGCCGAATCCCTCGACAGGCTCGCCCGCCTGGTGGACAACCTGCTCGACATGAGCCGCCTGCAAGCCGGCGTCCTCGGCGTGCACCAGCAGCCGACCGCCGTGCAGGAGATCCTCCCGCGAGCCGTCGACGACCTCGGCCCGCTGCGCGACCGCGTCGACGCCGACCTCCCGCCCGGCCTGCCCGACATCCTCGCCGACCCGGCCCTGCTGGAGCGCGTCCTGGCCAACCTCATGGCCAACGCCGTACGCTTCAGCCCGCCGGGAGAGCGCGTCACCGTCTCCGCCAGCGGGCACGGCGACCGGGTCGAGATCCGCGTCGTCGACCGGGGCCCCGGCATCCCGCCGGAGGCGCACGACCGGGTCTTCCAGCCGTTCCAGCGGCTCGGCGACCGCGACAACCACTCCGGCGTCGGGCTCGGCCTGGCCCTCTCGCGCGGCCTCACCGAGGCGATGGGCGGCACCCTCGTACCGGAGGAGACGCCGGGAGGCGGCCTGACCATGACCGTCACCCTGTCCATCTGCTAGCCTCCCGCGCATGGCCTCGTTCACCAAGTAACTCCAGGCGCGCCCCACCGCGGCGCGACAGGTGCCCGTTCCTTCTTTTCGGCTCTCGTCCGTGACGAGCGCCTGGCCTGGAGTTCCCTTCAACATGGCTTTCGTTCAGGAGCCTGACCGCGCCCTCGGCCGGTCCTGGCTCGTCCTTTCCCTGCTCTCCCTCCTGCAGTTCCTCATCGCCGTCGACGTCACCGTGGTCAACGTGGCGCTGCCGTCCATCGGCGGGGAGTTCGGCGCCGACGCCGCGGCCCTCGCCTGGGTCGTCAACGGATACGCGCTGGTCGGCGGCGGGCTGCTGCTGTTCGGCGGGCGGATCGCCGACCTGCTCGGCCGCCGCCGGCTGTTCCTGGCCGGCGCCGCGGTCTTCGGGGTGGCGTCGCTGGCCGCCGGGCTCGCCCCCACCCTGGAGACGCTCGTCCTCGCCCGATTCGGGCAGGGCGTGGGCGAGGCGCTGGCCTCACCCGCCGCGATGTCGCTGATCGCGCTGCTGTTCACCGAACCCGCCGAACGCGCCAAGGCGCTCGGCGTGTGGGGCGCGATCTCCGGCAGCGGGCTCGCGGTCGGCGTCCTGCTCTCCGGGGTGCTCACCGAGCTGCTGCACTGGCGGTGGATCTTCTTCGTGAACGTGCCGCTCGCGCTCGTGGTGGTGCTGGTGACGCCGCTCCTGGTGCGCGGCGACGGCCCCCGCGCGGGCGGGCGGCTGGACCTGCCGGGGGCCGCGCTCCTCACGTTCGGTCCCGTCGCCCTGGTGTACGGCATCCTGCGGGCCGCCCATCACCCGTGGACCGACCCCGGGGTCCTGGTCCCGCTCGGCGCCGGGGCGCTCGCGCTGGGCCTGTTCGTCCTGGTGGAGGCCAGGACCCGGGAGCCGCTGGTGCCGCTCGGCTTCTTCACCGACCGCACCAGGGCCGTCGCGAACGCGGCGACCGTGCTGCTCAGCGCCGCGCTGTCGACCACGTTCTTCCTGGCCACCCTCTACCTGCAGAACGTGCTCGGGCTGAGCCCGCTGCAGTCCGGGCTGGCGTTTCTGCCGTTCTGCGCCGCGCTGCTGCTGGCCGTCACGCGGGTGGCCGGGCTCATCCGGGTGCTCGGCATGAAGCACACCGCGATCGCCGGGCTGCTGTGCACGGCGGCCGGGGTGGGCTGGCTGGCCCGGCTGCCGGTCGACGGCCGGCTGTGGATCGACGTGGTGCCCGGCATGGTCGCCGTCGCGGCCGGGATGGCGATCGGGCTGATCGCGCTGCAGAACGCCGCCCTGCACGGGGTCACCGAGGCGGACGCCGGGGTCGCCTCCGGCGTGCAGCGCTCGGTGGACCAGCTCGGCGGCGCGTTCGGCCTGGCCGTCCTGGTCGGCGCCGCCGCCTCCGTCACGGCGGACGCGCCGGGCGGCCCGGAGGCGCTGGTCGCCGGCTACCGGACCGCGTTCGGCTACGCCCTGATCGGCGTCCTCACCGCCGCCGCGGGCATGGCCCTGGCGGCCCGCAACGACCGCCGCCCGTCCTGACGCCCCCGACGGGCTTCTGCTCCAGAGCGGGCTCCGCCCCATCGACGGCCCCGCCCCTGACGCGGTTCTGCCCCTGAGCGGGTCCCCGTGGGGGCGGGGTCATGACAGGCGGCAGGTGGCCATCGGGGTGTACGGGTTGGACGGTTGCTCGCCGACGGCGTTGGAGTAGGCGGGGTACTTCCACGCGCACAGCGTCGTCGGCGAGATCTCGTGGTCGCTGCCCTGGCACTTCATGCCCTGCCACCCGGCCATGTACGAGATCCCCTTGTAGCCCTGCTCCTTGCAGTAGGCCGTGGCGTCGTTCCAGCTGACCTGGCCCGTGGAGGGGGCGGGCGCCGGCGGGCGGGTGGTCTCCTGGTCCGCCGGGGTCTTGGGGGTCGTCGACTGGTGGGTGACCTTCGGGGTCGGCCTGGCCGTCTTCGGGGCGGTGGTGGGCTTGCGGCTGCTCGGCGGGTCGGGGTCGGGGTCGGGGTCCGCGGGCGGGGCCGTGGAGGCCCTGCGGGGCGCCTTGGTCGGGGTGGCCGCGGAGCTCTTGGCGAGGTCGGAGACGTCGCCCTGCATCGCGGTGATCGACGGCAGGTGCGTCGTGGGCGGCGTCGTGGGCGGCGGCGGGCTGCCGGTGGGGGTGCCGGGCGTGCCGGTGACCGAGGACGTCGGGGCCGCCGCCTGCTGCTGGGCGGTGGCGGGCGCCAGCGCGTAGAAGCCGACCCCGGCCGCCACGCCCAGCGCGCCCGCGACCGAGGCGGCGACGACCGCGCGCCGCCGCGCCGGCTTCCTGGCGTTCTTCGCCGAGGCCGGGGCGTGCTGCCAGGCGGGCGGGGGCAGCGCGCGGAGCCGTTCGACCACCTGGGCGGCGGTGGGCCGCTTGGCGGGGTCCTTGGACAGGCACTCGCGCAGCAGCCGGGCGAAGCGCACCTCCAGCCCGTCGAGGTCGGGCTCGGAGTTGAGGACCGCGTGCAGGGTGGCGGGGATGGTGTCGCCGCCGAACGCCCGGCTGCCCGTGGCCGCGTAGTGCATGGTCGCGGCCCAGGTGAACAGGTCGGCGGGCGGCCCCACCTCGCGGCCGGCGATCTGCTCGGGCGCCATGTAGGCGGGGCTGCCGATCGGCTGGCTGGTGACGACCGACTGGCTCAGGTCCAGCGCCTTGGCGATCCCGAAGTCGATCACCACGGGACCGTCGGGGCCGAGCAGCACGTTGCCCGGCTTGAAGTCGCGGTGCACGACCCCGGCCGCGTGGATGGCGGCCAGCGCGGTCGCCGTGTTGATCGCCAGCCGTTGCAGCGCCGCCGCGCCGCGCGGCCCGCTCGCCCGGACGGACTCCTGCAGCGACGGCCCGTCCACGAACTCGCTGACGATGTACGGCCTGCTCCCGGCGAACCCGGAGTCGAGCATCTGGGCGGTGCAGAACGGCGCGACCCGCTTGGCGGTCTCCACCTCGCGCAGGAAGCGCACGCGCGCCTCTTCGTCGGCGATCAGGTACGGGTGCAGCAGCTTGACGGCGACCCGTTCGCCCTCGGGGCCGCGGGCCGCGTACACGGCGCCCTGGCCGCCCGCCCCGAGCCGTCCTTCGAGCTGGTAGGGCCCGACCGTGCGCGGGTCGTCGGGGAGGAGGTTCAGCGGCTCGGGCACCGGGCCTCCTCGCAGCCGCGCCGACCGGCGCTCAGGGCGCGGTCCCCGGGACGGTGATCGGCCGGCCGGGTGGGAGCTGGGCGACCAGTCCCTCGGCGGTCGCGGTGATCATCAGCACGAAGTAGTCCTCCGGGGTGTGTGCGGGGATGCCTGCCGCGGCCTGCCGCAGCAGGTCGGACCCGGCGATCGCGGCCATCGCCTCGTCGGCGGCCGGGGATTCGAGAAGGGCCGCCCGCTCCTGCTCGCCCACGGTGACGCCGAGCGTGATGGTGGCGATCGCCGAGCTGAGCACGGTGGCGGCGGCCGGGTCGTAGCCGCGCCTGCCCAGGGCGGCGATCTGGTGCTCCAGCAGCCGGACGCCGGAGGCGCCGCGCGGGAACAGCCGCTGGAAGTAGAGGGCGGTGCCCGGGTGTTCGAGCGTGAAGCGGCGCAGCTGTGAGGCGAAGCTGACCAGGTGGGCGGCGGCCGGCTCGGCGGGGTCGTCGACCAGCTCCAGCTTGGCCAGGATGGCCTCGCCGACCAGGCTCTCCAGGGCAGAACGGCTGGGCACGTGCCGGTAGACGGCCGCGGTCGTGACGCCGAGCGCGTCGGCGACCTTCTGCATGGTCAGCTCGACCAGGCCGATGCGCATCCCGGCTTCGACCACGTCGTCCAGCGTGAACATGGCCGTCCGCCCGCCGGTCCGCATCGCCGCCTTCCTCCCTGGTTACGGGGCCTAACTTAGAAGAACGATCACAGGGCCGCAAGCCCGGGAAATGCCTTTGCGGGGTCGCCGTCCCGGTTGTTACCGTGGAGACATGCAGTATCTGTACTTCCTCTGAGAGTGACGGCCTCAGCCCCCGCCGTGCGGGTGCGGCTGAGCCTTCCGCCGTCATCTCACCTTTTCCCGGATCGCCACCCGGCCTCTTCGGCGTGCCCGCGATCCGGTTCTCCGGAGGAAGTATGTTCACCGACACCACTGTGTCGTCCACCCGTGCGCGGGCCCACCTCAATGCCGTCGATCTGCATCTGGCCCGTGGCGGCCGTCCCGTACTCGCCGGGGTCGATCTGACCGTCTCCGCCGGAGACCGGCTGGGGGTGGTCGGCGAGAACGGGCGCGGGAAGACCACCCTGCTGCAGGTGCTCGCCGGGACCCTGGCGCCCGACAGCGGCACCGTGCACCGCGCCGGCACGATCGGCGTCGCCGACCAGGAGATGCCCGTCGACGGCGACCGCACCGTCGGCGATCTGATCGATCTGGAGCTGGCCCAGGTGCGGGCCGTGCTGCACGCGTTCGAGGCGGCGACGGCGGCGCTCGCCGAGCAGCGCCCCGGCGCCGACGAGGAGTACGCGGCGGCGCTCGCCGCGGCCGAGTCCATCGACGCGTGGGACGCCGACCGCCGCGTCGACGTCTCGCTCGCCGCCCTGGACGCGGTCGCCGACCGCGACCGGCCGCTCGCCGGCCTGTCCGTGGGGCAGCGCTACCGGATCCGGCTGGCGTGCCTGCTCGGCTCCCGCTACGACCTGCTGCTGCTGGACGAGCCGACGAACCACCTCGACGCGGCGGGGCTGGAACACCTGACGGCGCGGCTGCGCGAGCACCCGGGCGGCGTGGTGCTCGTCAGCCACGACCGGGCGCTGCTGGCCGACGTCGCCACGGCCGTGCTCGACCTCGACCCGACCCGCGACGGCCGCCCCCGCGTCTACGGCGGCGGCTACGCCGGCTACCGCGAGGGCAGCCGCGCCGAGCGGGAGCGCTGGGAGAGCGAGTACCGCGACCAGCAGGAGGAGCGCAGGAAGCTGGCCCAGGACCTGTCCGCGGCCCAGAACCGGCTGTCCACCGGGTGGCGCCCGGAGAAGGGCACGGGCAAGCACACCCGCGCCACCCGGGCGCCCGCCCTGGTGCGGGCCGTGCACCGGCGGCAGGAGGACCTGGAGGCGCACGTCCTGGACGTGCCGCAGCCGCCGCTGCGCTTCCACCCGCCGGTCCTCGGCGGCCCGGCGGGCGCGACGCTGCTGCGGGCCGACGACGTGACGGTGCCGGGCAGGCTCGACGAGCCGTGCTCGGTGCTGCTGCGCGCCGGTGACCGGCTGCTGGTCACCGGGCCCAACGGCTGCGGCAAGTCCACCCTGCTCGCCGTGCTCGCGGGCGCGCTCGGCCCGGCGACGGGCGGCGTGCAGCACAAGCGCGGCGTCCGGATCGGGCTGCTCGCCCAGGAGCCGCCGCCGCCGTCCCGCCGCCGCGCCTTCGAGGTGTACGAGACGGCCGCCGCGGCGTCGGGGGAGCGGGTCGGGCTGTCGCAGCTCGGCCTGCTGCCGCCCGCCGCCACGCACCAGCCGGTGAGCGAGCTGTCTCTCGGCCAGCGGCGGCGGCTGGACCTGGCCGTGCTGCTGGCCGCCCGGCCGCACGTCCTGCTGCTGGACGAGCCGACCAACCACCTGTCGATGACGCTGGTGGAGGAGCTGACCGAGGCCCTGGCGGCCACGGGCGCGGCCGTGGTGATGGCCACGCACGACCGGCAGCTGCTCCGTGACACGGCGGGCTGGCCCAGGCTCCAGCTCTGACCGCACCACCCGGAGGGGCGCTCGCCACGAGGCGGGCGCCCCTCCGGCGTTCCACGGCCCACTTGGCAAACCCCTAGGGGGTATGTTACGTTCCCTCGCGCAGATACCCCACAGGGGTATCCGGAGTGTCAGGAGAGCGGTTATGAATGCCGTCAACCCGCGCAGGTGGTGGGCGCTCGTCGTGCTCGCCGCCGCGCAGTTCATGGTCATCATGGACACGTCGATCATCGGGGTCGCGCTGCCCGACATGCAGCGTGACCTCGGCTTCTCCCAGGGCGACCTGCAGTGGGTGTTCAACGCCTACGTGATCGCCTTCGGCGGCCTGCTGCTTCTCGGCGGCCGTCTGTCGGACCTGCTGGGCGCCCGCAAGGTGTTCGCCGCCGGATGGGTCGTGCTGACCGCCGGATCGGTGGTCGCCGCCTTCGCGGGCAGCGCGTGGGTGGAGATCCTCGGCCGCGCCGTTCAGGGCGTCGGCGGGGCGCTCATCGCGCCGGCCGCGATGACCCTGCTCATGATGCTGTTCGGGCACAACCCGCGCGAGCTGGGCAAGGCCATGGCGCTGTACGGCGCCGCCGCGCCGGCCGGCGGCACCGCCGGGGTGTTCCTCGGCGGCGTGATCACCGAATACCTGAGCTGGCCGTGGGTGTTCATCGTGTACATCCCGATCGGCCTGCTCACGCTGGCCGCCGTCCCCGGGCTGCTGCCGGCGACGCAGGGCAGGCGCGGATCGGTCGACGTGCTCGGCGCGGTCTCCGTCACGGGCGGCATCGCCCTGGCCGTCTACACGATCGTCCGGGCTCCGGAGCAGAGCCTGACCGCCACCCTGGTCCAGGGCGCGGGCGCGGCGGTGCTGCTCGGGCTGTTCCTGCTGGTGCAGCGCTCGGTGCGGCAGCCGCTCATGCCGCTGAGCGTGTGGAAGACGCCGGGCCTGGCCGCCTCGAACCTGGCGATGGCGCTGCTCGGCGCCGCCTGGATCCCGATGTGGTACTTCCTCAACCTCTACCTGCAGCAGGTCCTCGGCTACGGCGCGTTCGCCAGCGGCGCGGCGCTGCTGCCGATGACGGTGGCGGTCATGATCTTCATGATCGGCATCACCGCCCGGCTGCTCGGCCGCTACGGCGCCAAGCCGCTCATCGTGCTCGGCCTGGCCGTCCTCGGCGCCGGGGTGCTCGGGCTGAGCCTGGTCCGCGCGGACGGGGCCTTCGCCACCGACGTGCTGCCCGCCAGCCTGATCGCGGCCGTCGGCATGTCGCTGGCCTACATCCCGGCCATGATGTCCGCGATGTCGGGCGTGCGGCCGGAGGAGAGCGGGCTGGCCTCGGGCATCGTCAACACCACCTACAACGTCGGCTCCGCCGTCGGCCTGGCCGTCATGACGGCCATCGCGACCTCGCAGGGGAGTGCCGACCTGACGGGCGGATTCCAGGCCGCGTTCATCGGCGCGGGCGTCGTCGCCCTCGCGGGCGCGGTGCTCACCGTGGTCTCGATGCGCCGCCCGGCGCGGCAGGAGGTTGCCTCGGAAATACCATAGGGGGGTATAGTGTTGAGAGGGAAGCGGACGTGGAACGGGTCGAAGAGGAGATCGAGATGAGCAGGACCGGGTGTGAGAGGGCGGGCCGCAAGTGAACGCGGCCACCAAGCTGGGCGCCTACGTCCTGGGGCTGGCCGTCGTGTTCGGCGGCGCCCTGGGCGTGGGCAACATGACGGGCCCGGTGGTCGGCGAGCCGCCCGCCGAGCACCACGCCGCCGCGACGAAGCCCACGGAGAGCCACGGCGGCCACCAGGCCGAGCAGACGAAGAACGATACCCCCGGGGGGCTCCAAGTGTCCGAGAAGGGCTACACGCTCAATCCGCTGACCACGCTCAAGGCAGGCAAGAAGGCCGACTTCCGGTTCACCGTGACCGACGCCGGCGGCGAGCCGGTCACCGACTACCAGGTCCAGCACGACAAGAAGATGCACTTCATCGTCGTCTCCCGCGACCTCGACACCTTCCAGCACGTGCACCCGGAGATGGCCGCCGACGGAGTCTGGTCGGTGCCGCTCACCCTTGAGTCCGCCGGCGCCTACCGCGCGTTCGCCGACTTCGCCCCGACCGGAGGCGAGGCGCTCACCCTGGGCGCCGACCTGCTCGTCGCGGGCGACCACGAGCCCAAGCCGCTCCCCGAGGAGACGCGGACCTCGACCGTCGACGGCTACGAGGTCAAGCTCGACGGCGACCTGGCCGCCGGCAGCACCGGCAAGCTCACGCTGACCGTCAGCAAGGACGGCAAGCCCGTGACGGACCTGGAACCCTACCTGGGCGCGTATGGTCATCTGGTGGCGCTGCGCGCAGGCGACCTGGCCTACCTGCACGTTCACCCCGACGGCGAGCCGGGCGACGGCAAGACCAAGCCCGGACCCGAGATCGTCTTCTACGCCGAGGCGCCCAGCGCCGGCGGCTACCGGCTCTTCCTCGACTTCCAGCACGAGGGCAAGGTCCGTACGGCCGACTTCACGCTGCGCACCGGCCCGGCGACGGGTGCTCCCACCCCCGACGCCGAGCCCACCGGGCACGGCGAGCACAGTCACTGAACGAGAGAACTGGAGGCAGGGCGATGACGTCTCGCACCGATGACCGGCAGAGCGCGGTCGAACTCTCGATCGGCGGCATGACGTGCGCGTCGTGCGCGAACCGGATCGAGCGCAAGCTCAACAAGCTCGACGGCGTGACCGCGACGGTCAACTACGCGACGGAGAAGGCGAAGGTCACCTTCCCCGAGGGCGTGGACACGCAGTTGCTGATCGCCGAGGTGGAGAAGGCCGGCTACTCGGCCGCGCTGCCCCCGTCCGAGCAGGACGAGGCTGCCGGCGAGGGCGCGGCCGAGCCGCGGGACGACGAGCTGCGCACGCTGCGGCAGCGGCTGATCACCTCCGTGGTGCTGTCGGTCCCGGTGATCGCGATGGCGATGGTGCCGGCGTTGCAGTTCACCTATTGGCAGTGGTTGTCGCTGGTGCTGGCCGCTCCTGTGGTGGTGTACGCGGGCTGGCCGTTCCACAAGGCGGCGTGGACCAACCTGCGGCACGGCGCCGCCACGATGGACACGCTGATCTCGATCGGCACCATCGCGGCGCTGGGCTGGTCGCTGTGGGCGCTGTTCTTCGGCACCGCGGGCGTGCCGGGCATGACGCACCCGTTCGAGTTCACCATCGCGCGCAGCGACGGCTCGGGCAACATCTATCTTGAGGCCGCCGCGGGCGTGACCGCGTTCATCCTGGCGGGCCGCTACTTCGAGTCGCGGTCCAAGCGGCGGGCCGGCGCGGCGCTGCGCGCGCTGCTGGAGCTGGGCGCCAAGGACGTGGAGCTGGCCGACGGCCGCCGCATCCCGACCGCGCAGCTCAAGGTCGGCGACCGGTTCGTGGTCAGGCCCGGCGAGAAGATCGCCACCGACGGCGTGATCGAGGACGGCAGCTCGGCGGTCGACGCCTCCATGCTGACCGGCGAATCCGTGCCGGTCGAGGTGCGGCCGGGCGACCCGGTGACCGGGGCGACCGTCAACGCGGGCGGCCGGCTGATCGTCCGGGCCACCCGGGTCGGCGCCGACACCCAGCTCGCCCAGATGGCCAAGCTCGTCGAGGACGCGCAGACCGGCAAGGCGCAGGTGCAGCGGCTGGCCGACCGGATCTCCGGCGTGTTCGTGCCCATCGTGATCGCGCTGGCGGTCGGCACGCTGGGCTTCTGGCTCGGCACCGGAGACGGCGTCGGGGCGGCGTTCACCGCGGCGGTCGCGGTGCTGATCATCGCCTGCCCGTGCGCGCTCGGCCTGGCCACCCCCACCGCGCTGCTGGTCGGCACCGGCAGGGGCGCCCAGCTCGGCATCCTGATCAAGGGCCCGGAGGTGCTGGAGTCCACCCGGCGCATCGACACCGTGGTGCTGGACAAGACCGGCACCGTCACCGAGGGCCGGATGACCCTCACCGGCGTCCACGTGGCCGACGGCCAGGACGAGGACGAGGTGCTGCGGCTGGCCGGGGCGCTGGAGCACGCCTCCGAGCACCCGATCGCCCGCGCCATCGCCAACGCCGCCCAGGCCAAGGTGGGCGAGCTGCCCGAGGTCGACGGCTTCGCCAACGTCGAAGGGCTCGGCGTCCAGGGCGTCGTCGACGGGCACGCGGTGCTCGTCGGCCGGCCGAGGCTGCTCCAGGAGTGGTCGCAGCACCTGACGCCCGCGCTGGAGCAGGCTCTGCGCGAGGCGCAGGAGGCCGGGCGCACGGCTGTCGCGGTCGGCTGGGACGGCGAGGCCCGCGCGGTCCTGGAGGTGGCCGACGTGGTCAAGCCGACCAGCAAGGAGGCCATCGCCCAGCTGCGCGCGCTCGGGCTGACGCCGGTGCTGCTGACCGGCGACAACCAGGCGGTCGCCCGGACCGTCGCCGCCGAGGTGGGCATCGACGAGGTGATCGCCGAGGTGCTGCCCGCCGACAAGGTGGACGTGGTCAAGCGGCTCCAGGGCGAGGGCAAGGTCGTGGCGATGGTCGGCGACGGGGTCAACGACGCCGCCGCGCTGGCCCAGGCCGATCTCGGCCTGGCGATGGGCACCGGCACCGACGCCGCGATCGAGGCGTCCGACCTGACCCTGGTCCGCGGCGACCTGCGGGTGGCGGCCGACGCCATCCGGCTGTCGCGCCGGACGCTGTCCACGATCAAGGGCAACCTGTTCTGGGCCTTCGCCTACAACGTGGCCGCCCTGCCGCTGGCCGCGCTCGGCCTGCTCAACCCGATGATCGCCGGGGCCGCGATGGCGTTCTCCAGCGTCTTCGTGGTCAGCAACAGCCTGCGCCTGCGCAGCTTCAAGTGATCTCGGGGCGTGACGCGCCGCCGCCGGACGACCTCCGGCGGCGGCGCATTAGCCTGGGATCATGGACGTGACGTGGGGACCGCTCACCCCGGACGACGCGCCGGCCTGGGCGGAGTTCGCCGCCGCCGTCGCGGCGGCCGACCGCTCCGGTGACCAGGTCAGCGTCGACCTCATGACGGAACGCCTCGCCAACCCGCTGCTCGACCTGGAGCGCGGCACGCTGGCGGCCCGCGTGGGCCGGGAGATCGTCGCGGTCGGGCTGGCCCCGGTCAGGCACGCGGCGGAGCCCGTCCACCTGATGGACCTGTGGGGCGGCGGCGTGCACCCCGCCCATCGCAGGCGCGGCCACGGCAGGCGGATCATCGACTGGGTGCTCGCCACCGCGCCGGAGCTGCACGCCCGCAAGCATCCCGGCAAGCCGCTCCACCTGCAGCTGCACGTCCCCGACGACAACCACGGGCTGGCCGTGCTGGCGGAGCGCACCGGGTTCGTGCCCACCCGTGTCTTCCAGGACCGGCGGCGCGACCTGACGGTCCCGGTCCCGCCGCCCCGGCCGTCCGGCGGCGTCACGATCGTCCCCTGGGCTCCCGAGCTCGACGACCAGGCGCGCGAGGTGCGCAACGCCGCCTTCCGCGACCACTGGGGCTACACGCCGCACACCGCCGAGAGCTGGAACCGCTCCATCACCGGCACCGGGGTCTTCCGTCCCGCAGGCTCGTTCCTGGCCGTGGCCGGCGGGCACGCCGTGGGCTGCCTGCTCACCCACCACCGGCCCGCCCCGACCGGCGCGCCCGAGGCGTGGATCCAGGTCGTCGCCACGGTCGCCGAGTGGCGGGGCAGAGGCGTGGCCGGCGCGCTCGTCTCCCACGCGCTCACCGCGTTCCGGGCCCAGGGTTACGCCACGGCCGGGCTCAGCGTCGACGCCGACAACGGCACCGGCGCGGTCTCCGTCTACGAGCGCGCCGGGTTCGCCACGTTCCGGACGAGGACCTCGTACGTGCACGTCAGGCAGTGATGGCGAGCTTGAGCCGCCGTCACAGAGTGATGGCGTTCTTGGCCCGGTCGACGGACTCCTCGGCGGCGGGGCCGCCCGGGTTCTCCAGCGCGAGGGCCTGGTTGACCTCGGCGAAGGGCCGCATGCGGGCCTCGTAGCGGGCGAACGCGGTCTCGTGACCGGCCCTGCCCAGCTCCTCGGCCAGCACGTACGCGCCCACCAACGCCAGGCTGGTGCCCTGGCCGGACATCGGGGAGGGGCAGCAGGCGGCGTCGCCCAGCAGCGTCACCCGCCCGGCCGACCAGCGGTCCATGCGGACCTGGGCCATGGCGTCGAAGTAGAAGTCCGGGTCGGCCCACATGCCCTCCAGCAGCTTGGGCGTCTCCCAGCGCAGGCCGCCGCAGTGCTCGGCGGTGATGCGCTTGTGCTGCTCGACGTCGCGGTGGTCGTAGGCGATCGGCCCGGCGTTGAAGCCCAGGTAGACCTTGATGCGGCTGTTGTCGCGGGTGGTGAAGAGGCCGTAGCCGGCGTCGCCGTCCTTCAGCCAGGTCTGCCAGTCGCGCAGGCCGAGGAAGTTGTCCATCGTGCAGATGCCGACATATTGGCCGATGGGGTGGACGAAGCGCTCCTCGGGGCCGAAGGCCAGCCGGCGCACGGCCGAGTGCAGCCCGTCCGCGCCGATCACCACGTCGTAGTCGGCCGGCTCGGCGTGGGCGAACGTGACGCGCACGCCGTGCTCGTGCTCGAGCAGCGCGGTGATCGAGTCGCCGAACCGGTAGCCGGCCGGGGCGTGCTCGTGCAGGATGCCCGCCAGGTCGTCGCGGAACAGCTCCACGTCGTCGTTGTCGAGCCGGCCGCCGCTGTAGGTGGTCTCGGTGGTGCGGAAGACCTCGTTGCCGTCGCCGTCGAGCACGGACATGCCCCGGTAGGCGGTCCTGGCGTCCCGGACCCGCTCCAGCAGGCCCATCCGGTCGACGACCTCGAGCGCCGCGCCGCGTACGTCGACCGCGTGCCCGCCGGTGCGCAGAGCGGGTGACCGTTCGACGACGGTGACGGCGAAGCCCTGGCGGCCCAGCCAGTACGCCAGCGCGGATCCGGCGGTCCCCGCGCCGGAGATGAGTGCCTTCTTCATGGTGAACCCCTCTCGTGTACGACTGAACGTACAGCGTAAATACAGAGGTTGCAAAGGGCTATCTGGTAAGTTCTGTACTAGTACAGAAGGAGAGACGCATGCCCGCGCCGTACCAGCAGATCGTCGACGACCTCCGGCGGCGGATCGACGACGGCGAGCTCGCGCCCGGCGACCGGGTGCCGTCGACCAGGCAGATCGCCATGAAATGGGGCGTCGCCCTCGCCACGGCGGCCAAGGCGCTCGCCACGCTCGGCCACGAGGGCCTGGTCGAGGCCCGCCCGCGCTCCGGCACCGTCGTCGCCGACCGCGCCCAGCGGCGCCGCCCGCAGGGGGAGCAGGGCCTGACCCGCGAGCGCGTCGTCGCGGCGGCGATGGAGATCGCCGACGCCGAGGGGCTGGCCGTGCTGTCCATGCGCGGCGTCGCGGCCCGGCTCGGCGTCTCGGCCATGTCGCCCTACCGCTACGTGGGCGGCAAGGAGGAGCTGGTGGCGCTCATGGCCGACGCGGCCTACGGCGACGCCGAGTGGCCGGAGACGCTGCCGGAGGGCCGCCGGGACCGGATCGAGCTGATCGCGCGGCTGCTGTGGCGGGTGCACCGGCGGCACCCGTGGCTGGCCCACGTCACCCCGCTCAACCGGCCGCTGCCCCTGCCGAACCTGATGGTCTACGCCGAGTCCCTGCTGGCCGCGCTCGACGGCCTCGGCCTCGGCTCGGTCACCATGCTCAACCTCCAGGTCCTGGTCTTCAGCCACGTCCAGGGCCTGGCCGCCAACCTGGAGCACGAGGCCCAGGTCCAGGCGGCGACCGGGGTGTCCGACCAGGAGTGGGTCGACGCCCGGATGAGCGCCCTCGACCTGCGCCGCATGCCCACGTTCGCCAAGGTGCTCGCCGGGCTGCCGAGCGAGGGCTACGACCTGGACCTGGACGCGTTCTTCGAGTTCGGCCTGCAGCCGCTGCTCGACGGCATCGACAGGCTGATCGAACGGTCGGCGACGAGTTAGAGCCAGCCGGCCTCGGTGGCGATGCGGATCGCGTCCTGCCGGGTGCGGGCGTTCAGCTTGGTGACGGCGGAGGCCAGGTAGTTGCGCACGGTGCCGTAGCTGAGGTACAGGTCCCTGGCGATGTCGCGGGGCGCGGCCCCGGCCCCGGCGCCGGTCAGGCGCAGCACGCCGCGACGTCGCGGATCGCGGCCACCAGCTCCTGCGGCCGCGCGTCCTTGAGCATGAACCCCGACACGTGCGCGTCGACGCCGCGCCGCAGGTTGCCGGGCCGGCCCAGCGCGGTGAGGATCAGCACCCGGCAGCCGCCCGCGAGGCCGCCGCCGAGGCCAGGGCGGTCGCCGCCGCTCCCGGCGCGCCTTCGACGCCCGCCGCCCCCACCGGCCCGCCCGATGCGCCGTCGCGGCTCGCTTGGTGGGCGCTCACCGCGATGACCGTCAACGTGGCCGTCATCGCGCTCCACAACGTCGCCGACAGCGGGCCCGGCAGTGGTGCCGCCGATCCCGGCCGCTGGGCCGTCGCCGTCACGGCCGCGGTCCTGGCCGTCGCGTTCCAGCTCCACCACGGCGTGCCCCGGGCCAGGCCCGCCCGACACTGGCGGCGGACGCTCCCAGCGCACATCCTCGCCGTCACCGCCGCCGCGCTGCACGTCGGCGAAGGCGCCCTGTCGCCGCTGGTCGGCCTGGCCGTGGCCAACACCCTGCTGTGGCTGCCCGCCCGCTGGTCCGTGCCCGCCGTCGCGCTCGGCGCCGGCCAGTAGTTCCGCGTGCACCGATGCGCCATGCACAATGCACGGCCCGCCCGTGAGCCCGCCGGGCCGGTTGCTGTATGAATGATCGCAGCATGGCCTGGTGAGCGGAGGCGGTCCCGATGACCAACGGTGACACGGTCTCGGGACGGGTGATCTCGCCGGTCCTGGTCGGGCGCGAGGAGGAGCTGCGCCGCCTGGCCGCGGCGGTGAGCCGGCCACCGGCCGTGGTGGTGCTCGAAGGCGAGGCCGGGATCGGCAAGAGCAGGCTGCTGGCCGAGCTGGCGGCACGGCCCGAGACCGCCGGCCGGCTGCTGCTGCGCGGCGGTGCCCGGCGCATCCGGGAGCCGTTCCCGCTCGGGCCGCTGGTGGAGGCGTTGCGCGGCGCCGAGGAGCCGCTGGCGCGGGCCGGGCTGTCGCCGGTGGCGGGCGCGCTGCGCGGCCTGCTGCCCGAGCTGGCCCCGGTGCTGCCGCCCGCGCTGGACCCGCTCGACGACCGGGCCGCCGAACGGCACCGGCTGTTCCGAGGGCTCGCGGAGGTGCTGCGCGCGCTCGGCCCGGTGGTGCTGGTCGTGGAGGACCTGCACTGGGCCGACGAGCAGACCGTCGAGTTCCTCGCCTACGCGCTGGCGGTGCCGCCGCCCGGGCTGTCGATCGTGCTCACCTACCGGGGCGAGGAGGCCGGCGCGGTCGTCAGGGAGGTGACCGGGCGTCCGGCGGACGCGGTGTTCCACGATCACATTCTGCTGAAGGCGCTGGACGTCACCCAGACCGGCGACCTGGCCGCGGCGATCCTCGGCGAGTCCGGCGTCACCGCCGACTTCGGCGCCCACCTGCACGAGCTGTCGTCAGGGCTGCCGCTGGCCGTACAGGAGCTGATGGCCCTGCTGCGCGCGCGGGGCGCGCTGATCAGGCTGCGCAGCGGGCGATGGGCGCGCAAGGCGGTGGCGGAGCTCGACGTGCCGCCCGGCGTGCGCGACTCGGTGCGCGAACGGGTCGCCCGGCTGCCCGAGGCGGCGCGTGCCGTCGCGGAGGCAGCCGCGGTCTTACAGGCCCCGGCGCGGCCGGCCGACCTGGCCCGGGTGTGCGGGCTGCCGAGGGCCGACACCGTGGCCGGGGTGGACGAGCTGCTGGTCTCCGGGCTGCTGGCCGAGCAGGCGGGCGCGGTGGCGTTCCGGCACGTGCTGGCCGCGCAGGCCGTCTACGGCGCGATCCCGCTCGGGCGCCGCCAGGAGCTGCACGCCCGCGCGGCGGCGGTCGTACGGGAGCTGCGGCCCGTGCCGCTCGGCCAGGAAGCCCACCACCTGCGCCAGGCCGGGCGGCTGGCCGACTGGGTCGAGGCCGCGGAACGGGCGGCCGAGCAGGCCTCGCGCCTCGGCGACGACGCCGAAGCCGTGCGCATCCTGGAGGACGTGCTGCGCCACGCCCCGCTCGACCCGCGACGCCGGGGCCGCCTGGCCGCGCGCCTCGGCTGGGCCGCCGCCCAGGTGCTGCGCCCGCCCCAGATCATCGGCCTGCTGACGCAGGCGCTGGAGACGGAGCAGCCCGGCCCGCTGCGCGGCGAGCTCAACTTCCTCGTCGGCATGCTCCAGGAGAGGCTCGGCGAGGACTCGGGCGCGCAGCGCCGCACCATCGCCGCCGCCGTCGGCGACCTCGCCGACCGGCCCGACCTCACGGCCTGGGCGATGGCGTCGCTCGGCAGGCCGATGGACCCGAGCGTGCCGCTGGCCGAGCACGTCACGTGGCTGGAACGCGCCCTGGAGACGACCCCGCGCGTCGGCGACCCGGCCGAGGAGGTCTTCGTCCTCGGCAAGGTCGCGACCTCCTTCAGCGGGTACGGCGACCCGCGCTGGCTGGAGCTGACCGAGGAGGTGCGCCGCAGGACCGGCGGCCGGCCACGGCACCGGCAGGAGGTGGGCGCCTACCGGTCCATCGCCGAGAACGCCTGCCTCGCGGGCAACTACGCCGTCGCCGCCGACCTGCTGGCCGCCGCCATGCGCGGCGCGGCCGGCGAGGAGTCGTCACGCGAGCCGCTGTCGCGCTGCCGGCTGGTCGCCCTCCTGCTCGCCTGCTGCCGTGGCCGCTGGGACGGGCTGGAGGAGGAGACCGCGCTGCTGCTCGACGAGTACGGCGGGCGGCCGTTCGACCGCCTGGGCGCCGAGATCGTCGCAGCCTGCCTGGCGCTCGCGCGTGGCGAGCTCGACACCGCCCGGCGCGAGCTGCCCGAGGTCACCGGCACCGCCCTGGTCCAGGGGGCCTACGAGCTGCTTCCGCTGTCGATGGCCGCCTTCCTGCGGCTGTCCACGGCGAGCGGCGAGGCCGGGGCCGCGCTCGCGGCCGTCGAGGCGGCGGTCGAGGTGTGGGAGGTCAAGGGGCTCTGGCCGCTGGCGGTGCGCGCGCTGCCCGCGCTGGCCGAGGCGATGGCGGCGGCGGGCCGGCGTGCCGAGGCCGCCGCGCTGGTGGAGCGGGTGTCGGCGCAGCTCGACGGGCTCGACGCGCCGATGGCTGCGGCGGCCCTGGCGCACGCCCGCGGCCACCTCGCCGCCGACGGCGCGGACGCGGCGGCGCTGTTCCGCGCGGCGGCGGCGGGCTACGACCTCCTGGGAGCCCCGTACGAGGCGGCCCAGTCCCGCGAACTCGCCGCCGCCCACCTCTTCACCACCAAACCCACCAAACCCACCGAACCCGACCCCGCCGAACCAGCCGCCCCACCCGGGAGGGCCGCCTCTTCGGGGGCTGCCGCCTCTTCGGGGGGTGCCGCCTCTTCCGGGGCTGTCGGCCTCTCCCGCCCTTCGGATGCTCCGGGGTTGTTGTTGGAGGCGATCGCGGGGTTTCGGGAGCTGGCTGCGCGGTGGGATCTCGACCGGGCGGCGCAGCTCGCCCGCAAGCACGGGGTGACGGTCAGGGGCCGGTATCCCGGCGGCCCGCAGGGGTACGGCGCTGACCTGTCGCCCCGGGAACGGGAGATAGCCGAAATGGCCGCCGCCGGGCTGACGAACCGGGAGATCGGCCGCCGGCTGTTCGTCTCGCCCCGGACGGTCGAGAAGCACCTGGGCGCCGCGCTGCGCAAGCTCGGCCTGCGCTCCCGCACCGCGCTCGCCGCTCACCTCGGGGACCCCCGTAGTGACCCGCCCGGTACGGGGGCCGCGAATGGGGTGGCCTACCCATAGTCCCCACCGGCGGTGCGGACGACGCTTGGGGCATGTCCGAAACCGACGCCACCGACGGCGATCCGGCTGACTCCGACCCAGCGCGGAAAGGACCGGCGGCCCCGCCGGAGCAGCCGGTCATCGAACCACTCGAAGACGCCCCCGAAGGGTTCGAGCCCGTCTGACTCTCACCCCTCAGCACCCGAAAGGGCAGTTCGGTATGTCTCCACGCACTTCACCGCATGATCCCCCCTCCTTCAGGCCCCGCCGCACCGGCGCGCTGATCGCGGCCTCGGCCCTGGTCCTCGGCACGCTCGCCGTTCCGGGCGCGCCCGCTCTGGCCCAGGAACCCGAGCCCGCCGCCCCGGCGACCGCCCCGGCGACCGCCCCGGCGACCGGGCAGGTCACCGGCCCGATCGCGCTGGCCGGGCTCGGCAAGGGCGACCGCACGGTCACCCTGATCACCGGCGACCGGGTGCGCCTCAGCGACGCGGGCGGCGGCACGTACTCCGTCCGGCCGGAGTCGAGCGTGCGCCCCGACGGCACCACCGCCCAGCTCTCCACGCTCGCCACCCCGGACGGCGTCTACGTCACCCCGAGCGACGCCGTGCCCGCCATCAACGCGGGCCGCCTGGACCGGGAGCTGTTCAACGTCACCTACCTGGCCGAGAACGGCTACACCGACGACCGGGCCAAGCAGTTACCCGTCATCGTGCAGTATCCAGGGCAGCACACGGACCGGGCGGTCGCCTCGGCGGCCGAGGCCATACCCGCCAGCGAGCCCGTGCTCACGCTGGAGAGCGTCAACGCCGCCGCGCTGGCCGTCACCAAGGCGGAGGCGGGCGCGTTCTGGACCGCGGTGCGGGCCGAGCCGGACGCGAGCGGGTTCGCCGGGCGGGCGGCGCTGCGCGGCGGGATCGCCAAGGTGTGGCTGGACGGCAAGGTCAAGGCCGATCTGGCGGAGAGCGTCCCGATGATCGGCGCCCCGCAGGCGTGGGCCGGCGGGCACGACGGCGCGGGTGTGAAGGTCGCCGTCCTCGACACCGGGGTGGACGCCACGCACCCCGACCTGGCGGACCGGATCGCCGACAGCAGGTCCTTCATCCCCGGCGAGGAGGTGCGGGACGGCCACGGCCACGGCACCCACGTCGCCTCCACGATCGCCGGCTCGGGCGCGGCCGGAGGCGGCAGGCACAAGGGCGTCGCGCCGGGCGCGCGGTTGATCGTCGGCAAGGTGCTGTCCGACGCGGGCTCGGGCCAGGACTCACAGATCATCGAGGGCATGGAGTGGGCTGCCGCCTCCGGCGCCAAAGTGGTCAGCATGAGCCTGGGCGGCGGTGCCAGCGACGGCAGCGACCCGATGAGCCAGGCGGTCGACGCGCTCACCGCGTCGTCCGGCGCGCTGTTCGTGATCGCCGCGGGCAACGCTGGAGAGGGCGGCGCCGAGACGGTCGCCACCCCTGGCACCGCCGAGGCCGCGCTCACCGTGGCCGCCGTGGACAAGAACGACGCATGGGCCCCGTTCTCCAGCCAGGGACCGCGGGTCGGCGGCGGGCTCAAGCCGGACATCGCCGCCCCCGGCGTGGCCATCGCCGCGGCGCGCGCCGCGGGCACGAGCATGGGCAGCCCGATCGACGAGCACTACACGGCCGCGAACGGCACCTCGATGGCCACCCCGCACGTCGCCGGAGCCGCCGCGATCATGGCGCAGCGGCACCCGGAATGGACGGGACCGCAGCTCAAGGCCGCGCTCATGTCGACCGCCAAGGACGACGCCCTCAGCGTGTACAAGCAGGGCGCAGGCCGCGTCGACCTCGCCACCGCGTACACCCAGCAGGTCTTCGCCGTCACCGGCGGGATCGACTTCGGCGCGGTGGAGAGCGGCGCCGAGCCGGCCACCCGCGAGCTGACCTACACCAACCTGGGCGGCGCGCCCGTCACGCTGACGCTCGCCCCCACCCTGAGCGGGTCGGACGGCGGCGCGGTCGAGGGCGCGCTGAGACTGGGCGCGACGACGCTCACCGTGCCAGCAGGAGGCGCGGCCACCGCCACGGTCACCGTCGACCCCAAGGCGCTGGCAAAGCTGGACAACTACACCGGCGCCGTCACCGCGACCGCCGACGGCGTCCGGCTGCGCACCCCCGTGGGCGTCGTCCGTGAGACGCCCAAGGCCACGCTCACCATCCACACCCTGGGCCGCGACGGCAAGCCGCTGACCCCGTGGGCTCAGGACACGATCGACGTGTCCGGCGGCAAGGGCGTCATCGGCGGCGTCTCCGTGCCCGCCGAGGGCACCACGATCGTCCGCGTCCCGCACGGCGTCATCAGCGTGGCCCAGTTCGTGCAGTGGGTCGACGACGACGACCGGCTCAACCTGGCGATGCTGTCGGTGCCGGAGCTGACCGTCACGGAGGACACCGAGATCACGCTCGACGGCCGGAAGCTGAGCCAGGTGCGGTTCAGCACCCCGCAGCCGGCCGAGCCGCTGAACAACTACGTCTACCTGGCGTATCAGCGGACGGTCGGCAACGGCGACTCCTACATGGGGTTCACCTGGCCGCGCGCGCCCTACGGAGGGGCCGCCAAGCTGTGGGCGCTGCCCACCGAGAAGGTCACCAAGGGCGCCTTCCGCTTCCACACCCGCTTCACCCTCGGCCGGGCCGAGGTCGCCATGAGCGTGCGCGGGCGTGACAAGCTCACCCTGCACCCGATGACCGCGCTGCACGGCGTCAACACCGCCGGGGTGCACGAGCAGAGCGACGGCTTCCCCGGCTACGTGCCGCTCACCGGGACCCGCGACCTGGACGTCGTCGACGTCGGCGAGGGCAGGCCGGAGGACCTCGCGGGCCGCGACCTGCGCGGCAAGCTCGTCCTGCTGGAGGCGCCGCTGTCGCAGGGCGTGTTCGGCGACGCGTGCGGCGTGCAGATCGAGCGGCTCGGCCCGATCCGTGACGCCGGCGCGGCGGTGGTCGCGTACTTCCCGAAGCCCGGGTCCGGCTGCGCGATCCCGCTGGGCTTCACGCAGGTCCCGTTCACGGGGGAGGCCAAGCCCATCGGCGTCGCCACGGTGTCGCTGCCGTCGGCCGAAGGGCTCGCCCTGCGCGCCCGGCTCACCGGCGGCAAGCGGCTGACCGTACGGGTGACCGGCACCGAGGAGACGCCCTACAGCTACACCTTCGCCCCTTACGAGGAGGGCCGGGTGTCCCGTTCGCTGCACTACACCTTCGGCGAGCGTGACCTGGCCAGGGTCGATCTGGACGCCCACGTCGTCGCTCCTCACCGCTACGACGACTGGCGGTACGCGCACAAGCCCGACGACGTCATGCCGCTGTCGACGAAGCTCGCCGGGTGGGGCGGCCCCCGGCTCGGCCTCCAGGAACGCCGCGACTGGGTCGGGCCGCTCGACGGCGGGATGCTCTGGTCGCACGGCATGGAGGAGCTGCGCGGCACGCCGGCCGACGCCCGGGTCCCGCAGTGGGCGCTGGAGGTGCTCGACAAGCCGGTCCGGATCCGTCAGACCTGGATGGCCACGCCGTTCACGCCCGGCGCCGCGACCGGCTCGGACAAGGTCTACAAGCTGGCCAAGCCGGGCGCGAACCTCGGCGCCTTCTTCCGGTGCATGATGTGCGTCCAGGGCGACAAGCTGTGGGCGGAGTTCGAGCCCAGCTACGGCTCCCCGGGCGCCAGGCAGTACAGCGGCGGCTACTGGCCGACGAACGACCTGACCAAGCCGGGGTTCGAGGTCCGCCTCTACAGGGACGGCAAGGAGATCCCGCGCACCGAGGCCGGCGGCTCGACCGTCCTGCCGGTCTTCACCCTGCCGCAGCAGGCGGGCAGCTACCGGCTGACCGCCAGGAACGACCGGCACGACACCGAGTGGACCTTCACCGCCCCGGCGGCCGGGGCCGAGCGGCTGCCCGGTTCGTTCTGCTCGCTCGAAGTGCTGTACGGCACGGCGGACCCCTGCAAGCCGGCCCCGGTCGTGTTCGTCGGCTACGACCTGGGTGACACGCTGGACGCCGCCAACAGCGTGCGCGCCGGTCGTACGCACGCCTTCACCGTGTCCGCCTACCACTCGCCGTCCGCGTCGGACATGCCGGGCATCGCCGGTCTGAAGCTGTGGGCCAGCACCGACGACGGCGCCACGTACACGCCCGTCCCCGTCAAGCGCGGCAAGGACGGCACGTACACCGCCAGGACCCGCTATCCCGCGCTCGGCGCCACCAAGGGCGCCGTGACCCTCAAGGTCGAGGCGTGGGACAAGGCGGGCAACACCGTCAAGCAGACCACCGTCCGAGCCTTCGGCCTGCGTTAGTCAGCTCGTGAGCGCCCGGCGTCGCCGACGCCGGGCGCTCACGCGTCCCGGCCCGGGCGGAAGGCCGTTTCGTACAGGTCGTCGAAGGTCTTCAGGAAGTCGTTCCAGTCGCCGTTGAGGTTGACCACCAGCGTGCGGTGGCCCTGGCGGTCGCCCATCGCGAACGAGGTCGAGCCCTGGATGAAGCCGCCGCCGCCCCAGAGCGTCACCCCGCACGGGAGCCGCTGCTCGTAGACGCCGAGGCCGTAGCGGGTGCCGGGCACCCAGTCCGCGCCGTCGGTCGGGACCGTGGTGAACATCTCCTCCTGCTGGGCGGGCGGCAGCAGCTCGCCGTCGAGCAGGGCGCGCAGGAACCGGTGCAGGTCGGCGGTCGTCGAGACCATGCCGCCCGCGGCCCCGGCCCAGCTCAGGTCGGCGTCCGTCACGTCGTGGAGGTCGGCGGGCCCGCCGCCCTCGTCGGAGCGGGAGTAGTGCCGGGCGCGCGGCTCGCGTACCGTTTCGGCGCCCGTCGGCAGGTACGTCCCGGTCAGGCCGAGCGGGCCGGCGATGCGGCGGTCGATCTCGGCGGCCAGAGTGGAGCCGGTCGCACCCTCGACGATCATCCCGGCCAGCGTGTAGTTGAGCTTGGAGTAGATGAAGCGCGTGCCCGGCGTCTCGGGGCGCGGGGGCTCCTGGCCGATGACGGCGTCGGGCAGCCCGCTGGTGTGGTTGAGCAGCTGCCTGACGGTGATCGCGGAGCCGTCGCCGCCCAGGTGCTCCTCGACCACGCCGGGCAGCCACGTGGCCACCGTGTCGTTCAGGCTCAGCCTGCCCTCGGCGGCCAGGCGCAGGACGACCGTGCCGGCGAACGCCTTGGTGAAGCTGCCGATGCGGAAGTGCTCGCCGGGCCGCCGCTTGCGGCCGGTGGTCAGGTCGGCCACTCCCGCCGTGCCGAACCAGCGGGTCCCGTCGCGGTCGCGCAGCTCGGCGACGATGCCGGGGCCGTCGCCGTCGGCCACGGCCCGGTCGAGGGCGGCGGCGAGCTGATCGGGGCGGAACGGGGACATGGTGCCTCCAGAGGCGTCAGGGGAAGATGCAAGCAACCGTAGTTGACTATTTCGAATTTAGTCAACTGCGGTTGCTTATTCTGGAGGCTCCGGGCTATGCGGCCCCAGTGGGCTTCTTCGTGCCGCGCACCTTGGCGTAGTGGCGGGCGGCCCTGGCCCGGTTGCCGCAGCCGGCCGAGCACCACTCGCGCCGCGCGGATTCGCGCAGGAAGTAGAGCACGCATCCCGGGGCCTGGCAGGCGCGCAGCTCGTGGCGCTGCGGCCCGGCGAACAGGGTGACGGCGTCCTCGGCCAGCGCGGAGAGCGCGGCGTCGACGGCGCGCCCGGCGGTGCGCACGACGGCCTGCGGCTCCGGGCCGGTGCGCAGCTCGTGCCAGCGCGGGGCGCGGGCGGCGTGCGCGTTGAGCGTCGCGACCGAGCCGGGCCCGGGCTCCTGCCCGGCGACGGTCGCGGCGGCGAGGGCGCGTACGGCCTCCCGCAGCTCCCGCGCGTGACGCAGGTCGTCGCCGGTCACGCCCAGGAGGTCGGCGTCCGAGAGCGGGACGGCGAGCCGGTCGCGCACGTCGCGCAGCCACGCGGCGAGGTGCTCGACGGTACGCAGGCCGTCGAGGACCTGGCCGCGCACGGCATGCGTGGTGTTGCCGAGTTCGATCGGCGGCAGCTCCCCGAGCTGGGGAGCGCCGCCACCGGTGAGGTCTGCCACATCCACACTTCTAACGCTACCGGCAGCTTGACACCGTGAGGACCGTCCGCCATATTTCTAACGGTCGTCCTTGCCTTTAACCATGAGAAAAACCGGAGGACTCGCATGAGCGCACTGGCCCTGCGGACCGGCCACGTCGGCCTGAACGTGACCGACCTGGCCCGCTCCACCGCCTTCTACCGCCAGGTCCTGGAGCTGGAGGTCTACAACGAGCAGACCGACGGCGACCGCCGCTACGCCCTCCTCGGCCGCGACGGCGCCCTGATGGTCACGCTGTGGCAGCAGAGCGACGGCGCGTTCCCCGCCGACCGGCCCGGCCTGCACCACCTGTCGTTCCAGGCCCCCGACATCGAGGCGGTCCACCGCGCCGAGGCCGTCCTGCGCGGGCTCGGCGTGCAGCCGCTGCACGACGGCGTCGTCCCGCACGGCGAAGGCGCCTCGTCCGGCGGCGTGTTCTTCACCGACCCGGACGGCATCCGCCTGGAGATCTACGCCCCCTCCGGCGCCGACACCGCACCCGCGCCCACCAAGGGCGCGCCGACGTGCGGCTTCTTCTAGAACCCAGCGGCCAGGAAAGGAGCCGACCGTGCTCCACCACGGCGAACACGTGGTGCAACGCCGGGCCGGGCTGACCACCGACGGATGGGGATCGGCGGGTGTCGGCGCGGCCGTCCCGCCGGTCGCCGCGAACTTCCTCCGCGAGCAGCGGCTGGTCGTGATCGCGGCCGCCGACGACACCGGCGCGGCCTGGGCCGGGCTGATCACCGGCCCGCCGGGGTTCGTCACCGCCCCGGACGACCGGACCGTCGTCACCGACCGGCTGCCCGGCGCGGGCGATCCGCTCGCCGGCCTGTTCGACACCGAACGCGACCTCGGCATGCTCGTCATCGAGCCCTCCGGGCGGCGCAGGATGCGGGTCAACGGCCGGGCCCGCAGGGACGGCGACCGGCTCGTCACCAGCACCCACCAGGTGTACGCGAACTGTCCGAAGTACATCCAGACGCGTACGTACCTCGACGAGCTGCCCTCGCCGGGCCGGGCGGCGGCCGTCACCGGCGAGCTGACCGATCACCAGCGGCGGTGGATCGCCGGGGCCGACACCTTCTTCGTCGCCACCTACGCGGCAGGGCAGGGCGCCGACGCCTCGCACCGGGGCGGGAACCCCGGGTTCGTCACCGTGACCGGCGACGGGCGGCTCACCTGGCCCGACTACACGGGCAACTCCATGTTCATGACGCTGGGCAACCTCGCCGTCGAACCCCGCTGCGGGCTGCTGTTCCTCGACTGGGAGAACGGCGACACACTGCAGCTGACCGGCCGGGCCCGCGTCGACTGGGACCCCGGCCGGGCCGCGGCCGTGCCCGGCGCCCACCGGCTCGTCGACTTCGAGGTCGAGCGGGCCGTCCAGATCACCGGAGGGCTTCCGCAACGCTGGTCGTTCGGCGGCTACTCGCGGTTCAACCCGGCCCAGGCCGCCGAGAGGAGGGCGTGATGCGGGTCCGCGTCGACGACGCCCTGTGCCAGATCCACGCCCAGTGCGTGTTCGCCGCGCCGGAGGTGTTCAGCCTCGACGCCGATGACGAGCTGGTCTACGACGCGGAGCCCGGCGACGCGTACTGGCCCGCCGTCGAGGAGGCGGCGCGTGCCTGTCCCGTCCAGGCGATCACGCTCGAAGAAGACTGACCGAGGAGAGAGCTCATGACCGTTCCGCCCTTCACCGAAGAGAGCGCCCGCGCCAGGGTCCAGGCCGCCGAGGACGCTTGGAACACCCGTGACCCGCGCCGCGTGTCCCTCGCCTACACACCCGACTCGGTCTGGCGCAACCGGGACGAGTTCGTCACCGGCAGGGAGGAGATCGTCGGCTTCCTGACCCGCAAGTGGGCCAGGGAGCTGGACTACGCGCTGCGCAAGGAGCTGTGGGCCTTCACCGCCGACCGGATCGCCGTCCGTTTCCAGTATGAGTGGAGCGACGCGGCCGGGGGATGGTGGCGCAGTTACGGTAACGAGCTGTGGGAGTTCGACGCGAGCGGGCTGATGCGGCGGCGCGAGGCCAGCATCAACGACCTGCCGATCGCCGCCGGCGAGCGCCGGATCTTCGGGCCGCGCGGGGAGGATGAGCGGGGCGTGCCCCTGCCGCTCGCCTGACAAAGAGGGAAATAGCCGGTATTTCCTCCTGGTTAACTCTCGTACAGCGATGATCACGAGAGTCAGGAGACGCGATGACCTCACCGGGCGATCCGTTCAACGCGGGCGGCGACCAGGAGCTCGGCCGGCTGCTGGACCAGTTCCGGCAGGACGTGGCCGCGATCGAGCGGCTGAGCGGCCGGATGGCCGCCGTCAAGGGACGGGGGGAGGCCGCCGAGGGCCGGGTGGTGGCCGAGGTGACACAGACGGGGGCGCTGACCGGGCTCACCATCGACCCGCGCGCCATGCGGCTCGGCTCCGCGGAGCTGGCGGCGGCGGTACTCGAAGCGGCGGGCCGGGCCGCCCGGGACGCCGAGCGGGAGGCGGGCGACCTGGTGGCCCCCTTCATCGCCGAGACCGTGCTGGACGGCGCGGGCCCGAGCGGCGACCGGCCGGGCGCCGGGGGCGACCGCGGGCGGCGGCCTTGAGGATCAACCCGGGCCGCGCGAGCATCTACGGGTTCGGCGCGCTGGGCATCGCCGGGTTCGTCTTCAAGATGCTCGCCGTGGACTACCCGACCGGCGACCCGGCCAAGGCCCGCCAGGCCGCCGAGGTGTGGGCCAGGCTGGCCGAACGCGTCGAGCGGAGCCCGGACAAGACGTTCGCCGCCGCGGAGACGGTGTGGAGGCAGAACAGCGGGGCCGGGGTCGACGCCTTCAAGAAGGCGGTTACCGCCGGCCTCTATCCACAGCCGCCCACGGCCGGCTACGCCGCCAGGCTCGCCCAGCGCTGCCGGCAGAACAGCCAGGCGTGCGCCGAGTACGCGGAGGTCATCGAGACCGCGCGGCACACGTACTGGACGCTGGCGCTGGCCAACTTCGCCAGCTTCATCTTCATCACCACCTTCCCCTGGCAGGCGGGGACGGCGTACCAGATCAGCCAGTTCCTCATGCGCCGGGCGCAGGCGGGCATGCTGGCCAAGCTGCTGGAGCACAGCGTCGCCAGAATCGTGCTGGCCAAGCTGACGGAGTACACGATCGGCAGCACCTTCTTCGCCGTCGGGGACGTGGCCGTGGTCGCGGGCGTGAAGGCGCTGCGCGGGGAGGACCCCGGCTCGCTGGAGCAGAACGCCACGCAGGCGCTCAAGGAGTTCGCCGCCTCGGTCGCCTTCTACGGCGCGTTCGACGCCGCGATGCCCCTGGCCGGCAGGATCAGCCAGAATCCCGACGTCCGCTACTTCCTGAGCCGGGTGGCCGGCGGCTCCATCGGATACGGCCCCTCGTACGACGCCATGAACGGCCAGGAGGGCGCCGAGCTGATCCCGACGTGGAAGGAGACGCTGGGCCGGCTGCTCCTCTACTTCACGATGGCGCACAAACCCGCGAGCTGAGGAGGACGGCATGGACATCCACAAGCACATGATGCGCTCGGCGGCGCACGCGTTCGACGTCGAGCGGGACGAGCTCGGACGGTTCGTCGGGGAGGCGGCCAGGGACCTGGAGGCGATCGGCGCGTTCTGGGGTGACGACGACCTGGGCGCCACGTTCCTCAAGGGGGAGGGTGGCGCGTCGGGGTACGAGGCGGTGACCGGGCAGATCCAGGAGGGGGTGGCGAACTTCCTGACCGGGCACGGGGAGATCGCCCGGCGGCTGCGCCTGATGAGGGACAACGTCGAGGTGGGGGACTGGAACCAGGTCGCCCTGATCCTGTCGAAGCTCCCGCCCGGCGACCCGGACCGGCCGATCTGGGGGGCGAGCTGATGTTTCGGTAGCCGTACGAAATTTTCATCGGGACAACTGCGCAGGTGAGCCGGGATCTCGGCATCGTGACGAGTGGGCGGCATTGACAGCTTGACAAATTCGAGCCGATACTTTCGCCAACTCGCCGATAGTTTCGAGGAGGAAGCGCGCACATGAACGAGCCCCTCGCACCCCCGAAACGCCGCGGACCCGTCAGGCGGTTCGTCGCCCGCTCCTGCGTCGTGGCGGTGGCCGTGGCCACGGCGATGCTCCCCGGCGTCGCCCACGCGGCCATCACGACCAACCAGACGGGCACCAACAACGGCTACTTCTACTCGTTCTGGACCGACAGCAACGGGACCGTCTCCATGGAGCTGGGCTCCGGCGGCAACTACAGCACCTCGTGGCGCAACACCGGCAACTTCGTCGCGGGCAAGGGCTGGAGCACCGGCGGACGCCGCACCGTCAGCTATTCGGGCAGCTTCAACCCGTCAGGCAACGCCTACCTGACCCTCTACGGCTGGACGAGGAACCCGCTCGTCGAGTACTACATCGTCGACAACTGGGGCACCTATCGGCCCACGGGCACGTACAAGGGCACGGTCACCAGCGACGGCGGCACGTACGACATCTACCAGACGACCCGCTACAACGCCCCGTCGATCGAGGGGACCAGGACGTTCAACCAGTACTGGAGCGTCCGGCAGTCGAAGAAGACCGGCGGCACCATCACCTCGGGCAACCACTTCGACGCCTGGGCCAGGCACGGCATGAACCTGGGCGGCCATGACTACATGATCATGGCGACCGAGGGCTACCAGAGCAGCGGCAACTCCAACATCACCGTGGGCGGCACCACCGGCGGCGGCGACGGGGGCAACGGGAGCGGCGGGTGCTCGGCGACGCTGTCGGCGGGCCAGCAGTGGAGCGACCGCTACAACCTGAACGTCGCGGTCAGCGGCTCCAGCAACTGGACCGTGACGATGAACGTGCCCTCCCCGGCGAAGGTCCTGTCCACCTGGAACGTCAGCGCCAGTTATCCCAGCTCCCAGGTGCTCACCGCCAGGCCGAACGGCAATGGCAACAACTGGGGCGTGACCATCCAGCACAACGGCAACTGGAACTGGCCGACGGTCTCCTGCAGCGCGGGCTGACCCCGGGGCACGCGAAGGCGCGGCGGCCGGGGCCGCCGCGCCGATGCCGGCTCAGCCGCAGGTGTTGGCGCGGATCGAGACGACGGGCCAGGGGGTGATGGAGGTGTGCGAGGTCTGCCCGACCGGCACACAGGGGCCGACGACGAGGATGGGGCCGGCGAGCGGCGAAGCGTGCTTCTGCAGGACGACGACCTGGTGCATGCCGGTGCCGGAGGAGCAGAAGCTGCTCGCCGAGCCGGCGCCGTACTGGGTGGTGCATCCCGTAGGCGCCGCGGCGGCGGGGGAGGCGAGGAGGACGGCCGGGCCGAAGGCCAGGGCTGCGGCGCCCGCCAGAATGGCGGCACGATGACGAAGGCTCATACGAGTCTCCAGGGGTGGGGGGGTTTTACTTTTAGGAAAGTTTCCTAAAAGTGAGGCTAGATCGCTGTTTCCCCCACCGTCAAGACAGCCGTTTGCCCGTCAACCACGACATTTCTCATCTTGCTTCGCACGCCCTGCCGACCCGGCATGATCTAACTCGGCCGGATGACCGATGGGAGCGATGTGAAGAGAAGATTGACCCTGCTGGCGACCGCCTTCGTCACGGTCGCGGCAGTCTTACCCGTTCAGGCCGCCGGAGCGAGCCCCCAGCAGCCGCCCCAGGCGATCACCTGGACGCCGTGCGAAGAGGAGCCCGCCGCCGAGTGCGGCAAGCTGGCCGTCCCGATCGACTGGTCACAGCCCGACGGCCCCACCGTCGAGCTCGCCCTGGCCAGGCGCAAGGCCACCGACCCCGCCGCCCGCATCGGCTCACTGGTGATCAACCCCGGCGGCCCCGGCGGCTCCGGCGTCGAAGCCGCCTACGGCGCCCCCGGCTTCTTCACCCCCGAACTGCAGCGGCACTTCGACATCGTCGGGTTCGACCCGCGCGGCGTCGGCCGCAGCAACCCCGTGGTCTGCTCGGCGTCCGTCTACAACGAGATGCCGTACGCCGTCATGACCAGCCAGGCCGACTTCGACAGGTGGACCGCCTACAACGAGCGGCTGCGCGCCGACTGCCGCGCCCGCACCGGCCCCCTGTACGACCACGTCGACTCCGTCAGCGTGGCCCGCGACCTGGACGCCATCCGCGCCGCACTCGGCGAGGAGAAGCTCACCTACTACGGGATCTCGTACGGCACGCTGATCGGCCAGATGTACGCCGAGCTGTTCCCCGGCCGGATCCGCGCGCTCGCCCTCGACAGCAACATGGACCACAGCCTGCGCGTCAAGCAGTTCCTCGACAGCGAGGCCGCCGCCGTCGAGGACGCCTTCGACCAGTTCGTCGGCTGGTGCGACCAGGAGCCGAGCTGCGCCCTGCACGGCCAGGACGTCCGCGCGATCTGGAAGGACCTGCTGGCCAAGGCCCGGCGCGGCGAGCTCTACTACCCCGGGGTGCCCGACCGGCCGATGACCGAGCTGCAGGTGCTGTGGCAGGGCGTCCTCGGCACCGAAGGCCCCGCCTGGCAGCTCCTCGCCCAGATGATCAACGCGCTCAACGGCGGCACCCCGCCCGACTGGGTGCCCCCGCTGCCCGGCCGCCAGCCCGTGCAGGGCGAACTCGCCCACCTGCCGACCGTCATCCTGTGCCAGGACTACAGTCTGCGGGTGCGCAACTACCGCGAATACGCCGCACTGCTGCGCAGTTCCGCCCGCCGGGCCCCCGACATGCGCTTCAACCCGATGCCGATCGAGGACCTGCCCGTCTGCCTCAACCACCCCACCAACAACCCGCAGCACCGGCTGCGCTACAAGGGCAGCGCGCCGCTGCTGCTCGGCAACTCGCTGCACGACCCGTCCACCCCGTACGGCTGGTCGGCCAACGTCGCCAGGCAGCTCGGCCGCAAGGCGGTGCTGCTCACCTACGAAGGCTGGGGCCACCGCATCTACGGCAAGGACGAGTGCAGCACGGTGCCCATCGACAACTACCTGATCTCGCTGACCGTGCCCCCGCACGGCTACCGCTGCCCCGTCGGCGGCCGGGTCGAGAACACGCTCAAGCGGCAGGCCGAACTCTGGCCCACCGACGGCCTCCCCTGGTCGTCGCTGCCCCGCTGACCCCGTGGCCGGGCCCGGAAACCACCCCGGGCCCGGCCCTCAGTGCACTGTCCTGCGCGCCTCGTACCAGGTGGCGCCCACCGGCTCGCCCGCCAGGTTCCAGCTCCACGACACCACGGGCGTGATGCCGAGGTAGAAGCCGGGCCCCACCATGCCGACCCGTTCCACCGGCTCCCCGGCCCGGCCGTAGACGCGCACCCCCCGCGCGACGAACGGCTCCATCGACACCAGGTCGTCGACCACCACCGCCACCAGGTGGTTGCCGGCCCTGACGTTGCGGAACTTGCGCGTCTCCAGCACCGACGCGCCCGACCCGCCGACCCAGAACCGCTCGCCGTCGAACTCGAACGCGACCGGCGCCACGTCCGGCTGCCCGCCCGGTCCCAGCGTCGCGATCCGCGCCAGCGGCTGCGACCGCAGGTACGCGATCTCCTCCTCGGTGAACGCCATGACGCTCCTCCTTTCTGTCACGCCCTTCCCCTTGCCGGGAAGCCGTACGTGACGCCAGACTGCGGCGTGGCCATCGAAGACCAAGACTGGTGGAAGACGCTGGAGCGCGCCCTGGAGATCGTGGAGCGCGACGTCCGCGCGGCGGACCTGGATCCCGGGCAGGGCGGCGACCTCACGAGACCGCGAACATCGCAGAGTTCACCCACTGAACGACCACGGAGCTGACTTGGAAGGCCGAGCCCGTGTGCGCACCCCATGAGGGTGGCGCGCTGCCTAGCTAGGGGCGGGGGCGCATTCCGGCGAAGAGGGCTTCGAGCACCCGGTCGACGTACTCGTGCGTCACCGGCTCCTGCGTGACCATGAGGGTGAAGAACAGCGGCCCCGTCAGGATCGACATGGCCAGGTCCAGGTCGAACTCGGGGGCGAGCTGCCCCTGCTCCCTGGCCTTGGTGAGCCGGGCGACGGTCTTGGCCTCCTGCGGCTTGGTGAAGCGCTCGTTCAGCTCGGCGGCGACGGCCGGGTTGTGCTGGGCCTCGCCGATCAGCGACTGGAAGAGCGGCCCGAACGGGGGGCGGCCGAGCAGGTCGACGGCATGGTGGATCTGCGTGCGGAGGTCGGCCATGACGTCGCCGGTGTCGGGGTAGTCGAGGTCCGGCTGTTGCGGTGACAGGACCGCGTCCAGGAACAGCGCGCCCTTGGACGGCCAGCGGCGGTAGATCGTGTGCTTGCCGACGCCGGCGCGGGCCGCGACCCCTTCGATGCTGAGCTTGGCGTAGCCGATCTCCTGGGCCAGCTCAAGCGTGGTGCGCCTGATGGCCTCGGTCCGGTCGTCGGCCCGGGTGCGTGGGGTGTCCGTCATGTGGACAGCCTATTAGAACGGCACGTGCCGTTGGCGGGGGTTGCGGGCGTTCGGGGTCAGGCCCGTGCGGTGATCCGCTCGGTGCTCCGGATCACCGCCCGTACGGGCTCCCGGTCGCCGGTCGTGGACCGGACGAGCACCCGGCCGTTGTCGATCTTCACGTCCCAGCGCGGCTCCTCGACCGTCGCGGGCCCGCGCACCACCTTGCCGTCGGCGAGCCGGAACGTGCTGCCGTGCCACGGGCACCGGATGCAGCCGTCGCCGACGATCGTGCCCTCGTCCAGCGGCCCGCCGGCGTGCGTGCAGGTGGCCGAGAGCGCGTGCAGCGTCCCGTCGTGCTGGACGAGCAGCACGGCCACCCCGTCCGCCGTGACGCGGTGCGCCCGGCCGTCGCTCACCTCGGCCACCGCCGCGACGTCGGTCCAGTCGGTGACGGGCTGCTGGAACGCGGTGTGGTTGACGCCGACGCCCTGCACGAACGACAGGCGTCCGCCCAGGTACGCGCCGATCGACGTCATGGCCAGGCCCGCGCCGCTCAGCAGCATCCCGGCCCGCCGCTGCCCGCGCCCGCGCGCGACCCAGGAGGCCGCCTGGAGCGCGGTCGCCGTCACGTTGCACAGCGCGTGCACGAGCCCGGTCCGCTGCTCGGGCCCGTAGGTCTCCGACCAGTCGGACGCCCCCGCCGCCGCGGCCGGCACGGTGGCGATCAGCCCGACGCCGACCAGGCGGCGCGCCGACTCGGCCCCGGCCTCGCCTCCGGCCACGTCCAGGAAGGAGGCCATGGTCCAGGCGCCGATGGGCAGGTCCGTAAGAACGGGGTGCAGCGAGTGGCCCAGCCAGGTGCCCGACAGCGCGTTCTTGATCGCGTCTGGGCGTGTCAGCCGTCCGACCAGGCCCGCGAGCTTGTTCGATGCGCCGTCGAGCGCACTCCAGTCCTCGACTTTTTTGCTCATGACGGCTGGCTTCCCCAGGCCGGGTGACTCATGCCTGGGGGAGCCCGGCGCGCTACGGCCGCTCGGCGCGCAGCCGGTCGACGGCGGCCGTCGCGTGCACCGCGTACTCGCCGAGAAGCTCGGAGTGGGCCTGTTCGAGGCCGAGGATGACGGCGCCGAGCACGGTGGCCAGCGCGCCGACGACGCTGCTGGAGATCGCCACGAACTCGTGCAGCGGCCGGGCCGCCGCCTGCACCGCCTCGACGACCTCGGGAGCGTCGCCGATCTCGCCGCCGATCACCACCAGGTCGGGGTCGACGACCGCCGCGAGCGCGGCGCACGCCCTGGCGACGTCCAGCACGTACGCGTCGAGCACGGCCTTGGCCTCGGCCGAGCCGGCCGCGACGTCGGCCAGGATCGCCTTGACCACCTCGCCGACGGAGGCCGCGCCGGGAGCCTGCGAACGGTAGGAGTCGACCAGGCGGGAGGCCGCCAGCCGCTCCTCCATCGCGTGGCGCGAGGTCTGCTCGGCGCCGTCGGCCCACGGGAACGGCAGCCGCGACAGCTCGCCCGCCGCGCCGTGCGCGCCGCGCACCAGCCGGCCCTCGTTGATGAGCCCAGCGCCGACGCCCACGCCGAGCTGCAGGTAGGCCAGGCTCGGCACGTCGGCCCCGGCGCCGATCCGCATCTCGGCCACCGCCGAGCAGTTGACGTTGTTCTCCAGCCGCACCGGGCCGTCGAAGTGGTCGGTGAGCGCGTCGAGCAGCGTGGCGACGGCGCCCTTCTCCTGTCCGGCGGAGGCGGGCACCTGGCTGCGGCGGGCGTCGATGATCTGCGGCAGCGCGATCGTCACGGCCCGCAGCCGGTCGCGTCCGGCGCACCAGTCGGCGAGCTGCCGGGCCGCCCGTTCCATGACGTGCGGCGACGGCTCGCGGCGGCGGGCCTCGCCGGGGCGGACCGGCTCGGAGATGGACACGTGCGTGGTGCGCGCCCCGGCGAGGTCGACGGCCATCAGCTCGACGTGGGAGCTGCCCAGGTCGACGCCGAGCGCCCAGCCGACCTCGTCGGCCGCCTCGAACAGCACGGCCGGCTTGCCCGTCGCCGGGACGTGCCTGCCGTTGCGGCGCAGGTAGCCGGCCTCCTCCAGGGCGCTGACGGCGTCGTTGACGCTCGGCTTCGACAGGCCGGTGGCGGCGAGCAGCCGGGGCCGGGTGGTCGAGCCGTGGCCGAGCGTGTGACTCAGGACGTGGCGCTGGGTCGGGGGGAGTTCCGGCGAACGCATGTGGTCATCCAATCGGAGTCACGCCTGTCTTGTCAGGGCGCGTACGGCGGCGGCGGAACTCGCCCGGGAGGCGCCGAAGGTCCGGACCACGCCGGTGGCGCGCGGGTAGTCCGTCCCCGGGTAGCCCATGTCGACGACGACCAGGCGTGGCGCGTCCAGCCGGTCGAAGACCTCGGCGCTGGCGGGATGGCGGGGCAGGTCCCGTACGACGGCCACGACGACGTCGGACGGCCCGAGGCCCGGCAGGTCGGGCGGGTCGCTGATCGGCGGGGTCAGGACGTGGTCGGCGAACGCGACGCCGGCCGCGCGCAGCTCCGGCCCGATGCCCCACGGGACGGGCCCGGCCGCGATGGAGGTCCGGTCGTCGAACGTGACGACGTGCACAGTGCCACCCGTGCTGCCGGTGCCGCCCGTGCTGCCCGCGATCGACGCGTCGCCCTCGACGGTGGTCGCCCCCCAGGCCGCCGCCAGCCCGGCCGCGCGCTCGGCGGCGGTGTCGGCGGCGCCGGGCACGCCGACCGTGCCGGGGTAGGCGCGGGCCATCGCGGCGACCCGCCGGTTGGCCTCCTCCAGCCGCTCGGCGGGCAGCTCGCCGGACCGCACGGCGGCGACGATCGCGTCGACGACGGCGGTGGTCGCCTCCTCGTACTGCTCGGCCCCGAGACACAGCACGTCGACGCCGGCGCGCAGCGCGCCCACGGCGGCGGCGGGCAGCGACGAGGCGTGGTTCAGCACGCCGTGCATCTCCAGTGCGTCGGAGATGACGACGCCGTCGTAGCCGATCTCGTCCCGCAGCAGGCGGCTGATCACGGCGGGGCTGAGCGTCGTGGGCGCCGAGGGGTCGAGGCAGTCGACCACCACGTGCGCGGTCATCATGCTCGCCACGCCGGAGGCGGCCGCGCTGACGAAGGTACGCAGGTGCTCGTCGTCGAACTCGGCCCGCCCGGCGGTCACCCGGCCGAGCGACAGGTGCGAGTCCAGCAGCGAGCCGCCGAGCCCCGGGTAGTGCTTGACGCACGCCGCCACGCCCGCCTCCTGCAGGCCCTCGATCCAGGCGGCGGCGTGCTCGGCGTTGTCACGCGGGCTGCGGCCGTAGGAGCGGGTGGTCAGCGGGCTGAGCGGGTCGGTCACGTAGTCGCCGATCGGCGCCAGGTTGTAGTTGACGCCGAGGTCGCGCAGCTCGGCGCCGATGCCCCGGCCCACCGCCCGGGTGGCGTCCAGGTCGCCGTTCTCGCTCAGCACCCGGTTGCCGGGGTAGGGGCTGCCCTCGTCGTGGTGGATGCGGGTGACGTCGCCGCCCTCCTCGTCGATCCCCACGACGGCGTCCGGCCGGGCCTCGCGGATCTGCCGGACCAGCTCCGCCACCTGCTGCGGCGACACGATGTTGCGGCCGAACAGGATGACGCCCGCCATCCCCTCGCGCAGCCGGTCGAGCAGCCACGGCGGAGCGGTGGTGCCCTCGAACGCGGGCAGCACGGTGCCGAGGGCGAGTTGCCGCAGGTCTGATGTCATGCGAATTGCTCCTCATATGCCAGGTGGGCGAGCCGGACGGCCCCGAAGACCGGCTCGGTGCCGAGGACCGACAGCGGCAGCGTGACGCCCTGCTCGACCAGCGCTTCGGCGAACGCGGACCGGAACGACGGCTGCTTGACCATGACCGCGCCCGCGCCGACGACGGCGTCCGCGCGGACCCCGAGGCGCAGCGCGGCCGCGACGTTGCCGGCGAGCCGCTGGGCGTTGCCCACGATGGCCCGCCGCGCGCTGGGGGAGCCGGCCTCCGCGCAGGCGAAGACGCTCTCGGCGAGCTCGCCCAGCTCCTCGCGCACGCCCTCCAGCGCTCCGGGGAGGCGGCGGTCCTCGATGACGTCGAACGCGCCGGCGACGAACGTGCGGAACACCCGGTCGCCCTCGCCGCGGTCCAGGCTCTCGGCGTACAGCCGCAGGGCGTCGATGACGATGCGCGGCGCGCTCCCGTGGTCGCCGAGCAGCCAGCCCCACCCGTCGGTGAGGATCGTGACGCCGTCGGGGGTCCGGCCGCCGACGACGGCCCCGGTTCCCGCGATCACCGACACGGCATGGTCGTACCCGCCTGCCAGGCCGACCAGCAGGGCGTCGTTGCAGACCCGTACGGTGACGCCGGGGCCGAACTCTGCGGCCACGGCGGCGTGCAGCTCCCTGGTCAGCGCCTCGGAGTCGCAGCCGCGGGCGCCGACGCCGACGGCGGCGAGCCGGTGGCTCGCGGGCGTCACCTGGCCGGTGGCGGCGCGGATCAGCGCGGCGCGCCCGGCCGTGGACAGGTCGTTCCAGTCGGTGTTGGGCAGGGTCTGACCGGCGAGGTGCTCGCCGGTGACGGCGTCCTCGACGTGGACGCGCAGGTACGAGCCGCCGATGTCGAGGCCCGCGACGCCGGGGCGCGGCTGGGGGGCCACGCTCACGCGGTCGTCTCCACCTTCGTGTCGAGGCGGGTGAACACCGCGTCCTCGGGGCGCCGGCCGGTGGCCGCGCAGGCCTCCTGGACGACCATCTGGCAGATGACGGTGGCCGCGATGGACAGCTCGGCGCCGCTCATCCCGGGCAGGTGGATCTGGTGCAGCGGGCCGGGGCCGTCGTAGGCGATCGGCTCGGCGCCGATGAGGTGCACGGTGGCGCCGTGGTCGGCGAGCTGGCGGGCGAGCAGCGCCTCGCTGCCGCAGTCGACGATCACGTGGACGGTGCCCGGCCGGGCGCTGTCCATGAATCCGTGCAGGTAGGAGCGGGTGTCGAAGCTGGAGGCAGGCAGTGCGACGCCTTCGCGGAACAGCAGCGAGGCGCCCTCGGCCGCCGCCAGCCCCACTCCGGAGGAGACCACGTCGAGGTGGCCGGCGCGCACCAGGTCGGCGGCGATGCGCCCGGCTGCCGCGCGCTGCCCGTCGATCACCGCGGCCAGCCGCTCGCCGAACGAGCGCCAGCGCGGCTCGTCGACGCCGCCGGTCAGGTGCTCGGCCAGCATGGCCAGGGCGAGCGCGGTGGCCGTGTAGCCGACGGTGGACACGCGGGAGTCGGCGACGCCGCCCAGCCACAGGTGCCGGGGGGCCAGCTCGGACACCGGCGAGGGCGTCCGGTTGACGACGCTCATCCGCGACTCCTCGGGGGCCAGTGACAGCGCGCGCACGATCTCGACGCTGCGTCCCGACTGGGAGACCCCCAGGTACGTCGTCTCCGGGCGCACCTGGTCGGCGGTGAAATCGGCTCCAGTCAGCAGCTCGCACGCCACGCCGCGCGCGGTGAGCCCGGCGACCAGCACGTGCGCGGCGGCGCGGCTGGCCCCGATCGCGAAGGCGACGAGGCGGGTGACGTCGCCGTGACGGTCAAGCTGCCCCGGCAGAGCCCCGGCGAGGTCCGCCAACGACTTGGGCTGGCTGCGAAAGGCCTCGTCAAAGGAGTTCCACGGGAAAACTGTTGCTGTAGCCATGTTAGTAAGGTAGCTTACCTTACTCAGGATCGTCAAAGGAGTACGAATCCTGTGGAGGTGTACCCGAATGCATGATCGTCCGTCGCAGCCCCAGCCGACCCGCCGTTCGGTCCTGGCGTTCCTGGCGCTGTCCCCCGTCGCCGGCGCGCTCGCCGCCGGCTGTGCCACGTCCGGCGGAAAGCAGGCGCCCGCCGCGTCCCCGACGGGCCGTGCCGTCGCGGGCAATCCGTTCGGGGTGGCCGCCGGCACGCCCGTCGAGGTCGTGCTCTTCGACGGCGGCTACGGCCAGGCCTACATCAAGCTGCCCGTCGAGCTCTACCAGAAGAAGCATCCCAAGACCGAGGTCAAGCAGACCTCCACCCAGCAGATCCAGCAGACGCTGCAGCCGCGCTTCGTCGCCGGCAACCCGCCGGACGTCGTCAACAACTCCGGCTCCAACGCCATCGACTACGGCGCGCTCGTCGGCGACAAGGCCCTGCTGTCGCTGGCCCCGCTGCTGGACGCGCCCTCTTGGAGCGATCCAGCCGTGCCCGTGCGCGACACCCTGCGCCCCGGCGTGGTCGAGGTCGGCACGCACGACGGCCAGTTCGTCGTCCTCAACTACTCCTACGGCGCCTACGGTGCCTGGTACAGCGCCTCCCTGTTCGAGGAGAAGGGCTGGACCTACCCGCAGACCTGGGACGACTACCTCGGGCTGTGCGACAAGATGGCCACCGCCGGCATCGCCCCCTGGACCTACCCCGGCCAGTTCCCGTACTACATGTTCTGGTGGCTGGCCTCGATGATCTACAAGGTCGCGGGCAAGGAAGTCATCGACAAGATCAACAACTTCGAGAAGGACGCCTGGACCGACGAGCGGGCCGTCGCCGCGCTCAAGGCGTTCGAGGCCATCCCCGCCAACGGCTGGGTGCTCAAGGGCAGCTCGGGCCTCAACCACACCGACGCCCAGATGCAGTTCCTCCAGGGCAAGGCCGGATTCGTCCCCGGCGGCTCCTGGCTGGAGAAGGAGATGGGCGACAGCGTCCCGGCCGGCTTCGACATGTCGATCTGCCGCGTCCCGTCGATCACCGACGCCGACGACCGGCCGTTCGGCGCCCTGTGCGCCAAGGCGGGCGAGCCGTACATCGTGCCGCGTGACGCCGCCAACTCCGCCGGCGGCCTGGAGTTCCTGCGCGCGATGCTCTCGAACGAGGGCGGCTCCAACTTCATCGCCCAGGCCGGCGCGCTCTCCTCCAACCGCAACGCCACGCTGCCCGCCGATGCCAAGCACGGCCTCGTCTCCATCAACGACGCGCTCAAGGAGGCCGGCGACAACATCTTCGGCCTGACCGTCGACACCCGTAACAGCCGCCTGTGGAACGACATCGCCAAGGTGATGGGCCGGTTCATGAACGGCGACGTGAAGGCCGACCAGCTCGCCAAGGAAGCGCAGCGCCTCACCGACGCGGCCCGGAACTGAGATGCGAAACCGGCACCAGCGCCGTGTGATCGTCGGCTTCCTCGCCGCGCCGCTCATCCTCTACACGGTGTTCGTGGCCTCGCCGTACGTGCAGGCGTTCTACATCGCCATCACCGACTGGCGGGGCCTGTCGGCCGAGTTCGACGTGATCGGCCTGGCCAACTTCGCCGAGCTCTTCGGCGACCCGGTCTTCTGGAAGGCGCTCGGCAACAACCTGATCCTCCTGATCACGCTGCCGCTCGTCACGATCGGGCTGGCGCTGTTCCTGGCGTTCATGCTGAACGCCGCGGGCGGCCCCCGCAGCGGGGAGATCCGCGGTGTCCGGGGCGCCACGTTCTACCGGGTCGTGTTCTTCTTCCCGTACGTGCTGTCGATCGCGATCATCGGCGTGCTGTGGATGAACATCTACAACCCGATCAACGGCCTGCTCAACGGCGGGCTGCGCGCGATCGGGCTCGGGCACGTGCAGCCGTCGTGGCTCGGCGACGAGAGACTGGCCTTCTGGGCGGTGCTCGCCGTCCTCGTCTGGAACGGCGTCGGCTTCTACGTCGTCCTGTTCACCGCCGGCCTCAAGGCGATCCCCGCGTCGCTGCTGGAGGCGGCGGTGCTCGACGGCGCCTCCAGGAGCCAGGTCTTCTTCCGCATCACCGTGCCGCTCATCTGGGAGAACATCCGCACAGCGGCCGTCTACCTGGGGATCGCCGCACTGGACGCGTTCGCCATCGTGCAGATCATGACCGGCGGCGGGCCGAACGACTCCACCCAGGTGGGCTCGTTCTACCTCTACCAGAACGCGTTCTCCTACGGCCGGTTCGGCTACGCCTCGGCGATGGGCGTCGTGCTCTTCGTCGTCACCCTGGCCCTGTCCGCCTTCACGCTCCGCGCGACCCGCCGAGAGAGGATCGAATTCTGATGGCCGCCACCGGTGCGCGCAGGCCGCGAGGCAGATCCGCGGGCCCGACGATCGCCGTCGCCCAGGCGTTCCTCGTCCTGTGGGCCGTCGTGTCGACCGTGCCGCTGATCTGGGCCGTCGTCAGCTCGCTCAAGAGCGACCCGGAGATCGTCGCCGACCCGTGGTCGCTCCCCGAGGCCCTGCGCTGGGACAACTTCGCCCGCGCCTGGGACACCGCCTCCATCGGCACGTACTTCGGCAACACCGTGATCGTCGTCGTCGGCGGCGTCGTGCTGACGCTGCTGCTGTCGGCCATGGGCGCCTACGTGTTCGCGCGCTTCGACTTCCGCGTCAAGGGCGTGCTCTACTACTTCTTCATCGCCGGGATGACGTTCCCCGTCTTCATGGCGCTCGTCCCGCTGTTCTTCGTCGTGCAGAACCTCGGGCTCGGCAACTCGCTGCCCGGCCTCATCCTCGTGTACGCCGCGTACTCGCTGCCGTTCTCGATGTTCTTCCTGGTGGCGTTCTTCCGCACGCTGCCCGAGGAGGTCGCCGAGGCGGCCAAGCTCGACGGGTGCGGCGAGGTGGCCACGTTCTTCCGGGTGATGCTGCCGATGGCCAAGCCGGGGCTCATCAGCGTCGGCATCTTCAACTTCATCGGCCAGTGGAACCAGTATCTGATCCCGTTGGTGCTGGTCAGCGACGACAGCAAGTTCGTCCTGTCGCAGGGGCTGGCCAACCTCGCGGTCGAGCAGGGCTACGCGGGTGACCGTTCGGGCCTGTTCGCGGGCCTGACGATCGCGATGGCGCCGATCCTGATCGTCTACGTCCTCCTCCAGCGGCGCATCCAGGCCGGCATGACCGCGGGGGCGCTCAAGTAGGCGGCGATGTTGACTCGAAGGGTCCGATGTATTTGCCGTAGGAGTCAAGCTGGGACCCCACCCTGTCTGCTGCATCACCCTTGCGCATGCCGCTTCGTTGGTGCGAGACTGGCGATCATCTAAATAGAAAAGATTCTTTCCTATTAGAATCCGCTCTCTTATAGATCCCATGTCTTGGAGGCAGACAGCCCAATGACTACCGATCACGTGGTCGCGGGCCATACCCGCGTGCTGTCGTCCGGCCAGGAGCGGCTCTGGTTCCTGAACCAGCTCGACCCCGGCAACGCCTCCTACAACATGTTCGTCACCGAGCGCCTGCGCGGCCCGCTCGACGCCGGCGCGCTCGAACGCGCCCTCCTCGCCGTCGCCGCCCGGCACGAGGTGCTGCGCACCCGCTACGCCGACGAGGACGGCCGGCCGGTCGCGGTCGTCGACCCGCACCCGCGCGTCACCCTGACCCGGGTCGACCTGGCCGGCCCCGACGGTGAGGAACGCGCCGCCCGGCTGGTGGCCGAGTGGACCGGACGGCCGTTCGACCTGGTGGAGGACCAGCCGCTGCGGGCCGGCCTGATCCGGCTCGGCCCCGGCGAGCACGTGTTCGTCGTCGTGCTGCACCACATCGCCGCCGACGGCTGGTCGCTCGGCATCCTGCTGCGCGAGCTCACCCGCGCCTACAACGGCGAGCCGGCCCCGGCCCCGCTGACCCTGCAGTACGCCGACCACGCCCGCGAGCAGCGCGAGCGGGACGCCACGCCGCCCCAGGCGCTGGTCGACCGGCTCAGGAACGCGCCCGCGCTGGAACTGCCCGCCGACCGGCCGCGCCCGCTCGTGAAGACCACCGCCGGCGACCGTGTCGTCACCACCCTGCCCGCCGGGATCAGTGACCGCATCGGCCTGCTGGCCAGGCGGGAGCGGTGCACGCTGTTCATGACGCTGCTCGCCGCGTTCCAGGCGCAGCTCTCCCGCTACAGCGGCCAGCAGGACGTGTGCGTGGGCACCCCGGTCTCCACCCGCGACAGCGAGGAGCTGGAGCCGCTGATCGGCTTCTTCCTCAACACGCTGGTGGTGCGCACCGACCTGTCCGGCGACCCCACCTTCCGCGAGCTCATGCACCGGGTGCGCGCCACGGCGATGGAGTCGCTGATGGCCTCCGACGTGCCGTTCGACCGGCTCGTCGACGCCCTCGACCTGCGCCGCGACCTCAGCCGCACGCCGCTGTTCCAGGCCGAGTTCGTCATGGGCGCCGAGACCGCCGGGCAGCTCGCGCTCGACGGCGTGACGGCCGAGCCCTACGACCCGGGGACCGCGCAGGCCAAGTTCGACCTGGCGCTGGAGGCGGCGCCCGGGGCCGACGGGCTGCGGCTCTTCCTCGTCTACAGCACCGACCTGTTCGACCGCGCCACCGCCGAGCGCTTCTCCGGCCACTTCGCCAACGTGCTGCGCCAGGTGGCCGACGACCCCGAAGTGCGGCTGTCGGAGCTCGAACTCGCCGGGCCGGGGGAGCTCGCCCTCCTCGACGCATGGAGCCGGGCCGAACCGGTGCCGCCCCGGGCGCGCACGCTGCACGAGATGGTGGCCGCCACCGCCGCCGCCCGCCCGTCGCACCCCGCCATCGTCCAGGCCGGCCGCACGCTCACGTACGCCGAGCTCGACGGCCGCGCCGACCGGCTCGCCGCGCTGCTGCGCGAGGCCGGGGTGGGCATCGGCGACCGGGTGGCGATCTGCCTGGAGCAGTCGCCCGAGCTCGCCGTGGCCGTGCTCGGCGTGCTCAAGGCCGGAGCCGCGTACGTGCCCGTCGACCCCGAGCAGCCGGACGAGCGGCTGGCGTACCTGCTGACCGACTCGGGCGCGGCGGCGCTGGTCGCCGACACGCCGGTGGGCGGCTTCGCGGGGCCGCTGCTCGGCGTCCCGCAGGAGAGCGGCGAGCCGGTCGGGCCGTCGGCCGGGCCGGACGACCTGGCGTACGTGATCTACACCTCCGGGTCCACCGGGCGGCCGAAGGGCGTGGCCGTCCAGCACCAGCAGGTCCTCAACTACCTGTCCGACGTGCGCGAACGCTTCGGCGTCGTGGACGGGGCCAGGTTCGGGCTGCTGCAGTCGCTCTCGTTCGACTTCGGCGTCACGGTCTTCTACCTGGCGCTCATGACCGGCGGGACGCTGGAGCTGTACCCGTCGCGGATCTCCGGGGCCGAGTTCGCCGGCCACGGCCTGGACTACCTGAAGATGACCCCGTCCCACTTCGGCGCGCTGGCCGCCGAGGTGCCGCCGGAGGAGCTGCTGCCCCGCCGTACGATGATCTTCGGCGGCGAGGGGTCGAGCTGGCAGCAGACCAGGGAGCTCGCGGTGCTGGGCCGGTGCGAGATCGTCAACCACTACGGCCCGACCGAGACCACCGTGGGCGTCACCACCTACACGGTCAGGCCCGACGACGAGATCCGCGGCCCCGTCACGCCGATCGGCCGCCCGCTCGGGCACGCCCGCGTCCACGTGCTCGACGCCGCGATGCGGCCGGTGCCGATCGGCGTGCCCGGCGAGCTGTGCGTCGGCGGTGACCGGCTGGCCCGCGAGTACCTCGGCCGGCCGGACCTGACGGCCGAGAAGTTCGTGACCGTCCGGGGCGAGCGCCTCTACCGCACCGGCGACCTGGCCCGCTGGCTGCCGAGCGGCGACCTGGAGTTCCTGGGCCGCCGCGACCTCCAGGTGAAGATCCGCGGCTACCGGGTGGAGCTGGGCGAGATCGACGAGGCGCTGCGCAAGCTGCCCGGCGTCGCGCACGCGGTGGCCGACGCCCGGGGCGAGCCCGGCGCGCTGGAGCTGGTCGCGTACCTGGTGGCCGACGGCGAGCGGATGCCGGTCGGCGAGCTGCGGCGGGCGCTGGGCGCCGCGCTGCCCGAGTACATGGTGCCGACCCGCTACGTGTGGCTGGACCGGCTGCCGCTGAAGTCGCACGGCAAGGTCGACCGGGCCGCGCTGCCCGAGCCGGAGGCCGAGCGCCCCGACCAGGGCGTGGCCTACGAGCCGCCGTCGGGGCCGGTCGAGGAGGTGATCGCGGCGGCCGTGGCCGACGTGCTCGGGCTGCCCCGGGTGGGCGCGCTCGACGACTTCTTCGACCTGGGCGGCCACTCGCTGCTGGCCACCCGCGTCGTCGCCAGGCTCCGCCGCGACCTGCCCGAGGAGTGCGCGCCGGTCAGCGTGATGGACCTGTTCCAGCATCCGACCGTGCGCCGGCTGGCCGCCGTGGCGGGCGAGCCGTCGGCCCGGCGCGGGCTGCTCTACCTGCTCACGCCGCCCGGCCCGGCCACGCGCACGCTCGTCTGCGTCCCGTACGGCGGAGGCAGCGCGGTCGTCTACCAGCCGCTGGCCGACGCCCTGCCGGAGGGCACGGCGCTGTACTCGGTGGCCGTGCCGGGCCACGACCTCGGCCTCGCCGAGGAGCCCAGGCCGCTGGCGCAGGTGGCCGCCGAGTGCGCGGCCGAGATCATGGAGAAGGTCGGCGGGCCGCTGTCGCTGTACGGGCACTGCGGGGTCGGCGGCGCGCTGACCGTGGCGATCGCCCGGCTGCTGGAGGAGGCAGGCCGCGAGATCGAGACCGTCTACCTGGGCGGGATCTTCCCGTTCGCCCGGCCGACGCGCGGGCTGCTCGGCCTGTGGGCGAAGCTCACCGGCAGCGACCGGTGGCGCAGCGACCGGGGCCAGCTCGCCTGGCTGACCTCGATGGGCGCCGACCTGGGCGACCTCGACGAGGAGCAGCGGGCGTTCATCGTGCGCAACATGCGGCACGACGCGCGGCAGGCGGAGGAGTACTTCACCGGACTGCTGGACGCCGACGCCGCGCCGCTGCGGGCGCCGATCGTGTCGGTCGTGGGCGAGCAGGACCCGACGACGGAGTACTACGAGGAGCGCTACCGCGAGTGGCACTTCATGACCGGGCGCACGACGCTGGCGGTGATCAGCGAAGCCGGTCACTACTTCCTGAAATATCGGGCGGAGGAGCTGGCCGCGATCCTCTCCCGCGACCCGCTCACCCCCGGCGACAGCGGCCCCGGCTGGAGCGTCGAGGCCACCTCCACTCCCCGGGCCGCCTCCCCGGAGACCACAGCCGGACCCGAACCCAGCGTCGGACGCTTCCTGGCCGTGGCGCTCGGCCAGATGGTGACGATCACCGGCGCGACCATCACCGAGTTCGCCATCCCCATCTGGATCTACCTGAGCACCGGGCGGCTCGCGCAGATGGCGCTGATGACCGTGCTCGCCGTGATCCCCGGCGTGCTCGCCGCGCCGCTGGTCGGCGCCATCGTCGACCGGACCAGCAGGCGCAAGGTGATGCTCGCGAGCAGCCTCGCCGGCCTCGCCATCCAGGGCGCGGCGGCCGCCCTGCTGTTCACCGACGGGCTCGACACCTGGACCCTGTACCCGCTGCTCACCATGCTGTCGGTGGCGCTGGCCTTCCAGCGGGTCGCGTACTCGTCGGCCATCCCGCAGCTCGTGCCCAAGCGCTACCTCGGGCACGCCAACGGCGTCGCGCAGATGACGGCGGGCGTCGCCCAGTTCGTCGCCCCGCTGGCCGCGGTCGGGCTCATGTCCGTGATCGGGCTCGGCGGCATCCTCATCGCCGACATCATCGGCTACCTGGTCGCCGCCATCGTGCTGACCGTGGTGCGCTTCCCCGCCACGCTCGCCCACCAGCGCAGGGAGTCGGTCGGCGCCGAGATCAAGGCCGGGTTCCGGCTGTCGATCGGCAACCGGGACTTCCGGGCGATGGTCGCGTTCTTCGCGCTGCTGGCCATCGTGCTGTCACCGGTCTTCATGCTCTACTCGCCGCTCGTGCTCTCCTTCTCCAGCCTGTCGCAGGTCGGCGTGATCGCGCTGTGCGGCGGCGCGGGCGCGGCGGCAGGCGGCCTGTGGATGAGCCTGTGGGGCGGCCCCCGCCGCCGGCGCATGATCGGCATGCTGCTGCTCACGCTGGTGATCGCGGTGTCCTGCGTGCTCGTCGGCCTGACCCGGTCGCTCGTGCTCATCGGCATCGGCGCGTTCGGCGTGTCGCTGGGGCTGGCGCTGGTCAACGGCGTGTACGCGACGATCATCCAGGTCAAGGTGCCCCAGCGCTACCACGGCAGGGTGTTCGCGCTCAACCAGATGGTGGCCTGGTCCACGATCCCGCTCGGCGTCGGCGTGCTGACGCCGCTCGCCGAACGGGCACTCGAACCGCTCATGCTCCCCGGCGGTGCGCTGGCCGGCACCGTCGGAGCCGTGATCGGCACCGGGCCGGGACGCGGCATCGCGCTGATCTACGTGATCTTCGGGCTGTTCATCGCGCTGCTGGTGGCAGGCGCGCTCCGGACCAGGGTGCTGTCCCGCTTCGACGACCACGTCCCCGACGCGACCCCCGACGACCTGATCGGCGTCGCCCGCCTCAAGCAGAGCGAATAGCGGCGTCCGGCTCAGCGGGCGGCGTCGAGGACCGCCCGCTGCCCGGCCGTCAGCTCCAGGTCCACCGCGCCAAGACTCTCCTCCAACTGCTCGACCGAAGAGGCCCCGACCAGCGGGATCACCGGCACGTCGCCGCCCATGAGCCAGGCGAGCACCACCTGGTTGACGCTCGCCCCCGTCTCACGCGCCACCTCCCGCAGCGCCGCCATCCGCCGCGGCGTGCCCGGATGGTCGTACGCGTCGCCCAGCGGCTTGTCGTCACGCACGTACGCGCCGCCCAGCAGCGGCGAGTACGCCACCAGCGTGAGCGCCGGCTCGGCTCGCAGATAGCTGAGCAGGTCACCGCCCACCGCGCCGAGATTGCCGTCCACCGAACGCGGCGTCGGCACGTCCAGACGCGGGCGCAGATAGGAGTGCTGATACTGCAGCACCTCATAACCGGGCAGCCCCGCCGACGCCGCCAGCCCCCGGGCCCGCTCCAGCCGCCACGACCAGTGGTTGCTCGCCCCGAGCAGCCCCACGGCGCCCTCCGTCACCAGCGCCGCGAACGCCTCCACCGTCTCCTCCAGCGGCACCCGCCAGCTCTCCAGGTACGCGTGCGCGTACAGCAGATCCAGCCTCTCCATGCCCAGCCGCTCCCGGCTGCGCTCCGAGGACTCCCGGATCACCCGGGCCGACAGACCCTCCAGATCATGGCTGAGACTCGTCGCCGGCGCGTTGGGCCGGCCGCCGAGCTTCGTCGCGACGACGACCTCGTCCGTCACCCCCCGGCTGCGCCGCCACCGGCCGAGCAGCGCCTCGCTCTCACCGCCCTGCGTGCCGTTGACCCAGTACGCGTAGTTGTTGGCGGTGTCGAGGAAGTTGCCGCCGGCCTCGACGAACCGGTCCAGAACGGCGTACGAGGTCGCCTCGTCCACCGCCGTGCCGAACAGCATCGTGCCCAGACTCAGCACGCTGACCCGGCGACGGGTCCCCGGATCACTGCCGATCACGCGGTACTTCATGAGAATCCTCTCCCGGACGTTCATCGGAGGGCAGAGCCGGAGTATCGCCGCTAGAGCCGGCTCGAGGTCAACCACCACCCGTTACGCCCGCCGTCGTACGGGCCCGTGCGCTCTGACGTGGCGCTCGTCCGTCCCTAGGGGCGATCCCCGAGGCCCACGGCGGTACGCGCCGGTCCCCGCGTACGTGCGACGGTGTAGGACGACTGCCTCCCGTGGGCCGACGTCGCCGGACCTGGATTTCGCGACTCTGGATCCAACGCGGAACGACACCGACAGGGAGCGCGAGATGAACACCACCGTCACCCCCACCCAGACCATGATCACCGGGCTGGCCGGCTGGCTGTCCCGGCACAGCATCGACATCCTGCGGGTCAGCCTCGGCCTGGTGTTCGTGGCCTTCGGCACGCTCAAGTTCTTCCCAGGGGTCAGCCCGGCGGAGGCCTTGTCCGTGGCCACGCTGGAGAAGCTGTCGTTCGGCATGCTGTCTGGCTACGCGGCGCAGTTCGTCATCGCCGCCATGGAGGTCTTCATCGGGCTCACGCTGGTCACCGGCAAGTTCCTGAAGACCGGGCTCGTGGTGATGGCCGGCGCGCTGGCCGGCTTCTTCGCCCCGTACGCGCTGTTCTTCACGAACCTGTTCCCCGGGGCCCCCACGCTCGAGGCGCAGTACATCTTCAAGGACATCGTGCTCGCGGCGGCCGCCATGGTGATCGGCGCCCGCGCACTCGGCGCCCGCCTGGTCCCCGCCCGTGCATGACCAGACCAGCCCCCCGCCTCCCGGCCCTGCCCCGGGAGGCATCTCCATGCCCCCCGGGCCCACGCCTCACACCAGGTCGGGCGGGGTCGGTCGGGCCGAGCCGGTGCGCCCGTGCCGGGTCGGCCGGGCCGGGGCGGCGCGCGGGCTGGAGCGGCCGCCCCAGCGGGTCATGCCGGGGCGATCGCCTGGAGGAGGGCGCGGGCCTCGGCCACCGGGCGGGCGGCGCCCTTGCGGGCCGCCAGCTCGGCCAGCCCGGGAATGCCGACCCGCGCTCCGGCCTGTGGGCCGGTGCGTGCCCCGGCCAGGGCGGCGGCCTTGACCGCGACCGCGAGCAGGTCGGCAAGCCCTGGACGGGCAGGCTCACCGGCCCCCGGCAGCAGGGCGGGCAGCGCGGACGCCAGCATCGTCCACGTCTCGCCGTGCGCACCCGACAGCGCGAGCTCCTCCAGCGCGGGCGCGACCCGCTTGAGCGTCACGGAGTCCAGCGCCACAAGGGTGGCCAGCGCCCAGCCGAGATCCCCGGCTGACAATTCCCCACGCAGGGCGAGGATCTTCGCCGCGTCGATCGCGTGCACCCGTACGGCAGGCTGCTTGTGCCCCATGCCCAGCACGATCGCGGCGGCCGTGGCCCGCCCCACCGGACCGTCCCCGTACGCCAGCGCGGGCAGCACGTCCACCTGGGCGTCACGGTGGCGCAGGTCCACGGCGAAACACTCCAGCACGTGCGCGGCCAGCGCTTCCCGATGGGACGGCAGCACCGAGGGCCACCACGCCATCCGGTCCGAATGGCCGGCGAAGTATTCCCTGGGCTCCAGCGTGAACAGCTCGCGGATCCGCTCCGGCAGGCCCGGCGCCGACGTCATACGGGCGTGCAGCTCGGTGACGGGGGCGTAGTTCTGGTAGCCGCCGAGGTTCCGCATCACGCTCGCCGGGCCGTACGCGATGACCGGATCGGCCGCCCCGCCCGCCCGCAGCCACGCCGCCAGCCTCCGCCCCGCCGCCGACGTCAGCCTCTCCGCCCGGCCGAGCGCCACCGGGTCGACGGCCCGGGGCAGGCGGAGCAGCGCCTGGCAGAAGTCGAGAGGCAGCGGCTCGCGGTCACCCAGGAGTTCGAGCCGGTCGACGAGCGTTGCGGCGTCGAGGCGCCCCGTGCGCGCGGTCGGGGTGGCCAGCAGCAACGGGACGCTCCCACCCGCCTCGAACAGGGCCACGACCTCCCGGTAGCGGTCCCTGATGAACCAGTCGAGCACGGTCTCATAGGGAGGATTCCTCGCCAGATAGTCGCTGATCTGGCGGGAGAGCACGGCGCTGTCCGACGGCGACACCACCGCGAGCGCGCACAGGGACAGCAGCGAGTAAGGGTGATAGCAGGTGCTCGGGTCAGCCCATAACGGGTAGCCGTGCTCGAAGCTGCCCCACCGCTCGTTCCGCCACGGCCGCAGCGCCTCGGCAGTGCCCTCGCGGTCACGGTGGACGTGCTCGACCAGCGCGGCGAGCATCAGCTCGTAGCGGATGGGGTCGTGCGGCCAGCTCATGGAGGACAGCGCGGCGGCCAGCTCCGCCGCCGAGCCGATCGGCCCCGGCATGCCCGGCAGCGCGGGCGCGGTCAACGGCGTGGTGACCGGGGTCTCGGGCGGCGCCGGCACGACCTCCCCGTAGGCGGCGGCGATCCGGGCCAGGGCCTCCGGCGGCAGGACCGCCGCCGCCTCCCGCACCGCCTCACGGGCCGCCCGGCTCGCCTGCGGCGCCAGCTTGACCGCCAACCGCACCGCCCGATCCCGCAACGACGGCACCTCCACCCCGAAAACCAGCCCCAACGCCACAACCGCCCCATCAACGCGGTTGGACGCTCCCTGGCCGCCCGCCTCATCGCCGTGACCGGACGCCCCCTCACCGGGCCGGCCCCCGACCAGGCCGGACGCCCCCTCGCCGGGCTGGCCCCCGACGCGGTCGGACGGGGCCTTCGGGCGTGGGGTGGCTGGGCGGGTGGGGGCGGACTGCGCGATCCACTGGAGCGCCGTCGTGACGTACTTCCGCTCCTGCCGGAACGCCAGCGCGCCGACCGCCTCGGCGAACAGCTCGTCGCCCAGCCCGCCCGCCTCGTCGGCGCGGCGCAGCTCGGCGGCGGCCAGCCGCACCAGCGGCGAGGCGGCGAACGGCAGCACCCGCACCAGGTCCACCACGGGAAGCTCCGCCACCTCCGGCCGCAGCTCCTCCCACAGGGACACGAACGGCTCGACCTCCCGGGCGTCGCCACCGTTGAGGAACTTCGACGCGCACCCGCCGATCAGCGCCTTCCGGTCCAGCCGCCCTTCGCCCGCCAGCCCGGCCAGCGCCCCGATCACCGTGGGGTGCTGGTACGCCGAGTTCCACGCCCGGTCGTGCGCCAGCGGCCGGGCGACGCCCTCGGCCTGGAACAGCCGGGGCACCATGAACTCCAGCAGCGGATGGTCGCGCACCAGGTCGGCGCCCGCGCCTGTCCACAGCCTGTGGTGCAGGTGCCACACCCAGCCCGCCACGAACGCGTCGTTGTCGGGCGGCTCGATCCCCGTCTCGATCACCAGCGTGGCGGCCAGGTCCCAGCCGGGCTCGCCGTCCACCCGCCCCGCGAGCCCGCGACCGCCCGGACGGAGCCCGGCGGCCAGCCGTCGGGCCAGGTCGCGCCGCCACGGCTCCGGCCGGTCGCGGACCAGCCGCGAGATCCGCTCGGCGTCGGCCTTGGGCGACGGCACCGGACGCAGCTCGCGCCGGTCGAGCCAGGCGGCGACCTGGGCGGCCCCGCCCAGGCAGGCCGCCCCCGCCATGCGCAGGGCGGGAGCGGCGCCGGCGACCCCCCAGGGTGACTCGTCGCGCACCCGCCCGGCCAGGTAGCCGGGCAGCTCCGCGGCCACCGCCTTACGGTCGGCCGCCCCGAGTCCCAACAGGAACGCCACCAGCCCGTCCCCGCCGTCCCCGTTCTCGATCCGTCGCCGGATCTCCTCCCACGGACCCACGCCCCACCTCCACCCGGCCACGGCAAGCAACGCCCGAACGCTACCGACCCCCACCGACAACCAGGGGCCGACATCAGGAGGCCGGGGGAAGGCCCCAGCGCCCCACCGACATCCGGGAGGGCCCACTGGCGTCCGGGAGGGCGCACCGGCAGCCGACACCCGGGGGAACGCCCGGGGGGTCAGCCGAGGGCTTCGCCGACGCCTTCCACGTCGCGGATCGCGCTCATGACCTGTTCGCTGCGCCCGGTCGCCGGGTCGAAGACGGTCACGCCCAGGGGCGGCGCCTCCTGGGGCATCCCGAACACCAGCTTGGTCCCGTAGAAGGCCACCGGCAGGTTGCCGCCGGGCAGCGTGGGGACGACGGTGCCGGGCACGCCCTCCCGCATCGACAGCACCTGGGCCGAGTCACCCCAGGCCACGGCCACCCGCCCGTCGGGTGCGGCGGCGAGCGCGGAGCCGGTGCTGGAGGACCCGCAGGCTCCACACTCGACGGTGTCGAGGATCCGGGCGTGGTCGAGGACGAGCACGTTGCCGCACTGCCCCTCCGTGGCGGCGAACGTGCCGCCGGGCACGTAGGCGACGGCGTCGCCGAGCTCGCACTCGCTGCCGCCGTCGTGCTTGACGGCTTCGAGCCGCTCGGCCCGCACGTCCGCGATCATGGTCACGGCGCCGTCGTAGGGGCCGATGCCGTTGGCGAGCTGCCTGCCGCTGCCGTCGTCGCGTTCGCGTGGGGAGCCGACGAGCAGCCCGGTGCGGCCGTCGGGGAGTGGGCCGACGGCCACGGTGGCGCCGAAGCCGTCGTGCGGCTCGCTGTTGCCGGGGACGCCTTCGGTCTCCTGGGTGATGCGCCGGGGCGGCGTGGTGTCGCCGTCGGTCACGTAGACGGCGCCCGCCTGCTGGACGCCGCTGTCGTTCTCCTCCGGCGCCCCGATGGCGATGGTCCCGCCGTGGGCGGCCACGGCGGCGCCGAACCGAGCGCCCGGCTGCGGGTTCGGCGAGACGATCTTCCTGTACGGCGCGGCGTTCCCGCCGTACAGGACGTAGACGGCGCCCGCGCTGTGCCCGCCGTCGACCTTCGTGTACGGGGCTCCGACGACGACGTCGGCGCACCCGTCGGCGTTGACGCGGGCGAGGGCCACCGAGGACCCGATGGCGTCGGCGGCCAGGTCGGGGATGCGCAGGTGGACGAGCTTGCCCGCGCTGAGGATCGACACCTGCCCGCCGGTGAGCATGCGGTTGCCCACGGCGACGTCGTCGTGTCCGTCGCCGTCGAAGTCCCGCGCGCTCGCCTTGGCGCAACGGTCCGCGGGGGAGGCGGCGCCGGTGGGGCCGGCCGGGGCCGCGCCCGCGCCGGGATCGCACGCGGTGAGCGTGATGAGGAGTGCCGTGAACGCGAGCACGAGCCGCCGTGACATATCCCGATGATTGCGGATCCATCCCACCCACGGCCACTCGGCGCAGGGCCCGTGTGACACTGGCGCGGGAGGTGGGATGGCTTGCGCCCGGTCGTCGAGTACGAGGGCTAGACGATCTCCAGGTTGGCCATCATGGCCATGTCCTCGTGCTCGGCGTTGTGGCAGTGGAACAGGTAGCGCCCCCGGTAGCCGTCGAAGCGGGTGATGATCTCCACCCCTTCGCCCGGCCGCAGGGCGACGGTGTCCTTGAGCCCGGCGTCGTGGGGGAGCGGCGGCCGGCCCCGGCGCGAGAGCACCTGGAAGCCGACCAGGTGCAGGTGGACGGGGTGGTGGACGTCCGCCACGAGCCGCCAGATCTCGACGTCGCCGAGGCGGGCGGTGACGTCCGTGCGGGCGGGGTCGAACGGCAGCCCGCCGATCAGCCAGCCGTGACGGCCGTGCATCCGCCCGGCACGGAACGAGAGGTCGCGCACCCGGACCGCGTCCGACCGCCGCCATCGGGGCAGATCGGTGGAGAGCGTACGGGGGATGCGGCTGTCGTCGGCGGCCCTGCGCGCTACGCGGAAGGCCATCACGTCGCGCGTCCGGCCCGAGCCGAGCCGGTTCACCAGCCGGACCAGGCCGCCGACGGGGACGCCGGAGAAGTCGACGACCACGTCGTGGCGTTCGGCGGGGGCCATCGGCAGGACCCGGTGGGTGACCGGCGCCGCGAGAAGCCCCTGGTCGGCGCCGATCTGGACGAGGTCGAGGCGGCGCCCGTCGCCGGTGACCGCTTCGAGCTCGTAGTGGCGGGCGTTGGAGGCGTTCAGCAGGCGCAGCCTGTAGCGGGCGGCGTCGGCCTCGTGCACGGGCCAGGGCGCGCCGTTGACCAGGATCACGTCGCCGAGCACGCCGGCCAGGTACTCCTCGCGCACGCCCGGCCGTCCGCGCAGCGTGGGGTCGAGCGACGGGTAGTCGAGGCCGCCGTCGGCGGTGAAAGCCCGGTCCGCGATCATGAGCGGCAGCTCGCGCGGCCCGGCGGGCAGGCCGAGCGCGTCCTCGGCGTCGTCGCGCACGATGTGCAGCCCGGCCAGGCCGCGCCAGATCGCCGGGGCGGTGAAGTCCATCCGGTGGTCGTGGTACCAGAGCAGGGTGGGCCGCTGGTCGAGAGGGAACGTGTATTCCCTGGTCAGCTCCGACACCACCGCGCGCGGGTCGTGCATGGCGTGCCCGCCGTGGTCCCATTCGCGGGGCAGGACGAGGTCGGTCGGGTAGCCGTCGGAGTCCGCCGGGGTCCGGCCGCCGTGCAGGTGCACGACGGTGGGCACGGGCAGGTCGTTGCGGTGCGTGACGGTGACCGGCCTGCCGCGCCGCGACTCGATCGTGGGCCCGGGGAAGACGCCCTCGTACGTCCACAGCGGCGTCCTGACGCCGGGCAGGATCTCCGCGGTCACCTCGCGCTGGGTGATCGCGTAGCGGTCGACGCCGCCGGCGGTGCTGACCGGCTTGAGCACGGCGGGCAGCGGCAGCGGCACCCGGAACGGCGGCGGCAGCGGCACGGCGCTGCGCAGCTCGGCGCCGGTGACGGCCGGGCGGCGGGCCAGCGCGGCCGAGGTCGACAGCCCGGCGGCGGCCACCAGCCCGAGCGTCCCGCCGATGCCGAACAGCCGCCGCCTGGTCACCCCGTACTGCTCAGGCATCACGGACCTCCCGCCGTCCGAGAGGCCGCCAGGTGGCGATGAACTGCACGACGACCCCCGCGACGGTCGTCACCCCGAGCGGGACGTGCAGCCACAGCGCGCTCTCCATCCCGGCGAAGTACTGCACGGTCTCGGCCGCGACCACCGCCAGCGTGGCCAGGAACGGCCAGACCTGGCGCATCCGCACCCACGCCACGACGGCCACCACCAGCTGCACGTAGCCGATGGAGGTGGTCACGTCGGCGCCCACCGCGTGCCAGCGCAGGCTCCCGTAGTCACCGGTCAGATAGACCCCGGCGAAGACCGGCTGGGCGGCGATCGCCACCAGGTGCGCGCTGACGACGGCCCGCAGGGCCCATGCCGTCGGCGTCGTCATGACGGATCCTCCTGTCACGTCGTCCGTTCGTCGACGCGTCCGACACTATGACTCGACGGTTATCTTGTCGAAGATCAATATTGCTATGCTGTCATGCACCGGGAGGCATGATGGATCTGAACGCGCTGCGCCAGTTCGTGGCCGTGGCCCGGCTGGAGCACCTCAGCCGCGCCGCCGAGGAGCTGCGCGTCGCCCAGCCGTCGCTCAGCCGCACGATCGCCCGGCTGGAGAACGAGCTGGGCACGCCGCTGTTCGAGCGCAGCGGCCGTCTCCGGCTCAACGACGTGGGCCGGCTCTTCCTCGGCCACGTCGAACGCGCCCTGGGCGAGCTCGACGCGGGCGCCCGGGCCGTCGCCGACGCCGTCAGCGAGGGCGTCGGCGGCGTGCGGCTGGCGTCGGAGACGTTCCTCACGCTCACCGGGCCGCTGGCCGCCTACAAGCGCGCCCATCCCGACGTCGAGGTCGAGCTCCGCTGGATGCCCGCCGACGACATGGCCCGCGCCCTGCGCGCACAGGAGGTCGACCTGTGCGTGGCCTCCCAGCCCATCGCCGCCGAGGGCCTGACGGCGGTCCAGCTGCTCGACGACGTGGTGGGGGTGGCCACGCCGCCCGGCCACCCGCTCGCCGGCCGCGCCCGCGTGAGCGTCGACGAGCTCGCCGGGCAGCCTCTCGTCAGCGCCCGCGCGGGCCACTGGCAGCGCCGCCTGCTGGAGCGGCTGTTCGCCGCGCGCGGCCTCACCCCGAAGATCGTCTGCGAGGTGGACGAGCCCAGCGCCATCGCCGGGCTGATCAGCGCCGGGCTCGGCATCGGCCTCGTCCCCGGCTTCGCCAGGCGCGTCTCCGCCGGGTTCGCCGGGTGCTGGATTCCCGTCGACAGCCCCGACTGCCGGCGCACGGTCACCCTCTACTGGGCCACCGGCAGCCGCCTGCCGGCCGCCGCCCGCCTGATGCGCTCCACGATCACCGGCTGGGACTGGGACCCGGCCTGACGTTCGAGGGGGCTGCGTCGTCGTACCGATGACACCACAGGAGAGGACGCATCATCATGCCCACACAGCGCGAGAGCGACGAGGCCGCGATCCGGCAGCACGTCGGGAAGATCGTCGAAGGGCTCCGGGCCAAGGACCTCGACGGTCTGCGGAGCCTCTACGCGGCGGACGTCGTGTCCTTCGACATAGAGCCGCCCCTGCAGCACGTCGGGGTCGAGGCGAAGATGAAGAACTGGACGAACGTGTTCGCGGTCTTCGAGACCGTCGACTACGAGGTCCGCGACCTCGCGCTCACCGTGGGCGACGAGGTGGCGTTCGGGCACTGCTTCGGCCGGTTGAGCGGCACGCTGAAGAACGGCACGGCGACGAGCGGCATGTGGGTGCGGGGCACGTTCTGCTTCCGCAAGGCCGACGGCCGCTGGCTGATCGCGCACGACCAGGTGTCCGTGCCGTTCGACCTGGCCAGCGGCCGGGGCGTCGTCGACCTCCAGCCCTGACCCGAGCGGGTCAGGGGCGCCTGAGCCGGACCGTGAGGAACGACGGCGCCCGGTGCAGCCGGTCGTAGGCGGCCTCGTCGACCTCCCGCAGCTCGGCGGTGGGCCGGGGCTCGGCCAGGTGCTCCAGCACGAACCCCGCCGCCAGCAGCTCGCCCAGGAACGTCTCCAGCGGCAGGCGCTGGTAGTGGATCGACAGCCCGCTGTCGCCGAGAGGCAGGTCCCGCCAGTCGTGGCTGAAGTACGAGCCGCCGAAGTGCTGCCAGTCGGCCGTGGGGTGGGTGGTCGACACCAGCAGCCAGCCGCCCGGCCGCAGCACGCGGCGCAGCTCGCCCAGCAGCCGCGCCCGGTCGCGGACGTGCTCGTACACGAGCGCGCAGAGCGCCCCGTCGAACGACGCGTCGGCGGCGAAGCCCAGCGGCTCCTCCAGGTCGTGCAGCAGCAGCTCGGCCCGGCCGCCGACGCGGGCCCGCGCGTGGCCCAGCAGGGTGGCGCTGCCGTCGACGCCGACCACCTGGGCGCCGCGCGCCACCAGCTCGGCCGCGTAGTGGCCCGCCCCGCAGCCGACGTCCAGGACGCGCGCCCCCGACACGTCGCCGGCCAGCGCGAGCATCGCGGGCCTGTCGGTGTAGGCGTTGTACGGGCTCGTCTCGGCATGCCCGGCGAAGTGGTCGCCGAGCGCGTCATGGTAAGCGGTGCGCATCGGGCCATCATCGCGCGAGCGCCCGCTACAGGCCGACCCAGCGCCGGTAGGGGCCGAGGTCGACGTTGCCGCCGCAGACGACGGTGACGACGTGGCGCCCGGCGAACCGGTCAGGGTCCTCCAGCACGGCGGCCACGCCGAGGGCCGCCGACGGTTCGGCGACGAGCCCGGCGTGCTCCAGCAGCAGCCGCAGACCCGTGACGATCGACGCCTCCTCGACCAGGACGGCGTCGTCGGCGACCGCCAGCAGGTCGGCCAGGACGGCGGGGATCGGGCGGCGGCCGGCGACGCCGTCGGCGATGGTGTCGGTGGTGTCGGTGGTGACGACCTCGCGCGCGTGCCACGAGCGGGTCATCGCGGGCGCGCCGTGCGGCTGCACGCAGATCACCTCGACCTCCGGCAGCAGCGTCTTCATGACGTGTCCCACGCCGGTGGCCATCGCCCCGCCGCCCAGGGCGATCAGGACCGTGTCGAACGCGGGCGTCCCGGCCGCCAGCTCCAGCCCGATGGTCGCCGCGCCCTCGCACGTCTCGAGGTCGAGGCTGTCCTCGACCAGCCGGACGCCCCGCTGCCGGGCGAGCTCGGCGGCCCGTTCGCGGGCCTGGTCGAAGTCGCCCGCCACCAGCTCCAGCTCGGCGCCGAGCGCGCGGATCCGGTCGAGCTTGACGGCGGGCGCCCGGCGTGCGGCCACGACGGTCACGCCCAGGCCGCGGCGGCGGCCCGACCAGGCGAGCGCCTGGCCGAGGTTGCCCGCGCTCGCGCACACCACCTCCGGCCTGCCCTGATCGGCCAGCAGGCTCGTGACCAGCTCGGTCCCCCGGGCCTTGAAGCTGCGGACCGGGTTCGCCGTCTCCAGCTTGACGCTCACCGTGCAGCCGAGCCGCTGCCCCAGCGCGTCGCACTCGTACAGCGGCGTGTCCAGGAAGCGCGGGTCGATCACCGCGCGGGCCGCGCGGATCCGGCCGAGGTCGAGGCGCGTGCCGGGCTCGGCGGGCGGCATCGGTCAGCGCTCCGGGCGGCCGACGCCGGTCAGGACGGGGGCGGCGCGGTGGGCGCTGGACAGGTGGACGCCCGTGGCGCGTTCGGCGAGGGCGAGCGCGCCGGCGACGGGATGGCCGGGGAACTCGGGCCGCTCACCGTCGACGTCGACGCCGAGCGCCCGCAGGTCGTCCGCGAGCCGGTCGGGGTCGGAGCCCCGCCGGAGCCGGTAGGAGAACAGGCCGAACGCGGTGATCAGCTCCCCGTCGGCGTAGTAGCCGAAGTCCGCGCCGCTGTGCGTGACCCGGACGACGGCCGCGACCGTGCCGGCCGACAGGCGGGCGATCCCGTCGTGGACGGCTCCGTCGCCGAAGCGTTCGAGCAGGACGGTCCCGCCGTCGGCTGCGTAGGCGGAGACGCCGTGCCCGTCCTGGCCGAGGGGGCCGGGGGTGACGCCGATGCGCCGCATGGCCTCCTCGGGCGTCAGGTCGCGGGCGAACCCGGCGTGCAGCCAGGGCCCGCCGGGGTCGCCGGTGAACCCGGCGCACAGCCAGGCGTGGGCCGAGCCGGTCATCGCCGGTCCTGCCTCGGCTCGAACCGGACGAACGGAATGTGCATGCCCACCTCGCGGTAATCCTCCTGGCTCCCGTCGACGGCGTAGCCCATGAGCTTGCACAGGCGGCGGGCGGCGGCGGGGTGCCGGGACGCGTATCGGGCCATGATGTCAGGCCCCTCCTCGGCGGGGACAGGGGTGGCCGTCACCTGGAGGACGCGCCCGCCGACCTGGACGGTCACCTCCGGGGCGGCCATGACGTTGCGATACCAGTCGGCCTTGACACCGAACCCGGAGGCGGCCAGGTAGCCGCGCCCGTCGTGCGCGACGACCTCGATGACGGCCTGGCGGCGCAGCCCGGAGACCCGGCCGGTGTGGTTGAGCAGCATGACGCGGCGGCCCAGCAGCGCGCCCAGGCCCAGGCGGTAGAGGAGGATGGGCAGCCGCCACAGCCTGCGGCTCAGCCCGGTCGGCGGCGCGGGCCTCTTGACGATCTCCACTGTGTCAGCCCCTTCCGGGTGTCGTGGCCGGGTCCTCGCCGGGGAGCAGGCTCTCCGCCACGGCCAGCGCCTCGTCCGTGGGCAGCTCGCCGTCGATCATCTGGTGCAGCATCAGCCCGTCGATCGCGGCGACGGCCAGCGTGGCGATCCCGATCGCCCGGGCGGCGGGCCGGCCGGGGTGGAGGGCGCGCAGCCGGTCGGCGATCCGCTGCCGGGCCTGGCGGAGCTCGTCGCGCAGCATGGCGCCGAGCGCGGGGTCGCGGGTCGCGCCGATGATCAGCTCGGCGGCCAGCCGGGGCGCGGGCTCGGCGCCGCCGGTGCGCGGCAGCAGGGCGCGGATGGCGGCCAGCGCGGTCCGCTCGTCCTCGGCGGCGAGCAGCTCGTCGACGAGCGGGTTGACGAGGAGGTCGGTGCCGCGCCGGAAGATCGCCGCGTGCAGGCCGGGCAGGCCGCCGAAGTGGTAGTGGATCAGGCCGGGGTTGGTGCCGGCGCGCTCGGCCACGGCCCGCGCGGTGACGCCGGGCCACCCGTGCTCGCCCAGGAGCGCGAGCCCGGCCTCCACCAGTTGCTCGCGCCGCCGGTCGCCGCGCGGCGAATTTGGTCGCTCGGCCAAGTTGGTCATGCGGCCAAACTAGCACGCCCGCCCGGACGGGGCTCAGCCGGGCCGGTAGGCCGCCAGGAAGACCCGCACGGCGGAGTCGGCGTAGTGGTCGAGCTCCGCCTCCGTGAATGCGACGTCGTCACCGCAGAACATGACCCTGTTGACCGGGATCGAGGTGGTGAGCCAGGTGAAGTGGTTGGCCGCGATCAGCGAGTCGTCGATCCGCAGCAGGCCCCGGCGCGCGAGCTCCTCGAAGCACGACGCCAGCGAGGCGTGCACGCGCTCGGGCCCCGCCTCGAAGTAGGCCCGGCCGAGCTTGGGGAAGCGGCCGGCCTCGGCGATGACCAGGCGGCGCACGCGTAGTTGCGACGGCTGGGTGAGAGCGCGCACGAACTCGTGCGCGACGGCCCGCAGCGTGGTCTCCACGTCGTCGGCGGTGGCCAGCTCGGTCATCGCGGCCTTGAAGATCTGGTCGATGCCGACGAGCCGGTCGAGCACGATCTCCTCGAAGAGCTGCTCCTTGCGGCCGAAGTGCTTGTAGATCGTCTGCTTCGAGGCCCCGGCGGCGGCCGCGATCTCGTCGGTCTTGGCGCCCACGTACCCGTCGCGCAGGAAGACCTCCATGGCCGCGTCCATGATGCGCCGCCTGACCTGGGCGCCGGGCCGTTCCTTGGCCGTCGCGTGCGGGGCTTCGACTTGCGTCACTTCGGTTCCTCCTACGCGTGCGGTGAACAGGCCTGTTGACACCAAGCGTACAGTACCGTACGGTTCCGATCACGCAGAACTGTACCGTACGGTACTGCTACAGCAGAGGGAGAACGCGGATGCGCAAGATCGTGAGTGGCCTCTTCATCTCGCTTGACGGCGTGGTCGAGGCGCCCGACCAGTGGCACTTCCCCTACTTCGACGACGAGATGGGCAATGCCGTCCAGGCCATGATGGACGGCACCGAGGCGATGCTCCTGGGCCGCCGCACCTACGAGGAGTTCGCCTCCTACTGGCCCACCTCGACCGACGACCTGGCCGGATACATGAACGACACCCCGAAGTACGTGGTGTCCAACACGCTGACCTCCGTCACCGAGTGGCAGAACTCCACGCTCGTCACCGGCGACCTCGTCAAGGAGATCGCCCGGCTCAAGGAGCAGCCGGGCGGGAAGATCAGCATGTCCGGCAGCGGCACGCTCGTCAGCTCACTCGTGCGCGAGGGGCTGCTGGACGAGCTGCACCTGCTGCTCCACCCGATCGTCGTCGGCTCGGGCAAGCGGCTCTTCGGCGACGGCGCGCAGGCGCCGCTCCGCCTGACCGGCTCGCAGACCTTCGCCAGCGGCGTGCTGCACCTGGCCTACGCGCCCACCGTCTGACCAGCCCGACCAGCCTGGCCAGCCCGACCGGATCATCAGACGGTCTCCAGCGTGGTGGTGATCTCCACGCTGTCGCCGATGGTCCGCGCGATGGGGCAGTGGCGGGTGTGCCGGTCGTGCGCCCGGGCCACCTCGTCCGGGTCCACGCCCTCGGCCAGGCGCACCAGGTAGCGCACGTGCACGGAGGCGATGCGCAGCACCCCGCCGTCCTTGACGATGATCCCCTCGGCCTCCGACGTCAGCGCGCCGTCGGTCGTCGGCTGGCCGAGCCGCCCGAGCAGGCCGGACAGGGTGCCGGTCAGGCATCCGGCGGTCGCGCCCACCAGGTAGTCCAGGGTGGTGGCGTGCGGCTCGATGGTGTCGAGCGGCACGTTGTAGTGCTCGGCCACCCCGCCGTGCATGCCCATCGGCACCTGCCCGTCCAGCGGCACGGTGACCAGCTTCGTGCGGCCGGGCGCGGCCTCGACGCTCACCCGGGCGATCTCGGCGACGGTGCTGCTGTCGATCATGTTCACTGCTCCTTGTCGTGGCGGGGCGGTCAGCGGGTGGTGTTGGACGCCGCGGCGGTCAGCGCGCCGAAGTCGACGCGGCCGCCGTCCAGGGGGACGACGGCGGCCACGTAGCAGTCGGGGCGCACCACGTACACGACGTCCTGCTCGCCGGCGTACACGTCCCACATCTCGTCGGACAGCACGGTGAGCACCCCGGAACCGGCGGGGGTGGGGGCCAGGACGGCGCGGCGCACCCACGCGGGGGCGGGGACGGCGTCGAGCGCGGTCCGCAGCCCGGAGGTCAGGCCGCCCCGGCCGGGCACGGCCAGCAGGGTGAGCGCGCCCGCGACGGCGGCGCGCAGTGTGGTCGTCCGGCCGCCCTGGGCGCAGCGCAGGTCGGGCAGCGGCTCGCCCGGCCGCACCCGGGGGGAGGGCAGCGCGGTCGGCGCGGTCAGGACGGAGCCGGTGTAGGGGAACGGCTCGTACAGCTTGCCGCTGTCGACCCGGTTCGCCTGGTCGGGGGCGTCGGCGGCGGCGGCCAGCGCGGCGTCGCGGGCCCGGCGGCCGGCCTCGTCGTCGGGGGTCATGAACTTCATGGACGCCCCGGTGACCGCCAGGTTGTGGTCGGCGGCGGCGGCCCGCTCGGCCTCGTAGCTGTCCAGGAGCGCGGGCCCGGCCTGGCCGTTGAGCACGAAGCCGAGCTTCCAGGCCAGGTTCTCGGCGTCCTCCATGCCGCTGTTCATGCCGCGGGCGCCGAACGGCGACACGACGTGCGCGGCGTCGCCCACCAGGAACACCCGGCCGCTGCGGAAGGCCGAGGCCCGGCACTGCTGGAAGGTGTAGGTGTTGCTGCGGACCACGCGCACCGGGTGGTCGCCGATCGCGGTGGCGATGCGGGCGCGGACGCGCTCGGGGTCGGTGAGGACGTCGGCGTCGGCGTCCAGCGGAATCTGCCAGTCGAGCCGCCACAGCCGCCGGGTCACGCCGTGCATGAGCACGATGCCCTCGGGGTGGAAGGGCGGGTTGAACCAGAGCCGCCGCTCCCGCTCGAACGGCAGCTCGGCCTCGAAGTCGGCGACGAGGAAGCGGCCCTGGGTCTGCCAGCCGTCGAAGGTGATGCCCAGGTGGCGGCGGATCCGGCTGCCGATGCCGTCGGCGGCGACCAGGTAGGCGCCGGTGTGGGTCTCCTCGCCGTCGGGGCCGGTGGCGGTGACCCGTACGCCGGAATCGTCCTGCTCGAAGGCGTCGACGGTGCGGCCGAGCCGGATGTCGGCCAGGCCGGTCGCCAGCGCCGCCTCGTGGAGCAGCTCCTCGATGCGGAACTGCGGGAAATTGACGAAAGGCGGGTAGATCTCCTCGCCCTTCGGCGGGAACCTGAGCTGGAGAATCTCCTGGTCGCCGTAGTAGGTGCGGCCCAGTGACCAGCTCACGCCGTCGTTGACGATCTCGTCGGCGAGGCCGAGCCGGTCATACAGCGCGAGGATGTCACGCTGCACGGTGACGGCTCTCGACTGGCGGCAGCTCGGCTGGTCACGCCGCTCCAGCACCACCGAGCGCACGTTCTGCCGGGCGAGGAGGAGCGCGGTGGCCAGGCCCACGGGCCCCGCTCCCACGATCACCACACGGGGAGAAGAACTTGAGCTGTCCGGCAGAACCATCGCCACCTCCGGCGTGACCGATATTCGGTCGCTACGACCGTCTATTGGTCATAGCGTGCCCTGTCTGCGGCCGGACTTCAAGAGGTACGGCCAAGGCGTACGGTGAAGTCGTGTTGGCGCGTGAGTGCGCGAAGCGCGATAATCGCTCACATGCCCCGATTTTCGAGGGGTGGTAACCCCGTCCTTCGCCTGGGAGTGAGACCGTGACCGAACCGGCCAGACCCGCTGAGATCGCGCAGACGCTCGACCGGGGGCTGCACCTGCTGGAGATCCTCGCCGAGGCGGACCCGGACCACGGGCTCTCCCCGACCGAGGCCGCCGCCAAGCTGGGCGTCCACCGTTCCATCGCCGCCCGCCTGCTGGCGACCCTGCTGCGGCGCGGGTTCGTCCGGCGCAACCGCGAGGGCCGCTACCTGCTGGGCATGGGCCTGTTCACGCTGGCCCGCCAGGTGTCGCAGAACCTCCTGGTCGTGGCGGGCCCGCTGCTCACCGAGATCGCCGAGCGCCTCGACGCCACCGCCGTCATGCACGTCGCCGACGGTGACGGCGCCGTCACCCTGGCCTCCGTCGAGCCCAAGCGGGCCAGCTTCCACATCGGCCTGCGCACCGGCTCGCGCCACCCGCTGGGCACCGCCGCCACCGGCATCGCCATCCTGGCCGGCCGCCCGGCCGAGCCGGGCGAGCGCGACAAGGTCGCCCAGGGGCGCGAGCAGGGGTACGTGGTCACGACGGGTGAGCTCGTCCCCAACTTCACCGGCATCGCCGCGCCCATCGTGGTCAACGGCTGGTGCGACGCCAGCGTCGGCGTCGTCATCCCCAAGGAGCGTCAGCACGACGAGCGGGCGCTGGCCGACGAGGTGATCACGCTGGCCAGGAGCATCGCGCTCGCCCTCACCTGACCCCTGACGTGACCTCCGCCCGCGCCGAGCGCGGGCGTGCGAGGCCCCGGAGCCCCGAGCGGGCACCGGGGCCTTTCGCATGTCCGCACGATTGACAACCCTTCACCCCCTGCGCGAGGATCGCCGATATGCGGTACCTGTAACCGATAATAGAACGCCCATGCATGCAGGGGCACGATCTCGAATGGGGTGGCCATGGTCTACTACAGGCGCCTGGGCGAAGTGCCGCGCAAGCGGCACTCCCAGTTCCGCGGCGGCGACGGCGTCCTCTACCACGAGGAGATGCAGGGCGAGGAGGGGTTCAGCTGGACCCAGTCGTTCCTGTACCACCGCCGGATCCCGACCGCCATCACCGCGGCGGAGAGCCGGCCCGACACCGGCGGCGGGCTCCGGCCGAACGACCCGCTGCTGCCACGGCACCTGCGCACCCACGCGTTCGAGCCGGGCGGCGACCCGATCCTCGACCGGCGGGTCCTCATGGGCAACTCCGACGTGACGATCTCGTACGTCGCCGCCGACGCCGACAGCCCGCTCTACCGCAACGCCGTCGGCGACGAGCTCGTCTACGTCGAGTCCGGCTCGGCCGTGCTGGAGTCGCCCTTCGGCCGGATGGAGGTCGGTGACGGCGACTACGTCGTCATCCCCACCTCCACCACCCACCGGTGGCGGCTGCTCGGCGGGGAGCTGAGACTGTTCGTGGTGACGGCGTCGGGCGGCGGGCACATCAGGCCGCCCAAGCGCTTCATGTCGCCGTTCGGGCAGTTCCTGGACGGCTCGCCGTACAACGAGCGCGACATCCGCGGCCCCGAGGAGCTGACGTCCGCCGACGGCCCCGCCGACGTCTACGTCAAGCACCGGCGTGGCCTGACCCGCTACACCTACGCCTACCACCCGTTCGACGTGGTGGGCTGGGACGGCTACAACTACCCCTACGCGCTGTCCATTCGCGACTTCACCCCCTCGACGGGCGCGCTGCACCTGCCGCCGCCCACCTACATCACGTTCGAGGGGCCGGGCTTCGTCATCTGCTCGTTCGTGCCGCGCATGTACGACTACCACCCGGACGCGGTGAAGGTCCCCTACAACCACGCCAACGTCGACTCCGACGAGGTGCTGTTCTACTGCGGCGGCGACTTCATGAGCCGGGCCGGCACGGGCATCGGCATGGGCTCGGTCTCCCTGCACCCGGCGGGCTACATCCACGGCCCGCAGCCGGGCAGCGCGGAGAAGAGCCTGACGGTGACCAGGACCGAGGAGTACGCGGTCATGGTGGACACGTTCCGGCCGCTCGACCTCGGGCCCGACCTCAGCGAGGCGGAGGACGCCGGCTACGCCTGGTCGTGGGCGCGCGGCGCCGGTATCGACGTCGGCGGGTGAACCACCACGGCGAAGGGCCCTGCGACTCACGGTCGCAGGGCCCTTCGCCGTCAGGAGGCCGGTGTGTGCTCGGCCGGGACGGCACGGCGCGGCGTCAGCGCCTTCCGCGCCCGTGTGGCCAGCGCCGCCAGCCCCTTCGGCTCGTAGAACAGGATGACCACGATCAGCCCGCCGTAGAGGATCTGCGCCACGTAGGCGGGCCCGAAGTCGGACACCGCGCCGCCCATGCCCGGCACGGCGTCGCTGTAGCGCTGCAGGAGCAGCGGCAGCGACGACACGAACGCCGCGCCCGCGATCGCCCCGGCCACCGACGCCTGCCCGCCGATCACCACCATCGCCAGGTACTCCAGCGACAGGAACAGGTCCCAGTACTCGGGCACCACCCGCTGGAAAAGCAGGGCCAGCAGCACGCCGGCCAGGCCCGCGTACACGCTCGACAGCGTGAAGGCGACCGACCGGTAGCGCGCCACCGGCACGCCCAGCGCCGCCGCGTGCACCTCGCCGTCGCGGATCGCGGCGAAGGCCCGGCCGACCCGGCTGCGCAGCACCAGCACCGCGAACACCGTGGTCAGCACCAGCACGAGCAGCGTCACGTACCAGCCGCGCTCGGCCTGGCGCAGCGGCACCCCGAACAGCGGCAGCTCCGGCTCGACGCCCAGCACCTGGAACGAGCCGATCGTCAGCTCCGGCACGTTGCGCCCGTTGTAGCCGCCGGTGAGCGGCTCGGCCGCGAACAGCACGTGCTGGCCGATGAACACCAGCGCCAGCGACGCCACGCCCAGGTAGATGCCCTTCAACCGGCCCGCCAGCGGGCTGAACGCCAGCCCCGCCAGCCCCGCCATCGTCACCGCGATCACCGCGGCGAGCAGGCTGGGCAGCCCGAGCCCCCAGGAGTCCTCCGTGCCCGGCGAGCTGAGCCAGATGTAGCCGTAGGCGCCCACGGCCAGGAAGAACGAGTGCGCCAGGGAGAGCTGCCCGACCCGGCCGACCAGGATCATCAGCCCCACCGCGCCGATGGCCGCGGCGAAGGCGAACGAGCCCAGGTTGAGCCAGAACCGGTCGGCGTACAGGGGGATGGCCAGCAGGACCACGCCCGCCACCACCGCCACCGGCGCCCGCCACCGGATCCGCCCGGAGATCTTGTCAAACACGGACGGCCTCCCGTATCCCGAACAGCCCGGCGGGCCTGACCAGCAGCACCACCAGCATCAGCACGTACGGCGCGGCCTCCTCGAAGCCCTGCCCGAGGAACGCCAGGTGCTCGCCGTAGCCGCGGACCAGGACCTCGCTCAGCCCCACCATCAGCCCGCCGGCGATGGCGCCGGTCGTCGAGTCGAGCCCGCCGATGATCGCCGCCGGCAGCGCGCGCAGCGCCACCGCCTCGACCGACGTGTCCAGGCCCGGACTCGGGTAGGCGACGATGAACAGGCCGGCGCACACGGCCAGGGCGCCGGCCACCGCCCACGCCGTCGCCGACACCCGGCCGAGCCGGATGCCCATCAGCGACGCCGTCTCCGGGTCCTCGGCCGTGGCCCGCATGGCCACGCCGAAGTCGCTGCGGTGCAGCCAGAGCTGGAAGAGCACCAGCAGCAGCGCGCCGACGACCAGCGCGGCGATCCGCGCCTCCGCGACGCCGATGCCCAGGAAGCGCACCACGTCGTTGCCCCACGGGTCGTCCGTGGTGAGGATCTGCGAGCCGATCCGCCGGTCGGTCTCGGTCAGCAGCACCACGTCCAGCCCGATGGTCATGATGCTCGCCGCGACCACGGCGTTCGTCTTGCGGAACCTGCTGACCAGCAGGCGGTCGATCAGCACGGCCAGGATCGCGGCGGCGGCCACGCCCAGCGGGAGCGCCACCCAGAACGACAGCCCGTGCAGGCTGGTCGCGCTGGCCACCACGTACGTGCCGAACATCAGCAGGCTCGGCTGCGCGAAGTTGACCACGCTGGACGACTTGTAGATGACGACGATGCCCAGGGCGACGAGCGCGTAGACGGCACCGAGCGACGCGCCCTCCACCAGCATCGAGAGAAGTTGTGCCATGAAACCGGCTCCTAGGATGGCGGCTCGGACTCGGAACGTTCCTTTTCTGCGGCGCCGGCCCTGCCCAGGTAGGCGGCGATCACCGCGTCGTCCGCGATCACCTGGTCAGGCGGCCCGGTGAGCACGACCTGGCCGAAGTCGAGCACCGTGACCTGTTCCGAGATGCCCATCACCAGCCCCATGTCGTGCTCGACCAGCAGGACCGTGATCCGCTGCTCGGTGGCGATCCTGCGGATGGTGTCGCGGACGGCGAGCTTCTCGTGCGTGTGCATGCCGGCCGCGGGCTCGTCGAGCAGCAGCAGCCTCGGCTCGGTGGCCAGGGCGCGGGCGAGGTCGACCCGCTTGGCCTCGCCGTAGGGCAGCTCGGCGGCGGGCAGCGGCAGCAGGTGGTCCACGCCGAGGAACTCGGCGACCTGGCGGACCTTGGCCCTGGCCTCCCGCTCGGAGCGGCGCACGTGCGGCAGCCGCAGCCCGGCGCCGAACACCCCGCCCCTGCCCAGCCGGTGCCGCCCGAGCAGCAGGTTCTCCTCGACGGTCAGCCCGGCGAACATGGACGCGTTCTGGAACGCCCGGCCGACGCCGAGGCCCGTGACCCGGTGCGGCGCGAGCCCGATGAGCTCGGCGCCGTCCACGCGGACGCTGCCGCCGGCCGGCTTGTAGATCCCGGACAGCACGTTGAACAGGGACGACTTGCCCGCGCCGTTGGGGCCGATCACCGCGTGGATGGTGCCGGGCTCGGCGGTGAAGGTGACGCTGTCGAGCGCCGTCACCCCGGCGAACCGGACGGTGACGTCGCTGACTTCCAGCCGGGCCCCGGGGGCCGTGGTGCCGTGTGCCGTCATGGCGTCCCTCCCCGCGCGTCGCCGGGCAGCGTGGCGGCGCTCTCCTCGTCGGGCTCGCCGCCGAGATAGAGGCGGCGTACGCGGTCGTCGCCGCGCAGGCGCTCGGCCGGGCCCTCGATCGCCACCTCGCCCACGGCCAGCACGTACGCGTGGCCGGCCAGCTCCAGGGCGACCGCCGCGTTCTGCTCGACGACGAGCATGGCGGTGCCCTGCCGGTGGATCTCGCGCAGCAGGTCCACGATCCGGTCGATGATCTTCGGGGCGAGGCCCAGTGACGGCTCGTCGAGCAGCAGCAGCCGGGGCTCGGCCATGAGCGCCCGGCCGATGGCCAGCATCTGCTGCTCGCCGCCCGACAGCAGGCCGGCGGTCTGCTTCCGGCGCTCGCCGAGCACCGGGAACAGCTCGTAGACCCGCTCCAGGTCGCCGGGGCGCTTGCCCTTCGCGTTGCCGTAGCGGCCCGCGCGCAGGTTCTCCTCGACGGTCAGGTGGGCGAAGACGCGGCGGCCCTCGGGCACCTGCACGATGCCGGACTTGACCCGGCGCTCGGCGCCCAGGCCGTCGATGCGGGCGCCGGCGAACCTGATCTCGCCGCCGGTCATCCGCCCGGCCTGGCCGGTCAGCACGCCGGAGATCGCGCGCAGCAGCGTGGACTTGCCCGCGCCGTTGCTGCCGAGGACGGCCACGATGCCGCCCTGCGGGACGTCGACGCTGACGTCCCGCAGGGCGGTCACCGCGTCCCCGTAGCGCACCCCGAGGTTGCGCACGGAGAGCAGCGGGTCGCTTTCCCGTTCGGTCATCGGGCCTGGAACTTCGCGGTGTCGGGGCCGGTGTAGCCGGCCTGGACCAGCTCGAGGCCGCCTTCCGCGTCCTTGGACGGCTTCATGATGAAGGTCTGGGTGGACGGGGAGACGCCCTTCTTGGAGAAGTCCAGCGGCACGGTGGTCTGCTGGGTGTCGTAGGCGCCCTTCTGCCGGAACGCGGTGGCCAGGCCCTCACGGCTCAGGTCCTTGTTGTCGCACGCCTGGGTGATGGCCTGGTCCATCACGCTGGCCGCCGCGTACCCGAGGGTCACCCACAGGCTGGGCGTGATCGACTTGTCGCCGGACTCCGCGTACAGCTTCCTGACCTGCTCGGGGCCGGGGCCCTCGCCGGCGAACGGCGCGGCGGAGCTGACGACGAGCATGTTCTTCTCCATGGCCGATCCCGCGCCGGTGGTCAGAGACTCGGGGGAGAAGCCGGGGGAGGCGGCGACGATCGGCACGTCCAGGCCCTCCACGTCGGCCACGGCCACCGCGGAGGAGACCTGCCGGCCGGACGCGCTCAGGAACAGCGCCTTGACGCCCGCCGCGGCCATCTGCTTGACCTGGCCGGACAGGTCGCTGACGGTCGGGTCGATCTGCTGGCCGACCACGGTCATGCCGTTGGCCTCGGCGGCGAAGGTGGCCCCCGCCAGGCCGGGCTCGCCGTAGTCGCCCTTGAGGTAGATGTAGCCGATCTTGTCGCCTTCGGCCAGCTTCTTCTGCTCGATCAGGTAGTCGACGGCGTTGACCATCTCGATGTCGTAGGTGGTGCCGGGGATGATGATCGACGAGCTGTCCTTGACGCTGGGCGACCAGCCCATCGACACGGCGAGCACCCCGTCCTGCTCCAGCTTGGGCAGCACGGCGAGCGTGGTGGGCGAGCCGACCGTGATCTGCAGGGCGAGGACCTGCTGGGACAGGTCGGAGTAGAGGGACACCGCCTTCTGCGGGTCGTAGCCGTGGTCGCGGGTCATCAGGTTGACCTTGCGGCCGTCGCAGACGCCGCCCGCGGCGTTCTTGGCGTCCCAGTAGAGCTTGACGCCGAGGTTCTGCTGCTTGTCGATGGCGGCGAACGGCCCGGTGATGTCGGTGAGCAGGCCCAGGTTGATCGCGGAGCCGTCCACGCCGGGCCCCACGGGCATGCCCCCGGAGCTGCCGGCGCTGGTCTCCGCCTTGGTGGAACAGGCGGACATGGTGGTGATCGCGAGGGTCGCCGCGCCGAGCGCGGCGGCCATGCGGAGCTTGCGGGATGGCATGCGTCCCCTTTCGTGCCGATACGGGTTCGCGTTCGTCGGGAAACGCGTGGCCGCGGGCAGTAGAGATCACTCGGTGGTCGGTGGGGAGAGAGCGGCATGCAACCGATATTCGGTTATACCGTTCGACTATCGTGCTGTGGCCCGATCTGGCGTGTCAAGAGGGTGGCCAAACGGCAACAGGAATGATGTGGGGCGGCGAAACGGCCGCTTCACCGCCCCGGGGGAGAGCAGGTCAGGCGCCGGCCGCCTGGATCTCGCGGACGGCACGCAGGGCGTCGGCGGGCTCCATGCGGGTGCGGTAGTTCATCGTCACGTGCCTGGCCCGCACGATCCCGGCGGAGTCCAGCACGAACGTCGCGGGCACCGGCAGGCTCCAGCGGCCGTCGGGCTGCTGGCGGGCCAGCGCGGCCGCCGTGACGTCCAGCAGGTGCGGCTTGATCTTGTCGGGCAGCTCGAACCGCACCCGGTAGGCGGTCATCACCTCCTGCTCGGCGTCGGAGAGCACGTCGTAGGCCAGCTCGTGCTTCTCCTGCATCGACAGCGCGTCGTCGGGCAACTGCGCGCTGATCGCCACCAGCCGGGCCCCCGCCTCGCGGAACTCGGGCAGGGCCGCCTGGTACGCGGCCAGTTCGAGGTTGCAGTACGGGCACCAGGAGCCCCGGTAGAAGATCAGCACGACCGGCCCCTCGGCGAGCCGCTCGGACAGCCGTACCGTGGCGCCGGTCGCACCGGGCAGGGCGAAGTCGGGCGCCTTCTCCCCGATCTCCAGCCCTGGCACGAGACCGGCGGCCTCGATCTCGGCGAACGCGTCGTTGATGGCCTGCTTGGCCTCCTCGGGCCGCTGCACCGACGCCGCCTTGGCCGCCAGGATCTCGTTGAGCGATTGCACCGGACACCCACCTCCATAACCGTTATTCGGTTGTTGTGTTCGCAATTTGCGCGTTAGGCGCATCCTGGGAAGCGGAACGTGTCGCTGTCAAGACGTGGGGGGTGCTGTTAGGGTGAGTGATACCGATATATGGTGAGCGCAACCGTTAATCGAACATGCGTGAGGTGGTAAGGACATGGCTGAGCGGGAGTTGCTCACCGTCCCCATCGGGACGGCGGCCGGCGCCTCGGAGGTCTACTCCGGCGTGGCCCGGATGGCCGGAGTGCTGTGGTGCTCCCGGGTGCGCGCCCGCCCCGGACAGCGCGCCGACACCGCCGTGGTGGTGGTCCACCCCTCCTCCAACTTCCTCGGGCACTACGCCCTCGACGCCTGGGCCGAACGCGGCGTCGACGCCGTGGCCATGACCACCCGCTACCTGGGTAACGACTCGGTCCTCCTGCTGGAGAACTGCGTGCTCGACATCGCCTCCGTCGTCGGCCACCTGCGCGCCGAGGGATACGAGAAGGTCGTGCTCGTCGGCAACTCGGGCGGCGGCGGCCTCGTCGCCCTCTACCAGGAGCAGGCCCGCAACCCCACCATCACCTCCTCGCCGTACGGCGGCGGCCCCGACCTCACCGGGGCCCACCTGCCGCCGGCCGACGCGCTGGTCATGCTCATGGCCCACCCCGGCCGGGCCAACCTGCTCGTCGAATGGCTCGACCCCGCCGTGCGCGACGAGGACGACCCCTTCGATCGCGACCCCGAGCTCGACATGTTCGCCGCCCGCAACGGCCCCCCGTACGGGGAGGAATGGCTGGCCCGCTACCGCGCCGCCCAGCGGGAGCGCAACGAGCGGATCACCGACGCGGTGATCGCCCGGCTCGCCGAGCTCGACGAGCGCAGCGGCGGCCGCGTCACCGACCTGCCCATCAGGATCCACGCCACCTGCGCCGACCCGCGCAACGTCGACCTGTCGATCGACCCGTCCGACCGCGCCCCCGGCACCCTGTGGGGCGAGCCGTACGAGGCCAACCTGCGGCCCACCACGCTCGGCCACCTGACGAGCCTGCGCTCGTGGCTGTCGCAGTGGTCGATCCGCACCTCCCACGGCGACGGCCCCGCCCGGCTGGCCGGCGTCGACGTCCCGGTGCACGTCATCTACGGCACCGCCGACCAGGCGTGCTTCCCCTCCCACGCCCGCCAGCTCTACGAGGCGGTGCCGCACGACACCAAGGCGCTCACCGCCGTCCAGGGCGGCCGTCACTACCTCAACGGCCAGCCCGAGCTCACCGCCGTCATGGCCGACGCCCTCATCGGCTGGATGGGAAAGGTCCTGTGAACCGTCCGACGATCGCCGACCTGAGCACGGCCTGGATCCGCATCCCGCTCGGCGCGGGACGCGGCGGCTCCGGCGCCACCCAGGTCGACCTGCTGCACGTCACCCTCACCGACGACGAGGGCGCCACCGGCACCGGCTTCACCTACGCGCTCACCGGCGGCGCCGAAGCCCTGTACGCGCTGCTCACCGGCCTGGTCAAGGAGAAGGCCGAAGGCACCCCGCTCGACTCCTGGCCGCGCCGCTGGCACGAGATCGCCGCCGCCACCCGCCGGCTCGGCAAGGGCATCGCGCTGCCCGCGCTGTCGGCCCCCGACATCGCCGTGTGGGACCTGCGCGCCCGCCGCGCCGGCCTGCCGCTCTACCGGTTCATCGGCGCGCACACCGACACCGTCCCGGTCTACGGCAGCGGCCGATCCACCCACGCCATGTCGGTGGACGAGCTCGTCGAGGGCTCCCGCCAGTACGTCGCCGAAGGCTACGACGCGGTCAAGCTGCGCGTCGGCGCCCGCCGCGCCGAGGAGGACGTGGCCCGCGTACGAGCCGTCCGCGAGGCGCTCGGCGACGGCCTGCGCATCATGGTCGACTGCAACGAACGGCTCGACCTGCCCACCGCCGTGTGGCTCGGCCGCCGCCTCGACGACCTCGGCGTCTACTGGATGGAGGAGCCGCTGCCCGCCGACGACCTCGCCGGGCACGCCCACCTCGCCGCCCGCCAGGGCGTCCCCCTCGCCGTCGGCGAGCACCTGCACGGCCGCCACGACTTCGCCGGCTACCTGCGCGAGAACGCCGCCTCCGTGCTGCAGCCCGACGTGCCGCTGTGCGGCGGCGTCACCGAATGGCTGCGCATCAGCGCCGTCGCCGAGGTCCACGGCGCCGTGCTCACCCCCCACTTCCTGCCGGAGCTGCACGTCAACCTGGCGGCGGCCGTCCCCAACTGCACCTACGTCGAGCACTTCCCGCTGATCGACGAGGTGCTGGCCGAGACGCTGCCGATCAGCGGCGGCGTGGCCACCCCGCCCGACCGCCCCGGTCACGGAATGCTGTGGGACACCGCCGCGCTCGACCGCCTCCGGCACGCCTGACGAACGACCCGAACAGGAGCACATCGTGTCCAAGCCCTTCGCCTCCACCGCAGACACCGAAGAGAAGCCCGAGATCCTCGAAGTCCTCGCCGACGGCGTGTACGCCCTCACCACCGGAGGCGACCCCAACGTGGGCGCCATCGAGGGCGAGGACTTCCTGGTCTGCTTCGAGGCCCGCGCCACCCCCGTCATGGCCGAGCGCTGGCTCGCCCAGCTCCGGCAGCACACCGACAAGCCGGTCCGCTACCTGGTCCTGTCGCACTACCACGCCGTCCGCGTCCTCGGCGCCGCCGCCTTCGACGCGCAGGAGATCATCACGCACACCGAGACCCGGCGGCTCATCGTCGAGCGCGGCAAGGAGGACTGGGCCGTCGAGTTCGGCCGGATGCCCCGCCTGTTCGCCGGCCACGAGACCATCCCCGGCCTCACCTGGCCCACGCTCACCTTCGACGACCACCTGTCGATCGAGCTGGGTGGCGACCGCGGCACCGTCGAGCTGGCCTGGGCGGGCAACGGCCACACCTCCGGCGACATCTACGCGTACGTGCCCAAGTCCAAGGTCCTGTTCGCCGGCGACCTGGTGGAGAACGGCTCGGCCGTCTACACCGGCGACGCCTACCACCGGGACTGGATGACCAGCACGCTCGACCGGGTCAAGGCGCTCGACGTGGAGATCCTCGTCGGCGGGCGCGGCGAGATCGCCCGCGACCGCGCCGCCTCCCAGCGCGCGATCGAGCTCACCCGCGACTTCCTCAGCACGCTGATGACCGCCGTGGACACCGTCAAGCGCGGCGGCGGCACGGTCGAGCAGGCGTACGTGGCGGCCCGCGAGGCGCTGCTGCCCGTCTACGGCGGCATGCCGGTGTTCGAGCACGCCATGGTCTTCGACACCTGGCGCGCCTGGGAAGAGCTCGACGGCCGGGGACCCGGCATCTGGACCCCCGAGCGCGACCGCGAGGTCTGGGACCGCCTCACCGGCTGACCGGATCGGCCCGCCGCCCGACCAGGTGATGCCTCCAGCCCGCGCCCCTCTCCCGCCAGGCTGGAGGCATCACCGCCGCCCGCCTCAGGTGAGGATCTCCACGTGCCCGTCGGTGCCGTTGACGCGGATGCGCTGCCCGTCGCGGATCAGCCGGGTGGCCCGCTCCACGCCCACGACGGCCGGCAGCCCGTACTCGCGGGCGATCACCGCGCCGTGCGTCATGATGCCGCCCACCTCCGTCACCAGCCCCGCCACGGTGACGAACAGCGGGGTCCAGCTCGGGTCGGTGTAGGCGGTGACCAGGATGTCGCCCGCTTCGAGGTCGGCCCGCGCCATGTCGGTGACGACCCGGGCCCGGCCCTCCACGGTCCCGGCCGAGACCGCGAGGCCGGGCAGCGCGCCGGGCGGGGCGTCCGCGCGCCGGTACCGGCCGTTGAGCGCCTCGCCGTCGGAGGTGAGCACCCGGGGCGGCGTCAGCGTCTCGTACGTGCGGAACGCCTCCCGCCTGTCGCGGATCAGCCCGGCGTCCGCCTCGCCGGTGCGCACGACCTCCCGCAGCTCCTCGAACCGGAGGAAGAAGACGTCGTCCCGCGCGCCCAGCGTGCCCGCCCTGACCAGCCGGTCGGCCTCCCGCAGCAGCGCCTGCTTGTAGACGAAGTAGCGGCTGATCATGCCGTACTTGGGGTATTCGCGGTAGCCGGCGAAGGTGCGGACCCGGTCGATCATCCGCTTGGTCTCCTCGGCCTTCTCCTGCCCGCCCGGCAGGGCGCGCAGCCGCGTCAGCACCTCCCGCTCCTTGCGCCGCGCCTCCTGGAGGCCCTGCTCGAAGTGCCGCTTCCCGGCGCCGGGCGCGAAGTTCCTGACGTTGCCGAGAAGGGCGGGCAGGAGCATGGCGGGCTGCTCGCTCCAGCGGGTCCTGGTCACGTCGATCTCGCCCGCGCAGCGCATGCCGTACGTGCCGAGGAAGCCCAGGAGGGCGTCACGCGCCTCCCGCCCGCCGGGCAGCGCGGCCAGCTCGTCCAGGAAGCCGTCGCCCTCCCGGCCCTGGTCCGCGACCCGCTGCAGGAACGCCACGACCTCCGGGTGCGGCCTGACGACGTCGGCGACGTCGAGGAGCGCCAGCCCCATCTCCGCCGTGACGTTGTGGGGCACCGACTGGGTGAGCGTGTCGGCCGCGTTCTTCTCGCCCAGCCATTCCTCCAGGTGCTCGTTGAGCCAGTAGGAGGCGTCCATCCCTGCCATGATCACCTCGTAGCCGCGCGGCTCGAACAGCAGGCGCTTCAGCTCCGCGAGGTCGGCCGTGACGAAGTCGAGCAGCTCCGTCCCGGACAGCCCCTCGATGGCGCGCCGCAGCTCGGCGACCGACTCCTCATTGAGCCGGATCAGCTCGGCGACGACGGCCGGGTCGGTCTCGACCGGCGGGGTGTCGCCGGGCGGCCTGAGCGCGGCCGGCAGGGACTCCAGGTCGCCGTCGGGCAGCGGGTCGATGAAGTCGCCGCGGTCGAGGACGGTCTTCAGCGCGTCGAGCATGAGCGGGTCGGACTTGCCGAGGGTGCCCAGGAGGCCCGCGCGGCCCGTGGGCGTCGCCAGCAGCGGGGCCGCGTCGACGAACAGCCGCCCGCCCGCCTCCTGCATGGGGCGCGGGGTCGTCAGCTGCCACAGGGACAGGCCCAGCGGCTTCATCGCGTCGGTCATCATCTGTTGGTGGCCGACGGAGACGTAGACGTGGTTCTCCTCGTCGCCGGTGACCGGGACGGGGAACAGGGTGGTGATCGGCCGGCTCTGCACGATGTGGAAGTCGTCGCCGGCCAGGCACCACTCGATGTCCTGCGGCCGGCCGAAGTGCGCCTCGACGCGCCGGCCCAGCCGCACCAGGCGCACGACCTGCGCGTCCGTCAGCGCCGGGCGCGAGCGCAGCTCCGGCTCCACGGGCGCGTCCCGCGTGCCGCCTCCCGGCGTGGCGAGCACGTACCGGGGCTTGTCGGCGACCGTCGCGGAGACCACCCGGTCGTCGCGCACCGTGTAGACGTCACCGGAGACCAGCCCGGCCACGAGCGCCTCGCCGAGTCCCCATCCGGCCTCCACGGTGGCGACCTTCCGGTTCGAGGTCACCGGGTCGGCGGTGAACAGCATCCCGGACGCCTCCGGGAACACCATCCGCTGCACCACCACCGCCATCCGCACCTGCCGGTGGTCGAACCCGTTGCGGCACCGGTAGGTCACCGCCCGCTCGGTGAACAGCGACGCCCAGCACCTGCGGATGTGCCGGAGGACCTCCGCCCGGCCCACGACGTTCAGGTAGGAGTCCTGCTGGCCGGCGAAGGACGCGGTCGGCAGGTCCTCGGCCGTCGCGCTGGACCGCACCGCGTAGGCGCCGTGCTCGCCGAGCCGGGCGAGCTGCCCGCCGACCGCCGCGACCAGCTCGCCGGGCGGCTCGACGCTCTCCACGACGCCGCGGATCTCGGCGCTCAGCGTGCGGATCGCCTCGTGATCCTCCGGCCCCACCCGCGACAGCCGGTCGAGCAGCGCGTCGATCGACGGCGCCACCGCGTGCCCGAAGGCGTCCGTCGTGACGCAGAACCCGTCCGGCACGCGGACGCCCTCGACGCGCGAGAGCTCGCCCAGGTGCGCCCCCTTGCCGCCCACTGTCGCGATCTTCGTCGAGTCGATGTGCTGGAAGCCGATCACGTAACGCAATTCCGTCGCTCCGTCGTTCGTCGGGCCGGTTCGCAACGGGCAGTATGGAGCACTTTCCGGCGCCTCATGAGGGACGCCGATCTGCTATAACCTGAAAGTGGCGAGCCGGTGGTAGGCCCGTCTCGCGTAGACCAGAGGCTCCTCGGCGCCGAGCTGATGGACCGCCTCCACCCTTCCCAGAAACAGCGTGTGGTCACCGGCCGGCACGGTCGTCGTGATCGCGCAGTCCATCGCGGCCAGCGCGCCCGGCAGGATCGCGTTGCCCGAGCAGGGGGACGGCGACCAGTCCACGTCCGCGAACTCGCTCTCGCCGACCGGGCGCTCCCCGGCGAAGTGGGCGGCGAGCGCGCTCTGCCCGGTGGCGAGCAGGTTCGCGGTGAAGCTCCGGTTGCGCATGATGAGGCCGTGCGTACGGCTGCTGCGGCTCAGCGACACCAGGATCGTCGGCGGCTCCAGCGACACGGACAGCAGGCTGTTGATCGTGACGCCGTGCGGCCCGGTGGCGGATCGCGTGGTGACGACGGCGACCCCGGTGGGCCACTGCCGCATGACGGCCCGCATCGGCTCGGTCACCACGCGGAGGCCTGGGGCGCGGCGGTCTCCAGCGCCGGGAAGTGGGGCACCACCTCCTCGCCGAGCTGGGCGAGGACCTCGCCGGCGGGCCGGCTGCCGTGCTGGACGCCGAGCGCGCAGTGGTTGATGCCGACGTCCTGCCAGCGGCCGAGCAGCTCCAGCAGGCCCTGGGTCCCGGTGCGCAGGACGAAGCCGCCGCGCAGCGGGGTGGGCGGGTGCAGCGGGTCCTCCATCAGGTCGATCCACTCGTTGGTGGCCACGGGCTTGAACGCGGCCCCGGGGATCCGGCCGCGCCAGGTCGCCGCCTTCTTGCCCAGCGCGATCGGGCCCTCGGCGGTCGTGGTGGAGCCGGGGTAGACGAGCCAGCCGTCGGCGTGCTCGGCGATCCAGTCGGGGGCCTGCTGGGAGGAGCCCGTGACCAACAGCGGGATGTGCCCGTGCACCGGCTTGGGCAGCAGGTCGACGCCGGAGGCGGAGGGCTTCAGGAGGTCGCGGAAGGCGTGCACCGCCTCCCGGAAGCGCCGGCCCCGGCTCTCGAAGTCGACGCCGTAGGCCGGGAACTCGCTGGGCCGGTCACCGGAGGCGATGCCGAGCACCAGCCGGCCGCCGGAGAGGTGGTCGATCGAGGCCGCCTGCTTGGCCAGGTCGATGGGGTGGCGCAGGCTGAAGATCACGCTGCCGGAGGCCAGTGTGATCGTCGAGGTGTGCGCGGCCAGCCAGGTCAGCGCCGACCAGGGGTCGTACACCTGGCCGACGTCGCCGAAGCTCGCGTCCGCCAGCGGGATGTCCCTGACCCACGCGGCGGCGAACCCGGCCCGCTCGGCCTCCTGGACGAGCGCGCTCTGCCCGCGCAGCGCCGCCATGTCGCCGGTGTAGGGCCACAGCGGCAGGAACAGCCCGACCGTCAGCCTGCCGTTGGCGAACATGCGGTCGAACCCGACGTGGCCTGTGCGGTCACTCATGACAACCCCTTCTGGTTGGAACGTTCGATCCAGAGCATAGCCTGACTGGATCGAACGTTCCAACCAGGTAGGCTGAAGTCATGGACTCCCAGGACACGCGCGCCCGGATCGTACGGGCCGCCGCCGAGCTGCTGCAGCGGCAGGGCTACGAGGGCGCCTCCGTCAAGCCCATCGCCCTGGCCGCCGGCGCCTCGGTCAGCTCCGTGTACCACTTCTTCCCCGGCGGCAAGCAGGAGCTCGCGGTCGAGGCCGTGCGCCACGGCGCCGCCGAGTACGCCGACCTGCTCCGCGAGGGCCTGGCCTCCAGCCCCGACCCGGCCGAGGGCGTCGCCGCCTGCGCCCGGCTGATGGTGTCCGCGCTGAAGACCTCCGCCTGGGTCGACGGCTGCCCGGTCGCCGTCACGGCGCTGGAGACCGTGGGCCGCGTGCCCGGCATCCAGCAGGCGGCCGACGAAGCCCTCGCGCACTGGCAGCGGCTCGTCAGCACCGCGATCCAGAAGGCGGGCGTCCCCGCCGACACGGCCGACGAGCTGGCCAGCACCGTCATCAGCACGCTGGAGGGCGCCGAGCTGCTCAGCCGCGTCCGCCAGGACGACCTGCCGCTGCGCCGCGCCGCCACCCACCTGTCACAGCTCGTCCGCCTGGCGGTGAACCAGGCCTGATCAGCGCAGGCCGGGCCAGTCGTCCCTGCCTGACCGGCTGACCTGACAGGCGGCCTCGGCGTACACACGGGCGTCCTTCGAGGCCGCGCGCAGCCACTCGGCCAGCGTGACCGGCAGGGACGCGCGGGGCTCGGCCAGACAGCGGTCACCGGCCGGCGCCAGGTAACGGGGGTCGCCGCTCACCAGGACCGCCAGCCCCTCGTCGAACCACTGCGGCACCTCCACCCCGCCGAGCCGGGCGTGCAGCTCCACGTGGGCCAGCTCGTGCGAGGCGATCACCGGGTCGACGCCGCGCGGCGACAGCATCACCGACCGGTTGAGCACGGCGATGCCGCGCTCGCGACCGCCGCCGATCCTGCGGTAGCAGTCGTCGGACAGGCACACGAGGATGTCCGGGGCGCTCTCCCGGCCGCCGAAGAAGTCGCGTACCCGCTGGTCGGCCTGTGCGACGACCTCGGCCACGTGCCTGCGCCGGTCCGGCGGCAGGCCGGGCTCGGCGTACACGCCGGGCTGCAGGCGCTCCAGGCCGTAGCAGCCGGGGCACGTGGTGGCCGCGACGGACGGGAAGGCGATCGCCGTCACCGCCACGGCGGCGGCCAGCAGGAGCGCGATGACGCCGCCCGCGATCCGGAGCCTCCTGGTCACGGACACGTGGCGCCCCGGGGCGGCAGCCGGCGCTCGGTGACGTACCTGCTGACGTGCTCGACGACGCACGGGTTCGCCATCGCGCCGAACAGGTTGTGGCCGGGGCCGTCGTGCCTGATCGTGCGGCTGCCGGGGATCCGGCTGACGACCCGGCGGGTGGAGTCGTAGTCCTGCCAGGTGCCCGCGCCCAGCATGGGCGGCAGCGTGCGGGGCATCGGGGCGGGCGGGTTCGTCACCGGGGCCGGCCAGCCGGCGCAGGTGAGCGGCAGGTGCCAGGCGAGGGCGAAGGAGGCGCCGGCGCTGGGGGCGAGGGCGCGCAGCCGCCTGGTCGTCCGCGCGAGGTCGCGCTGGTCCGCCGGGCGGGGCAGGTCCAGGCACTCCTTGTAGCCGCCGCCGGGGGCGCCGGGGTAGGGCTGACGGGGAGACAGCGCGAAGCCCGACGCGTCGCCCTTCTCGGCGGCCGTGATCGCCGCCACGACGTCGCCCCAGCTCGCCGGGCCGGGCCGGAGCTTGAGGAACGCCAGCGCCCGGAGCTGCGTGCCGTCGTAGCGGGCGTCGACCCGAGGGGCGGGGATCGGCTCCCGGTCGGCCTTCGCGGTCAGGGCCCGCCAGCGCTTCTCCGTCCCGGCGGGGGCCCAGGCGAAGAAGCGGCCCAGGAACCGCTCGGTCTCACGGGCCTCGGCGTCGAGCTCCCGCTGCCAGTCGCGGACGCTGTGGTTGCGGGTGCCGTCGACGTACAGCGTGCGCACGCGGTCGGGGAACAGGCGGGCGTAGGACTGGGCGATCGTCCCGCCGTAGGAGAGCCCCAGGAAGTTCATCCTGTCGTCGCCGAGCGCCCGGCGGACGGCGTCGGCGTCGCGGGCGTCGTCGGCGGCCGACATGTGGTCGAAGAGCTCGGGATCGGTGTCACGGCACGCCTCGCCCCGGCTCCTGTTGGCCGCGGCCACCCGGTCGAAGCCGGCCTGGTCGGCGGGGAACGCCGGGGTGCGCACGAACCCCCAGTCGCACTTCAGCACCGCGCCGCTGAGCCCGGGATAGCCGCGCGGGTCCCACGTCACCACGTCCATCGACCGCCGGATCTTGTCGAAGATGCGGGTACGCGAGCCGAGCGAGGCGATCTGGAAGCCCTGCGGGCCGCCGAAGTTGACCAGCACGGACCCCTCCCTGGCGCCGGTGGCGGGCAGCCGGGCGACCTTCAGGACGAGCTTACGGCCGCTGCCGGGGGACAGGGCGACGGGCAGGTCCGCGCACTGGAGCTCGGGCGCGTCCGCGACGGGACAGGCGCTCCACGACAGCCCCGGCTGCGGCGCCGGAGCGCTGACCGGGGCGGTGAGGATGGCCACCCCGAGAAGTGTCTTGAACATGCGACGAAACGCTAGAAGTCACCCTCGACCCGGGTCTGCCCTCGAAGGTCAGCGGACACTGTTCACCAAAGTGGACTATGAGCACCCCGATACGCCCTGAGTAGGGTGAATTCCATGTCCAGGTATGCGGTCGTCGCCGCCGTCGTGGTCGCGGACACGGCGCTGTTGTGGCTGGACGGGACCCAGGGCTGGATGCTCGCCGCCTACGCGGTGGCCGTGGCACTCACCGTGGCGGCGGCGAACCGGCTGCCGTTCGCCGCCTTCTTCGCGGCGCTGGCGCTGGCCGTGCTCACCGGCGCTTCCCTGGCGCTGCTGGCCTGCACCGGCTTCCAGGCCGGGCACCGCATCTCCGCGCGCCGGGACGTGGTGGTGACGGCCTGCGCCCTCAGCGCGTACGTGTGCGTCCTGCTGCTGGCCGTGCGGCGGTCCCCGGGCTCCGACGAGCCGTGGATCAGCTTGGCCCGCGTCGTCATCCTGACCGCGCTGCCGCTGCTCGCCGGCCGGTACGTGGCCCAGCAGCGCGAGCACATGCGCCGCGAGCGGGCCCTGATCGCCGAGCAGGAACGCCTGCGCGAGCGGCTGCGCATCGCCCAGGACATGCACGACTCGCTCGGCCACCTGCTCAGCCTGGTCTCCGTGCAGGCCGCCGCGCTCCAGGTCGGCCCGCTGCCGCCGGACCAGCGGCAGGCCGTGGGCGGCCTGGCCGACACCGCCCGAGCCGCCGCCGCAGAGCTGCACGAGGTGGTCAACGCGCTGCGCGAGCACGACGTGCCCGGCCTGGACGATGTCGGCGACCTCGTCGCCCGCTCCCGCGCCGCCGGGGCCACGGTGACGGTCGACACGTCCGGCGAGGCCGTCCCGCTCGCCGACCCGAGGGCCTCCCACGCCGCCTACCGGGTCGTCCAGGAAGGGCTGACCAACGCGGTCAAGCACGCGCCCGGCACGCCGATCACCGTGTCGCTCGACTGGCAGCCCGACGCCCTGTTGATCTCGGTGGCCAACCCGGCGCCCCGCGCTCCCGCGGCCTCCACCGGCGGCGGCAGCGGCCTGCGCGGGCTCACCGAGCGCGTCGCCTCGGCCGGCGGCCTGCTGCGCGTCCACCCCGGGACGCGCGAGTTCCGGCTCGTCGCGATGCTCCCCCTGGTGCCGGTCCTCGCGGAGGCAGCCTCATGATCAGGACCCTGGTGGCCGACGACGAACCCCTCATCACCACCGGCATCCGCACCGTCCTGGAGTCGGCGGGCGACATCGAGGTGGTGGCCACCGCCCGCGACGGCCGCGAAGCCGTGCGGGCCGCCCGAAGCCACAGCGTCGACGTCGCGCTCCTCGACCTCGCGATGCCCGTCATGGACGGCCTGGCCGCCGCCGCCGAGCTGACCGGCACGCGGGTGGTGCTCCTCACCGCCTTCGGCGACCAGGACAACGTACGGCGAGCGGTACGGCAGGGCGTGTCCGGGTTCGTGCTGAAGACGTGCACCCCGGACGAGCTCATCCGCGCGGTCCGCGCCGCGCACGCCGGGCACGCGTACCTGTCGCCGGCCGTGGCCCGCCAGGTGCTCGACATGGCCGCGCCCGGCGACGACGAGCGCGGACGCGACGCCGCCCGCAGGCTGGCCACGCTCACCGCGCGCGAGGCCGACATCCTCGCCCTGGTGGCGCAGGGCCTGTCCAACGCCCAGGTGGCCCGGCGCGCCCACATGACCGAGGCCAGCGTCAAGACCTACGTCAGCCGCATCCTCGCCAAGCTCAACTGCGCCAACCGCGTGCAGGCCGCCCTGCTCCTCCGCGACGCGCCGTTCCCCGCCTGACCCGGCGGGCGGCCGTGGAGCAGGGTCAGTGCCCCATGTCGTGCTTGCGGCGCGGGGGCCTGCCGTAGCCGAGCGTGCCCATCATGCCCTGCTCCTGGTGGAAGAGGTTGTGGCAGTGGAACATCCACTCGCCGGGGTTGTCGGCATGCACGTCGATCTTCATGCGTTCGCGCGGCTTGATGTTGACGGTGTCCTTCCTCGGACCGCCCCGGTCGGTGGTCCGGACCTGGAAGGTGTGGCCGTGCAGGTGCATGGGGTGCCACATGTGGGTGTCGTTGTGCATGACGATCCTGATCGTCTCGCCGCGCTCGACGCGCAGGCGCAGCGGGTCGTCGACGCCGTGGCCGTTGAGGGTCCACTCGTCGCCGCCGGGGCGTTTACGCAGGCCGAACGTGACCGTGACGGTCCGGGAGGGCTGGGGGAGCTGGTCGGCCCGCCGAGCCTCCAGGTCCTGATATTTCAGCATCTGGCGGTTGAGCTCCGGCACCGTGCCGTCCGGCGACGGCCTGCGGGCCCCCCGCGAGGTCCGCACCACCGCGAACGCCCGCCCGCTCTTGCCCTCCGCCATCGCCATCAGCGGGAACGCCCCCTCGCCCAGCGTCGTGACGAAGTCGTAGCGCTCGCCCATGCCCAGCACGAACGCGTCCACGGTCACGTGCTTGCACGGGAACCCGTCGGTGTGGGTGACGGTCATGCGGTGCCCGCCGAGCGCGACCCGGAAGGCGGTGTCGGCCGCCGCGTTGATCACCCGGAACCTGACCCGGGCGCCAGGACGGCTGTGGAACGTCCTGGGCTCGTTCGCGGTGTGCCCGTTGACCAGGTAGTACGGGTAACGCATGTGCCCCGCGACGCCGCCGAGGAGAGGGCTGCTGAGGCCCTTGTCGTGCGAGGTGGCGCTCATCCGCCGCTCGGCGTCCTCGGGGGTGCCCTTGACGCCGTCCTGCCAGTCGTCGAGCACGACCGTGAACTCCTGGTCGTAGCCGAGCGGCTCGCGCGGGTCGGCCACGACGAGCGCGCCGTACAGGCCGCGGTCGCTCTGCATGCCGACGTGCGAGTGGTAGAAGTACGTGCCGGGGTCCGGGACGGTGAACACGTAGTCGAACGTGCCGCCGGGCGGGGTCGGCCGCTGCGAGAGGCCGGGGGCGCCGTCCATCTTCGGGGTGATGCGGATGCCGTGCCAGTGCACGGTGGTCGGCGCGGGCAGCTCGTTGACGAGCCTGACCCGTACGGTCCGGCCGGCGGTGGCCCGGATCAGCGGGCCGGGCAGCCGGTCGTCGTACATCCAGGTGGACAGGGTGCGCCCGTCGAGGACGACGGTGCCGGGCCGGGCCCGCAGCACGCTGCCCCGGGGAGCCGCGGCGGCCACCGCGGGGCCGTCCATCGGGCCGACCACGGGGGCGGCGCCCAGGGCGGCGAACACGCCGCTGACGAACAGCCTGCGGGACACGGCCCCACGCGAATCATTCACTGCGGTTCCTCTCCTTCACCCCACGCAAGGTAACGGAGAGTCACCGACAGGGCACGGCGCGACGCGCCCGGTTCAGCTCTGATCGCCCGCGCGTCAGCAGCAGGCGTCGCCGCGCCACGCCTCGCGGCCCTCCTTGACCGCGACGGCGGCGATGACCAGGGCGGCGACCGGGTCCGCCCAGGACCAGCCGAACAGGCTGTTGAGCGCCAGCCCGGCCAGCAGCACGCCGGACAGATAGGTGCACAGCAGGGTCTGCTTCGAGTCGGCCACCGCGGAGGCGGAGCCGAGCTCGCGGCCGGCGCGCCGCTGCGCGTACGACAGGAACGGCATGACGACCAGCGACAGCGCGGCGATGATCAGGCCGGGAGTGGAGTGCTCGGCCTCACCGGCGCCCAGCAGGGCGCGTACGGCGTCGAAGCCGACGTAGGCGGCCAGCGCGAAGAACGAGATCGCGATGACCCGCAGCGCCGTCCGCTCCCGCTTCTCGTGGTCGGCGGCGGTGAACTGCCACGCCACGGCGGCAGCCGAGGCGACCTCCACGACCGAGTCCAGGCCGAAGCCGATCAGGGCGGCCGAGGAGGCGGCCGCGCCGGCGGTGATGGCCACCGCCGCCTCGACGACGTTGTACGCGATGGTGGCCGCGACCAGGAGCCGGACGCGGCGCCGCAGGACCGCCCGCCGGTCCGGGGCGGGCGGGTTCAGCGTGGTCATGACGCCTGGGCGGGGCGCAGGGCCACGGCGTGGCCGGTGGCGGCCAGCAGGTGCTCGGCCGAGGCGAGCAGGTCCATCAGCTCGGGCCGGGTGAGGGAGTAGAAGGACTGGCGCCCTTCGGCCCGGTAGTCGACCAGGTCGCAGTCGCGCAGGCAGGCCAGGTGCTTGGAGACCGTGGACTGGGCCAGGCCCAGCTCGCCCACCAGGTCGACCACCCGCGCCTCGCCGCGCGCGAGGCGGGCCACGATGCGCAGCCGGTTCTCGTCCGACAGGGAGTGGAACAGTGCCGCCGCCGGGGAGACGCCCGCGGCGATGTCCGCGCTCACGCAGCGCCCGGCCTCACTATCAATCGCCATACGGCGATGATATCCCAATGGCGCGATGCCTCAAGTCGTCAGGTCGTTGACCGGGTTGCGGGCGCCCTGCCCGGTCAGGACCCGTACGGCCTCCTCAGCGGCGAAGCGCCGCACGGTGGCGACGGCCTGCTCGGAGTAGTAGGCGGCGTGCGGCGTGACGATCACGCCGGGCAGCGCGAACAGGGGGTTGCGGGGCTTCCAGCCGCGCTGCTTCGCGGGCTCCTCCTCCAGGTCGTCCAGGGCCGCGCCGGCGATCCAGCCTTCGGTGAGCGCCTGGTGGAGCGCCGCGTCCTCGACGATCGGGCCGCGGGCGGTGTTGACGAGCAGGGCCGTCGGCTTCATCCTGCGGAGCGTCGTACGGTCGAAGGCGTGGTGGGTGCCTGGCGTGAGCGGCGCCTGGATCACCAGGTAGTCGGCGCCTTCCACGAGCTCGTCGAACGACACCGGCCGCACGCCGCGGGCCTGGATCTCGGCCTCGTCGACGAACGGGTCGTGCGCCCACACCTCGACGCCGAACGCCTTGGCGCGTTCGGCGATGAGCTGGGCGATGAAGCCGAAGGACAGCAGCCCGAACACCCGTCCCCGCAGCCGCCAGACCGGCTCCCCGCTCTGCCAGCGCCACACGCCCTCCCGGGTCGCCCGGTCGTACGCGCAGATCTTGCGGGCGGCGGCGAGCCAGAGCGCGACGGCGTGGTCGGCGACCTCCTCGGCGCACCAGTCGTTCGGCGCGTTCGTGACCTGGATGCCGCGCCGGGTCGCGGCGTCCACGTCGACGATGTCCACACCCGTGCCGTAGCGGGCGATCACCCGGCAGCGGGTGAACGCCTCGATCGCGCGGGCCCCGATCCGGGCGTACTGGGTCAGCACGCCGTCGGCGTCCCGGCCCTTCTCGATCACCTCCTCCTCGCTCTTGCACTGGGCGGCGAGCAGCTCGAACCCGGCGCCCTCCACGATCGCGCGCTCGATGTCCACGTCGCCGAAGTCGGAGTCGGCGATCATGATGGTGCCTCTGGCGTCAGTGCGAGTCACGGGGAATCCCCTTGGTGTGGACGAGGTCCTGGTAGTCCAGGGCGAGCTCCAGGCAGCCGCCGCCGTCGAGCTGCCCGACCGTGGCGCGGTAGATCTCCTGCCACGGCGTCTGGTTGTCGAGCGGCGGCGGCGTGTGATCGGCCCACCGCTCGGCGATCTCCTCGTCGGTCAGCAGGACGTCGACGCGGGCGTTGTCCAGGTCGACGCGGATGCGGTCGCCGGTGCGCAGGATGGCGAGGTTGCCGCCCGCCGCGGCCTCGGGGCTGGCGTTGAGGATGGACGGCGCGTCGGAGGTGCCGCTCTGGCGGCCGTCGCCCAGCGTCGGCAGCGTCGTGATCCCCCGCCGGATCAGCGTGGCCGGGACCTCCATGTTCACCACCTCGGCCGAGCCCGGATAGCCGATCGGGCCGGTGTAGCGGATGACGAGGATGCAGTTCTCGTCCAGCTCCAGGGCGGGGTCGTCGATGCGGGCGTGGTAGTCCTCCGGCCCGTCGAAGACGACGGCGCGGTAGTCCGCCACCGGGCGGAGGTCGCCGGCCAGGACGGAGGTCTTCATGACCGCGGAGCCGAACAGGTTGCCCGTCATGATGAGCAGCCCGCCGCGCGGGGCGAGCGGCTGGTCGTAGGGGCGGATGACCTCCGGGTCGGCGGGCGGGGCGTCGGCCAGGTTCTCGGCCACGGTCCGGCCGGTGACGGTCACGGCGTCGCCGTGCAAACGCCCGGCCGCCAGCAGCGACCGCATGAGGGCGGGCAGGCCGCCGGCGCGGTAGAAGTCCTCGCCGAGGAACTCCCCGGCGGGGGCGACGTTCGCCAGCACCGGGACGTCACCGCCGACGCGCTGCCAGTCCTGGATGGTCAGCGGCACCCCGACGTGCCGGGCGATGGCGTTGACGTGGATGGGCACGTTGGTGGAGGCGGCGATGGCCGAGGCGACCACGATCGCGTTCTCGAAGGCCGGCATGGTCATGATCTTGCGCGGCGTCAGGTCCTCGCGGACGAGATCCACCGCCCGGCGGCCCGTGTCGTACGCCATCTGCGCCCGCCGCCGGTACGGGGCCGGGATCGCCGCGCAGCACGGCAGCGACATGCCCAGGGCCTCGGCCAGGCAGTTCATCGACAGCGCGGTGCCCATCGTGTTGCAGTGCCCGATGCTGGGCGCGGAGGCCGCCACGCGCGCCGAGAACTCGGCGTAGTCGATCTCCCCGGTGGCCAGCAGCCGCTTCGACTGCCAGATCACCAGCCCCGAGCCCGACGCGGCCACCCGCTGACCCTGGTGATAGCCGTTGAGCATCGGCCCGCCGGACAGGACGATCGCCGGGATGTTCACCGTCGCCGCCGCGGCCAGGCACGCGGGCGTGGTCTTGTCGCAGCCCGTCGTCAGCACGACCCCGTCGAGCGGATACCCGTACAGCACCTCGACCAGCCCCAGGTAGGCGAGGTTGCGGTCCAGCGCGGCGGTCGGGCGCTTGCCGGTCTCCTGGAGAGGATGGACCGGGAACTCCAGCGGTATGCCGCCGTTGTCGCGGATGCCGTCCCTGACCCGGTCGGCCAGGGCCAGGTGGTGGCGGTTGCAGGGGACGAGGTCGCTGCCCGTCTGGGCGATGCCGATGATCGGCCGGCCGGACTGGAGCTCGCCCGGGGTCAGCCCGAAGTTGAGGAAGCGTTCGAGGTAGAGAGCGGTCATCTCCGGATTGCCCGCGTTGTCCCACCATGCCTGGCTGCGCAGGCCGCCTGTGGCCGCCATCAGGATCCCTCCGATCGGGCGAGGTTGACGCCGCTGGCGATGACGCCGATGTGGCTGAACGCCTGGGGGAAGTTGCCCATGAACGCGCCCGTCGACGGGTCGATCTGCTCCGGCAGCAGCCCCAGCGGGCTGGCCCGGGCGCACAGCGACGCGTAGAGCTCCCCGGCCCGGTCCCGCTCGCCCAGCAGGATCAGGTTGTCGACCAGCCAGAAGCTGCACAGCAGGAACGCGCCCTCGTCGCCGGGCAGGCCGTCGGGGGAGCTCTCGTGCAGGTAGCGGTAGAGCAGGCCGTCACCGGCCGACAGGCGTGCCGCGATCGCCGCCGTCGTGGCCGCCATGCGCGGGTGGGCCGCCGGGACGACCTTGCGCAGCGGGAGCGCGAGCAGGCTGGCGTCGAGGCTGCCGCCGCCGTCGAGATGCTCGCTCAGGCACTGGGCCCTCTCGTCCCAGGACTCCTCGAGGATGACCCGGCGCAGCGTCTCGGCCTCCCGGCGCCAGGACGCGATCTGGCCGGGCATGCCGAGGCGCTCGCCGATCGCCGCAGCCCGGTCGAGGGCGACCTGGCACATCCCGGCCGAGTACGTGAACACCCGGCCTTCGCTGCGCACCTCCCAGATGCCCTGGTCCGGCTGCCGCCACGTGCTCGCGGCGGCCTCGGCCAGCTCCGCCAGGCCGGACCAGAGCGCGGGCTGGAGCTCGCGGCCGGGGCGCAGCCACTGGTCGGCGCAGTCCAGCACCTCGCCGTACACGTCGTGCTGGCGCTGGTCGGCCGCGCCGTTGCCCCAGCGCACCGGGGCCGAGCGCCGGTAGCCTTCGAGCTCGGCGTCCTGCACCTCCTCGGGCACGGCGGCGCCGAGCAGCGTGTACATGATCCGCGGGCTGCGGCTCTGCTCGAAGGCGTCCAGCACCCAGCCGAGAAAGGCGTCGGCCTCCTCGCCGAAGCCCACCCGGCGCAGCGCGAACACGGCATAGGCGGCGTCCCGGATCCAGGTGTAGCGGTAGTCCCAGTTGCGCACCCCGCCGATCGGGGCGGGCAGCGACGAGGTCGGGGCCGCGACCAGCGACCCGTTCACCCAGTCGTCGCACAGCTTCAGCGTGATCACCGCGCGCCGGACCAGCGCCGCCTGCGGGCCGTCGTAGCCGCACTTGGCCATCCAGCGGCGCCACGCTCCGGCGGTGTCGCGCAGCATCGTCTCGGGGGCGAACCGGTGGTGCCGGTGGATGCGCCCCCACGACAGCACCAGGTCGAGCCGGTCGCCCTGCTCCAGGTCGTGCTCGGTGCGCAGCCCGGTCAGCGGCCGGTTGGACCGCAGGTGCAGGCGCAGATCGGGCCGCCGCAGCGCCCGCACCTCCAGGCCGCTGCCGAGCGCCCGGGCCTGCCCGCCGCCGCGCGGCTCCAGCTCCGCCCGCAGGCGCACGGTCCCGCTCACGACCACGGCCGAACGGACCAGCTCGGCCCGGCCCGCCCCCGCGTCGTCGCTGAGATCGGCCCCGGCGCGCAGGGCCAGCGCGTCCGTGATCCGTACCAGCCCGGACGGCGCGCGCAGCTCGGTCACCAGCACGGCGGTGTCGGGCTCGTAGAACTGGCGCGCCTCCAGCAGGCCGTCCGCGGTGAGCGTGAAATGCCCGCCACGGGCCTGGTCCAGCAGCCCGCACACCAGCGGTTCGCTGTCGAAGCGGGGAAGGCACAGCCACGGGATCGAACCGTCCAGGCCGACCAGCGCCGCCGTGTCGCCGTCGCCGATCAGGCCCAGGTCCTCCAGCGGCGGATAGCCGTCCGCGCGGCGGACCGGGCGGAAGGGCGGGTCGGTGTCGAGCATCGCCGAACTCTTTCGTCGGAATGGACTGCATCACCGAGTACCCCCGGCGGAGGAGCGGATAACGCCGCTTCTCCGCAGGTCAGCGGCCGGGAATTAATAAATCCTTTGGCGAATGCGTAACGGATTCCGCGTTACTCCGATCGGGCCGGCGGGCGTGATGACGGCCACGGTCACCCGGGTATGGGAGGGAAGAATCCGGGGGGAAGGTGCGTGATGGTCAAATCTGTGGTGGTCGGCGTGGACGGCTCCGCGCCGTCGGACACGGCGCTGGAATGGGCGGCCGCCGACGCGCGGCGGCGGGGGCTGGGCCTGCGGCTCGTCCACGTGTGCGAGCACTCCCGGTTCGGCCGGGAGGCGACGGACTACTGCGCCGGGACCCTGGAGGCCGCCCGCGACCGGGTGGGCCGGGCGGCCGGCGGCGTCGAGGTGACCACCGAACTGCTGGCCGGGCACGTCGTGGACGCGATGGTCGGCGAGTCGGCCGCCGCCGACAGCGTGGTGCTCGGCAGCCGGGGGCTCGGCGGGTTCAAGGGGCTCCTGATCGGCTCGGTGAGCGTGGGCGTCGCCGGTCACGCCGCCTGCCCGGTGGTGATCGTACGCGGCTCCGCCGAGCCCACGCACGGCCGCGTCGTCGTCGGCGACGACGGCTCCCGGTGCGCCGAGACCGCCCTGGCCTACGCCGCCGAGCAGGCCCGGGCCAGGGACGTGCCGCTGCTGGTCACGTACGCCTGGCAGGTGCCTGTCACGCCGTCGCTCGCGGTGGGCTACAGCGCGCTGCTGGAGCGCTCCTGCGAGGCGGAGCTCCGTACGGCGGCCGAACGGCTGAGGGTGTGGCGCGAGAAGCACCGGGACATCGAGATCGTCGGCGAGCAGATCGCCGGGCATCCGGCGGAGGCGCTGATCAAGGCCGGGGAGACGGCCGATCTGGTGGTCGTGGGCACGCGCGGCCTGGGCGGTTTCGCCTCCGCCGTGCTCGGGTCCGTGAGCCGGACGGTGCTGCAACAGGCGACCTGTCCGGTGGCGATAGTCCGCCCAGGGGCGAAACAGGCATAAAGTGCGGTGATGTCGCACCCCTGGCGCGGCTGGTGCCTCCTGCGGCCCGGCCTCCTGCTGTACGGCGGCACGGTCGGCACCAACGAGCCGCACGCGCACCACGCGGTGCAGCTCATCGTCGCCGCCGAGCCCTTCACGCTGGCCGACGCCCACGGGGAGCGGCTGACCACGCGGATCGCCGTCGTCCCGCCCGACACCGGCCACACGCTGATCAGCGGAGCCCATGACGCGCTGCTCGCCCACCTGGACCCGCGCAGCACGCCCGGCCGCGCCCTGCTCGCCCGCTCCGGCGCGGGGCCGCGGGCCTCGACCTGGTCGCCGCCCGCCGCCCTCGCCGGTTCCGGCGCTCAGGACGGGCGCGGGGGAGCCAGGCCGCTCATGTTCGCCGAGCCGCCGGCCGGGCACCCGCGCTCGGCCGAGGCGGCGGGCGCGCTGCGCACGGTCGAGGCGTGCAGCGGCCACAGCGGCGCCGCCGACGCCGCCCTCCACCCGGCCGTCGAGGCGGCGATCACCGTCATCCCCGCGCTCCTGCCGGCAGGACCGGTACGGCTGCGAGCGGTGGCCGACGCCGTCCACCTGTCGCCGAGCCGGCTCGCGCACCTGTTCGGCGCGCACGTCGGCATCCCGCTGCGGCCGTACGTGCGGTGGCTGCGGCTGCGGCAGGCCATCGACCGGGTGGCCGCCGGGGAGACGCTGACGGCTGCCGCGCACAGCGCCGGGTTCACCGACGGCCCGCACTTCACCCGCGCCTTCCGGCGCACCTTCGGCAACACGCCCTCCGAGCTCGCCGCCGCGATCGACTGGTTACCCGACGTCGGCCCGTGACCGGCGCAGCTCCCGCTTGAGGATCTTGCCGGTCGCGGTCATCGGCAGGCTCTCGCAGAACTCGACGATCCGCGGATACTTGTAGGCCGCCATGTTCTCCCTGCACCAGTCCACGAGCTCCGCCTCGGTCACCGCCGACCCGGGCGACGGGATCACGTACGCCTTGACCTCCTCGCCGTGCGAGCCGTGCGGCACGCCGACCACCGCCACCAGCGAGACCGCCGGATGCGTCATCAGCACCTCCTCCAGCTCGCGCGGGTAGATGTTGAACCCGCCCCGGATGATCATGTCCTTGGTGCGGTCGACGATGGAGTAGTAGCCTTCCTCGTCGCGGGTGGCGATGTCCCCGGTGCGGAACCAGCCGTCCCGCAGCACCTCCGCCGTCTCCTCCGGCCTGCCGTGATAGCCCTTCATGATGTTGTGCCCGCGCACGGCGATCTCGCCGGGCCCCTCGCCCTCCACCGTGTTCCAGTCGTCGTCCACCAGCCGCATCTCCACCCCCCACACCGGGAAGCCGATCGTGCCCGGCCTGGTCGGGCGGCTGAGCTGGTTGAAGCAGGCCGCCGGGGACGTCTCCGACAGCCCGTACCCCTCCAGGATCGGGATGCCGAACGTGGCCTCGAAGTCCTTGAGCACCTCCACCGGGCAGGCGGCCGCCCCCGACACCGCCACTTGCAGCGACGCCGGCACCTCGGCCTCACCCGCGTGGATCTTCGCCAGCATCGCCCAGTACATGGTCGGCACCCCGGCGAACATCGTCACCCGCTCCCCGCGCATCAGCTCCAGCGCCTGACCGGGCTCGAACCGCGGCACGAGCACCAGCGTGGCGCGGCGGCGCAGGCTCACGTTCATCACCGAGGTCTGGCCGAAGGAGTGGAACAGCGGCAGCACCGCCAGCGACACGTCACCCTCGGGGTCGCGGGGGAACATCTCGTCGCTGACCATCGTGTTGAGCAGCAGATTCGCGTGCGTGAGCTCCGCGCCCTTGGGCCGCCCCGTGGTGCCCGACGTGTAGAGGATGGCCGCGACGTCCTCCGCCCCGGTGCCCACCGTCTCGAACTCCCCGGACTTGCCGTCCAACGCCGCCCAGAACGACTCCCCGTACTCCGACTCGGTCGCCAGCGGCGTCGCCGGCAGGACGAAGAAGTGCTCACACCCCTCCGTCGCGTCCGCCGCCTCCCGCCCGCGCGCCCCCGTCGGCAGCTCGGGCGTCCCCTCGAAGCAGAACAGCGCCTTCGCGCCGCTGTCGTCCAGGTGGTACGCGATCTCCCTCGGCTGCAACAGCACGTTGAGCGGCACCACGGTCGCCCCGGCCTTCAGGATGCCGAAGTACACGAAGGGGAAGTACGGCACGTTCGGGCAGAGCAGCGCCACCTTGTCGCCCCTGCCGATCCCGCGCTCCACCAGCAGATTGGCCACCTGGTTCGCGACAGAGTCCACCATGGCGTACGGCAGCCGCAGATCCCCGTAGACCAGGGCGGTGCGGTCCGGGACCGCGCGGGCACTGTCTTCCAGAATGATCGACAGGTTGAGCATCGGGGCCCCTCTCGTCGGAACGCCTCGTCCGCCCCCAGAATGCTCCGCCCCCCACCCCCAACACTTGTACGAACGTGCCGACTCCACCCAACCGGGCTACGTCCATGTACACCTGGCACCGCCGTGGCGATCGCTCCCCGTGACAGGGCGCGGCACTGCGCGCACAGGGGGACTCGCGGACGGAACGATCGGGAAAGCACAGTTGGCGGCTTGAGCGACGCCAGGCTCTCTTCAGCTCAACCGTCACCGCAGGACATGAACGTCAGTGCGGTCGGGAGCGAGGTCATGCTCGCGGCTCCGGTCGTGGAGCCGGGGAGAGATCTTGAACTGGCCGCCAGGTTCGGCCTGGTGTTCAAGACGATCCCGCGATCCCTCTGATCAGGCACCTGGCGCCTGGACCGGGGAGTGCGGAACGTTATCGCGGAGGTTCTGCTGAAAGATGTAAAAGTCCTTCAGAAAAACCTCACGCGTTCCAGCTCGGACTGGTCGGCCTCTTGCACGTACACCTTCCCCCCGCTCTGGAGAATGCGTTCAATGAGGCTGTACATCTGCAGGGCCCGGTTGATGGCGTCGGTCTTCGTTTCGCCACGAAGCCCTACGACCTCTTCAAGCGCACGAGAAGAACGTTCGGTCAGATTGACGGTGACCCGCTCCAGTGGTCCGTGACCCCGACCGGTGGGCGGGCTCTTCGTGGGGCCGGCGGCTTCAGTTTCACGCACTTTCGGGGACATATTCTCTCGGGATCCTCCCGCGCGAGACATGGCTAAAACGGGCCTGGGAGTGCCATCCCGGCCCGTGCTCGTCGATGTCTTTCCTATCCTCGCAAGGCGACGCGAGGCACTGTCAGGGGTAACGGCTACCGTCAGCCGTGCAATGTCCGGTGACGGCGATGCGTGCCCTGGTGGGGGAGGCCGTGGTAACCGCCTCCTCGCCATCTGCCAGGGCTTGCGAAAATCCGGCACGATCGGCGCTGGCCCGGCAGAGGGGGAAGGTGTGGTCGGCAGCCGGTGCCTCTCCATCTTTCACCCTCTCCACTGCTTGTGACCTGCGAATATTTGTTTCTGCAGGCCCGACGGTACGACAGTGAGCTGTCTAGAGTCAAGTTCTTCGCTGAGTATCCATCAGCTAGTGTACGCGTATCGTACGCGTGCAGACCATACGTTACGTGGCTGCGAGCCATATCGAGTGATACTTTTACGCGTAGCACCGCAAACGCACGACCCCCGGCTCGTCCGGGGCCACTGGACTACCCCCCGCATCGCGCTGGGGCTCGCACAACCCCCCGCCGGGTCTCGCCTGGCGGGTTTCCTACATCAAGGCCGAGCGAGAAAGTGTTCAGCCACGTGAAGAAGCCAGTGGTCACCGACCTCACCAAAACCGAAGGCGACCCCACCCCCCGCGCCGACTTGCTGGAAGCCCGGGAGAGCGTCTCCTTCGAGGTCACCCTCTCGGGCGGTAAGCGGATCAACGCCACCGCCCCGGCTTGGTCGCCGAGCGGAATCGCCCCTGCCGTCGTCATGATCGCCCTGGTCGGCGTCATGGTCCCCGGTGCCTTCGCGGGACTGGCGATGGCCGTGGCGGCACCGGGGTGGATCACGGTGGCCGCCGCCCTCATCGCCTTCTGTGTGATCGCCGGCGGCGGAGCATGGGTCATCAGCAAGTTCGCCGACAGGCGCCAGGAGAGGTCGCGCAAGTCGTGAGGCCGCGAAGACCTCCGGGCGGGGTGAGGCTCGTCCTGACCAGCCGGTCCCTCGGGCGCGGCTGGCCAGGACGGGGTTTAGCCATGGCCGGAGACGAAGGGCCCCACCTCCGGCCAGCAGCGAAGGGCTGATGATCTCGAGGCGGGCAGGTGCCCGCCTCGAACACTGCGACAGCATGTGCCGGCGACGGATGGAGGTGATCACTGGGCGGCTCACGTATGGCCGCGTCCGGTCAAGGAGCGTGCCGTGCGGGTTTCGCGAACCGGCCGATGTCGCGCTCGGCCGTGCTCGTCGAGCCGGTGCGACAGCGGGGCGGCTACGGCCAGTACGGCTGGGCCCGCCGGGCCGCCATGGCGATCGGCTCCCCGTCCACGGTGACGAAGGTCAGCGGCACGTCGAACGCGGGCCATTCGATCACGAACTCGAACGGCTCGGGCGGTGGCAGCGGCCAGAGCCACAGGTTGCGACGGCTGGCGACGAAGCGGTCGCCGCCGCCTCCGCCGCCCTCGCCGGAGTCACGCAGAACGGGACCGTGCGGATTCTCGCCCGGGTGCCGGTCGACGGTGGTCGCCTTGGCGCCGCCCGGAAACCGTACGCCGAAGCGCAGGAGTTCGTCCGCCAGTGGCTTGCCGGGGCGCACGCGGTGCCGGTGCGGTCCGCCGAACAGCAGCTCGCGCCGGTCCCACCAGACGTCCTCGTCGCCGCCCTCAGGGTGCCGGGCCGCCAACCGGAGCCGTAACTCCACGCCCTGCGGGAAGGCGGCGGCGCTGGCGAGGGCGATGACCAGCTCCTGGTTGCGGAACAGCAGCTGCTCGATCGGGACGACACCGCCGAGCACGTCGCGGGGCGGGCCTAGCCATGGGGGATGCTCCAGCTCCACTCCTGGGTGCCGTTCGGGCGGCGACTGCGGTGCATGGAAGAAGTGCATGCGGCCACGCTATGCCGCGCCCGGCCGGTCGGGTGGGCAGGCGGTTTCGGGTGGACGGCCGTCCTCGATCACCTTGGTGTCGTCGCGGGCGGCCTTGAGCGCACGGCTGCCTTCGGAGGTGACCGCGATGATGCGGGCCCCGCGGTCTGCAGGGTCGGGGCGGCGGCGCACCAGGCCGTCGTTCTCCAGCCCGTCGAGGATGAGGACCCAGCTTGCTCTTGCCGACCGACACGGCCTGGGCGAGTTGCGAGCTGGCCAGGGCTTCGATGACGGCCATCAGGACCGTGTAGCCCACAGGTGCCGATGGTTGCGGAACAGCACCTGCTAGATCGGCGACGACGCCGTCGAGCACGTCGCGGGGCGGGCCGAGCCATGGGGTGGCGCAGCCGGCTGTCCATGTCCGCGCATCGGCATACGGCGGACCCCGCGCGGTCGTGGCGTCGAGGCGCACGTAGCCTCGGCATCGGAGGAGAACGGTCGCAGGGGATCGGGGTGCGAGGTGGAACCGACGGGCACGGCGCTGACGGAGGCCGACTGGGCGGCCCACCGGCCGGCGGTGTTCGGGGCCGCGTACCGGATTCTCGGCAGCGTGGCCGAGGCGGAGGACGTGGCGCAGGAGGTGTGGTTGCGGGCCGCCGCCGCCGACCTGTCCGAGGTGCGCGACGTGCGTGCCTGGCTGGTGACCGTGTCCGCCCGTACGGCCTACAACGTGCTGATGTCGGCGCGCGTGCGGCGCGAGTCGTACGTCGGGCCGTGGCTGCCCGAACCGCTGCTGACCGGGCCCGACGCCGCCGTCCGGGTGCTCGTGGACGAGTCGGTGAGCACCGCGATGCTGGTGGTCATGCGGACGCTCACCCCCGCCGAGCGCGTGGCGCTGGTGCTGCACGACGTGTTCGACCTCCCGTTCGCGCGCATCGCCGAGGTGCTGGGCGCCACGCCCGCGGCCAGCCGCAAGCTCGCCTCGCGGGCCCGTACGCGGGTCGCCGCCGTCACGGAACGGCCCCGGGCCTCCAAGGCCGAGACCAGGCGGGTGCTGGAGGCGTTCAGGGCGGCGGCCGAGGCCGGTGACCTGGCCGGGCTCGTCGCGCTGCTGGACCCCGAGGCCGTCTACGTCGCCGACGGCGGCGGCAAGGCGACGGCGGCGCGCAGGCCGGTCCGGGGCGCCGCGATCATCGCCCGGCTGGCGATCAGGCAGGTCGAGCTCAGGCGTCCGGACGCCGTCCGCGTCGTCGAGGTCAACGGGGAGCCCGCCCTGGCGACCTACTCCGGCGGCGCGCTGGTCTGGCTCGACACCGTGGAGGTCAGCGGCGGGCGGATCACGGAGTTCAGGAGGCTGGTCAATCCCGACAAGCTTCCGCGCATCGGTCACATCTGAGCCGGCTGTCTTGTCTCCCTGCCGATCCCTCCCCGTCCGTGGGGGGACAGGCTGAGAGAGGACGAGACGGTGGCACAGGTTGTGATCATCGGTGGCGGTTTCGCGGGCGTGTGGAGCGCGGCGGGCGCGGCGCTGGCGCGCGGGGAGCGGGACCTGCGTATCACGCTCATCGCGCCCGGCGAGCGGATGGTCCTGCGTCCGAGGCTGTACGAGCCCGACCCGGGCCTGGCCACGGTGGAGCTGCGCAGGATCCTCGACCCGATCGGCGTCGAGCACCTGCGCGCCACGGTCAGCGAGATCGACACCGCCCGCCGCGTGGTGGTGGCCGACGGCCAGGAGATCCCGTACGACCGCCTGGTGCTGGCGGCGGGCAGCGAGCTCGTCCGGCCGAGAGATCTGCCCGGCGCCGAACGGCTCTTCGACATCGACACCCTGGCCGGGGCTCAGCGGCTCGCCGACCGGCTGCGCGGCCGGGCGGACTGTTCCGTGGTGGTCGTCGGCGCCGGGTTCACCGGTCTGGAGGCGGCGACCGAGCTGGCCGCCCGGGGCCGGGTGCTGCTGGTGGACCGGGCGGCGGTGGTCGGCGAACAGCTCGGCCCGGAGCCGCGCGAGGCGATCGAGTCGGCCCTGGACGAGCTCGGCGTCGAACGCCGCCTCGCCACCACCGTGACCGAGGTCGGCGACGGCTACGCCGCCCTGTCCGACGGCACCAAGGTCGAGGCGGACGCGGTCGTCTGGTCGGTGGGCATGCGGGCGAACCGGCTCACCCGGCACATCACCGGCTCACTCGACCACCTCGGCCGGATACCGGTGGACCGGCACCTGCGCGCCCTGCCCGAGGTGTTCGCCGCCGGCGACACGGCCGCGGCGCCCTACGACGCCGGGCACACGGTCACGCAGTCCTGCCAGCACGCCGTCCCGCTCGGCAAGGTCGCCGGGTACAACGCGGCGGCCGACCTGCTCGGCCTCCTTCTGCGCGACTTCACCCCTGGCCCGTACGTCACCTGCCTCGACCTGGGCGGCGCCGGCGGGATCTTCACCCGCGGCTGGGACCGGAAGGTGATGGCCACGGGCGCCCACGGCAAGGAGATCAAGCGGCAGATCAACCAGGCGATCCACCCGCCCGTCGACGACGCCGCGAAGATCCTCGCCGCGGCCGACGACGTCTACCTGGACCTGCCCTTCTTCCCCCGCTAGGAGCTTCCCGCGCTGGGAGCTTCCCGGGCTGGGAGCTTCCGCGTCAGGAGGACGTCCCGCTCCTCGATAACGGCCGGTCCGGAGCCTCCTCACCGCCGGGCTCCGGCCGCGCCGCCAGCGGCAGTCGCAGCACGAACCGGGCGCCGTCCGGGTGATCGGCCACGAACAGATCGCCCCCGTACGCGTGGGCGATCTCGCGGGCGATCGGCAGGCCGAACCCGGAGCCGCCGGTGTCGAGCGTGCGCGCCTGGTCGTGCCGGTAGAGCCGGTGGAAGATGCGCTCCCGGTCCTCGGGCGGGATGCCGGGCCCGTCGTCGATGATCTCCAGGACGGCGTACGGCGGCGTGGCGGCGACCACGAACTCGATCCTGGTGGTGGTGTGGCGTTCGGCGTTGGCCACCAGGTTGGACAGCAGCCGGGCCAGCCGCACCCGCGAGGCCCGTACGACCACGTCCTCCTCCAGCCGGGTGACCACGGCCGCGCTCGGCGGGTGGGCGCCCAGCTCCTCCACGACCAGGCGGGCCAGGTCGACGAGCTCGACGCCGGGCGGCGGGGCCGTGTAGAGGCGGGCCAGGGCGAGCAGGTCGCCGACGATCTCGTTGAGCCGCTCGGCGTCGCGGTGCAGGCTCCGCAGCGTCCGGCGCAGGTCCGCACCCGGGTCGGACAGCGCGTCCTCCAGCTCGGTCAGCAGGCCCGTGATCGGGTTGCGCAGGTCGTGCGCGGCGTCGAACACGAACCGCTGCTGGTGCTCGATCGTCTCGTGCAGCATCGACACCTTCTGCTGCTCCTGCCGGTACGCCTGGTGGAGCAGCCCGTCGGCCCCGGCGTCCGGCTCCTCGGCGGCGCCGGCGACCTCCGTCTGCCCGAACACGACGATGATCCCCTTGGCGGCGCCCGACGGATCGAGCACCGGCGCGCTCGTCATCCGCCAGTGGCGCGGGTCGGGCGGCGCCCAGTCATGCCGCAGCAGCGGGACGACCTCGCCGACGCCCGAACCGGCCACCCGCTCCAGCGACGCGCGCACCTTCGCCGCCCCCGCCGCGCTCAGCCCCCTCGGGGCCACCGGCAGGGACCGGCCGACGACCTCGTCCCGCTCCTGGCCGGTCATCCGCAGGCAGGCGTCGTTCACGGCGAGCACGGCCAGCTCGCGGGTGAGCAGCATGCAGGGACACGGCAGCGCCTCGAATGCCGCCTGGTAGTCGACCGTCGCTCCCATCACCGGGTCCCCCTCAGCCGCCATCTACCCTCAGAGGCCCCGCGACATGCGAAAACATCAGAGAGCGGTCAGCCCAGGCGCATGACGCAGCCCAGCGCCGGCGACCCCGCGGTCTACCCCAGGTCGGAGAGGGTGATCTCCGGGGAGGGCAGGGGGGCGGTGTCCGGCCGGGCGCGCAAACGGGTGCGACCGTCGGAGGACGGGATGCGACCTGAGGTGGAGGTTTCCGGTCTGCCCAAGCCAAACTTCGGGCTGTCGTGCGTGAGAAGCGGCTTCCCTAGCGTCGGATCCCGACGAAAGGAAACCCTTACGATGAACGCGTTACGTCGGAGCCGGTGGCCGATCCCGGTGCTCATGGTGCTCTCGCCGCTGCTGGCGGAGGTGTTCAGCGGCTCCATGCCCGCCACCGACTTCTTCCAGCCGGGCATATTCCTCCCCTTCACCGTCTTCGTCTACGGGCTGCCGATTCTGGTGCTGCGCGAGGTGGCCACGCGGACGAGGACGGGACTGCTCGGCCTGTGGTGCCTGGGCATGATCTACGGCCTGTACAACGAGGGTCTGATCTCGGAGACGCTCTTCCACCCGCTCGACCCGGCGAACGACGCGTACGGGACGTTGGGGGTGGTGGCCGGGCTGCGGATCCCCTGGGCGCTGTACATCCTGCCCTGGCACGGCCTGTTCTCGCTCCTCACCCCGGTGCTGCTGACGCACCTGCTGTTCCCCGAGCAGGCGGACCGGCCGTGGCTGCCGAAGTGGGCCACCTGGGTGCTGGGGATCGTCACCGGCGGGCTGGCGATCGCCCGGTTCGTGTTCTGGGGCGAGAACCGCGGGGTGCAGGACGGCGGGACCTTCCTCCTGCACCTGGCGGTCGTGCTCGGTGCCGCGCTGGTCGCCTGCCTGGTCGCGGCGCGGCTGCCGCGGGGTCCGCGGGTGGTGGCGGTCGTGGATCGGCCGGGGGCGCGGTGGCTGCCGTTCGCGGCGGGGGCAGGGCTGTACGCGACCTGGTTCGTCGGGACCGAGCTGCTGGTCTCCATCGTCAAGGCCCCGTGGCCGGTCGTGGCGCTCTACACCTCGGCGGCGGTGGCGGCGGGACTCTGGGCGACGGCCCGGGTACGGGCGACGACCAGGGCCGCCGCCGCGCTGTTCGTCCTCGGCGCGGGAACGACACAGGCGGCCGTCGTCGTCCTGCTGATCGGACTGCTGGTCGGCGACGCCTTCAGGGCCCTGTCCGGAGCCGTCTTCGTCGCCGTCTACCTCACCGCCACGGCCCTCGTCGCCCGGCGGCAGGGCCGAGCGGCGCAGTCGGCCGGAGAGATCAGCCGCGCAGGTAGCTGAGGACCGCCAGGACCCTGCGGTGACTGATCTCGTCGGCGGGCAGGTCCAGTTTGGTGAAGATGCTGCCGATGTGCTTGGAGACGGTCACCTCGGAGATGACGAGATCCCTGCCGATGGCGGCGTTGGACCGGCCCTCCGCCATCAGAGCCAGCACCTCGAGCTCGCGCGGGCTGAGCCGCAGCAGCGGGTCGGCCCGGTGCGTGAGCAGCCGCCGCACCACCTCCGGGTCGATCACCGTCTCGCCGCCGCCCACCTCCCGCATGGTCGCCACGAACTGGGCGCCGTTCGCCACCCGGTCCTTGAGCAGGTAGCCAGTGCCGGCATCACCGCTACGCAGCAGCTCGGAGAGTGCGGCGCCGTCGACGTACTGGCTGAGGACCAGCACCGGCAGCGAAGGGCGATCGCGGCGCAGCGCGATCGCCGCCCGCAGGCCGTCGTCGGTGTGGTCGGGCGGCATGCGCACGTCGGTGACGACGATGTCGGGCCGGAAGGCCGAGGTCGCGCTGCGAAGCTCACCGGCGGTAGCCACTGCGGCCACCACCTGATGCTCGAAGTACGTGAGAAGGTTGACCAGGCTCTCCCGCAGCAGGCCGGAATCCTCGGCCAAGACGACTCTCATGCCGTCACCGGGTGCGGCAAGCAGGGGATCTCGGCGCGCAGGACGGTCGGCCCGCCGCCGGGGCTGGTGAACCTCACCCGGCCGCCCACCGCGGCCACCCGGTCCGCCATGCCCTGGACGCCGCCGTCCGCCCGTACGTCGAGGCCGCCCCTGCCGTTGTCACCCACTTCCAGGATCAGCGTGTCGCGGGCGATCCAGCCGCTGACCCAGCAGTCGTCGGCCTCGGCGTGCTTGGCGACGTTAGCCAGAGCCTCGCTCACCATGAAGTACGCGGTGCTCTCCACACTGGGCACGAGCCTGCCCGGAACGTCGATCTTCACCCGGATCCTCAGGGAATGAGCCCTGGCCAGCTCGGCCACGGCTTCGGGGAGGCCGCGCTCGGCCAGCACCCGCGGATGGATGCCGCGTACGAGCTCGCGCAGCTCCTCCAGCGTCGTGATGGTCTCTAGATGGGCGCGGGACAGCAGGCTGTGCAGCTTGGGATCGGCCACGGTCATCCGCGCCATGTCCAGCATCACGCCGAGCGCGACGAGCCGCTGCTGGGTGCCGTCGTGCAGATCACGCTCGATGCGCCGCCGTTCGGCGTCAAACGCGTCGAGCAGTCGCCCGCTGGAGCCGACCGTCTCCATGTCCGGGATCTCGTACGGGGGAGGCGCGAGCAGCACCCGGGCGATCGGAACCCGCATCTTCGCGGCCACGACGGCCAGGTAGGCCGCGGCCACCAGCCCGAGCGCTGCGAACCCTGCCACCAGGAGCGAGTCCGCCAGCGTGGCCAGGTGCGTGCCGAGGAGGTCGACCGGCCCGGACACCAGGTAGACGACTGGTGCGGCGACGAAGACGATACAGACCAGCGGTATGGCGGCGACGGCGTAGTCGAGCAGCCACAGCCCCGTGATCAGCGCCGTGGTGTAGCCGAACGCGCGCCAGGTGGCGTTCTCGCGGAGCCTGGTGCCGATCCACGCCCTGGGCCCCGGCCGGCGCAGGGTCCGGTGCGGGCTGGGGAGCGCAGGCAGGCCGAGCAGCCGTAGCCGCCGGCGTTCGACAGCGCCGATCGGGATCCCCGCCAGCCCGGCCGCCGTCAACGGGACGAACCCGATCGCGAGAGGCGCCAGCGTCACGCCCACCAGGACGAACGTCAGCACCACCGTCATGGTCACGCCGCCGAGCAGGGCGCCGGTCGCCGCGTACGCCCAGGCGCGCCAGGGCGTGGAGGAGGTCAGGAGCCTGGTCGGGTGCATGCTCTCCACACCGCCGGAGCTTAGGACCTTTCCCGGCTCCTGCCATGACAGCCACCTATACCAAGAAATGTCGTACCTGCCGTGATTCGCCCGTCCACCGGTCACCTGTGTGCTGGAGACCTCGTCGTCTACCGCACTGGAGGGCATCTCGTGAGGCCGGTTCACTCCGCACCAAGGCGATCGGTCACCTGGCCGATGAAACCCACCGCGCGCAGGGTGTGGCTGGTGCTGCACGTGAGCCTGTCCGTGGGCTGGCTCGGCGGCAGCTACGCCATGCTCGTCATGGGCGTCGTGGCGCTGACCAGCACGGGAATGCCCCTGCGGCCCGCGGCCTACGACATGCTGCACATCAGCGACACGGCGATCATGATTCCCGGGAGCCTGGGGGCCCTGGTCACCGGACTCGTGCTGGCGCTGTACACCAAGTGGCGCGTCCTGCATCACTGGTGGGTCGTCACCAAACTGGTGCTCACCGTCTTCGCGATGATCTCCGGGTACGCGTACACCGCCCAAGGGGTGAAGGCCGCGCTCGCCATGACCCTGGCCGACCCGGGGGCCGACATCGGCTCCTTGGAGCCCGGGTTGCTGGCGGGGTCGGTCGTGATGCTGGTCGTCCTGTCCCTCGCCACGGTGCTGTCCGTCGTCAAGCCGTGGGGACGCACCCGATGTGGCCGCGGCCCCAGCAGCCGCCGACCCCGGGCCTCGGCACACTGACCGTCCCAGCCGGCGCGAGAGAAGGTGTCGGCTCACTCCTTCTGACCTGGCCGTACGATGCCCGTCTCGTACGCGTACACGACGAGCTGCACCCGGTCACGCAGATGCAGCTTGGTGAGGATCCGGCCGACATGGGTCTTCACCGTCGCCTCCGAGACGGTCAGCGTCTCGGCGATCTCGCCGTTGGAGTGACCGCGGACCACCTCCGCCAGCACCTCGCGTTCGCGCTCGGTGAGCTGGTCCAGCCGCCCGTCGGCAGGGGAGCAGCCGGTCGCCGGGTCGGGCAGGTGCTGGGCGAAGGCGTCGATCAACCGGCGGGTCACCTGCGGCGCGACCACTGCGTCGCCGGAGGCCACGGCCCGGATGCCGGTGAGCAGATCGGGCGGCGGCACCTCCTTGAGCAGGAACCCGCTCGCGCCGGCACGCAACCCGGCGAACACGTACTCATCGAGGTTGAACGTGGTCAGCAGCAGGACGCGCGCCGGGGATCCGGACTCGACGATCCGCCGGGTGGCCTCGATGCCGTCCATCACCGGCATCCGGACGTCCATCAGCACCACGTCCGCTCTCGTGGCGCGGGTCATCGCCACGCCCTGCGCGCCGTCGCCGGCCTCCCCGACGACCTCAAGATCGGGCTGGGTCTCGAACACCATGCGGAAGCCGAGACGCAACATGGGCTGGTCGTCCACCAGCAGCAGCCGGATCTTCACGGGCTTCCGTCACCGAACCTGAGGCGGGTGCGCACCCGCCAGCCGCCATCGGGCAACGGCCCCGCCTCGACCCGGCCGCCGTAGGCCGCCGCCCGTTCGGCCATGCCGGCCAGCCCGTGCCTGGCGGTCTGCGCCCCCGCCACGGCCAGGGCGGACGCGCCACGCCCGTCGTCGACGATCTCCAGCTCGGCCCCGGAGACCGTATAACTCAGCCGGATCTTCGCGGCGGCCTCCGGGCCTGCATGCTTGATCGTGTTGGTCAGCGCCTCTTGGACAATCCGGTAGATCGCCAGCCCCGGGCCCGGCCCCCAGCCGCCCGGCACGCCTTCACGGGTCAGGGTCACCTGTACGCCTGCCTCCCGCACCTGGTCGAAGAGCAGATCGAGATCGTTCACGCCGGGCGGCGGGGCCAGGCTGCCCTTCTCACCGACGCTGCCCGGCCGGGTGCCAATGTCGGGCCCGGTGCCGCTGCCCGGCCCGGTGCCGCTGTCGGGCTCGCCGTCGCGGAGCAGCCCCAGCAGCCGGCGCATGTCCGCGAGCGCCTCCCTGCCCACCGCCGACACCTTCCCCATCGTGTCGGCGGCCCGCTCCGGAGCCGTCGTCGCGGTGAACGCCGCCCCGTCGGACAGCGCCACCATCACCGCCAGGTTGTGGGTCACGATGTCGTGCACCTCCCGGGCGATCCGGCTCCGCTCGGCCGCCACCGCGAGACGAGCCTGCTGGTCACGCTCCCGTTCCAGCCGCTCGGCCCGCTCCCGCAGTCCCGCGAGATGGGCCTCCCGGGTCTGGAGCGTCACCCCGAGCAGTACGGCCACCGCCACGCCCGAGGCGAGCACCACCACGTCACCCCACCGCAGCCCCGCCACCAGCACGCCGTAGAGAAAGGCCGCGCCGAGCACCGCCACCGGCGGCAGCACCCGCGGCCACGGGCGGTGCCGGGCCACCGTGTAAGCCGCCATCCCGACCACGGCCACCGGATAGACCTCCTGCACCCCCGCCACATAGGACGCCAGGCCGAGCCCGACCGTCACATACAGCACCAGAACCGGAGCCACCCGCCGCCACACCAGCGGAAGACAGACCACGCCCAGCCAACCCCACCCGGCCACCCCGTCCAACCCAGGAACGTTGGCCAGCACCACCACCCCGGCCAGGGCGGCGTCCAGCACCCACCCGTGCTCCCGAGCGCGGGCAACGAGTCGTCCGACCACGTCAGCGACGCTACCGACGACCGCCGGCCACCGCACCCACCCCAGGTCCTATCTTCCCGATCACCCCGTACGACCCAGGTCGTAGCCGCGCTTCTCCTCCCGATAAATCCGCACCCGCCGGCCGTCGGTGCTGTCGATGACGGACCTTTCACCGAGAGGCCGCTTCAGGGTGAAGCTGACCGGGTGCGCGTAGCCGACCAAATTCTTGAACACGGGCTCTTCCCAGGGCCACTGCCGGGGGCAGTCCTCTTCCACCAGAATGGCGATCACCACCTGCGAGGAGGATTCGTCCAACTGCGTGTCGGCCACCTTCTCGCAGAGCTCCGGGGACCCGGCGCGCGCGCCGAACGACAGGTCCACCGTCAACGTACGCCCGTCCGCCGACAGCTTCGCGTTCCCGATGTCCTCCCACGAGGAGGTCGCGCACCCGGCCAGGGTCAACGCGGTAGCCACCAGAACGAGGAACGACTTGCCGGCAGGCATGAGAGGGCTCAATCCGGCAGCCTCTCCAAGGCCAGCGCCCAGGGGTAGTCGTCGATGCGGTCGGGTCCGGTGCTGGGCGGGTGCGGCTCGAACTGGCCCGGGCCGAGCAGGACGCGGATGCCTTCGGCGCGAAGCCCCTCCACGCTGCGCCGGAAGGGGGCGCGGGAGGCGAGGGCGGTGTTGACGAAGGGCAGGACGACGACGGGGATGCCGAGTCGGGCGCCTCGGAGAGCAGGCCGAGTGCGTAGGTGTCGGCGATGCCCTGGGCGAACTTGTTGATGGTGTTGTACGTGGCGGGAGCGACGATGATGGCGTCCGCGCGTGGGGACTTGGGCTCCGCGGGCTTGCGGTACTGGCTGCGTACGGGACGGCCGGTCTGCTTCTCCAGCTCTGCGACGTCGATGAAGTCCAGGGCGGGTGGTGTGGCCACGACCTGGACGGTCCAGCCGGCCTGTTGGGCCAGGGTGACGAGTCGGCCGACGTCGGGGGCGGGCCCGGCGGCGCAGACGATGACGTGGAGGAGCTTGCCGGATCGGCTCACGCGATGGACTCCCAGGGTGGCGACGTATTCACGGCAGCCTGCCACTTCCACCGAGGGCAGGGAACCGGGCGGGCTGCCCAACCGGCGTCCGCCCAGGTCAGATGGGGTGGAGCCTGGGGCTCGAACCCGGAACCTACGGATCAAGTTCGGCCGACCAAGATCCCCCGGCAGAAAGGGGAGCGAAGCAGCTACTCGACCCTGATGTGGATACTCGGGCATACACATGAGTAGCGCGGTTGATCCCGGTATATCCCCGTGCCTCGTCCTATGACATCGCCTGATGCGTCCCTGAGGGCCAGATCCACTGCGCCCTCATAGACGGCAGCATTGATCCCCAGCATTGCCAGCCCGCCCTCGTACTGCGGAGTGGAGTAGGCGGGGTTGTCCAAAGGGACCACGGTGCACGGATGTCCTCCCGAGCAGACATCCCGCGTGTGAGCGCGACTGGCGGCAAACTAGACGCCGACCTTTTTCACAGACCCGATGACAAAGACGTCGCCATTCGGAGCATGAGTGAGGCAGTCGAGGTCCCCATAAGCCTTATACCCAAAGGGCTTGCTCCTGCCCCATTTCTCGAACCCGCCCACCAGGGCTACCGAAGATCCTTGCAGGATGTCGCCGACGTCGGGGACGGTAACGCCGCGTTTTCCGTTCATCTGTGTCGGGGTCGTGCCCTTCGGCCAGACAAGCCCCATAGGCGATGAGCCGGCGGTCACCAGCTCCAAGCATCGGTTCGCGGAGTTGTAGGCCAGCTCACCTTCTGCGGCGACCAGGAAGTTGAGAGTTGAGCTGCGTACGACGATCTTCGGGTCGTGACCGACCGCATGTACATGGTCGATACCGTTTCGTACGGCATCGGATGGTTGGCTGGTAGGAGGCGCTGTAACCGCTACGCCACCGCCCACCGAGGCGCAGGCCAGCAGTGCCAAAACGGCTGTGCCGGCGGGCAAAGGACGGCAGCGTAACAGTCTCATGGATACATTCAACCGCCTGAAGGGGCTTGGACGATCGGGCGGTTGACCACTATGGAAATCTACGCCCGCACTTCACTCACCGAGTGTCGGAAGCTGCTCCATGAACGAGACCGCTCTGCGAAGGAGCGGAATGGTGACCGACCCGCCTCCCACAAGGGCGATCTGCAGCGCCTCAAGCACCTGTTCACGAGAGACCCGCTCTTCATCACATCGTTCGAGATGGTAATAGACGCACTCCTCGCAGTCCTTCATCACGGACACCACCAGGCCGAGCAGTTCTTTGACCGAGGCCGGCAGGGCGCCGGGCGCGTACGCCGCGCCGTCCAAGGCGAAGAACGATTCAAACAGCGACCCGCTGCTGCGCAGACGCTCATTTCCGTCGGCTCTGGCCTTGCGGAAAGCTTCTGGGGAAGGCGTCACGGTCAGATGTTCGCGGACATGAAAGGCGGTGTCGGCCTGAGGGCCGGTGGAGCTGGACATGTGGACATTATGATTCGCCGATCAGCTTCACCACCAACGATGATTTCCGTTGGGACTATCAGTGATGCTTATCGCCAGGCTTCCCGATGCCCGGTCAGTCAGTCATGTGCTCGCTCCCGGGCCCGTTCGATCTCGTTGATGTTGTCCTCCGTCCACCGGCGGAGCGCCGTGATGGGCTCGGCGAGACTGCGCCCGAGCGCGGTGAGCTCATAGTCCACCCGGGGCGGGATGGTGGGGTGGACGGTGCGCGTGACGAACCCGTCGCCTTCGAGGCTGCGCAGGGTCTGGGTGAGCATCTTCTGCGAGACGCCCTCGATGCGTCGGCTCAGGTCGGTGTAGCGCATGGTGCCGTCAAGGAGGGCATCCACGACGAGGATCGTCCATTTGCCTGCGATGTGATCCAGCACCTGGCGGGTCGGGCACTTCGCCGAGAAGGCGTCGGCCGGCAACCCGGAGGACTCCACAATGGTCTCCATGAAGGGAGAGTAACGCACTAATTAGTGCCTTCTTCCGCATGGAGAGCCGCTCTCCGATAGTGAGTGGCATGACGCCTCACACCATGTCTGTCGCCGAAGCCATCCGCACCCGCCGCACCGTCCGTCACTACCGCCCCGATGCGGTCTCGGCGGACGTGCTCGACGCACTCCTCGCCCTCGCCATCGAGGCGCCCACCAGCTGGAACCTCCAGGACCGGTCCATCGTCGCCGTCACCAGTGACGAAGGTCGTGCGGATCTGGCCTGGGCCACTGGTGGTCAGCCCCAGCCGCAGGAGGCGCCGCTCATGCTGGTCTTCGTCGCCGAGCCGCTGTCCTGGCGCGAGGACCACAGCGACGTCTACGAGCAGGCCCGTCGCAATGGAGCATGGAACGACGAGTTCGTCACGATGTTCTCTGCGGCGTCGCAAGCCTTCCAGGCGGATCTTGAGGAGCGCGGCCTGCTGCGGGAGTACGCGGTCAAGGACGCGATGATCGCGGCCAGTTACGTGATGCTCGCCGCCACGGAGATGGGGCTCGCCACTTCGCCGATGAACGGCTGGGACGAGGCCAAGGTGAAGAAGGCGATCGGCATCGAAGACCGCGACGACCTGGCCATCGCCCTGCTGATGTCCATCGGCTATCCGGCGGAGGAGCGTCGCCACCCCGGCCGCCGGGCACGGGAACGCAACGTGTTCCGCGAGTCCTACGGATCGCCCGAACACCACTCCCGATGACGACGCCCCTCACCGGAAACGATCGCCGGATCGGCATGGGCTGGGCAGGAGGGGCTCGCCCTGCGACCGGCCGCCGCCTGACGTCTCAGGCGTCGCCGCCCAGAAGCCAGCGCAGCATGGCGGGCGTGGCGGCGAAATGACCGGCGTGACCTGCGTCGTCCGCCTCGATGAGCGTGGCGGACGGGATGCGGGCGGCCAGCCAGCGCCCGTGCGTCACCGGGACGACCGTGTCCAGGGACCCGTGCCAGATCCGCACCGGCACGTCGATCGTCGCCGGGTCGAACCCCCACGGCAGCCCGTACAGGGCGAATTCATCGTCGATCCACCCGTCCTTGCCGGGCCGTACGGCTTCCGCGAAAGCCGGCCGAAGCATGGCCTGGACCTCGGGCTGGGCCAGGACGGCCTGCTCGGCGGGCGGCAGCAGCGTGGCGGGGCTCGCGCTCTCCTCGTCCTCGGCGAACAGCTTGACCAGGGCGTCCCTGCTGATCAGCGCCGCCTCGGAGGAACGACGGTTGCTCTCCATCATGCCGGTCGTCCAGTCCAGCCCGGGCGCGTCGCACGGCGCCAGGCTCGCCAGGGCAGCGGCGCGCGTGACGCGGCCGGGGTGGCGGGCGGCGAAGGCGAGCGCGTGCGGCCCGCCTCCTGACACGCCGAACACGGGGAAGCGGTCGAGGCCGAGGGCGTCGGCGATCGTGCGGATGTCCTCGGCGGCGTCCACCACCCGGCGTCCGCCATGCGGCGTGGAGCTCCCGTAGCCGGGCCGGTCGTAGGTGATCAGCCGGATGCCCAGCTCGGTGAAGAGCTCGGGGTGCGGGTAGCGCGCGAGGCGGCTCATGGGTGTGCCGTGGGTGTACACGACAGGGCTGCCGCCGGGCTCGCCCCACTCCTCGACGGCCAGGGTGCGGCCGTCGGCCGCCTTCACCTCACGCACGCTCGATCTCCTTCGCCGCGAATCTTTCGCAACCTACGCTATTCAGCACCTGTTAGGAGGATGCGGCCGAAGCGTGTCATAAAGCGGACGAAAGGTGCCATTCGCGTAGGCTCGCGGGTGTGATCGAGGGGACCGTGTCGACCCAGCTGGCCCGGCTACTGGCCGGCGCCGCGGGGGCGAACGCCGCGCCGGCGGCCTTCGGCGACGAGCTCCACCACGACCTGGTGCGGGTGCCGGCGTCGGTCACCGACGCGCTCTGGGAGGAACTGGCCGGTGTCACGGCCGCGCAGCTCGTACGCGCCCTGCCCGACCAGGGCGTCGGGCTGTGGAGCCACATGTTCGGCGGGGGCGAGAACCTGCTGGACGGCCTGCGCGACGCCGCCAGATACCTCCCGATCCTGGCCGATCCGGCGACCGAGTCGATCGAGGTGCTCGACGACGGCGAGCTGACCACAGTGCGCCACAGCTCCACGACCCGCCTGGCCTCGGCGGTGGCCGCCGCCCGGATCGAGTTCGGTCTCGGCGTGGTGCTCGAACAGTTGCGCCGCGCCGGAGGCAGGACGGTCACGCCCGTGCACGTGGGGTTCAGCCATGCCGCGCCCCGGCGTCACGACGGCGTCGCCGAGCTGTTCGGCAGCCGGAACGTCACCTTCGCCGCCGAATCCGACAGCCTGACGTTCCTCACCGCCGACCTCACGACGCCGCTGCCGTACGCCAGGCCCGGCCTGGCCCAGGTGCTGCGGCAGCATGCCGACCTCCTGCTGCGCACCGTACGGCCGGCGTCGACCTGGCACGACAGGTTCCGCGCGGCCGTGGCCGACGCGCTGCGCGACGGCGACTGCTCGTTGCGGGCGGTCGCCGCCCGCCTGGCCCTCAGCTCCCGCACGTTGCAGCGCCGCCTGGCCGAGCAGGGCACCACCTGGCGGGCCGAGCTGGAGACCGTACGGCAGGACAGGGCGGTGCGGCTGCTGCGGGACACAGACCTCACCGTCGACGCCGTCGCCGACCGGGTCGGCTACAGCGACGCCCGCGCCCTGCGCCGCGCCACGCATCGCTGGCACGGCGGCTCACCACGCACCGTACGCGGAAAGCCCACGTAACCTGTGGGCTCGAACCCGGAACCCAACTGAACCTGTAACTGGGGATCCTGTGATCACGGCACCCCCGGGGCTTGAGCACTGACAGGCACCCCGCCCCTGCTTGCGGAGTGATCTGATCTGACTACCACGGCTTCCACTTGGGCGACCGGCAACCGTGACTGACCTCTGCTGACCCCCTTAGTGCCACGCTAATGGCACGGCGACCAGGTGTGTGGTCACGGGGTCTGTTCTGCCGGACCTCTGTCCTAAGGTGTGCGGTCACCGTATTTTTGGATGATCGAGCTGAGAGTGTGTGGGGCTGACGGAATCTCCTGCCCTAGTGGATCCGGTGAAATGACGCCGGTGTGTACGGATCGCATCCATTCGTCGTCGACCACAGCCTGGCATAGCGCTTCGGCGGTGATGAGCGTGGCGAGGCCACACCTGTTCTCCCAGGTCTCCCGACCCGCTGGGCTGGCGGCGATCCACTGTTCGACACTCGCGAGATCGGGATCTGGATACCAATCCCAGTCCGTCATGTCGAACCTGACCACCAGGCCGCTTTCCGTCCGATAAGAAAGTAATGCTGGGGCTTCATCGATCCATACAACGCTCAGGCATGGGCCGTACTGCGCCAGAATGGGAAGAGCTCCCTCGGTGACGGAATCGACGCGGTAGTCCATGATGACGGTGCCCTTGCCGAGGCGCCCGATGAACATGTCGACGTCGTCAGCGTTGAAGCGCGCCGGCTGAGTGCTCTCGGGTGAGATGTCGTACGCAGCCAGGACGTCGTCAACCTTGGTGGCAGAGCACCACGTCAAGTCGACGACCAGCCCGGTTTGCAGGCGAAACCACTCGTAGTAGGTTGAGTCGATCACGGACGCTTCCTCTCGGCTGACACCGCCATGGGCCATGCGCAATGATCTTGGCGCATCCGCCTGCCGTCCGCCGCCGAACCGCGATCAGCCACGTTGCTCGCCGAGCCAGGGTGAGAAACGAACCCTGGGTCGTCGATCGCCCCCAAGCACATACGGCGTCCAACCATGCAGTGGTGATCGTAGGACTGCATCTGTGCGGCGGCGCGGCAACCCCGGTCGGTGCGTTCGGTCGGTACGGCGGGAGTGGCGTGCGGTGGGCGGGCGGGCGGAGGGCCGGAGGTACGGCGGCGCGCCGCGTCGCCGCTTGACGCGGACGAGGCCCGAGACGTCCTGGACGTGGCCCACCACCAGGGGAACGGAACCCGCTGGTCCGTGGCGCTCGCTCTCGGCCTTGGAAGTACGTGGACCTCAAGCGGGGCGTCATCCGGGTCTTCTGGCAGGCCGCAAGCACGTTTGTACCAAGGAGGGGCAGAATTTCTGCGCGCCCGACTGCACGAAACACGCCCCCTCCTGCCCCGAACGGGTAGGCGGCTGGATCTTCGGGAAGCCCAAGGGCAAGAGCAAGCGAACCGTGATGATCCCGCCACCGCTGATCCCGCTGGGCTAACCGCAACTGGAAATGCAACTGGGCGGGCTTCCGGATCATGGAGATCGGGGAGTCCGCCCAGGTCATGTGGGGTAGGGCGCCCGGGGCTCGAACCCGGAACCTACGGATTAAAAGTCCGCAGCTCTGCCAATTGAGCTAACGCCCCTCGCAACGACAAGCGTACAGAGATTACCGCCCCGCCCGCGACGCCATTCGCTCTCGTCTCGTCACCGGTAAGCGGCCAGCCCGGTCAGCGCCTCGCCGAGCACCAGCGTGTGGATCTCCTGGGTGCCCTCGTAGGTCAGCACCGACTCCAGGTTGTTCATGTGCCGGATCACAGGGTACTCCAGGGTGATCCCGTTGCCGCCGAGGATGGTGCGGGCCTCCCGGGCGATGTCCAGGGCGGCGCGGACGTTGGCGAGTTTGCCGAAGCTGATCTGCCGGGGCTCCAGGGTGCCGGCGTCCTTGAGCGCGCCGAGGTGGAGGGCGGTCAGCCCGGCCTGGGCGGCGCCGACGTACATCCAGGCGAGTTTGTCCTGGGTGAGCTGGAAGGCGCCGATCGGCTTGCCGAACTGCACGCGGGTCTTGGCGTACTCGACGGCGGCCTCCAGGCAGGCGCGGGCGGCGCCGACGACTCCCCACAGGATGCCGAAGCGCGCCTCCGACAGGCACGACAGCGGCCCCTTGAGGCCGCGTACGCCGGGGAGCACGGCGCTGCCGGGCAGACGGACGTCGTCGAAGTAGAGGGACGAGGTGACCGATGCCCTAAGGGACAGCTTCTTGTGGATCTCAGGGGCGGAGAAGCCGGGGGTGTCGGTGGGGACGACGAAGCCGCGGATGCCGTCGTCGGTCTGCGCCCAGACGACAGCCACGTCGGCGATGGAGCCGTTGGTGATCCACATCTTGGAGCCGTTGAGGATCCAGTCGTCGCCGTCGCGCTTGGCGTACGTGCGCATGTTGGCGGGGTCGGAGCCGTGGTCGGGCTCGGTCAGGCCGAAGCAGCCGATGGCCTCGCCGGCGGCCATGCGCGGCAGCCACTGCTCCTTCTGCTCGTCGGACCCGTAGCGCCAGATGGGGAACATGGCGAGCGAGCCCTGCACCGACACGAACGAGCGCAGCCCGGAGTCGCCGGCCTCCAGCTCGCGGCAGGCGACGCCGTACGAGGTCGCGTCGGTGCCGGCGCAGCCGTAGCCCTCCAGGTGCATGCCGAGCAGGCCGAGCGCACCGAGTTCGGGGGCGAGCTCGCGGGCGGGGAAGGTCGCCTCCTCGAACCAGTCGCCGACGTGCGGCAGCACGCGGTCGGCGACGAAGGTGCGCACGGTGTCGCGGATGAGTCGCTGGTCGGCGTCGAGCCGGTCGTCCAGCCGCAGCAGGTCGTCCATCGCGCGTCCTCTCCTCGCTTAGGGGGCTACCAGGGTTCTACCAGGGGCAATCCCGATGTGCGAACGCAGGGCGGCAGGGCAGTCTTGGGGCATGAGCGAATACAACACCAAGCAGCTGCGCAGGACCCGCAAGGGCAGGATCATCGCGGGCGTGTGCTCGGGCGTCGGGGAGTACGTGGGGATCGACGCGAACCTCATCCGCATCGGCCTCGCGGTCATGACGCTGTTCGGCGGGCTGGGCGTGGGTGTGTACGCGATCGGCTGGCTGCTCATGCCCGAGGAGGGAAAGGAGACGTCGATCGTCCAGGACCTGATCAACAAGCAGCAGAGCAACAGCGGCGGCGGCACCAGCCCGTGGAGCGACGAGCAGAAGCCGCAGCAGTGATCAGGTCGCGGTCTGCGTGCGCACGCGGCCGCGCGACTCGGTCCAGATCATGGCCAGCACGGCGGCCACGATGAGGCCGGTGATGCCCGACAGGGCGACCACCGGCTCGGGGCCCAGCTTCTCGGCGGCGTAGCCGCCGATGAGGATCGCGACGCCCTGCGCGGCCATGAGCCCGGACTGCACCAGCCCGAACGCCTGTCCGCGCTGGTCAGGAGGGACTCGCTGGACGAAGGCGGCGTTCGCGGCGAGCTGATAGGCGCCCCCGATTCCCGACAGGACCCACGCCCCCAGCACGACCTCCAGCGGCGGCCGCATCGCCGTCACGATCAGCGGCGCGCAGCTCAGCATGGCCAGCCAGCCCATCAGCCGCATCCGCCCGGGCGGCGTGACGAACCTGCTGAACAGGAACGCCCCCACCACCGTGCCCAGCGGCATCGCCGCCATCAGCAGGCCGGTGATCACCGGCACGGGCAGGGTGCCGGTGTAGAGCTCGACGGCGTACGGCACCGCGATGCCCTCGGGCAGCACGTAGAAGCCGCACAGCCAGGCGAACAGCACCAGCGTGCGCAGCTTGCGGTCGCCGAACACGAGGCGGGCGCCGGCCCTGGTCATCGTCCACATGGACGGTCTGCCGCCGGCGTGCTCGCTCGCGGGGCGCCGCCGTACGCCGGTGACGAGGATCAGCGCGGAGGCGAGGAACGTGGCCGCGTTGATGGCGAGCGCGCGGTAGGGGCCGAGGGCGGCGATCACGGCGCCGCCGGCGGCGAAGCCGAGCATCTGCACGGCCTGGTTCGTCATGTTCTGCAACGCGGAGCCGACGACGTAGCGGTCGCCTTCCAGCACTTCGGGCAGCAGCGCGGCGCGCGCGGCCGAGAACGGGGCGCTGAGCAGCACCACCAGGAACACCAGCCCGCACAGCACCGGGAACGGCATGAACGGCAGCGCCATCACGCCCACGAGCGCGGCGCGCAGCAGGTCGCAGGCCACCATGACGCCCCGGCGCGCGAATCGGTCGGCGAGCCCGGCCAGCAGCGGCCCGCCCAGGATCGACGGCAGGTAGGTCAGCGCGTAGACGGCGGCGGTGGCCAGGGCGGAGCGGGTGCGGTCGTAGACGAGCACGGCGAGGGCCACCTGGGCGAGCTGGTCGCCGAGCAGCGACAGCCCCTGGCCGTACCAGAGCGCTCTGAACTCCTTGACGGCGATGACCTCACCGTAAGTGGCTTGGCGCTCTGTGGCACGGCGATGCCGTCCCGGCAGCCGTCGCGTCCGCATGGCCCCCATTGGACTCCGCTGTGCCTGACTGAGAGTGTTCAGTATGTCACCTAAGGTGCCCGATCATTCGGCAAGGCGCAACCCATTGGCGTCACCCGGAGGTTAAAGGGTCACCAACCCAGCTCATGGAGACGGTCGTCGTCGATGCCGAAGTGGTGGCCGACCTCGTGAACCACCGTGATCCGTACCTCCTCGACGACCTGCTCTTCCGTGTCGCAGATCTGACAGATCGGATTGCGGTAGATCTCGATGCGGTCGGGCAGGACTGCGGAGTACCAGTCGCCGCGCTCGGTGAGGGGAATGCCGGTGTACAGGCCCAGAAGGTGGGGTTCTGGCGGATCGTCCACAACTGTGACGACAACATTGCTCATGACACGGGTCAGCTCCGGAGGGATCGTGTCCAGCGCCTCGGCCACGAGCTCTTCGAACTTCTCCGGGGAAACCTCGATCACACGTGCCATTCTGCCTCGCGGGCTGGGTAAGCAAGAAACCGTATGAAGTTCCTGGACAGGTTGAAAGCAGTCATCAGGTCGCGGGCGTCCAAAGCTGTGGCGGTGCTCGTCGTCGCCGCGGCCGGCGCCTGGCTGGGCATCTTCCTCAGCGGGACCGTGCACGCGCAGGTCGGCCCCGTCGAGACCGGCATGTCCGTCGCCCCCTCCTGGAGCGGCGAGACGATCGTCGACGCCAGCCCGCTGGGCACGCTCACGTTCGGCACCCACGACGCCCCGCTGACCCTGCGCATCACGCTTGAGAACATCGACCAGGAACGCGCCAAATCGCTCCTCGAAGACCCCCGCCTCACCGACCGGCTGCCCAGCATCATCGAGCGCGACCTGCTCGCCGGCGTGCGCGAGCTCGCCATCCGCTCGCTGCTGTGCGCCGCCGCCGGCGCGCTGATCGCCGTCCTCATGGTGTTCAGGCGGCCCCGCGTCGCCCTGACGGGCCTCCTGGTGGCCGCTGTGGCGCTCGCCACGACCGGACTGGTCGCCGCCCGGACCTTTCACCCCGGCTCGCTCGTCGAGCCCCGCTACACGGGCCTCGTCGCCGCGGCGCCCTCCCTCGTGGGCAGCGCCGAGTCGATCGTCACCCGGTTCGAGTCGTACCGCTCGCAACTCACCAAACTCGTCACCAACGTCTCGAAGCTGTACGACGCGGTCTCAACCCTTCCGGTGTACGACGCCGACCCCCGTTCCATCCGCGTCCTGCACGTCTCCGACATCCACATCAACCCGATCGCCTGGAACGTCATCCGGTCCCTGACCGAACAGTTCACCGTCGACCTGATCGTCGACACCGGCGACATCTCCGACCACGGCAGCAAGGCCGAGAACAAGTTCGTGGAGGAGATCGGCCGCCTCGGCGTCCCGTACGTGTACGTACGCGGCAACCATGACTCCAAGACCACCGAGAAGGCCGTCGCCAAGCAGAAGAACGCCGTCGTCCTCGACGACAAGATGCGCAACGTCGCCGGACTCAGCATCTACGGCCTCGGCGACCCGCGCTTCACCCCGGACAAGTCCGTACACGTCGACACCGACCCGGCCTCGCTCGAAGCCTTCGGCCGCGCCCACAGCGAGAACGTCGAGAACGCCGACCTCGTGGCCGTCCACGACGACATCGTCGCCCGCGGCTTCTCCGGCGCCACGCCGATGGTCCTGGCCGGTCACGCCCACAAACGCTCCACCACCATGCTGCCCACCGGCACTCGCATCCTCGTCCAGGGCTCCACCGGCGGCGCCGGCCTGCGCGCCCTCGAACACGCCGAACCCACGCCCGTCCAGGCCTCCGTCCTGTACTTCGACCGCGAGACGAAACGCCTGCAGGCCTGGGACGACATCACCCTCGGCGGACTCGGCGAGCAGTCGGTGTACATGCAGCGTCACGTGGAGCCCGACCCGGGACGTATGATTTCCCCAGCGCCGACGAACGCCCCGTCGCCAACGGGGACGCTCAGCGGCACTACGTCACCGGCCGCCGGTTCGCCACTTTGGCATCAAGGGCAATCGTCCCCTATGCTTCAGAGGTCTCCGACGGAAGGCGACAGGGAATCCTGAGCCCCCATCGTCTAGCGGCCTAGGACACCGCCCTTTCAAGGCGGCGGCACGGGTTCGAATCCCGTTGGGGGCACCGCGAGCGCCTAGCGCACCCGCGAAACGGCAGGTCGAAGGACCTCCGAAGAGCTGGTAAGCTAAGCGAGCGCAAAGAGAACGAAGCAAGACGCAAGGTCCTGTAGAGCAGTTTGGAGTGCTCGCCACCCTGTCAAGGTGGAGGTCGCGGGTTCAAGTCCCGTCAGGACCGCTCTGGGTCAGGTAGCTCAGTTGGTACGAGCGTCCGCCTGAAAAGCGGAAGGTCGGCAGTTCGACCCTGCCCCTGACCACCAGCTTTGAACAGTAGAAATGCCCCGAACGGATCATCGTTCGGGGCTTTTTGATGTCTGGTGACAGTAACACTGACAGCAACGTCATCAGTCTTCCTCAGCCATCTCTTGGAGATAGCGGAAGTGCTCGTCTATACCGACCTCTGAGCCCGTGAGGTAGCTGGCAATCCCCTCCATCTCGTTATGAAACGCTCGCATGTCGAGGCACCAGATCTTGTCCAGAGTGCTCGCACCCTTGGTGTTGATCGGATAACGCGTCTCTTGCCCCGTTGGGTCCATCTCATGAAGCTGGAGTATGAGACGTCCTACGTGAGCTGTCGTCTCTGTGTCCTCTTCGCCGAAGGCTTCAGACTTTTGGATGAGGTCAGTAGCAACGCTCCACAACTTGTCGAGCCTGTGATGCTTAGGCACCTCGACGGGAAGGCCGAGTTCGTACTGGACTTGGTTGATCAGGGACTTTAGATGAAGTTCGACGTAGTGCCGCCAGCAGACCAGGAAGGGCAGAACCAAGCTGTCTCGATGAGGGCTACCTGCCTCGACCTCTTTCAAGATGGTGCCCGCCGCAGCCCGGAAGCCTTCGACATGACCCAACCATGGGTCTGCGACGGAGCGCCGGTATCGCGGGAAGGCAGTGGTCGGGGTCTCGTTGGAGACCTCCCTGAGGAGGTCGCTGTCTGCGCTCGGCCATACAGGCGAAGGCTCGTCCCATTCCATGGAGAGAGTGTGGGCACAAATGGTTAAGCGCCTCAACCGATTTGGGTTGAGGCGCTGACTTCCTCACTTCTTACGCTAGTGCGTCACCGAGTTTGCCCAGTGCAAGACGCTTGTCGTCGAGAGAGACATGAGCGTAGATGGTCATGGTTACTTCGATGTCGCTATGGCCGACGACGTCCCGGACGACCTGGGGCGGGACCCCGAGGTTGAGCAGGAGCGTCACGCAGGTGTGGCGGAGGTCGTGAAACCTCATCTCGCCGAGGCCAGCAGTGTTGCGGATCGCTCCCCAGCTTCGCCGTAGGTTGTCCGGCTCCATCGGGGTTCCGCAGCGCGAGGGGAAGACGAGGCCGTGTTCCTTCCACTCCTCCCAGCGGTCTGAGCGTTCGGCGAACTGCATCCTTCGGTGCTCCCGTAGGGCCTCCACACAAATGGGCGGCAGCGGGACAGTCCGCTCTGAGTCGGAGGTCTTCGGGCGGACGAATTGAAGGCGGCCCGCGACCCGCTGGAGGCTCTGGACAACTTCCAGTTTGCCGGCCTCAAGGTCGACGTCCGTCCAGCGGAGCCCGAGGAGTTCCCCACGGCGCAGGCCGAGGCAGAGCGCCAGGACGTACAGCGCGTAGAGCCGGTGGTCCCGAGCGGCCTTGAGAACGGCGCGGGCCTGCGGGACGGTGAGGCCACGATTGACCTTGTACTTGGGCACCGGGACCTTGATGAGCTTCGCGACGTTGCGGGCGATGATCTCTTCACGTACGGCGCACTCCAGCGCGTTCCGAAGGACTGCATGGATGGACTGGACCATGCGAGTGGACAAGCGGGAGTCGCAGCACTGACCGCCTTTAAGGGCGCAGCACACCGGCTTCTCGCGGGAAGCGTCCCAGCCGTTCCGGCAGCACTGGCATTCGGAGCGGACTCGGTTGATGAAGAGGCGAACGTCCTGGGCGTTGAGCTTGCCGAGACGCTTCTTGCCCAGGCCGGGGATGAGGTGGAGGCGGACGACGCCCTCGTACCCCTGGTAGGTCTTGGGACGCCGTTCCTGGCTGACGATGTTCTTCAGCCAGTAGTTCAGGAAGTCGGCCAGTGTCCAGTTCTCAGAGGAGACGGGGATGCCCTCGTCGGCCTGGCGGAGAAGTTCGGTCAGTTTCTTGCGGGCGTCCTCCTGGGTACGTGCGGAGCCCTGAACGCGCTTCACCGTTCCAGCGGTCGTCTGGACGAAGGCGGCGTAGCCGTAACGGCCGTCCTTGCGCGGCCAGATGCTTCCTTCGCCGTTGGAGCGCTTACGGATGCGGCGGCCCGTTCGGCGCTTCGGCTCCTCCTCAGGGGTGCCGAGCATGGTCTTGGCCATCACGCCACCTCCACGAGGGTCTTGAGGCACTCGGTCAGGGCGTCGACGGGGACGAGGCGGCGACGGCCGATTTTGATTGTTCGGAGCCGCTTGGAGTGGATCAGGGTGTAGAGGGTCCACCGGCTGACGCGGAGACGCTGGGCGGCCTCGTCGACGGTGAGCACGAGGTCATTCATGCGAGACCACCCCCATGCACGCCGTGTCTATGAGGGTGGCCACGAGGAGTTGGTCTCCGATGGAGTGGCCCTTGCCCGCGTACTCCCATTCGCTGATCACGAGGACGGTGTCCTCAGCGAAGAGAGGGAGACGACCAGTGGTGATGTCGTGGTCGCGGGCGTGGTGTTCTCGGGCTGCTCGAAGTTGGCCGAGGGTGGTGGAGTAGTAGCGGGATCGGGTGGAGAAGTGGCCCCGGAATCCGAGCATGTGTGCCCAGTCCATAAGCCGTAGCTCCGCCAGCTCTGGTAGGGCGCCGAGGTGCATGCAGGTGGTGATGAGGCGGCGGGCGTGGTCGCGCAGGTTGAAAGCGGCCAGGTCATCGAGAGGGTTGATGCGGCGATCCAGGGTGCCGACGCATTCGGCGGCCTTGGTGGCGTACTTGGCGATGTAGCCGGCCACTGCTTGTTCGGTGAGGTCGCCGGTCAACGTGATGGGCTGGATGTCGAGCTGGGCGCCCCAGCGCAGGACGAGCGCGGATTGATCCTGGTGGGCGGGTGCGGTGGCCGTGACGGCTTGGGCAGCGTGTCGGACGGCCAGGGTGAGGGCGTCGGCGGTGGCCCAGGCCGGGGGCGGTGTGGTGGGTCCGTCGGGGCCGTCGAGGCGGATGACGGCGTGGAAGTGGACGACGCCGCGCCGCTGGTATTCGGCGACCTTGGCGAAGGACAGGGTGAGATGGTGGCGGAGGTCTTTGAGGGCCAGGCCGCCGGTCTTGGCGAGGTGTCGGCGTACGGAGTCGGCGAAGCGCTTCCACAGCAGCGGCGCGAGCGCGTTGAACAGGACGCTGCCGGTGTAGTCGTAGCAGTCCGGGCACAGCGGTTCGCCGAGACGGGGGTCGTCTGCGTGGTGGCGTTCAGTGCAGGACATGACGCGGCCGTGCGGGCAGGTGTCGGCGTTACGACGGGCGTGGCAGGGCTGCACCTTGCCGCCGTGCTCGCGGCGGGCGTGGACGGTGCCGAAGGAGGGAGCCGTGAGCGTGACGAACAGCGTTGGATGCGCGGTGACGGTGTCCGGTACGCCCTTGCCGCCGATGAGTCCGGCGCGGATGAGTTGGTAGGTGTCGGCTCGGTAGGTCTCGGCGCAGGCGGGGCAGCGGGAGGCGCGGCGGGTCTTGCAGGGGACGCGCAGGATGCCGTCGGGCTCGGTGCGGGTGGTGTAGCGGTGCAGGAGTTGGCCGGTGGCGCGGTCGTAGTGGTCGACCCTGCCACGTAGGTGGATGGGCTGGCGGCAGCCGCCGGTGTGGCGGACCTGGGTTGCCCAGCGGTCGTAGTCGGGGCGGTTCAGGCGCTTGATCATGCCGGTGATGGCGTGCGCGTTGGCGTGTGTTGTGGGCAAGATGGAGACCTCCTCTCACTCGTTCGGGTGATGGGGATGGCCCCCGACCTGGCGTGTGTCTTGGCGGATGTGCGGCCAGGCCGGGGGCGCTGCGCGTTATGCGCCGTGGTTGTCGATGCCGGTGCCGTCGCAGTCAGCGCACCGGTCGTCTTCGAAGTGCAGGCCGGTGCCGTTGCAGGTGCAGCAGCGGTAGTGGATCACCGGCAGCTCAGCGAGCATGGGTTACTTCCTTTCGCGTGTGCGGGTGGTGAGGTAGATGCGCCAGTGGTGCGGGTGGGTGCGGTCGGGGTAGGCGCGGGATACGGCGTAGACGGTGAAGTGCAGGCGCAGGCGGAACAGGGCGTCGACGATTTCGGCTCGGGTGCCGTCGATGCGGACTCGCATGGGTGTTGGGTTCCTTCCGGTCAGGCGGTGTGCAGGGTGCGCAGCAGGTCTGAGGCGAGCTGGTTGGAGACGCCGAGGTGGGTGCGTAGGGCGTCGCGGGTGATGGGCCGGCCGTGTTTGGTGTGGTGCTCGTCGGCGACGCGGCGGGCGTAGTCGACGAGGGCCGGGGCCAAGGTGCCGTCCTGCCGGTCGTTCTCGTCTGGCTCGTCGTGCGGGACGAGTTCGGGGACCGGGGACGAGGCAAGGACGGGCGAGGGTTCTGGGACGGCGGACGGTTCGGGACGGGTGCGGGTGGCGCGGCGTTCCAGCATCGACACGGCGATGAGGAAGGCGGCGGCCGGGGTGGCGGCGGTGATCCAGCCCCAGACGGTCGGTTCGGCTTGGGCGAGGTTGGCGGCCAGGGACAGGATGATGCCGCCGGTCAGGACGAGGACGGGCCAGGTGATGCGGCTGGGCCGGCCTTTGCCGGTCTTCTTGTCGTGTTGGCGTTCGCGGGCGGCCATGACGCAGGTCAGGTCGATGCAGACGGCGACGGCCCAGGCCATCCATCCGGTCTGGCCGTGTTCGGTGGCGGTGTCGCGGATGTGGGTGAACGATCCGGCTCCCGCGATGACGGCCAGGACGAGGACGGGGCCGGTGTCGAGCAGCCGGCAGGCGAAGCGGCGCATCGTTGCCCCTCCCTTCGTGTTCAGGCGTTGACGGGTGCGGGCAGGTGGGCGGTGATCTCCTCCCAGTCCGGGGCGAGGTGGGCGTGGGTGCGGGCGGCATGTTCGGCGGTCTGCTCGGTGACGTAGTAGGAGCGGGCGCGGTACCACTGGCCGTCCTGACTCGCGACGATGGCGACGCCGGGTGTCTCGGCGGCGATCGCGCGCGCGGAGACGAGTGCGGCCGGGTCGAGGTCGCCGAGCGTCATGGTCGCCGTCTCCGGATCGTTGACCCGGTGGCAGATCCGGCCCGAGCACTGAGCCCGCAGAGCCGTCACCCCAGGCCCGAGATCGGAACCGATCCGCTGGCCGCAGCAGAACAGGTAGATGCCGAAGGCCCGCCCGAGTTGCGCGACCCGCAGCAGCGCGGTGGAGGTCTTGGCGATCTCGTCCTTCTCCGACTTGTCGGCCATCAGGTACAGCTCGGCCAGCTCGTCGACCAGGACCACGACCGGGACGGGGCGGATGGCGGGCGGGAGTTGCCAGATGTTGCGGGCACCGGCCTGGCGGCACAGCCCCATGCGGTCGATCATCAGCCCGACCAGGTCACACAGCAGGTCGACGGATTCGGCGCGGGAAGTGGCCAGCGCCGACAGCCGAGGCGAATACGGCGTGAACTCGACCCCGCCCTTGAGATCGAAGCCCACCAGCGCCACCGGCTGAGGAGCCAGACCGACGATGAGCGCATTGGCCAGGTTCGACTTGCCGGATTGGGTGGCTCCGGCGTTGAGCCAGTGCGGCACCGTACGGAAGTCGATGACCCACGGCTTGCCGGTCTCCAGACGTCCCACGGTGACCTTGAGCAGCTCAGGCGAGGCCGGGAGTTGGTCGACTGTGACCAGCGGGTCGCGCATGGTCGCCATCAACACGACCCGGCCGGGCCGGGGCGAGGAGACGCGCACGGCGTGGACTCCCCAGGAGTGGGCGAGGCGTTCGGCGGCGTCGGCGTAGTCGCCAGGCGTCTGGCCTTCCAGGGTGTGCAGGCTGACGCGCCAACCGTGCCGGGTCGGCAGCGGCAGCCACATGAACGGCTTGGTGTCGACGGCGACCCGCTGGAATCGGCGGCGTACCTTGACCAGGCCGGTGGAAGCGATCGCGCCGGGGACGGTGGTGAACCACCAGCGCTGCCGCTTCTTGGTCAGCCCGCAGCCGAGCGCGACGCGCCGCCAAGAGGCGCGGACGGACAGGGCGACGAGCGGGAAGCCGACCGCCAGCCAGAACGAGGGGTAGTGGTAGCGGCGCCAGGCCCACAGCCCCGCCGCCACTACGGCGAGGACTGCGAGCACGAACAGCGCGTCAGACATCGGCGGCCTCCCGTACGGGGAGCAGCGCGGTGGCGCGGTAGGCGATGCCCCACCGGCCGGCGATCTCCCAGATGTAGCCGAGCAGGCCGACCGCGTTGACCTGGTCGCCGACGCCGATGGGTGGTTCTCCGGTGGTGCCGATCTTGACGAGTTCGATCCGGCCGAACTCATCTTCGACGGAGACGGTGACTTCGTAGACGGTGTTGCCGTTCTTGTCGGTCTTGATCTCGCCGGTGTCGCGGTTGAGCACGCGCGGGCGGGGTGCTTTGACGCAGGTGATGGCGAGTTTGCTGACATCCACGGGGATCGGGACGGAACGCATGGGTGGTGACCTCCTCTTTCGTTGTGAGCAACATAGTTAACCTAGTTGCCTCGGTTGTCAATGTTCCCTCGGTTGGCCAGGTCGAACATTCGTGGTGAGATAGAAGGGCGATGGTCAAAAACACCGGGCAGCCCGCCTACCTCCAGATCGCCGACGACCTGCGCGCGCAGATCCGCGGCGGCTCTCTCGCGCCCGGAACCCCGCTGCCGTCCACCACCAAGCTCGCCGAGCAGTACGACGCGTCCCTGTCGGTGGTGAAGCTCGCCGTCGGCGTCCTGCGCAACGAGGGCCTGGTGATCGGCCAGCAGGGCAAGGGTGTGTTCGTCCGCGACGCAGACGAACTCCCGCCCGCCCCGAAGACCGGCGACGAGCTGGCCGAGCTGCGCGCCACCGTCCAGGACCTGTCCGTCCGGCTGGCGAAGGTCGAGGAGCAGTTGGCTACGTCCACGACACGCCGTTCCGGACGTAGCAGCCGGTAACCTTCCGGGCCAGCGTCGCCGACGCCCCGTCAGGGCTGCGGCGCAGGCTGAGCGCCTTGTCCTCGCGCCGGATGCCGACCAGGACCGTCACGTATCCGACCAGCAGCGCGACGCCGAGCACTCCGGCGATGATCAGCGGGATCATCGTCATGACCAGATCACCCCCGGCACGGCCAGGCCGCGCGGAGCGCGAGGGGGGCGACGGGTCTCGCCGCGCCGACCGGTACGCCTGCGCCTGCCGGCCTGCTTCTTGATCCAGCGCTCACGGGAGCGGCACTTGCGGCACCGGGTCTCGCCCTCGTCCAGGCGGGCGCTGCACTCGCAGGTGGAGTCCGGGTAGATCTCGTCAGTCATGGGGATCGCCTCCTTCTCAGTCGCCGTTCTTGCTTGCGAACTGAGAATGCGACGCAGCGTCAGGACGAGATCACTACACGACGGGACATGTTCAAGACGTCCGGCCTACGATGGCCAGGTCCCCGGACGTCCCTCGGAGCAGGTGAGATGGCGAACGAACGGCTACGCGCAGCCCTGTTGCAGAAAGGCGTGTCCATCGCGGATCTGGCCCAGGCCATCGAGGTCGACCCCAAGACCGTCGAGCGCTGGGTCACCAAGGGCCGCGAGCCGTACCGAAAGCACCGCTTTGCCACGGCTTCGTACCTGGGCGTGGACGAGTCGTACCTGTGGCCGGACGCCCTCACCCGCGAACAGGTGACCGCCGCCTCCCAGAGCGAGGTGATCGCGATCCACCCGCACCGGTGGGCGGTACCTCGGGACATCTGGGGACGACTGTTCGGCGGAGCGTCCGAGGAGATCGGCGTCCTGGTCTACAGCGGACTCTTCCTCGCCGACGACGGCGGCATGGTGCGACTGTTCGGCGACAAGGCGAGGGCCGGAGTACGGGTGCGCATCCTGCTCGGCGACCCCGACAGCGCCGAAGTGGCCCAGCGGGGAAGCGATGAGGGCGTCGGGGAGGGGATGGCGGCGCAGATCCGTAGTGCACTGGTGCTGTACCGGCCGATCAGGGGCCTGGAGAACGTCGAGATCCGGTTGCATCGCACGGTGCTGTACAACTCGATCTACCGCGCCGACGACCAGTATTTGATCAATACCCACGTGTACGGTACCCGCGCCGGAAACGCGCCCGTCCTGCACCTGCGACGGGTGGCCGGCGGGGACATGGTCGCCACGTACGCCGACAGCTTCGAGAAGGTGTGGGCCCAGGCCACGCCAGTGGAGAGCTGATGGCACGCCGGATCGACTTCTACGACGACCCCGACGCACCCGCCCCCAACAGCCTCGTCCCGTCAGTCAACGTCATCGTCACCAACGAGGCCGGCGACCTGCTGATGATCCGCCGCACCGACAACGACAACTGGGCCGTTCCCGGCGGAGCCATCGACCTGGGCGAGTCCATCCCACAGGCCGCCGTACGAGAAACGCTCGAAGAGACCGGCATCACCTGCGAGATCACCGGCCTGGTCGGCACCTACAGCGACCCCCGCCACGTCATCCTCTACACCAGCAACGGCGAAGCACGGCAGGAGTTCTCCATCGTCCTGACCGCCCGAGCTGTCAGCGGCCAGCCGACTCCCAGTGACGAGTCCCGCGAAGTCCGCTGGGTGCCTCGCGATCAGGTGACAGAACTCCAGATGGACCGGTCGATGCGGATGCGGATCGAGCAGTACCTAACCGGCACCGGCCTACCACACATCGGATAGCCCTTTATCGATCTTGAGGCCGTATGGTTAGCCTCGTGATCACCCCCCACGCCGCCGACGGTCCGCGCTATCCCTGGGCCGATCTTCTGCAAATCGTGAACCGCCGGATTCACGAGCAGCACGCGCGGAGCGAAGCTTCTGCGCCGTTGGGATCGCGGCACCTGGTGGAGGCGCATCGGCCTCCGGAGTGGCTCGGCACGGCCGGCGCCAGCGAGGCTGAGTTGGCGCATCATGAGGGGCGTCTCGGTATGCGTCTTCCGCCGAGCTACAGGGAGTTTCTCGCAGTGTCCAACGGCTGGGATGAGGAAAGCCGTTCGTGCCTGCGGCTGCTGCCCCTGGCCGAGGTTGGCTGGACTCGGGACGTAGATCCGGAACTCGGTGAGATCTGGGGCGATCCGTTGGGGACACGCTCTACATCTCGGAGTACATCGAGGGCCAGGTCTGTCTTCTCAACCCGCGCGTTGTGGAGCCTGACGGCGAGTGGCAAGCGTTCGACCACGCTAGCTGGCATCCAGGAGAGATCGAATACCGCTCGTTCTGGGATCTGATGACGGGCATGTATCCCGAGTTCGCGCCTGAGGAGTCAGCTTCTTCCACCGCCTCGGACAGTGGCTGAAATCCATGTCGGCCCGAGCCCACCCGCCGAAGCTTCACTTCATCCGGGCGACGGTGTCCGGTTCCGTCCCGTCCGCGTCTCGCTGGCGAGTGCGGCCTCTACCGCCCGCACCGATGAGACGATGCACGGGGTGGCGTCGGTGATCGAGCGGCTGACCACGTGTTCCGGGCCGTAGCGGGAGTAGATCTCGGCCAGCCGGTCGCGTACGTCCAAGTGCCGGCCATCCGGGCTCGTGGTCATGTCGCAGTAGGTCAGCGCCCGAGCCAAGTCAGGCCGCTCCTGGTCGAACTCCTTGACCAGCACGTCGAACAGGTCCCGTTGCCGCGCCTCGTTGTCCGCGCACGAGTGGTAGGCCACCAGGCGGCACAACCGTTCGTCAGCCTGGGCGACGTCACGCAGATAGCGGGCGCCGTCAAGCTGATGCATGCCGGTGTCGACCAAATCCGGCGCGTACCCGATGTCATGCAGCAGGCACGCGGCAATCAGGGTGTCGGTGTCCGCGCCGAGGATCGGGGCCAAGGTTTCGGCCTGGTCGGCGACGCCCCGGGTGTGTGCCCAGCGCCGGGGCAGCGTCGTCTCCAGCAGGTCCTTGGCCAGGTCGTAGGCCCACTCAACTTGTCCCACGTGGTTCACGATAGGCAGCAAGGGCGGGGGCGAATCCAGAGGGCGAGCCTAGACGTCCCAGGACGTCTCACCATCGGCGTTTCGTACCCGGACGAACCGGCCTCGCCCATGCCTGGCCACGATCAGCCCTTCCTGCTCCAGGAGCGCGAGAGCCTGCCGGACGGTGTTGCGCGAGGCCGCGAACCGGCGCCGCAACTCGGCCTCACTGGGCAGGCCGGCACCGGGTGCGAGGTGGCCTTGTGCGATCTGCTCGCGCAGCCTCGCGGCGATGCTCTGGTAGAGGTACGGGGTCGCCGCGCCGGTGCCGGCAACGACGCGACCCTTGGACGGGGCGGAGACCAGGAGCCCCTCGTCCTCCAGGATCGCCAGGCCGCGCCGTACCGTGTTGCGCGCGACCCCGAACGTCCGGCACAGCTCCGCCTCAGATGGCAGGGCCGTGCCCGGCGGGAACTCGCCCGACTGAATGCGTTCGCGGACGCGGGCGGCGATCTGAGGATAGACCCGCCCGCCGGTCAGCCATCGGCCGGTCAGCACGGGGTCAGCCGCGGTAGGTGTCGAGGATGCTGTCGAGGTTGATGCTGAGGTCGCCCTGTTCGCCCTCGTGCCAGCCCTCCTCCGCTGCCTCCTCGATCCGGTCGACGGCATCGGCCATTTCCAGGAACGACACCCGTTCGTCGTTGCGGTCGCCCCAGTAGAACCAGCAGAACGACAGGTGGGCGAACACCCGGCGCGTCCGGCAGTACGTGTCGGTGACGTCGAGGGCGGGGTGGCCGTCCTGGGTGATGACGAGAACGCTCGCGATGCCGCGTTCGGCGAGGTGCTTGCCCAAGGAGGCCAGCAGCCGCTGGGTGTAGGCGTGCTGCTGCTCCTTGAGGGTCTTGCTCGTGTGCATGGCTTTGTCTCCCTGACGTCCGGTGCGGGCTCGTGGGGTGTGGGTCGAGCGTCGCCCCGAGGGCAGGGGTGGGAACACCGCAACTTGGGGACGTCTAGGGACGTCTGATGTTAACGTCGCAGGACAGGGTCATCTCGCGAGAGGAACAGGCCGGTCATGAACAACAACCTCCGCTACGCCATGACTGCCGCTCGCCTCAACACCACCGACATCGCCGCCGCCCTGGCCGTCGACCCGAAGACCGTCAGCCGATGGCTCCAAGGACGCATCCCGTACCCGCGTCACCGATGGGCTGTGGCGGATCTGCTCCATGTCGACGAGGCCGAGCTGTGGCCCGAGGTCGGGTTGCGACAGCGGGTTCTCGCCGATGGCATCGAGGCGATCTATCCCCACCGCTGGGCCGTCCCACATACGATCTGGCGCAATCTTTTCGCCCAGGCCCGGCAGGAGATCGGCATCTTGGCCTACAGCGCTCTGTTTCTCGCCGAAGATCAGGGCACCCTCGACATCCTGGCCGACCGCGCCAAGACCGGAGTCCGGGTACGGATCCTCCTGGGCGACCCCGAAGGCAAGGAAGTAGCCGCACGCGGAGCCGACGAAGGGATCGGAGCTGACGTGATGGTCGCGAGAGCTAAGAACGCGCTGACGCTGTACCGGCCGCTTCTCGACATCGACGGCGTCGACATCCGACTACACCGGACAGTGCTCTACAACTCCATTTACCGCGCCGACCAGCAGATGCTCGTCAACACCCACGCCTACGGCACACCAGCAGCCAACGCCCCGGTCATGCACCTCAACTACATCGACGACCAAGGACCGGCAGCGACCTACATCGCCAGCATGGCTCAAGTCTGGACCGATGCTCAGCCCTGCCTCGCGTAGCTCACAGACATCCACAACAGCAACGGGCAGCACAGAAAGCAAACTATCTGCACGTCATCAAGGGCCGTGCCGCCTACGGCGTCCCGGCCGCGCGTTCGGGCGGTCTGCTGGCCGCGCTGCGGCTCTGCGGCCGGTCGCGGCCAGCACCGCCCACGCGCTGCAAACGTGACATCTCGGCCCTCCTAAACCGCGGACGAAACTTCCGGAGAGCACAGATACGCCATGACCTTCGACAAATTCGGAAATTCTCTAGCATGGCTCCGACGGAAGGAAGTCCACATCAGACGTCCCGCATCGTCAATAGAGACTCCCATGCATCGGAGCTGGGCCGTAAGGATCTTCATAAAATCCTTACCGTGAAGGACGTAGAGATCATCAAGGGCCGCTAGCATCTCTAGTACCCCATCCAACTTCTCCATGAGTTCGGCTCTGCGACTCAAAGATACTTTCGCGGCTTGCATCAGTGATCGAAGAATTGCATCCAGATCTGCCGTTACCCCGCCTTTGGAGCTGAAAGCTACATGTTTGAGCCAGCGATATTCATTTAACGGAAGCCGCAGCTCTTCGCTTTCCGATAGAAATCGAATCCCAGATACGTCCCTCACAACCTTAGCGATGGACGAGAATAGAGAAGCAGCAGTTGGTGCCTCAAGGGAACATCCTAGTCTCAATGCTCGATCAAGACATTCAATGGTCAGCACATATGACTCAAGGGAGCGCCAGTCGGTGAGGTAGATCTTCGATGGATAGCTCCGCTTTTCCTCCGCTGATCGCAGATGCTCATGGTCTGCGTCGATCAATCCGCGGATTTGGACGTCGTCGCCATCAATGATCTCAAGGAAACGTACAATGCGCTCTCTGTTTCCGCCTTCTATCACATCGGGGATGTCGACAAAATCAATTGTGCGGATGATGGCGCTATCGTTCCTGTTGGGCTCAACTAACCATTCAAGGAATGACTTATCCCGAACGCCCTCAACGTAGAGTTCCCGTCGTTCACGATCCATTCGATGCGCTGCGACGACAGCCTTAGGATCACGCCTCATTGCCATAGCATTCCTTCAGGAAAGCTCGATCATGCTATCTGGATAATCTGCCGCTATATCCGGAGAATGTGTTGCAATTATAAGCTGGAGGGCGGCACGAGATGCGCAGCGCAACAAGTTCTGTACGAGCTTTCTCTGCCATCCAATGTGCATCGAAAGTTCGGGCTCGTCAATTGCTATGACTGTACCGCGGCGCCGAGTAGTGAGCGCCGCAACCATAAGATATAGAAGCTGATACTCGCCAGAGCTCAGCTGGGTTTCCCGGAGTTGGACGCCCGTGCTATCGGTAATGGTAATACCACGCCGAGCATCGATCCTGACGTCTTTGTCGGCCAGAAACTCCTTCATAACTTCTTCGAACGTAATTAGTCTATCTGCAACCAGTTGCCTGACGCCGGCCTTTGAGGCCAAAAACTCTGCGTAGGTCTTCACCGCAACGAGAACATGCTCGTTGGGCTTCTCTTCTCGAGCTTCGTTGAGTGCGGCCATCAATTCTTTATAGTCCCATGACTCAACTGGGAAGCCAAAACGCTTCTGAACTCTTTCCTGTTCAGCAACGAACGTGAGCTCTCGCGCTATCTCTTCCCGAGAAGGAGGCACCTCTTGGATATTCCGGAGGTTCTGAATAACCCTTGTGAAGACCTCGGGGTCCCCAGTTGCAAAGAAGCCACGGTGGTCAACTAGCGCCTCGCGAATAAAGTTCCTTACCCTCAGTGCCAAAACGTTTGAAAACTCACGCTCCCTGACGCGCTCTCTCTCCAGCTCTCGATAATATGCATTTGCTCGCAGGTATCTGTTATCTTCGTCGAGAAGGGAAAAGTCTGGATCGGAAACGAGGAATCGCGTTCTGTCAGCCGGAAGGAAACTCCAGGAGATCCCTTCTGTGTTCTTGGAGAACACCCGCTTCAATTCGTCGAACTTGGGATCCTGCTGACTGGCACCTTCGCCGTCCCTGAAGCGGTAAGTTGCATCTAGCCCATTAAACGTCAGGGATATTCCCTCACCTTTTATCCTGCGTATTAGGAGTCTGCGCCGATTATCGAAGCTCAACTTGCACGATTCAAAGGGGACCTGTCCGAAATAGTCGAGCTTGAATTGCATCATGCAAGCCAGCATGCGCAAGACGGTTGTTTTCCCGATTCCATTTCCACCATGAAGAATGGTGATGGATGGCGTGGAGTCCTCCTCGTCTGAGGTGGGGAATCGAACCTGGTGGTTGTATTTGCCGAACAGGCCTTCTACCGTGAACTCCAGGAGTTGCATTGGGCCCTCCACGTTGTTTACCCCACAGCGATGTAGATGATAGTCGAATCCGTCCAGTGCGCGCCATCGTTCCAGAGCGTAACGATTTGAGATCTTTATTCTCTTCGAACCGAATGACGAGTTAGGGATAGTCCATTACGGCACGTATTGTAGCGACTACCATCAGTGCGCGAGCCCTCTTCCGCCTCGGCGGCTCACGGTCCTGCGCGCAGGCATCCCCACGTGCCGCGATGTCGCGTGCACAGGCGCGTTGGATGCTCTTGCGTGTGGCGAGCGGCGCGGAGGAACGTCCTGGTGGACTGCTGCGCAGCGTCCGATGCTTGGACCTTGGGGCCCTGAGCTCCAGGTCGGCACGTATTGGTGACGCGGAGCGCTGCACGTGCCGGATTCCCGGCTGAGCTGCGTCGAGGTTGGCGTCCATGGGAGTGATTTGTGGGACTTGCGCGCATCATGTGGTGATCGTGGGTAATGGGTGGCCCGAGACGTGCGCGGGGTGACCCCGCTGCCGTTCGTAATCATCATCGTGTCTTGGCTGGTCAAGGCAAGTGTTGAAGTAGCTCTGCCCGCGCCCTCCTAATCCGGGTGTCGGTTGGCTAACGCCGTGACGATCGCGTACTTCGGTGCCCGTCGTAGGGGCTGGGGCGATCGTCGGCAAGGCCCTCCTCCGTCGGGCCTCGCCATCGGGTGACCATGGCCGGGGCGACAGCAGCAGTGACAGCAACGTCCCCACACACCGACGCATCCGCGCCACCGTCCACATGTGCCTGACCACAGCTTCGATCGGCCAAGCAGGGTGGTTGCTCCGCCTGAAAAGCGGAAGGTCGGCAGTTCGACCCTGCCCCTGACCACCAGCTTTCGAACAACCAAGATGCCCCGTAGCGATCTCGCTCCGGGGCGTTTTTGTGTGCCGACGACACCGGCGGCTGGCAGGATCCTGGTGTGAGCCGGACGGACAACACCATGCCGTTACGCATCCAGCAGCAGGACGGCCGCTGCTTCAGGCACGACGTGGGCGGGTCCTACAAGGGCGTTGGGAAAGTCGCGAACATCGCTGAGCGGAAGGCCCGGCAGCGCGTACGGCTGACCCTGCTGAGAGGCTAGGAGCCGGCGCCGACCAGACACCGCCGATGCGAGAAGTGGCTTTACTGAGCAGGAGCTCCTGGACGCGCCCCTTAGCGGGCCGGGAGTGGCAGGCTGGCGTGCGTGTGGTTAACGCCTTGGCCCGGGGCGCTTCGGACGGTCCGTGCCGTCGACACCGTCCCGATGATCGAGCTGCTGCGTGATACCTCGCCTTCGGTCAAGCCGCAGGCCGTAGAGCTTCTGGCTGCTGAGAGTAGAACGGCGCCGCCCCCATAGGGGTGGCAGCGGCGTCAGCGTCCGTACAGCAGGCTGTCGAGGGCGGGGCGGCTGCCGGCGAAGGTCACCGTGCCCTCCTCCAGGGCCGCGTCGAGGGCGGCGGGGTCGGTCAGCAGGGCGCTGAGGGTCTTGGGGGTCGTGCGGAGGGAGAGGTCGGCCGTGGCGGGTTCGCCGCTGTGGACCTGGATCCGGCCGGACTCCGCGCGGAGGGTCCAGGTGGTGCCGTCGAGTTCGAGGCGGCAGACGGTCGGCGGCGCCGCCGGGTCGGGGTGGACGTGGTCCCGGAGGTAGATCAGCACCGAGGTGGCGCTGAGTGAGGTGGGCTCGGGCGGGTGGGGGGCGTCGATGCCCCAGTCGCTCAGGGCCAGGATGACCGGCTCCAGCTTCCTGCCTCGTTCGGTGAGTTCGTAGACCTGGGGCCCGGTGGCGGATTCGCGGGTGCGGCGGATCACGCCGTGGTGCTGGAGCTCGCGGAGGCGGTCGGTGAGCAGGTTGGAGCTGGCGTTGGGCAGGGCGTGGCGCAGGTCGGAGAAGCGTTGCGGCGCCAGGAGCAGCTCACGGACGACGAGCAGCGCCCATCTCTCCCCGACGATGTCGAGTGCTCGCGCGATCCCGCACGAGTCGCGGTAGCTGCGGCTGGTCGGCACGGCTGCTGTCTCTCCTCGGTGCACTGCTGGTTCGGAACGTGATTCATCCTAGTCCACGGTGAGGTTGTTTTTAACAACCGATGGTGGTTAGTCTTCGGGAGTAAGCACAGACCGGCAGGCGATGGAGGGCGCAGTGAGTGTTTCGATCGAAGATCGACAGCACGGGCATGCGACGGTCGTGGATCCCGACGCGCATCAGGTGCTGTTCGAGAACGAGCACGTACGGGTGATCCAGGCGCGGGCGTCGCACGGCTGGGAGAGCGCCATGCACGCGCACCGCCCGATGCTCGTGGTCAACCTGGGCACCGGGCGGCAGAAGGTGACCTGGGCGGACGGGTCCACCCAGATCGTGGATCTGAACCCGGGCGCGGTCGTCTGGCAGGACGACGCCTTCGAGCACGCCTGGGAGTTGCTGGCGGGGGAGGTGAACGTGGTGCTGGTCGAGGTCAAGTCGGCGGACGGCGGGCGGTAGCGCGCGCTGTCACGCCTGGGTCAGGAGCGTGCTGTAGGCCTCGGAGTGCTCCTGGCCGGACATGAACGAGACGAACTGCCGGACGAAGGCGCCGCGCGAGTAGCTGCCGTCACCGGCCAGGTCGCGGCCGAAGGCCGTCCGGAACAGGTCGCGGTATTCCTGGGCGTCGATCTTCTGGTCGTCGTCCACGTCGGTGACGTCGAACAGCACATCGGCGATCTTGATGAGGCCGGCCCCGGGCAGCGAGGCGGCCGCGGCGGCGTACTCCTGGCGGGTGACGCGGCCGTCGTCGTCGCTGTCGAGGGCGGCCTGCAGCTCCCGCCACCAGGCGGCGTACGCCTGGAAGAGCCGCTCCTCGTCCTGCTCGCCCAGGTCGAGCCGGGTGGCGACCTCCCTCGCCATGGCGGCCAGGTCCGGCCAGCGCAGGTAGCCGTCGCCGGTCTGGTCGAGGACCTCGCTGAAGAAGCGGTCGGCCGACAGGACCACCTGCTGGTCGTCGGCGGCGGGGGCGGGGGTGATGAGGCGCAGGAGGGCCGCGGCCTGCCCGGCCTTGCGGCGTACGGTGTCCCACGGGGTGGCGGACGACGGGTCGAGCAGGCCCATGACGGAGTCGACGCGCGTCCAGCTCTCCGGGAGGTAGCGGGTGGCGAGGCCGGCGGTCAGGTAGGCGCCCTGCATGAGGGTCCGGGCCCCGGGGAGGTCGGGCAGCGCGACGCGCCGGCAGAACGGCTCCGGGAGCGAGGCGATGATGACGGCGGTGGCCAGCGGGCCCGCCACGGCCCGGCCGACCGTCCACACCAGGGGATGGCCGCGCAGCGCCGGCGGCGCGGGGACGTTGGCCAGGAGCCGGTAGAGGATGACGCCCACGGCGTCGTTGTTCTCCAGGCGGTTCTCGACGACGTGGTCGTAGTAGGGCCAGAACTCCTGCAGCGTGGCGGGCAGGTGCTCGTTGTCGCCGTCGATGAGGGTCAGGAAGATGCGGTATTCGTCGTAGAGCCGCCGCATCTCGCCGGCGTCGAGCGTTTCGCCGCTCAGCCGGCACATCGCCACCGTCGACTCGAAGAGCGTGGCGGCGACCCAGGCGCGGGCCTCGGGGTCGGTGGCGTCGTAGGGGCGGCCCTGGGCGTCGGTGCCGGACATGCGGGCGTGGAGGCGGTTGAGCCGGGCCACCTCGCGGTCGCGTACGCGGGGGTCGGGGCTGAGGATGCGCCGCGAGCTGGTCGCGGTGTTGCGCAGCCGCCGCCAGGGGTGGGTGAGGAACGTCGAGTTCTCCATCAGTGCCGCGCCGATCTGCGGATGTGCGGCTTCAAGCAGCGTGGCGCGGGTGACCGCGAGGCCCCAGCGCGCCTCGCCGACCAGGCGGCGCAGGATGGAGTCGGCGCCGAAGACGTCCGTCGTCTCCGCTGTGGTGGTGCGGCTCATCGGTGACCCTCCCCGGTCAAGGTGGTGGACTGGCGTACGTCGCCGAAACGGCGCTGGCGCCGCCGGTAGGTGTCGAGGCATTCCCAGAAGTGGGTGGCGCGGAAGTCGGGCCAGAGCACCTGCGGGAAGACCCATTCGGCGTAGGCGACCTGCCAGAGCATGAAGTTGGAGATGCGCTGCTCCCCGGACGTGCGGATGACGAGGTCGACGTCGGGGGTGTCGGAGTAGGGCAGGTGCTGGGCGAAGCTGTCCTCGGTGACCTGGTCGGCGGGCGTGGCGGAGCGGATCAGCGAGCGGGCCGCGGCCACGATGTCGCGGCGTCCGCCGTGGTCGAAGGCCACGGTCAGCGTCATGCGCCTGTTGTCGCCGGTGAGCGTCATCAGGTCGGTGATGTCGCGGACCAGGGGCTGCGGGATGCGCGGGTCGGCCATGCCGAGGAAGCGGCAGCGGACGCCCCGGGCGTGCAGGGCGGGGGCGTGCTTGCGGATGGCGCGGCGGACGAGCCGCATGAGGATGTCGACCTCGGCGGCCGGGCGCCGCCAGTTCTCCGTGGAGAAGGCGTACAGGCTCAGCCAGGTGACCCCGGCGCTGCGCGCCGCCTCGATGACGTCCATCACGGCGGCCTCGGCGGCCTCGTGGCCGGCGGTGCGCGGCAGTGATCGCTGCGCGGCCCACCGGCCGTTTCCGTCCATCACGCAGGCGACGTGCCGCGGCAAGAGCATGACCACCCCCATGACTCAGGGTAACTGTAGCTTTACCTTGCGTGGTGTCAAGGTGGGTCGGTGGGGAGGATTACCTTGGGGGCATGCGCCTGACCGCCTTCACCGACATCTCCCTGCGGATCGTGATGCGCCTGGCCGTCGTGAGCGGTGACGAGCTGCTGACCACGCGGGCCGCCGCCGACGTGCTGGCGATCCCCTATACGCACGCGGCCAAGGCGGTCTCGCGGCTGAGCGAGATGGGGCTGGTGGAGACCCGGCGCGGGCGTGGCGGCGGGCTGCAGCTCACGGCGGCGGGGCGGCAGGCGACGGTGGGCTCGATCGTGCGCCGGCTGGAGGGCGAGCACGAGGTGGTGGGGTGCGAGGACGCGCTGCTGCCGTGCCCGCTGCGGGCGGCCTGCCGGTTGCGCGGGGCGCTGCGCCAGGCGCAGGAGGCCTTCTATGCGTCGCTCGACACGCTGACGGTCGATGCGCTGGTCACGGGGCCGACCGGGCCGGTGCTGCTCGGGCTGAGCGTCCCACCCAGATCGGGGACCGGCGAACCGGCTCTTTAATATGCATTCCAGATACCAATTATCTGGAGGTCCCCCATGCTGTCCGCGGAAAGCGCCGCGACCGTCCGCGCCACCCTCCCCGTCGTGGGCGCGTCGCTCGACACGATCACCGCCCGCTTCTACGAGACGATGTTCGCCGAGCGGCCGGAGCTGCTCGACGGCCTGTTCAACCGGGGCAACCAGCGCAGCGGCGAGCAGCGCAGGGCGCTGGCCGGGTCCATCGCCGCGTTCGCCGGCGCCCTGCTCGACAACCCGGACGAGCGGCCCGACGCGCTGCTCACTCGCATCGCGCACAAGCACGCCGCCGTCGGCATCACCGACGACCAGTACGTGATCGTGCACAAGTACCTGTTCGCGGCCATCGCCGAGGTGCTGGGCGAGGCCGTCACGCCCGAGGTGGCCGCCGCCTGGGACGAGGTCTACTGGCTGATGGCCGGCGCCCTGATCGCGATGGAGGCCCGCATCTACGCGCAGGCCGGCGCGAGCGAGGGCCGCACCTGGCGCCCGTGGCGGGTCGTCGAGCGCCGCGAGGAGACCGCCGACGTCATGTCGCTCGTGCTCGCGCCCGTCGGCGACGAGCCGGTCCCGCCCGCGCTGCCCGGTCAGTACGTCAGCGTCCGGGTGCGGATGCCCGACGGGGTGCACCAGCTCCGGCAGTACACGCTGTCCGGCCACGGCGCCGACGGGCTGCGGCGGATCACCGTCAAGCGGGTGCGCGGCGAGGGCGCCCCCGAGGGCGAGGTGTCCAACCTGCTGCACGCCACTGTCGAGCCGGGCGACGAGCTGACGCTGTCGGCCCCGTTCGGCGACGTGACGCTGGCGGGCGGCGACGCGCCGCTCGTGCTGGCCTCCGCCGGCATCGGCTGCACCCCGATCACCGCGATGCTCCAGCACCTGGCCGAGACCGGCAGCGACCGCCGCGTCCTGCTGCTGCACGCCGACCGCTCCGAGCCCGAGCACGCGCTGCGCGAGGACATGGAGGCGCTGACCGCCGTGCTGCCCCGGGCCGAGAAGATCTTCTGGTACGAGGACGGCCGGCGGGGCAGGGCGGGCCGGATCGACCTGGCCGGGGTCGACATCCCGGCGGGCTCGGTGGCCTACCTGTGCGGGCCGCTGCCGTTCATGCGGGAGGCCAGGGCCCAGCTCATCGGCGCGGGCATGGCGCCCAAGGACATCCACTACGAGGTGTTCGGCCCCGATCTGTGGATCGCCGCGGCCTGAGCGGAGCCGAGAGCGCGACGAGGTCCCCGTACCTGATTTAAGTGCACTTATGTGCCGTTTGGGGGCCACCTGTCATCATGGGGACCATGTTGGAGGCTGCCGGGCTCGACGAGGTGACGGAACGGGCGTACCGCTTACTCGTCCGCGCGGGCGAGGCGGAGGCGGCCGACCTCGCCGAGGAGCTGGGGATCACGGCCGAGGCGGCGGCCGGCGCGCTCGCCACGATGCGGGACCTGGGGCTGGTCCGCGACGCGGGTGGGCGCGGGTTCGCGCCGGTGGCCCCGGACGTCGCGCTCGGGCCGCTGCTGATGCGGCGGCAGGAGAGCATCGACTGGGCCCGCCAGGCGGTCGAGCAGCTCGCCGAGGAATACCGCACCAGCCTGCGCCGCCGCGACGCCGACCGGCTGATCGAGGTGCTGCCGAGCCGCGCCGCGCTGCGTGAGCAGGTGCGCCACCTGCAGAACAGCGCCCGCGAGGAGGTCATGTACTTCTGCCGCGCCGGGCACGTGGTGATGCCGTCCCAGGACAACACCGAGGAGCTGGACGCGCTCGGCCGGGGCGTCGACTACCGGGTGATCTACGAGCGGGCCCTGCTGGAGGAGCCCGGGATGGTGGCCAACGTCGCCTACGGCATCAAGCTCGGCGAGCGCGCCCGCGCCGTGCGGTCCCCTGCCGGTGCGGATGATGATCGCGGACCGGGCGACCGCGCTGCTGCCGCTGGTGCAGCACGCGGGCGGGCGGACCGAGACCACCGCCGCGCTGGTACGCGGCAGCAGCCTGCTGGACGCGCTGATCGCGCTGTTCGAGGCCCAGTGGGACCGGGCCACGCCGATCCGGTCGCTGGACGACGGGCAGGTCATCGACGCGGCGGCCGGCTGCCCGCTGGACGCCGACGAGCTCTACCTGCTCTCGCTGCTGGTCGCCGGCGTCCCCGACAAGTCGATCGCGAGCCAGCTCGGGCTCAGCCTGCGTACCGTGCAGCGCCGCGTCTACCACCTCATGCGGCGCGCGGGCGCGCAGACCAGGATGCAGCTTGCCTGGCATGCGGCCCGCGAGCGCTGGCTGTGACTACCGGACCCCGTACGCGCGGGTGACGGTCTGCTCGAACCGCTCTCCGGCGGCGCCCGTCGCGGTCACCCGCAGCGACACCCCGAGGTCGGTCCTGCGGTGCGAGACCAGGGCGACGTGCTGCCCCCGGCCCGCGGGGATCAGCGGCAGCCGCCGCCAGGTCCTGCCGTCGTCGTACGACATCTCCGCGCTGAGCTTCCTGGCGGCGGGCGCGGTGAAGCCGAGCTTGACCGGGAGCGTCCGGTGGACCCGGCCCTCCAGGTCGGCCGGGATGTCGTAGTCGACGCCGAGCATCGGCAGCGGCCGGGTGTCCTCCGTCCTGGCGGACCTGAACGTCCACGACGTCCGCGTGGCCGTGGCGTGCAGCCACTCGTCGCCGGTGCGCGTGGTGTCCAGCTCCAGCCGGTACTCGGCGTCCTCGGCCACGGCGGGGAAGGCGCCGCGCAGCGTGCTGCGCTCCTCCACCAGCTGCCCGTCCCGGTAGAAGCGGGCCGCGGTGGTGTCCTTGTCGGCGCTGTCCCGCGCGTAGCCCTGGTGCCCGTCGGCGTCCACGAACTCGGGCACCTGCACGGTCAGCACGTCACCCGTCCGGGTCGCCGCCTGGACGGCCGGGCGCACGACCGGGGCGAACCAGTCCTCCTTGACGCGCTCGCCCGGCCGGTAGGTCCGCGGCCGGTCGGTCAGCCCGCCGCGCAGCCGGCTCATCGACTCCCAGGTCAGCGCGTGCTGCACGACGTGCTGCCACTGGGTGTCGCCGGCGCTGACGTACTCGGCCCGGCGCAGCGGCGTGTTGACGATGCGCTGCGTCTCCATCTGCGAGCCCAGGTCGTACGTCTGCCACGGGCGCCAGCCGAAGCGCTGGTCCTTGCCGTAGCGGTCGCCGCCGGACTCGTGGTAGCCGGCCTCGACCAGGGCGGTGTTGCGCCAGTTCACGTCGTGCACGACCCGCTCGGGCACGTGGCCGGAGGAGACCTGCATGACCTCGTACAGGTACGGCGGGGCGAACTGCCCGGTCACCTCGATCACGCCGCCCGAGCGCGCCTTCTCCAGCAGCGCCTGGCCGCGGTCGTGGGTGATCAGCAGGGTGGGCAGCGGGTCGCGCTCGCCCTCCGGCTTCCACGGCTGCCACATGGCCCGGCCGTCGGGGCCGACGACGATCACCGCGGCGGCTCCGGCGTCGGCGATTCCCTGCAGCTTGCTCGTCCAGTCGCCGAACTGCTCGCTGACCAGGACGACCGCCTTGCCCTTCACGTCACCGGCGTCGGCGGTGGCCAGGGGCCAGCGCTTCTTGCCGGCGAACTCCGGTGACCTGATGGCGGGGCGCACCACCAGCGGGTCGCGGCCCAGCTCGGCGGTCACGCGGGGCGCGGCGAGCTGCCAGCGCGAGGCGAACTCGAACGTGCCGTTCGTGACGGGCTTGGTCGGCGTGACCGAGAGCCCGTCGACCGACGGGAAGTTCATCGAGCCCAGGCTGATCTTGCGCGACCCGTACGTGCGGTGGGTGAAGTAGGTGGAGATGCCCTCCTGGATCACCGGCTGCGAGGTCCTGATCTCGACGGGCACGGCGGTCCTGGGGTCGAGCACGATCTCCATGTCACCGGTCACCGGCAGCTCCGGGTTCACCACGAGCGTGTCGACGGGCGTCTCGGAGCTCGTCTCGCCCAGGATCGCCTGCATGTGGTAGGTGCCCTCGGCGACCTCGGCCGTCCAGCCGGACTGCTCGTCGAGGATGTAGCCGTAGACGTCGTCCCTGCTGGAGGCCCCGTACATGGAGATGAAGGGCACGCGGGCGGGGGAGCCGTCGGCGTTCACGGCGGTGAAGCGGACCTTGTGGATCTTGCCCCGGCGGGTGAGGGCGATCGTGGTGTGCGCGACGGCGTCGCCCGCGGTGGCGGTGACGTAGCCCGCGTGCCGGCCGTGCTGGAGCTTGGCCGGGTCCACGGTGACGCGCACGCTCGCGCTCGCGCCCGGCTCGACGGTGAGCGTGGTCGCCGACAGGGTGACCGCGCCCTCGGCCGGGGCCTGGCCGTCGAGGTTGGTGACGGAGGGGGTGAGGGCGAGCGTGACGGGCGCCTGTCCCGTGTTCGTGTAGGTGATCTCGCCGCCGGGGACGCCGGTGTCGCCGTCCTCGTGCACGCCCAGGCTCAGCGTCCCCGTCGCGGTGAGGGTCTGACGGAGGGCGCGCGTCACGTCCAGCCGCCCGCCGCCCTGCTCGTACGGGGTCTGCCCGGCGATGGTCTTCGACGTGGACACCAGCGCGTTCTTGAGCTGCGCGGCGGTCCAGCCGGGGTGGCGCTGGGCCAGGATCGCCGCCGCGCCGGCCACGTGCGGCGTGGCCATCGAGGTGCCGGAGAGCTTGGTGTGGAGCTCGTCGACCGGGGTGCCCAGGCCGGTGCCCGCGGCCCGCGCGGCGACGATGCCGACGCCCGGTGCGGTGATGTCCGGCTTGACCGCCTCGTCCAGGCGGGGGCCGCGGCTGGAGAAGGGGGCGAGGGCGTCGTCGGCGTCCACCGCGCCCACGGTCAGGGCCGAGGTGGCGGCGCCGGGCGAGCCGACGCTGTACTCGCTGCCGTCGTTGCCCGCGGCGATCACGAACAGCGTGCCGGTCTGCTCGGTCAGCACGTCCACGGCGGTGCTGAGCGGGTCGGTGCCGTCGGTGGCGCCGCCGCCGAGGCTCATGTTGACGACGTCGGCGCCGCTCTCCCTGGCCGCCCACTCCATGCCGGCGAGCACCTGCGACTCCGTGCCGCTGCCTCTCGCGTTCAACACCTTGCCGATCACCAGCTCGGCGCCGGGCGCGACGCCCTTGCGCAGGCCGCCCGAGGCCGCGCCGACGCCGGCGACGGTCGCGGCGACGTGGGTCCCGTGCCCGTGCTCGTCCTTGGCCGACGGGTCGTCGGTGAAGTTGCGGGCCTCGACGATCCTGTCCTTGACGTCGGGGTGCGTCTCGTCGATCCCGGTGTCGAGGACCGCGACCTTCACGCCCTTGCCGTCGAAGCCGTCCTGCCACGCCTGCGGCGCGCCCACCTGCGGCACGCTGTGCTCCAGCGTCGCGGTGACCTTGCCGTCCAGCCAGACCTTGGCCAGGCCGTCCCGCAGCTTCGGCTCGCCGCCCGCGCGCTCGGCGGCCCACAGCACGGGCAGTTCGTCCTTGTCGGCCCGCATCGTCCGCGCGTTGACGCTGCGCAGCGTGACGGCCTTCGCGTCGCTGTCGCGGTAGGACAGGAGGAGCGGCAGGACCTCGCTGCTCTCGTCGTCGTACCCCTGCTCGATGAGGTCGCTCACGGCGAACAGCCGCTCGTCGACCAGGCCCCGGGACACGTAGGGGACCATGTCGGCGGGAGTGACGGTGAGCTCGCCGTCCTCCTCCTCGGTGAAGAACCTGACGTCCTCCCGGCCCTTGCCCGGCCGCACGGTCGCGGCGCGCTTGCCGCCGGCGACCTCCCTCACGGTGACCACGTCACCGGTGATCAGCGTGACCTCGTGCAGGTCACCGCCGCCGGAGGCGGGCTCCGGCGGCGTCGCCTGCGCCTGCGTGGGCACGGCGAGCATCGCCAGGCCCGCGCCGACGGCGGTGAAGCGGGTGATCCATCCCATGAACGAACCCGATCTGTCGTGCAATGACACATTGCTTTACTCGTTCATGAGGATGCGGGATAAGGACCGGTCAATGGGGGGTATGCGGCTGACCGGATGGCGACATGTCGTGAAAATGCCAGCGGCGGCCTCTCACCCGGCCGCGCAGACCGTGCCGTTGAGCCTGAACACGGACGGAAGCACGTTCGGCCCCGAGTAGTTGCCCACGAAGCCGATCGTGGCCGACGCCCCGGTGGCCAGGGCGCGGTTGCCGGGCTCGCTGACGGCCTTGACCGCCCGCCCGTCCTGCGTCCAGACCGCGCTCCAGCCGCTCCCCAGACTCTGCCAGCTTCTCGGCCAGGCGAAGTCGAGGGTCCACCCGTCGATCGGCGCGCCGGTGTTGGTGACGTCGATCGACCCGACGTAGCCGCTCGACCAGTCGGACTGGACGCTCAGCCGTACCGAGCACGAGCTGGTGGCGGGGGCCTTCGTGGTGAACGTCAGCGGCGGCGAGGCCCAGGAGAGGCCGCCGCCGGCGTCGCGGGCGATCACGTTGACCGTGTAGCGGGTGCCCGGCCGCAGGTTGCCTGCCGTGAACGAGGTGCCCGAGGTCTCGCCGAGCTGCTCGGTGACCGCGCCGTGCTGGCGGTGGATCTCGTACTTGGCGATGGGCCGGTCGCCGGCCGTGGCGCGCGGCCAGGTGATCGTGGCCTTGGTGTCCGTGACGGCCGACGCGACAGGCTGGGCGGGGGCGGCGGGGCTGGACCGGTCGGCGGCCGGCTTGAGGACGATCGTCGTCAGCGACAGCGGCGGCAGCGTCTGGCTGGTGGCGCTGCCGCTGGTCGCGGTGGTGATGGAGGTCGCGCCGTTGGTGTGGGTGAGCACCGTCGGCGCGCCGGCCGCCGGGGTGTAGCCCGCGTAGTCGATCGCCGCCGCGTACGAGGTGTCGCGCGAGGTGTTGATCATCATGACCGCCAGGTCGCCGTTCGGGCGGCGGGCGGCGTGTGCGCTGACGGCGGGCGTGTCGCTCGCCGCCCGGACGAACTGGTCACCCGGCCGGGCGAACCTGCCGACCATCTGCAGCGCGTAGTAGGGCGCGAACGGCGTGTTGAACGCCGGCTCGCAGACCGACCCGTCGGCGGTGCACGTCCCGCTCGACAGCAGGCCGAAGTCGCCGTAGTCGGTGTGCCCCTCGACCTCGGTTACCGTGCCGATGCCGTTGTGGACGTTCCACCACTCGACCGTGAACACGCCGTTCGCCAGCAGCGTCGCGTACGCGTCGGCGGCGGCCAGCGCGCCCGGCTGGGTATTGGTGCCGTTGCTGCTGGAACCGGTGTTGAACTCGGTCATCGCGATGCCGATCCGCTCCGCGCCCGGCCCGGCGAGCCTGGCGATCTGCTCGCGGGTGAGCTGGATCATGTCCGGTACGTGTCCCGTGCGGTCCAGGGCGCCCGGGTACCAGTGCAGGACCACGAAGTCGATCTTCGAGCCGGCGGTGGACAGGACGACCTCGTTCCAGCTTCCCGCGTCGCCCTCCGCCCTGATCGCGTCGGGCCAGTTCGCGGGCGTGGTCAGCACCGCGCCGATCTTGATCGTGGGGTCGACCGCCTTCATCGCGTCCGCGTAGGTGACGACGTGCCTGGCGTACTCGGCCGGGCTCTTGTCCGCGTGGTTGTCGGCCTCCCACGCCGCGCCGTAGTGGCCGTTGCCGTAGTTCTCGTTGCCGATCTCCCAGTACTTCACGCCGTAGCCCTTGGTGACGTTGGCGTAGCGGACCCAGGCGGCGGCCTCCGCGGCCGTGCCCGTGCCGTAGTTGGCGGTCACCATCGGCTGCGCGCCGGTGCGGCGGGCCCCGGCCATGAAGGTGTCGAAGTCGGTGTTCGGCGCGACATAGCCGCCGGGGGCGGTGTGGTCGGCCCAGTGGTAGATGTCGGAGTACGAGCCGCCCGGGTAACGCAGCAGCCGCACGCCCGCGTCCTTGAGCAGGTCCGCGGTCTGGTCGCTGCCCAGGTGCGCATCCCAGATGGCGTGGTTGGTCCCGATGCCGGTCTCGGGCACGCCGGCCAGCGCGGCACGGGTGTTGACGGTGATCTCGACGGGGACGCCGTCGTCGGCATGGGCGGTGGGGGCGTTCAGGGCGGTCAGCGCCAGCAGGATCGCGGACGCGGAGCGCAGCAGGGTTCTCGGCATCGGTGCACCTCGCCGTGGCAGTGGTTCCTCACTCGACGCCTCCTCCTGACCAGGAGACGACATGATCATGAGTGGCGCGCGGCGCACCCGTCAAACGACGCTGAAACTTTCACCCCGGGTTCGGTCCGCTGCTCAGCGCCACAGTTTCCCGGTGGACAGGTCGAGGTTGTAGACCCGTTCGGACCAGGCGGCGCGGACCTGGAAGGCGCCCTTGGCCGACCAGCCGAGCCCGGAGCCGAGGCTGTCGTCGCCGCGGAACACCGGGGTGACCGTGCGCAGGCGCTCGCCGGTCTTCACGTCGTAGGTCGTGACCCGCCCCTCGTCGTCGATGACGACCAGGCGGTGGCCCTTCGGGTGCAGGTGGTAGGCGTCCCCGGCGGGCAGGCTCATGCGGGGCTTCCCCTGGTGGTCGAGGACGAGGGCCCGCGCGGCGGTGGCGGCCACGATGCCGCTCTTGCCGAGGTCGTGGACGCGCCGGACGTCGGGGAGCTCCAGCGTGCGCCAGGTCCGGGTGTCGATGATCCGCGCGCCGTCCCGGACCAGAGCGAGGTACCTGTTCTGGCCGGCGAACGTGACCTTGGGCAGCTCGGTGTCGGCCAGCGCGCCGGTGAGCGGGCGCGCGCCCGCCTCGTCCTCGTACACCAGGCGGCGGTCGTGCCGGTGCAGGTAGACCAGGGCCCTCTTGTCGGGGCTGCGGATGAACGGGGCCGGCCGGGGCGCCTTGCCGGGGATGACGACGTACGGCGCGGCCTGCGGGAACGGCTGACCGTTGACCAGCCAGCCACTGCAGTCGGCCGCCACCTGCGTGGTCCACGCGCAGGAGGGCGCCTTGTACGTGCGCACCGTCTCGAAGCTCGGGCGGCTGTCGGAGAACGTCAGGGGCGGCGTGTACGCGGGCGGCTCGGGGAGCACCGGCAGGCCGGGGGTGAGCAGCGCGGCCGACAGCACGATCGCGGTCCCCGCCAGATAGAGGCCGCGCGTGGACCAGCGGCCGATGGCCAGCTCGGCCGGGGCGCTCGCCGGTTCGCGCCGGGCGGCGAACGTCACCGCCACGGCCACGGCGATCAGGATTCCGGTGTGCGCGATCCGGGCCGCGGTGACGTCTCGCAGGAGAAAGGCGGTCGCCGAAACGGCGCCGGCCAATCCGAGGAGCCATGCGCCACGATAAATGCGCGCCTCGTCGTACGCGTTGGAGGCCCTCCGAGAGAACACCACGGAAACCGCGCACCAGCCGAGCACCAAAGAGAACGGGTCATTGGTGAGCCCCGCCACGGGAACGGCGACGACGAGCGCGATCAGACGCCATCGGCGCACGGCCCGGAAATGGCCGACGACCTGTTCGGCGTCGGCCGCGGTGACGGTGAATCCGGTCTGCGCGGCGAACCTGTCGAGCCGTTCCCGGCTGACCGGCGAGGCGGCTGCCAGCACGGTGAGCAGGGCGGCCACCCAGAGAATCAGCGGGGGTATTGTCACGAGATGCCACCATATATGGTTTCACCTCGTGGCTTCCGATGAAATTTGGCAGCAATACGGCGTCACCTCTTGGCGTGCCGAACCGGTCCGATTACGCGTGGTGATCTGGACGTCGTTTTCGCTCGTCATGGTGACCGCGTTTCTCTGGGGGACCGGGGCGGTGACCCCGCATATCAACTGGAACATCAACTCCTTCTTCGCCGGCGCCTGGGTGGACGAGAAAAGCGGCGCCCTGTCCACCAGGTTTTTCGTGGAAATCGAGAACGAGGGGTCCACCACCTTCACCGTCTCCGGCCTCTCGATGAACATCCCCGGCCTGCGGCTGCTGCCGGCCGAGAACCCCGGGGCGGAGAAGGTCACCGTCGAAGGAGGCGACATGGAGGTGATGGAAAGGCACGTCGCCATCACCGACTGCGCGGCCGTGCCTCACACGCCGCAGCCGGTGCGGTTCACGTACGAGACCTATCTGGGGGCACGGACGGCGGAGGTCACCTGGGACTCCTGGCAGCTGACCGGGCCCGACGGCGCGACGGTCCCGGTCGCCTGGCAGCGCGGCCTGTCCGACAAGGTGTGCAGCGAAGCGGTGAGCGACGAATGGTCCTGACGAACCCCCACCCGCGCGCCGCGTCCGGCGGTCTCATGCCGCCCGTCGCGCTGATCGCCACCGGTCTCGTCATCGTCTACGCCGCCCTCCGGCTCGACGGCTTCGACCTGCTCCTCGACCCGGCCGGCTGGGCCATGTGCGCGGTCGGGCTGTCCCGGCTGCGAGGCGTCTCCCTCCATCCGGCCGACCCGGCGGGGGCCGCCGCCACCACGTTGATGGTCGTCCTGTCGAGCGCCGACCTCCTGATAACCGGCCCTGCCGGGCCGGACTCGTCCCCGGAGCAGGTGCTCAGCCTCGCCGAGAGGGCCGGCTCCCTGCTCGCCGTCTGGCTGATCGGCGAGATCGTGGCCGGGCGGCTCCGCTCCGGCGGGCACGCGTCCCGCGCCGCGCTCCTCGACGTGCTGCGCTGGGCGGTCGCCGCGCTGGGCGTCGCCGGCATGCTGGCCCCGTACGGCTACGCCGGGCTGCCCCTGGCCGTGACCGTCGCCTGGTTCGCGGCGCTGGTGGTGCTCGTCGTCGTCCTCTACCGCTCGGCCAACCTGTCCTGCCTGGACCAGCCGTAAGGCACGCCGGCGTAGCCGTGTAAGGTGATCGCCATGTTCCTCACCCGTGCCTAGGCCACCGCCCGGCCGCACCGACGCGTGCGGCGTGCCGGTGTCCTTCGCACGTCTCAGCGCCGCGACGCGCTGCCTTCCTGAGGAACCTTCATGTCTCCCTCCTACGTCGCCGTCCTCTCCCACCCCGGCGCCGCGCGCGCCTTCGGCTTCGCCCTGCTCGGGCGGCTGTCCTACGGGACCGTCTTCCTGTCGCTGACGCTGGCGCTCACGGCCACCGCCGGCTCCTACGCGCTCGCCGGCGGCGTCCTGGCCCTGTTCGGGCTCGCCGTGTCCGTCCTGTCTCCCGTGCGGGCCTGGCTCGTCGACCGGTACGGGCCGCGCCGGGCGCTGCCTCCGATGGCCGGGCTCTATGCGGCACTGCTGGGCTGCCTGGCCGTGCTCACCTGGCAGCCCGGGGCGCCCTGGTGGCTGCTGGCCGTCCTGGCCGCAGCGGCGGGCGGGTGCTCGCCGCCGCTCGGGCCCGTCATGCGCACGCTCTGGAGCGACCTGCTGGGCGACCAGCGGCTGCTGCAACGCGCCTACAGCCTCGACACCGTCGCCGAGGAGCTGCTCTACATCGCCGGCCCGTTGCTGGCCGGGCTGGTCGCCGTGGTCGTCGATCCGGCGGCGGGCGTGGCCATGAGTGCCTGCCTGGTGGCGACCGGCACGTTCGCCCTCGTCACGTCGCCCGCGATGCGGCCCGGCGCCGCCCCGGCCGCCGCCCGCCGCCGGGAACGCGGGCCCGGCGTCCGGGCGCTGTTCACGCCCGTCGTCGTCGCGGCCGCGCTGGGCCTGTGCCTGGGGGCGCTGACGCTGCTCGTGGTCGTCTTCGCCCAGCGGCAGCAGCAGCCCGCCGCCGTCGCGTGGGTCGAGGCCGCGCTGTCGGCGGGCAGCGCGGCGGGCGGCCTGGCCTACGGCGCGATCGCCTGGCGCGCGTCGGGGGCGGTGCGGTTGCGCCTGCTGGCCGCCGCGCTCGGCCTGGCCGTCGCCGCGGCAGGAGCCGTGCCGAACCTCGCCGGGCTGGCCGGCGCGGCGGCGGTCGCCGGGCTGTTCGTGGCTCCCGCCTTGACGACCGCCTATCTCCTGGCCGACGAGCTGGCCGGGCCGCGGAACAGGACCCAGGCCGGCGCGTGGGTGAACACCGCCTTCAACGCCGGCAACTCCCTCGGCACCGCCGGCGCCGGGCTCGTGGTGGAGCGGCTGCCGCTGGAGTGGTGCTTCGCGCTGGCGGGGGCGCCGCTGCTGCTGGTGGCGATCATCACGTCGCCGCGCCCCCGGCGCGATGTCACGGCCTGCTGTCGGCCCAGCCCGCTTCCAGCACCGTCGTCGTGCCCACCACGGTGCCCGGCTCGTGCCCGGCGTGCGCGTCGCCCGGCTCGACCACCACGCTCTCGCTGGCCAGGCCCCGCCCGGTCTCCTGGTCGAAGATCAGCCGGGTCTCCATGACGCTGTCCCTGACCTTCTCCTCGACCGCCACCGCCGCGCCCTGGCGGCCCTCGGCGTCGGTCACGTTCTCGATGACCTTGACCGAGTCCAGGTCGGCGAGCATCCGGAAGGCGGCGGCCCGCACCTCAGGCGTGACCGGCATGTCCAGGATGAGCCCGGTGCTCACCCGGTACAGCCACGGGTCGGAGGCCATCGGCACGCTCTCCGACTCGGTGTCGTGCCCCTTGTACGAGCGCAGCAGCCACGCCTTGAGCCTGCCCGGATCGGACGGCAGCGCGCGCAGCTCCTTCATGGTCACGTTGCGGCCCAGCCAGAACACCTTGTCACCGTCGACCAGCGGGCTGAAGCCGCCCCACGGCTTGCGCGGCGAGGTGGACAGCGTGATCGCGCGCGGCTTGCCGGGCACCTTGACCTTGAACTCGCGGGGGGAGCCGGCCCGCCGCCAGGCCGCCTCGTCCTCGGGCGTGGCCGGTCGCGCGCCGAGCGACTGGTAGGTGCCGCCCTGCTCGCCGCCGGTCGCGCTGGACGTCCAGCCCTCGCTCCGCTGCCGCTCCACGACCGTGTAGCCGCCCTCGGCGACCTGGTGCAGGGTGCGCTGCATGGTGGACGTGTGCCACCACGCGCCCATCTCGTCGGGCTGGCTGCCGGCCTTCTCGGCGGCGGCCAGCAGCACCTCGCGCGCCGACAGCCGCACCTTCGTGGCGGTCGCGGTCGCGGTGGCGGTGGCGGCGGGCTGGGCGACGGAGTCGGGGGCGCTCGGCGGCGCGCCGCCCGTCCCGGTCACGACGACGGCCGCCGCCGCGACCGCGGCCGTGGCCCCGGCCAGGCTGATGCCCCACACCGGCCGGACGACCTTCCGGCCGCGCCGCGCCTTGCGCGGGTGCGACATGGCGTACGTGAGCTCCCTGGCCCGGGTGCCCTCGTCCACCGGGGCGTCGCCGAGGTGTGCGGGCCGAGCGGCACGCAGCTCGTCCATCGGGTTCATGACCACTCCTCGCTGAGGTTGTTGCGCACTCGGGGACGGGACGGCCCGGCGGGCTCCATGGCCTGCTTGAGCCGTTTGCGGGCGCGGTGCAGCCGGACCCGGAACGCGGCGGTCGAGCAGCCGACGACCCGCGCGGCCTCCTTCGGCGACAGCCCCTGCCATGCCACCAGGACGAGGATCTCCCGGTCGTCGTCGCCGAGCGCGGCCAGCGCCTGGAGCACGCCGATCCGCTCGGTCACCTGGTCGGCCACGTCCCCTTCGGTCCAGGCGCGCAGCTCCTGCGCGAGCGCCTCGCGCCTCGCCTCGGCGCGGATGGTGTCGCGCAGCACGTTGCGCGCCACGCCGAGCAGCCAGGGCAGCGCCGGGTCGGGCACGTCCTCCAGCCGCCGCCAGGCGATCGCGAACGTCTCGCTCACGACCTCGTCCGCCACCTGACGTCCCGAGCGACTGACCACGTACGCCCACACGCGTTGCCGGCATTCGTCGTACACGCCGGTGAACCGGTGCTGATCATCCGTCACCGCCCCGCCCCTTCGTTCCGGATGTTTCTGACACCCGGTAGTGGTCCGAGCAGTCCCGTTGTTACCGCATGATCGGAAAAATCAGCCCACCAGGCCCAGCAGGTACGCCACCGGCACCAGGCCGACGGTCAGCGCCACGGCCCACCAGCGGGGCGCCGGTCCCGTACGCAACGTGGTGACGCCGAGCGGGACGAGCGCGACGGCCAGCCCGGCGAGGGCGACCAGCGAGACCGGGTCGCTGCTGCCCTTCAGCACGCCCAGCGGCAGCGCGGCCGTAAGGCCCAGCGCCACGCACCGGGCCACCCCGAGCGCCCGCGCCCGGTACGCGCCCACGGCCAGCACGATCCAGCCCACCATGATGCACACGTTGACCGCCTTGAACACGTGGAAGGCCCCGTACGTGCCGGCCACCACGCGCTGCGCGGCCTCCAGCCCGAGCACGTCCACGAGCTGGAACGCCAGATGGCTCACCCCGGCGTGGAACACCCGCCCGAACAGCCCGAGCACCACCAGCGTGACGCCCCAGCGCCCCCAGCCGGGCTCCAGCCGCCGGGCCAGCCCCGTCACCGCCGGCCACAGCAGCACCACCCCGGCCGCGAACAGCCCGTAGGACAGCGTCATCTCGCCGGGCCGGGCGGCGTGGGCGGCGAGCTGCCCGGTGAAGAAGTCGTCCGCGCCGATCCGGGTCAGCACCCCGGCCAGGAGGAGCAGCGGGCCGAGGATCATGCCGACGCCCTCGACCCAGCGGCCTGGCAGCTCTGTTGATGTCATGCCCGCCATTCAAGTGACGCGGGCGGCCGTTCTCACTGGTGCGCGGAGGAGAGGTGAGGGTAGTCCTGGCACCACCTGGACCCGCCGGCGCCAGGCAGCTTCACCCGCCCCCCGGACTGCTCCGCCGCGCGTTTGACGATCCCGTGGATCGAGCGGCGATCCGTCGTCCCAGGCGCTGCGCCGGAGCCTCCACGAGCCGGTACGTGAGCGCCGAGCAGCCCAGCAGCACCGCCACGACCAGCGCCCCCAGCCCCACCCGGTACGGCCAGGCGACGGCGGCCGGGTCGTCGAGGAAGCCGTCGACGATCTCCAGCAGGATCGGGTGGATCAGGTAGACCGAGTAGCTCACCATCCCCAGCCACGCCCACCACGCGGGCACCCGCCGGTCGGCCAGCAGCATCCCCGCCCCGAACGTCGCCCACGCCGCCAGGACCGCCGCCACCCACGGCAGCGGGTCGCCGTCGTGCCACAGCAGCGCCGCCCCGGTGGCCGCCACCGGCACCCCGCCCGCGACGGCCCAGCCCCGGCCCCGGGAGATCTGCCCCGCCTGCCACCGGTACAGCGCCGTGCCCGCGAACATCGTGGCCAGGATCGTCAGGCTCTGCCAGGCCGGGATGCGGCTGTTGACCGCGATCAGCCCCAGCGGCAGCACCGCCAGCGCCACCGCCCCGGCCCGCCGCAGCGCCGGGCGTGAGCTGAGCACGCCCGCCAGCCCGCCGCCGCCCAGCACGACCGCCGCCAGCGTCGTGACGAGCGTCGGCCCCCGGTGCGTGAGCAGGATCGTCGGCAGCACCCCGCCGGCGACCACGGCCAGCACGCCGAACCCGGCCGCCACCTCCGCGCTGCGCCGGTGCCACCGAGCCACGAACAGCGCCGTGACCAGCAGGTAGAAGGCCATCTCGTACGAGAGCGTCCACAGCACGTTGACGACGTTGGGCGCGTTCAGGAGGTCCTGGAGCATCGTCAGGTGGGCGAGCGTGGCCGTGACCGGATTGTCGGTCAGGTATACGTGGATGCCGTCGATCCCCGTCACCACCAGCAGCAGCGCGGCGCACACCACCACCGCCCACAGCGGGTAGAGCCGGAAGCCCCGGCCGATCCAGAACCCGGCCACGCTGCCCCGCCGCTCCAGCGACGCCGGGATCACGTAGCCGCTGACCAGGAAGAACACGATGACGCCGTACCAGCCGGCGTCGAACCACGGGCCCGTGACGCCGCGCAGCTCGGGGTAGAGCGGGTTCAGCGCGTGCTCGTACACGACCACCAGGGCGGCCAGCCCGCGCAGGGCGTCGAGCCAGCCGAGCCGGGGGCGCACGGGGGCGGCCGTGCTGGGGGAAATCTCGGTGTTTGTCATCGGAAGATCGACAATATCGCTTAGTTGACACTGACTATCCTGTGGCTAATAGTTGATGTCAACTATCAGGAGGGTTTCATGGACACAGGACACGTCACCTCCGCGGACGGCACCGTCATCGGGTTCCACCGGCTCGGCGCCGGGCCCGGCCTGGTCGTGCTGCACGGCCAGATGGAGTCGGCCCGCAGCCACCTGGAGCTCGCCGAGGCGCTGGCCGGCACGTACACGGTCTATCTGCCGGACCGCCGGGGCCGCGGGCTCAGCGGACCCTACGGCCCGCACCACGTGGCGGACCGCGAAGCCGAAGACCTGGAAGCGCTCCTCGCGCACACGGGGGCCTCGCGCGTCTTCGCCGTCAGCGTCGGCGCCCTCGTCGCCCTCCACACCGCCGCTCGCCACCGCGCGGGGAGCACGGGCTCACCGAAAGAGCACGCGGGCGGCTTACGGACGGCGGGCGCGGGACTGATCCGGGAGCTGGCCCTCTACGAGCCCGCGCTGTTCGTGGACGGACCGGCGCCCACGGCGTGGCTGGAGCGGTACGAGCGGGAACTGGCCGCCGGGCGGGACGCGGCGGCGCTGATCACGGCGATGAAGGCCGCCAGGCTCGGTCCGGCGATCTTCGACCTGATGCCGCGCCGGCTGCTCGACGCTCTGTCGGCGCGCATGCTGGCCGCCCAGGACCGCAAGGCGGGCGACGGCGACGTCACGATGCGGATGCTCGCCCCGACCCTGCGCCACGAGACCCGCGTGGTGGCCGAGCTGGCCCGCTCCCAGGCGGCCTACGGCGCGGTCGGCGCGCGGACGCTCCTGCTCGGCGGCAGTCGCAGCCCCGCCTACTTCAAGGCAGCCCTCGACGCCCTGGAGCGGGTCGTCCCCGGCGCCGCCCGCGTCGAGCTCGCCGGGGTCGGCCACAGCGGCTCCGGGAACGCCGACACCGGCGGCAGGCCGGAGCGCGTGGCCGCCGAGCTGCGCCGCTTCTTCGGCTAGCGGCCACGACGGCGCCGGTCGCCGGGCAGGCCGTCCCGGCCGTCGGGCTCACATGTTGATCATGTGACCGGACAGGCCGTGGATCGCCTCCTTGACCGCCTCGCCGAGGGTCGGGTGGGCGTGCACGTTGCGGGCGACCTCGTGCACCGTGAGGTCCCACTGCTGGGCCAGCGTGAGCTCCGGAAGCAGCTCGGTGACCTCGGGGCCGATCAGGTGGGCGCCGAGCAGCTCGCCGTACTTCTCGTCGCTGATGATCTTGACGAAGCCGGCCGAGTCGCCCAGGCCGTGCGCCTTGCCGTTCGCGGTGAACGGGAACTTGGCCACCTTGACGTCATAGCCCAGGTCACGGGCCTGCGTCTCGGTGTAGCCGAAGCTGGCCACCTGCGGCTGGCAGTAGGTGGCGCGCGGGATCATCACGTAGTCGAGCTCCATGGTCTCGACCCCGCCGATCGTCTCCGCGGCGATGATGCCCATCGACTCGGCGGCGTGCGCGAGCATGAGCTTGGCCGTGACGTCGCCGATCGCGAAGATGTGCGGCACGCTCGTGCGGCAGCGGCCGTCGACCGCGATGGCGCCCCGGTCGGTGAGCTGCACGCCGGTCTTCTCCAGGCCGTAGCCGTCGACGCGCGGCTGGAAGCCGATCGCCTGGAGCACCTTGTCGGCCTCCAGCACCTGCTGCTGCCCGTCACGCGACACGGTGACCTTGACGGCGGAGCCGGTGTCCTCGATGTTGTCGACGCGGGTGGAGGTGAGCACCTCGATGCCGAGCCGCTTGTAGCGCTTGGCCAGCTCGGCGGAGACCTCTTCGTCCTCCAGCGGCACGATCCGGTCGAGGAACTCGACGATGGTGACCTTGACGCCGTAGTTGTGCAGCACGTACGCGAACTCGACGCCGATGGCGCCCGCGCCCGCGATGATGATGCTGGACGGCAGGTCCTCGGAGAGGATCTGCTCCTCGTACGTCACCACGCGCTCGGAGAGCTGGGTGCCGGGGATCAGCCGGGTGGTGGCGCCGGCGGCGACGATGCAGTGGCGGAAGGTGATGGTCTCGCCGTTGACCTGCAGCGTGTTGGCGTCGAGGAAGGTGCCCCGGCCGTCGTACTCCGTGATGGAGTTCTTCTTCATCAGGTAGTGGACGCCCTTGACCCGGCCGTCGGCCACCTTGCGGCTGCGGGTGAACGCCGCGCCGTAGTCGAAGCTGACCTCGCCGCTGATGCCGAAGGTCTTGGCCTCTTTGGTGAAGATGTGGGCCAGCTCCGCGTTGCGCAGCAGCGCCTTGGACGGGATGCAGCCCACGTTCAGGCAGACGCCTCCCCAGTATTTCTCCTCGACGACCGCGGTGCGGAGCCCGAGCTGGGCGGCTCGGACGGCGGCCGTGTATCCTCCCGGACCGGCGCCGAGAACGACGACGTCATAGTCTGTGCTCATGACTCGGACCATACCGCCCGCCCGCGCACGGTCCTGACGCGCTATACCTCGACCCGGTAGGACAGCGTCAACTCGTCCGCCGGAACGCCCCGGATGCCCCAGTTGACCTGCGGCATCTCGATGATGGTGATCTCCACGTCCTGCTTCGGATACGGCAACGTGTCGTAGATCTCGCGGATCAGCGCGCGCTTGGCCTCGTCACTGCGGCCGGTGAAGCAGACGATCTCGATGATCAGATAACCGTCGCCGCGCTGCGGGCAGATGAAGTCGTCGGCGTCGAGCAGCAGGAACCGGTGGAACCTCTTGTCCTCGGGCAGCCCCCACGCCTTGACCACGCACTGGTGGAGCAGGTCGGAGACCTCCTTCTGGTGTCCGCCCCACACGTCCCTGCGCCCGTAAACCTTCACCTGTGCCATGTCGGCCAATATAGAGCGTGTGATTCGCATACTGCTGGCCGACGACGAGGCCATGATCCGCGCCGGGGTGCGGGCCATCCTCGCCTCCGACCCGGACCTGGAGGTGGTGGCGGAGGCCGGCGACGGCCGCGAGGCGGTGGACCTGGCCATCAGCCACCATCCGGACGTGGCGCTGCTCGACATCCGCATGCCGAGGCTCGACGGGCTCGCGGCGGCGGCGGAGATCCGCAGGGCGGCGCCGGGCACGGCGGTGGTGATGCTCACCACGTTCGGCGAGGACGACTACATCGCCAAGGCGCTGGACGTGGGCGCGAACGGGTTCCTGCTGAAGTCCGGCGACCCGCGCGAGCTGATCGCCGGGGTGCACGCCGTCGCCGACGGCGCCGCGTACCTGTCGCCGAAGGTCGCCCAGCGGGTCATCGAGCAGCTGGCCGGCGGCCGGATGGCGCGCGGCGCCGCCGCCCGCGACCGCATCGCCGGGCTGACCGACCGCGAGCGTGAGGTGCTGGCCCTGCTGGGCGCGGGCCTGTCCAACGCGGAGATCGCCCGCACGCTGCACATCGTGGAGGGCACGGTCAAGGCGTACGTGAGCGCCATCCTCACCCGGCTCGACGTGCGCAACCGCGTACAGGCCGCGATCATCGCCCACGAGGCTGGATTGGTAGCCTGACCCGTGATGTATCGCCTCGTGTTCACGCAGGTCTTGCGGCGGTTCGACGCCGAGGCCGTGCACCATCAGACCGTCAGGGCCCTCGCGATCCTCGCCAGGCTGCCCCTGCTCAAGCGATCCCTGCACCGGGCTCTCGCACCGCACGACCCGGCCCTGCGGGTGAGCGCCTTCGGCGTGCACTTCCCGGGGCCGCTCGGGCTCGCCGCCGGCTTCGACAAGGACGCGGCGTGCGCGGAGGCGGTGGCGGCGCTCGGCTTCTCGCATGTCGAGGTCGGCACCATCACCGCCCACGGCCAGCCGGGCAACCCGCGTCCGCGCCTGTTCCGGCTGGTGCCGGAGCACGCGGTCGTCAACCGGATGGGGTTCAACAACGCGGGCGCCCGCGCCGCCGCCCGCCGCCTGCGCCGCACCCGGGGGGTGCCGGTCGTGGTGGGGGTCAACATCGGCAAGACCAAGGTGGTGCCCGAGTCGGGCGCGGTCGCCGACTACGTGACCAGCGCCAGGACGCTGGCGCCGCTGGCCGACTACCTGGTGGTCAACGTCAGCTCGCCCAACACGCCGGGACTGCGCGACCTTCAGGCCGTCGAGCTGCTGCGCCCGCTGCTCAAGGCGGTCAAGGAGGTGGCCGACGGCACGCCCAGGCGCACCCCGCTGCTCGTCAAGATCGCGCCCGACCTGGCCGACGAGGACGTCGACTCCGTCGCCGATCTCGCGGTCGAGCTGGGCCTCGACGGCATCATCGCGACCAACACCACGATCCGCCACGCGGGCGAGACGGGCGGCCTGTCCGGCCGCCCGCTCAAGGAACGCTCGCTGGAGGTGCTGCGCCGCCTGCGCGCCCGCGTGGGCGACCGCCTGACGCTCGTGTCGGTGGGCGGCGTGGAGGACGCCGACGACGTGTGGGAACGCCTGCTGGCCGGCGCCACGCTGGTGCAGGGCTACACGGGCTGGATCTACGGCGGCCCGCTGTGGGCCTCCCGCATCCACCGCCAGCTCTCCAGACGCGTACGCCGCCACGGCCTGAAGTCGATCACCGAGATCATCGGCCGCACGGCATGACCGGCGCCCCGGGGACGCCCTCGACTGTCGTAGCCGCGGGTTAGTCTCCGGGCGTGAAGGTAGAGGCCTCCGTCGAGCAGCTCGTCTTCGTCGACGACGACCACTACACCGTGGCCCGGATGAGCTCCGACGACGCCGGCTCCTTCGTCGCCGCGGGCCGGCCGCTGGCCGGGGTCCAGCCGGGGGAGCGGCTCCAGCTCGCCGGCGCGTGGGAGTCGCACCCGCGCTTCGGCCGCCGCCTGGCCGTCAAGCAGTGCGAGCGCGTCGCGCCGTCCACCGTCCGCGCCATCACCCTCTACCTGGGCTCCGGCCTGATCCGCGGCGTCGGCCCGCGCCTGGCCCACGCCATCGTCAGCCACTTCGGCGAGCAGACGCTCAAGGTCATCGACACCGAGCCCGAGCGGCTGCGCGAGGTCGTCAACATCGGCGCGATCCGCCAGGCGCAGATCGTCGAGGCGTGGGCCGAGCAGAAGGCCGTGGCCGAGCTCATGGTCGCCCTCCAGGGGTTCGGCGTCAGCCCGCTGCTCGCCGCCAAGCTCTACCAGGCGTACGGGCACGACGCCCTCCACGTGCTGACCAAGGACCCCTACCAGCTCGTCGGCCGGGTGCGCGGCATCGCCTTCCACACGGCCGACCGCATCGCGCTGCGCTCCGGCGTGCCCGAGAGCAGCCCGGCGCGGCTGCGGGCGGCGGTCCTCGACCGGCTGGAGGCGGCGGCCGCGGGCGGTGGCCACTGCTTCCTGTCGCTGCACGCGCTGGTCACCCAGGTGGTGGCGCTGGTCGAGCAGGACGAGCGGCCGGTCAGGCGGGCCGTCGACGCGCTCAGCGCCGAACGGCGCGTCGTCGTCGAGCCGTCGCCGTCCGACCCGGGCCGGCTCGTCGTCTACGGCAAGCAGGAGCACAGCCGCGAGGTGGCGCTGGCCGGACACCTGGCCAGGCTGCTGCGGGCCCGCTCGACGCTGCGGATGCGCCCCTACTCCGAGGACGAGCGGCTGCACGAGGACCAGCGCGCCGCCGTCAACCTGGTGCTGACCAGCACCGTCTCCGTGCTGACCGGCGGGCCGGGCTGCGGCAAGAGCCACACCGTGGCGGCGATCGCCTCGACCGTGCGGGCGATGGGCGGCTCGGTGACGCTGTGCGCGCCGACCGGCAAGGCCGCCAAACGGCTGTCGGAGCTGACCGGGCTGCCCGCGATGACCGTGCACCGGCTGCTGTCCGCCCGCGCCGAGCCCGACGACGGCGCGCTGTTCGCCGACGACCCCGCGCAGGCCGACCTGATCGTGGTGGACGAGGCGTCGATGCTCGACCTGCACCTGGCCACCCGGCTGGCCGCCGCCGTGCCGTCGGGCAGCCACCTGCTGTTCGTCGGCGACAGCGACCAGCTGCCCAGCATCGGCCCCGGCAGGGTGCTGGCCGACCTGCTCGGCGTGCCGGAGGTGCCGCGCGTGCGGCTCACCCACGTGTTCCGGCAGGCTCACGACAGCGGCATCGTCCGGGCCGCCCACCGCATCCGCGCCGGCGAGCTGCCCGACCTGCCCGGCGGGGGCGGCTTCTGGTTCGAGGAGCTGGACGACCCGGTCAAGGTGGCCGATCGGGTCATCGAGCTGGCCACCGAGGCGATCCCCCGCAAACAGGGCGTCGAGCCCGGCCAGGTGCAGGTGCTGTGCCCGATGCGCCGGGGCGAGACCGGCGCCACCGAGCTCGGCCGCCGCCTCCAGGACCGGCTCAACCCGGCCCGCGAGGGCGTCGCCGAACACTGGGCGGGCCCGTCGGTCTTCCGGCCCGGCGACCGGGTGATGCCCATCCGCAACAACTACGACAAGGGCGTCTTCAACGGCGAGACCGCCACCGTGACCGCCGTCGACCCGCGCGAACGGCTCGTCGAGCTGCGCACCGACGACGGCCGCGCCGTCCCCTACACCTTCGACGAGCTCGACGAGCTCACCCACGCCTACGCGATCAGCGTCCACCGGGCCCAGGGCAGCGAATACCCGTTCGTGGTGGCGCCGGTGGTGGCCGAGGCGGGCGGCGTCATGCTCCGCCGCAACCTGCTCTACACGCTGGTCACCCGGGCCAAGGCATGGGTGGTGCTGGTCGGCGGGCGCGACGCGCTGGAGCTGGCCGTGCACCGGCTGGGCGGGCGGCGCAACACCGCCCTGTCCCACCGGCTGGCGCTCCAGCTCGCCGCGCCGTGACCGTCAGACGCTGGGGCGGGTCGACTCCGCGTCGTGCGTCATGCCGTCGATGCGCGCCAGCACCGCCGTCACGTCGACTACGCCCGGCCGGTGCGGACGGCGGCGCTGCCACGGGCGCGGCCCCGCCTGCGGCCTGTATTCGACGCCGAGTGCGTCCAGCCTGCCCAGGTGCGCCTCCAGCCGCTCGGTGAAGCCCTCGCCGCCGCCCCAGGCGACGTCGGCCAGCGCGCACGTACGGGGCCACAGCCGGTAGTCGAGCACCCGGCCGTCGGGCACCCGCTCGCTCCAGAGCTGCGCCTGCACGCCGATGACGCGCGCCCGCTCCTCCTCCGGCCACTCGGCCGGCGCCGGCTCGAACGCGGCCACGTCCGCGACCGTGATCGTCTCGCCGATCGCCATCGGCTCCTCCGCCGAGGCGGCCTCCGCGTAGTCGAAGTAGAGCGGGAACACCGGCGTGGCCACCACGTCGTGGCCGGCGGCGGCGGCGCGGCGGCCGACGTTCATGCCGCGCCACGGCATCACCACCGTGTCCTGGCGCAGCCGCCCGCTGACGAACGCCTCGTCCCACACCACGGCCCGCGCCCCGCGCTCGGCCAGCGCGTCGGCGAGCTGCCGCAGGAACCACGCCTGAAGGTCGTTGGCGCCCGCCAGGCCCAGCGACTCGCCGTAGGCGGTGATCTCCGCCGAGGCGGCCCACTGGTCGAGCACCACCTCGTCGCCGCCGATGTGCACGTACGGCGTCTCGCCGAGCGCGCCGAGCAGCTCGTCGAAGATCGTCGTCAGGAACTCGACCGTCGGCGGCAGCGGCGACAGGATCGCGGGGGAGATGCCCCACCGGTCCAGCACCTCGTGCGGCTCCCCGGTCGCGCCGAGCTGCGGGTAGGCCGCCAGGATCGCCGAGGCGTGCCCCGGCACGTCGATCTCCGGCACGATCGTGACCGCCCGGGAGCGCGCGTACGCGGCCAGCTCCGCCAGGTCGGCCAGCGTGTAGTAGCCGCCGTGCGGGATGTCGTCGTACGCCTCGGGCTCGCGGTAGAAGTGGGTCGCGGTGCGCGGCCGGTGCGAGGCGACCTCGTGCAGCAGGGGATAGGCCCGGCTCTCCACCCGCCAGCCCTGGTCGTCGGCCAGGTGCAGGTGCAGCCGGTTCAGCTTGTGCACGGCCATCAGGTCCAGCAGCCGCATGACCTCCCGCTTGGGGAAGAAGTGCCGGGCCACGTCCAGGTGCAGGCCGCGCCAGGCGAACCGGGGCGCGTCCTCGATCCGCACGCCGGGCACGTTCCACACCTGGCCGGCGCCGAACCGGTAGGCGTCGGCGGGCAGGAGCTGGCGCAGCGACTGGGCGGCGTAGAAGGCCCCCTCCCGGCCGCCCGCGGCGATCTCGACGCCGCGCGAGCCGACCGACAGCCGGTACGCCTCGGCGCCCAGCGCGGGGTCGAGCCGGGTGGCGACGGCGCCGTCGTCACCGGGCAGCAGGTCCAGTCCGGGAAGCGCGGTCCGTACGGGCTCGATCAGCGGGCCGGAGACGGTGGCCCCGGCGGCGAGCTCATAGGAGCCGGAGAGCGGGTTGTGCAGCGATGGGCGAGGAATCATGTAGTGAGATAGTGCTGCAAACCGTTGGCCAAAGCCAGGGCGATGCGCTGGCGGAACTGGGCGTCACGGAATTTGGCCGCCTCGGCCGCGTTGCGCATGTTGCCGCACTCGACGAAGATCTTCGGCACCGTCGACAGGTTGAGCCCGCCCAGGTCGTTGCGGTAGTCGAGGGCCTTGTTGCCGATGTAGGTGGAGTAGGGCAGCCCGGTGCCCTTGCGGAAGGCGTCACGCACGGCCACGCCCAGGTCGGACGACTGCTTGACCACCGGGTCCACCGGGCCGTTGATCTTCTTCGGCATGATCACGTGGAAGCCGTGGTTGGCCGGGGCGGAGCCGTCGGCGTGCACCGAGATCGCGGCGTCGGCCTTGCTGCGGTTGCCGATGGCGGCCCGCTCGGTGATGCACGGCCCGACGCCGGTGTTGCTGGAGCGGGTGAGCTTGACCGTGGCGCCGCGGTTCTTGAGAATCTTGACGAGCCGCTTGGAGACGTCCCAGGTGAAGGCCGCCTCCGAATAGCCGTCGTTGGTGGCGGTGCCCGTCGTGTCGCACGCCTTCCACTGGGTCAGCACGTTGACCTTGCGGTTGATCGCCTTCGGGTTGCGCGCGTTGCCGCCGTTGTGGCCGGGGTCGATGACGACCGTCTTGCCCTCCAGCGGCTTGGGCGCCGGGGCCCGCTCGGCGGGGGCGGGCGTGCCCGACTCGTCCGTGACGACGGCCGGGGTGCGTGCCTGGGAGCCCGCCTGCGTGGCGGCCGGGTTGGCGGCCTGACCGGCGGCGGTCCCGCCGGAACCGGCGCCGCCGCACGCGGAGATGATCAGGCCGCAGACGGCCAGGACGGAGGCGGGTAGAGCGCGCATGGGCTCCAACTTACGTGAAACCCGCCCCCGGGGAGCCGCGAAACGCCTCACCAGACGTGTTCGCCGACCTCCTGCCGCTGCAGCAGGGCGGCCAGCTCCCGCGCGTCCTCGGCGTCCAGGCCGAGCACGACGCGGGGGCGGCCCCACGGGTGGTCGAGGGAGTGTGCGACGTAGCTGGCCACGGATTCCGCGCCGACGTCCGTCCCCCGCCCGCGCCCGGCCCGCCACTGCGCCCAGGCGCGTTCGAGCTCGGCCGCCGCGCGCTGGGCGCAGGACACCAGTTCCGGATCACGCATGACTGTTCCCCCCGGATCAGATCGTGGCCGGACCGAATCCGGCCACAATTAGCATGACCCTGACGAGTAAACAGCCGGGGGGCGCGGTCACGGGGCGTGTTGACCCAGCTTTGGCCCGCTATTGGGCCGGACCCGTGCTGCGGCGCACGATCAGCTCGGGCGTGATTTCGCGCAACCGGGCGCCCTTGCCCGGCTCGGAGATGCGGTCGCTCAGCAGCGTGGCGGCCGACCGGCCCATGGCGCGGCGCGGCTGGTCCACCGAGGTGAGCGAGACGTGGTTCGAGGCCGACAGGTGGGTGTTGTCGTAGCCGACCACGGAGAGGTCTTCGGGGACGCGCAGGCCCAGCTCGGTGGCGGCGGAGAGCACGCCGAGCGCGAGCACGTCGTTGGCGGCGAAGATCGCCGTGGGCCTGGGGTCCCGGGTCAGGAGGGCGATGGCGGCGTCGTGGCCGCCGTTCTCGGTCGACTCCGCGGCTTCGACCATGATGTACGGGGCGAGGGAGTGCCTGCGCATGGCCACGAGGTAGCCCTCGCAGCGGGAGGGCCGCGGGCCCTCGATGTGCGCGATGCGCTTGTGCCCGGCCTCGACCAGGTGGTCGATGGCCAGCCGGGCGCCGAGCCGGTCGTCGTCGACGACGATGTCGACGCCTTCGAGCTCGATGTCACGTTCCCCGACGACGACCGTCGGGGTGTAGGAGGTCGCCTCGATCAGGGTGGCGCTGGTCGGCGGGATGCCCAGGAGGACCAGCCCGTCGACCCGCAGCTCCAGGAAGGCCTCCACGGCCTCGTCCTCGAAGGCGGGATCCCACTGGCTGTTGCCGATCAGCATGCGTAACCCGTCGCCGTGCAGGCTCTCCTGCAGGCCGTCGAGGAACTCGGCGTAGAAGGGATTGTGCAGGTCGGCGACGAGCGCGCCGACGAGGTGAGTACGGCCTTCGACCAGGCTGCGGGCGACCGCGTTCGGCCGGTAGCCGAGCTCGCGGGCGGCCTGGAGCACTGCCTGGCGCCGGTGCTCGCTCACGTGCGGGGATCCGCGCAGCACGAGGGAGACCAGCGATTTCGAGACGCCGGCTCGTTCGGCGACGTTGCGGATGGTGGGCCTGGGCCGGGGCAGCGTATCTACCTCTCTCATGTCGGTGATGGTCGGAGTCTTGACGGGCGGTCCTGACATGTGTCTCCCCCGCGATGCGAAGTTGGGCACCTGTACCACCAAACGATCGAGTTCGCCGCAGGGTACGGCCTTGTCGCCAACGACCCGATCTCCACTGGTCAGGGCTCGGATACTGTGCAGGGGTGACACCCGAGACGGCGCGTCCGCCCCGGCGCAGGCTGAGCGTCGACCGGCGGCGCGAGGAGCTCATGGCGGCGGCTCTGGAGCTGTTCGGCGCCCGGGACGCCGAGGACGTCACGATCGACGACGTGGCCTCGGCGGCCGGGGCGTCGCGGGCGCTGGTCTATCACTACTTCGGCGGCAAGCAGGAGCTCTACGTGGCGGCGCTGAGAAGCGCGGCCGGCCAGCTGGAGGCGCGGCTGCGGGAGGCGCGGCCTCGCGCGCATGACGGCGCCGGTCTGCTCGGCGAGCTGGCCTCGGGGCTCGGGCGCTACTTCGACTTCGTGGAAGAGCACGCGGCGGGGTTCGCGGCGCTGCTGCGCGGCGGGCCGGCCAACCGGACCGGCGAGGTCGGGGAGATCGTCGACGGGGTCCGGCAGCGGCTCTTCCGGCTCGTCCAGCGGCAGATGCGCGTCGAGGAGCCGACCCCGGTGCTGCGGGCGACGCTGCGCTCGTGGATCGCCTCGGTGGAGACGGCGGGGCTCGACTGGCTGGAGCACCGCGACATCGAGCGGGCCACGCTCGAACGCATGCTCGTCGAGCAGATGGTGGCGTTGCTCGGCGTCGCCGCCCGGCACGACCCCGACGCGCGCCGGCTGCTGGAGCAGCACGGCTGACCGGTGGAGAAATGGCGCCGGGCGGGCGGCGCCAGCTCCCACGTGCGACGTCGTATCGTCACAGGGGTGGACCGGGTCGTGCGGACCTGGCCCACCGTTCAACCCCCCTGAGGTTCGTAACTACTCCGAACGCTGCTGCGGAATCCCCGCGAGCAGTGCGCGGACCTCGGTCTCCCGGTAACGCCGGTGACCGCCGAGGGTGCGAATCGACGTCAACTTGCCCGCCTTGGCCCACCTGGTAACGGTCTTGGGGTCGACCCTGAACATGGTCGCGACCTCGGCGGGCGTGAGCAGCGGCTCGGCCTCGGGTGTACGAGCTGACATTTGTGCGGCCTCTCCTCCGTGTGGACCGGCTTAGCGCGATCCTGTGACTGCTTTTGCGCGTGTCACGGATGTCCCCCTATGGCGCAGAGCGTGCGGCTTTTCTGAGCCATATGCGGCATCACCCGATGTGACCATACCGCCACGCAGAGCGATTGGCGAGCCCTTCTTTGACCCAACTGCCCGCCCCCATGGCGATGTCACGCTCGGTGATTCTAGCGACACGTTTCGTGGTATCGCAGTGAAAACGGCAAACTACTCAGTTCGCAGAAGAGAGCAGCCGCGAGTCGTGACCTACTCATGCAGGTCAGAGCGTCGTATTGGGGTTCAGTTGGCAGATTCCAGAAGTTGCATTGACTTCCAGCGAAGGATGACCCTCTGGTACATGGCATAGGCAAGTTCTTCTTGACCCGTGTCCAGACCCGTCAAAGCGGCCGAAAGCTCCGCAACCGACTGGTCCGCCTGGAGGGCGTCGTCGTCCATCAGATGCACCAGACCGCCGTAGTCGAGCTCGACCAGCGAGTGCGGATGGAACTCCTCCAGCCACCGCGCCACGTCCTCCACGTCGAAGTTGGGCGAGGTGTCGCCCAGATGGCGGCGCAGCACCTGCAGCGCCCGCGCCGCCCGCCTCCGGGCCTGCGCCATGGACGTCACGTAGATGAGGTTGCGCCCCGTCGTGGTGGTCACGTCCTGCCCGGGCGTGGAGGAGCCGAGCACCAGCCAGCGCTCGTTCCCGTCGAAGGGCACGAACCATGACGGCGGCACGTGCCACGCCGTGGTGCGGATGTGGGTACGCAGCGCCGACGAGCCGCCGGCGCGCTTGTAGCGGTCGAAGTCGTCGGCCGTCTGGTCGGCGATCGTCTTGGAGACGATGCGGTCCATCAGCTTGGCCGGAGTGCTCCCGCGCAGCTTCGAGAAGGCCAGCCAGGAGCGCAGCCGGGTCTGCCAGGGGCACACGTACAGCCGGTCCTCCACGCGCCGCAGGTAGGCGTTGGGGCTCTCCTGCGAGGGGACCAGCTCGGGAGGGGCGCCGAGCAGCCGCCTGACGGCCTCGCCGTGCTCGGCCTGGAGCGCGTTGGCGCGGCGCGGGCGGTCGTTGGAGTCGGCATAGTCGGCCCAGACCTTGCGCTCAGACTCGGCGAACGCGGTCAGCGGCTCATAGACGCGGAGGTAGGCGGCATAGGGCAGCACGCACGCATCGTGTCATGAAGCCGTCGGCGCTCGCACTGTGGCGCCCATTACGCTGGTAGGCGATCTCCGCCGCGACGGGGCGGCGGACCGGACAGGGAGTCACTACCGTGACCGACGTCTTCGGCACGTCCCACAAGGACGTCCACGAGCAGGTCGTCTTCTGCGCCGACGAGCAGAGCGGCCTGCGTGCCATCATCGCCATCCACAACACCCAGCTCGGCCCCGCCCTCGGCGGCACCAGGTTCTACCCGTACGAGAGCGAGCAGGCCGCGCTCGCCGACGTGCTGAACCTGGCCAAGGGCATGGCCTACAAGAACGCGCTGGCGGGGCTCGACCTCGGCGGCGGCAAGGCCGTCATCATCGGCGACCCGGCCCGCGACAAGAGCGAGGCGCTGCTGCGCGCCTACGGCCGCTTCGTCGAGACGCTCGGCGGGCGCTACATCACCGCCTGCGACGTCGGCACCTACAGCGAGGACATGGACGTCGTGGCCCGCGAGTCGCGCCACGTGACCGGCCGCACCCTCGCCAACGGCGGCGCCGGCGACTCCTCCATCCTCACCTCCTACGGCGTCTTCCAGGGCATGCGCGCCTCGGCCGAGCGGGTCTTCGGCACGCCGTCGCTGCGCGGCAGGCGCGTCGGCGTCGAGGGCGTCGGCAAGGTCGGCCACCGCCTGGTCGACCTGCTCCGAGAGGACGGCGCCGACGTGGTGATCTGCGACGTCAGCGAGCAGGCCGTCGAGCGGGTGCGGCAGCGCCACCCGGAGGTCGACGTGGTGGCCGACGCGCAGGCCCTCACCGAGGCCGACATCGACGTGTTCGCGCCGTGCGCGCTGGGCGGCGCGCTCGACGACGCCACGGTGGCCAGGCTGCGCGCCAGGATCGTCTGCGGTGCCGCCAACAACCAGCTCGCCCACTCCGGCGTGGAGAAGCAGCTCGACGAGCGCGGCATCCTGTACGCGCCCGACTACGTGGTCAACTCGGGCGGCGTCATCCAGGTGGCCGACGAGATCTCGGGCTTCGACATGGAGCGGGCCAGGGCCAAGGCCGCCCAGATCTACGACACGACTCTGAAGATCTTCGGGATCGCCGCGGACGAGGGCGTTCCTCCGGCGGTCGCAGCGGATAGGCTGGCTGAACGTAGAATGTCGGAAGTCGGGCGCATTAGGGGCATTTGGCTGGGCCGCTGACGCCCCGCGCCCATACGACGTACCGAGCTGGGCACAAAACAGGTACGGTAATAGGCGAACGATAGGCTGACGCCCAAAGTCAGGGCGGCGTCAGTGTGTGGTGCGTTAGCGACGAGGGGTCGGGGACGACCCCACACGAGGGGGTCGAGCCAATGGGGCGCGGCCGAGCAAAGGCCAAGCAGGTCAAGGTTGCTCGCCAGCTGAAGTACAACAGCGGTGGCACGGATCTTGACCGACTTCGCGACGAACTCGGGGTCGGTGACCCCGGCCGCAACGACGACGCCGACGACCTCAACGACGAGCTGGCGGATCGCTATGCCGATTACGCCGACGGCTACGGTGCCGGAGACGACGACGATGATCGTCCCTCCGGCCGTCGATAGCCGTTCCTCCGCGTGACGTGGGTTCGCGTTCCGGCGCGGACCCGCTCAACGAGCGTCGGGCCCCACGGGTGACCGTGGGGCTTTGTCGTGCGCGCCCGTAACGTGTCGACGGCGCCACGTACCATTAGGGCATGGACGTGCTGACAGGCGAGCCGCTGGCCCTGGACCTGGTCAACACGCGGGCCAGCACGCCCGCGGGCGACGTGGACTTCCTCGGCACCGCCGACGGCCTCGGCGTCTGGCTGGCCCGCCAGTCCGACCGGCTGGGCGGCCTCCCGCAGCCGCTCACGGCCGACGGCCTCGCCGCGGTGCACCGGCTCCGCGCGCACGTCGAAGCGGCCGTCACGGCCGTCGTCGCGGGCCAGGCGCCGCCCGCCGCAGCCGTCGCCGCGCTGAACGAGGCGGCCCGCGCCGCCCCCATCCACCTGTTCCTGGGCGGCTCCGGCGTGGAGACCCGCCGCGACGCCGCGCCGCTCGACCGGCTGCTCGCCGAGCTCGCCGAAGCCGCCATCACGCTGCTCGGCACGCCCGGAGCGAGCAGGATCAGGTCCTGCGAGGCCCCGGGCTGCCGGATGCTGTTCCTTCCCGCCCACCCGCGACGCCGCTGGTGCTCGCCCGAGCTGTGCGGCAACCGGGTCCGGGTGGCCCGCCACTACGAGCGGGCCAGGAGCGGTCAGGCGTAGGCCGCCCGGCCCGAGCCGGGCACGATCTCGCCCATCACCCACGCGGGCAGGCCCCGCCCGGCCAGCAGGCGGATCGCCGCGTCGGCGTCGTCGGCCGCCACGATCGCCGCCATGCCGACGCCCAGGTTGAAGGTGCGGTCGAGATCCTTCTGCGCGATGCCGCCGTGACCGGCCAGCACTTCGAAGATCGCCGGCGGGGTCCAGGAGGAACGGTCCAGCCGGGCGTCGAGATGCTCCGGCAGCGAGCGCGACAGGTTGCCCTCGACGCCGCCGCCCGTGATGTGCGAGTAGGCGTGCACGTCGACCGCGCGGGCCAGCTCCAGGCAGTCGAGCGAGTAGATGCGCGTCGGCTCCAGCAGCTCCTCACCCAGCGGCCGGCCCAGCTCGGGCAGCTCGCTGTCGAGCGTCAGCGCGGAGTTGGCGATCACGTGGCGGACCAGCGAATAGCCGTTGGAGTGGACGCCCGACGACGCCAGCCCCAGCACCACGTCACCCTCGCGGACCCGGGCCGGGCCCAGCATCCGGTCGGCCTCCACCACGCCCGTGCCCGCGCCCGCCAGGTCGTACTCGTCCGGGCCCATCGCGCCGGGGTGCTCGGCCGTCTCGCCGCCCACCAGCGCCGCCCCGGCCAGCCGGCAGCCCTCGGCGACGCCGCCGACGATCTCCGCCACCCGCTCCGGCAGCACCTTGCCGCACGCGATGTAGTCGGTCATGAACAGCGGCTCGGCCCCGCACACCACCAGGTCGTCCAGCACCATGCCGACCAGGTCGATGCCGATCGTGTCGTGCTTGCCGTACTGCTGGGCGAGCATCACCTTCGTGCCGACCCCGTCGGTGGACGTGGCCAGCAGCGGCCGCTTGTAACGCAGCAGCGCCGAGGCGTCGAACAGCCCGGCGAACCCGCTCGCGTCGTCGACCACCTCCGGCCGCCGCGACCGCGCCACCTTGTCCTTCATCAGCGTGACAGCGCGCTCACCGGCCTCGATGTCGACCCCGGCCGCCTCGTACGTGCTCATGCCTTGCTCTCCAACACGAACTTGCCCACGTTGTCCTGGTCGATGGGGATGGGGTAGGAGCCGTCGAAACAGGCCCGGCACAGCCGCTCCGCCGGGATCGTCGTCGCCTCGGTCAGCCCTTCGAGCGAGATGTAGCCCAGCGAGTCGGCGCCCAGCGAGGCGCGGATCTCCTCGACCGACAGCGAGCCCGCGATCAGCTCCGCCCGCGTGGCGAAGTCGATGCCGTAGAAGCACGGCCACGCCACCGGCGGCGACGAGATCCGCACGTGCACCTCACGGGCGCCCGCCTCGCGCAGCATCCGCACGATCGCCCGCTGCGTGTTGCCGCGCACGATCGAGTCGTCCACCACGACCAGCCGCTTGCCCTCGACGACCTCGCGCAGCGGGTTGAGCTTCAGCCTGATGCCGAGCTGGCGGATCGTCTGCGACGGCTGGATGAAGGTCCGGCCCACGTACGAGTTCTTCACCAGGCCCTGGCCGTACGGGATGCCGCTCTCCTCGGCGTAGCCCACGGCCGCCGGGGTGCCCGACTCGGGCGTGGGGATCACCAGGTCGGCCTCCACCGGGTGCTCGCGGGCCAGCACGCGGCCCACCTCCACCCGGGTCACCTGCACGCCGCGACCCGCGATCGTCGTGTCGGGGCGGGCCAGGTAGACGTACTCGAACAGGCAGCCCTTGGGCTCGGCCAGCGCGAACCGGCGCGACCTCACCCCGCGCTCGTCGATCGTCAGCAGCTCGCCCGGCTCGATCTCGCGGGTGAACGTGGCGCCCACGATGTCGAGCGCCGCGGTCTCCGAGGCGACCACCCAGCCGCGCTCCAGCCTGCCCAGCACCAGCGGGCGGATGCCCTGGGGGTCACGGGCCGCGTACAGCGTCTTCTCGTCCATGAACACCAGCGAGTAGGCGCCCTTGACCTGCGGCAGCAGCTCGGCGGCCGAATCCTCGATGGAACGGCTGCGATCCTGCGCCAGCAGCGTGGTCAGGACCTCGGTGTCGGTCGTCGCCCGCGTGGCGCCCGGCTCCAGCCGCTCGGCCAGCTCCGGGGTGTTGATCAGGTTGCCGTTGTGGGCCAGCGCGAGACCGCCCACCTCGGTCGAGCTCAGCGTCGGCTGCGCGTTCTCCCACACGCTGGAGCCCGTCGTGGAGTAGCGGCAGTGACCCACCGCGATGTGGCCGCGCAGCGTGCCCAGCACCGACTCGTCGAAGACCTGGGCCACCAGGCCCATGTCCTTGTAGACGAGGATGCGGCTGCCCTCGCTGACCGCGATGCCCGCGGACTCCTGGCCGCGGTGCTGCAACGCGTACAGCCCGTAGTAGGTGAGTTTGGAAACTTCCTCGCCTGGCGCCCAGACGCCGAAGACACCACAGGCATCCTTCGGAGCGCGGTCTTGGGGGTCCAGGTCATGGCCGAGCCGGCCGTCGCCCTTCAGCACATGCTTCAGTCTAGGTTGCGGCCTTCCGTGCTCGCACACCCGGGTTGTTTGAGCCAAGGATGACCCCTGTCTTACCGTGTCGGATGGTTTCGAAGGGCGCTCCCGCGAAAAGGTGAAGTATCCGGCATTCGACTCGTCGGGGGAGACGCAGACGTGACCACACCTGGGGACCCGAACCAGCCTCGCCCGCGCGAGAACCGTCCCGGCCCGGACGAGCCCGCCCACGAGCCTCCGGTCCAGGAGCCCGGCCAGACGGCCGCGCACGCATGGTGGGCCGAGGGCGCCGCCGAGGAGCCCGCCCCTGACCGGCCCGCCCGCGAGCGGGGGGAGTCCGCCGGGCCGGGCCGGTCCGGTCGCGAGCAGGGGGAGCCGTCCGCGTCGGAGCCGTCCGGGACGAAGGAGCCCGGGGAGGAGCCCGGGGAGGGGGAGGAGCCGATCGCCCCGGCGCCGCCCGTGGTCCCTCAGCCCGGCACGCCCGCCCCGCCGCAACCCGGCCCCGGCCCCGAACCCCGGCCCGGCCCTGAGCCGCGTCCTGGCCCCGAGCCCGGCCCCGGCCCCGAACCCCGGCCCGGCCCTGAGCCGCGTCCTGGCCCCGAGCCCGGCCCCGGCCCGGAGCCGCGGCCCGGTCCTGAGCCCCGGCATCCCGATCTGCCCACGGCGCCCGAGACGCCGCCGCCCGCGACGGCCCCCGACGAGGCGGACGCGGAGCGCACGGCGGTGTTCGGCACGCCCGACTGGAACCGTTCCGGCGACACGCAGTCCTACCCGATGCCCGGCTCCACCCCGTCGTACCCCGGCTGGGAAGGCGCCGCCTCGGACGACGAGCCCGGCCCCTCGGGCCCCCGCACCCCGTCCCGCTACGACCCGGCCCCCTCGGACCGCCCCTCCTTCGAGCCGCCGACCCCCGAGACCCCGGACGAGACCAGGGCCCAGGGGACCCCGTACAGCCCGCTGGCCCCTCAGGGAGAGACCCCCCAAGGGCACGAGACAGGCGCCGCGCACCCGTACGGGAGCGGGGCCGCGCAGGAGGGCCCCACGTACGGGACAGGCGCCTCCCAGCCGGAGGGCGCCCCCTACGGCGAGGGCGCGCCGCACGGGGAGGGGCAGGAGCCCGCGGTGCCGGGGACGGCGCCGTCGAGTCCGTACGGGGGAGCGCCGGGGGCGGGCCCGGTGTACGGGGCGCCTCCCGGCGGGGCGTACACGCCGCCGCCCGGCGGGGCGGGGCAGTATCCCCCGGACTGGCGGCCGCCGGGTCAGCCGGGCAGCGGGCTGGCGACGGCGTCGCTGGTGCTGGGCGTGGCGAGCCCGTTCCTGGTGTTCGTCTGCTTCATCGGCCTGCTGACGGCGATCCTGTCGATCGTGTTTGGCATCGTGGCGCTGACCAAGCGGGTGGGGAAGGGCCGGGCGATCACCGGCATCGTGCTGAGCGTCGTGGCGCTGGTGCTGTTCGCGGCGGTGGCGATCTGGTTCTGGAACGTGGTGCAGGAGTGCGCCCAGCTCCCGGGCGGCCTGGCCGACCGGTGCTTCGAGGCGCGGATCCCGTGGATGGGCAGCACGCCGTCCTGACGACGCCGACGTAGCCTTCCGGCGCGTTATAGCGGCAAATATTCGGACAGGTCGGCTCGGGATCCGCTGGCCGCCACCGCCCCCTTCCCCCTGGCCTCCTCCCACGTCATCCGCCCCACCGCCAGCTCGATCCACGTGCGCGCGTCCATCTCGACCACGTTCGGCGGCGTTCCCCGCGTGTGGCGCGGCCCCTCGATCGCCTGTACGGCCGCGTACGGCGGCACGCGCACCTCGACGGTCCGCCCGGGCGCGGCCGTCACCAGCCGGTCCAGCAGATGGCGTACGGCCTGCCGCGCGGCCTCGCGCTCGGGCCGCACCCCGCGGTCGTAGGCGGTGAGCACGGCGGTGACGAGGGCGTCGGCCAGCGCGCCGGCGGGCCCGTCGTAAGCCGGTTGGTCGAGGGCGACGAGCTGGGCGTCGAGTGCCTCGCGGAGCTTCGCTGGATCGAGTTTGCGTGGTGGCACGCCACCATTGTGCTCCCTGGAAGCGTTCACCGCGCCGGAGGGCCTCGTTCACCTGCGGTTTCTCCGGTGACCGTAATGTCCGGCTCGAACGATTGCGCACTACCTTGGAGGACCCTGTGGCGAATCTCTCGCCGCGCCGGCTGCTGCCGCTGCTTTCCACCCCGCACAAGGGTGGCCGATCCGCGATGACCTGCCAGTTCCGGTGCGGCAACGCGTGCGCGCATGACGTGGCCAACACGAGCGGCAACCCGTACTTCGGCGAGGTGGTCGAGCAGGCGCTGTCGCGTCGTGGCGCGCTGCGCGCCGGCGCGCTGGGCGTGCTGGTGGCGGGGGCCGGGCTGGCCGGGGCCGCGCCGGCGTTCGCCGACCCGGGCAGGCCGGAGGCGGCCGGTCACCGGGGCGGCGGCCTGGACTTCACGCCCGTTCCTCCGAACACCGACGACAAGCTGACCGTGCCCGACGGCTACCGGTCCTCGGTCGTGGTGCGCTGGGGCGACCCGGTGCTGCCGGACGCGCCCGCGTTCGACTTCGCCAACCAGACGGCCGACGCGCAGGCCAAGCAGTTCGGCTACAACTGCGACTTCGTCACCCTCTTCCCGATGGGCCGCGACCGTGGCCTGCTCTGGGTGAACCACGAGTACAGCGACGAGAACCTGATGTTCCGCGGCTACACCGGCGGCGCCGCCGCGACCGAGGAGCAGATCAAGATCGCGCTGGCCGCGCACGGCGGCTCGGTGGTCGAGGTGGAGCGCGAGCACCGCAGCGGCGAGTGGAAGCTGGTGACCCGGGGCCGCCGCCGCTACAACCGGCGGATCACCGCGACGACGCCGATGCGCTTCACCGGCCCGGCCGCCGGCAGCGACCTGCTGAAGACCGCGGCCGACCCGGCCGGACTCAAGCCGCTGGGCATGCTGAACAACTGCGCCGGCGGCACCACCCCGTGGGACACGGTGCTGACCGCCGAGGAGAACTTCGACCAGTACTTCGTCAACGGCGACAAGGTCCCCGCCGAGCAGAAGCCGTACGTCCAGCGCTACACGCTCACCACGGGCACGCCGGCCGACAACCGCCGCTTCGACCGGGTCGAGGAGCGGTTCGACCTGGCCAAGCACCCGAACGAGGCCAACCGGTTCGGGTGGATCGTGGAGATCGACCCGTTCGACCCGGACGCGACGCCGATCAAGCGGACGGCGCTGGGCCGCTTCAAGCACGAGGCCGCCACGACGACGCTGGCCAAGGACGGCCGCCTGGTCGTCTACATGGGTGACGACTCCCGGTTCGAGTACGTCTACAAGTTCGTCTCGAAGGAGCGCTACCGCCGGGGCAACGACCGGCACAACCGGAGCCTGCTGGACGAGGGCACGCTCTACGTGGCGCGGTTCACCGGCGACAGCCCGGCGGAGGAGATCGACGGCTCGGGCAAGCTGCCGTCCGACGGCGCCTTCGACGGCGCCGGCGAGTGGATCCCGCTGGTCAGCGGCAACGAGTCGCACGTCGAGGGCATGACCGCGGCCGAGGTGCTGGTCTACACGCGCGTGGCGGCCGACAAGGTCGGGGCCACGAAGATGGACCGCCCCGAGGACGTGGAGCGCAACCCGGTCACCGGCGCCGTCTACGTCGCGCTGACCAACAACACCAACCGCACCCCGGCGCAGGCCGACGAGGCCAACCCGCGCGCGAACAACAAGCACGGCCACGTGCTGGAGCTGGTCGAGCGGCGCGGTGACGCGGCGGAGACGACGTTCGCCTGGTCGGTGCCGCTGGTCTGCGGCGACCCGAACGACTCCGGCACCTACTTCGCCGGGTTCGACAAGACCAAGGTGTCGCCGATCTCCTGCCCGGACAACCTGGCCTTCGACCGTGACGGCAACCTGTGGATCTCCACGGACGGCAACAAGCTCGGCAGCCACGACGGCCTGTTCGTCATGCCGGTGCGCGGCCGGGACCGGGGTCACGTGCGGCAGTTCCTCACGGTGCCGGTCGGCGCGGAGACCTGCGGCCCTATGATCACCGAGGACCAGCGCAGCGTGTTCGTCGCGGTGCAGCACCCGGGCGAGGTCGACGGCGCGAGCCCGGACAAGCCCGCCAGCCGCTGGCCCGACGGCGACCAGCCGCGCCCGGCCGTCGCGGTGGTGTGGCACGCCAGGAACAAGAAGATCGGCAGTTGACGTCAAGTTAACTTGAGGTCCTAGGCTCCTCTCCATGAGCATGGAGATGACGGCCTGGCACCAGGTGTACTCGCTGAACAACCGCCCGGAGCGTCGCCAGATATCGAAGGCGACGCTCCGTCGCGTCTGGGGGTTCGCCCGGCCGCATCGCCGCAGGATCACGTTCTTCCTGGCGCTGAGCGTGGTGATGGCGGCCCTGGCGGTCGCCCCGCCGGTGCTGGCGGGCCGGGTGCTGGACGCGATCGGCTCGGGCAAGCCGATGAGCGTGGTGCTCGGGCTGGCGGGCCTGATCGCGGGCCTGGCGGTGGCCGAGGCCGGGCTCGGGCTGCTGACCCGCTGGCTGTCGTCGGGGCTGGGCGAGAACCTGATCCTGGACCTGCGCACGGCCGTCTTCGACCACGTGCAGAAGATGCCGATCGCGTTCTTCACCAGGACGCGCACCGGCGCCCTGGTCAGCCGGCTCAACAACGACGTGATCGGCGCGCAGCGGGCGTTCACCGACACGCTGTCCAGCGTGGCCGGCAACGTGGTGACGCTGGTGCTGGCGCTGACCGTGATGATCGGCATCTCCTGGCAGATCACGCTGCTGGCGTTGCTGCTGCTGCCGGTGTTCGTGCTGCCCGCGCGCCGGATGGGCGTGCGGATCGCCCGGCTGCGCCGCGAGGCCGCCGACCACAACGCGGCGATGGGCACCCAGATGACCGAGCGGTTCTCGGCGCCGGGCGCGACGCTGGTCAAGCTGTTCGGCCGGCCGCGTGCCGAGTCGGCCGAGTTCGCCGCCAGGGCCAGGCGGGTGCGCGACATCGGGGTGCGCACGGCCATGACGCAGTCGGTGTTCGTCACCGCGCTGACGCTGGTCTCCGCGCTCGCGCTGGCCCTGGTGTACGGGCTCGGCGGCTTCTACGCGCTGCGCGACCAGCTCGACCCGGGCTCGGTCGTGGCGCTCGCGCTGCTGATCACCCGCCTCTACTCGCCGCTGACCGCGCTGGCCAGCGCCCGGGTGGACGTGATGAGCGCGCTGGTCAGCTTCGAGCGCGTCTTCGAGGTGCTCGACCTCGAACCGCTCATCAAGGACCGGCCCGGCGCCGGCCAGGTGCCCGACGGACCGGTCGGGGTCGAGTTCGACAACGTGCGCTTCGCCTACCCGTCGGCCGACAAGGTGTCGCTGGCCTCCCTGGAGGAGGTGGCCGCGCTCGACAGCCGGGGCGGCGTCGAGGTGCTGCACGGCGTCTCGTTCCGGGCCGAGCCCGGCCAGATGGTCGCCCTGGTGGGCTCGTCGGGCGCGGGCAAGTCCACCATCGCCCAGCTCCTGCCCCGCCTGTACGACGTGGACGAGGGCGCGGTGCGGATCGGCGGCGTGGACGTGCGTGACCTGACGGCCGACTCCATCCGCGACACGCTCGGCATGGTCACCCAGGACGGGCACCTGTTCCACGACTCGATCCGGGCCAACCTGCTGCTCGCCCGCCCCGAGGCGGACGAGGAGGAGCTGTGGGAGGTGCTGCGCCGGGCCAGGCTCGCCACGCTGATCGAGTCGCTGCCCGACGGCCTCGACACGGTGGTGGGCGAGCGCGGCTACCGGCTGTCGGGCGGCGAGCGCCAGCGGCTGACGATCGCCCGCCTGCTGCTCGCCAGGCCCCGCGTGGTCATCCTGGACGAGGCCACGGCCGCGCTCGACTCCACCTCCGAGGCCGCCGTGCAGGAGGCGCTGGCCGAGGCGCTCGACGGGCGGACCGCCGTGGTGATCGCGCACCGGCTGTCCACGATCCGCGCCGCCGACGTCATCCTGGTGATCGAGGACGGCCGGGTCGCCGAGCGCGGCACGCACGCCGAGCTGCTGGCCGCCGGGGGCCGCTACGAGGAGCTCTACCGCACTCAGTTCGCCGACCCGGCCATCGCCGCCGCCTGAGGCTCCCCGGTCGTACGGTCCGCGCGCAGCGTGCGGAGCGCGACCGGGATGCCCGCCAGCACCACGACGGCCGCGATCACCAGCGTGAACCGGTAGGCGTCGAGGAAGGCGGCGAGCGGCGGCCCGTCGCCCGCCGCCTGCCGGGAGGTCAGGATCGCGCCCAGCACGGTGATGCCGAGCAGCCCGAACACCTCTCTCGACACGTTGAGCACCCCGGACGCCACCCCGGACCGGCCGGTGGGCATCCCGCTGAGCACGGCCGCGGTCAGGGGCACCAGCAGGCCGCCGCCGAGCCCGTACAGGACGAACCACGGCAGCACGTCCGCGTAGCCGCCGTCGGCGCCGACGCCGGAGATCAGGTAGATCGCGGCCGCCATCAGCGCCAGCCCGAGCGCCACGGTCCTGCCGATGCCCAGCGCCGCGCCGATCCGCTGCGACAGCACCGCGACGACGCCCATGACCAGCGCCATCGGCACGAACGCGGCCCCGGCCTCGGTCGGGCTGAAGCCGAGCACGTTCTGCAGCCAGAGCGCGCTGAAGAAGTAGATGCCGAACACGCCGAACGACCAGATGCCGCTGGTGATCACGCCGCCGGTGAACCGCCTGGCCCGGAAGAGCGACAGGTCGATCATCGGCTCCGCCGCCCGCGCCTCGACCAGCAGGAACGCCACCGCCGACACCGCCGTGACGGCGAACGCGGCGAGGATCTCCGGCGAGGTCCAGCCGGCCGCCTCGCCCTCGATGAGCGCGTAGGTCAGCGCGAACAGCGCGATCGCGGAGGTGGCCAGGCCCGGCAGGTCGAGGCTGTGCCGTACCCGGGTGAAGGCCGGCCGCACCGCCCACAGCGCCAGCCCGAGCGTGGCGACGCCGATCGGCACGTTGATCAGGTAGATCCAGCCCCAGTGCCAGTTCTCGCTGATGAAGCCGCCGGTCACCGGGCCGAGGGCCATGGACAGCGCCCCGGCCGCGCTCCAGATGCCGACCGCGCGGCCGCGCTCGGTCCCATCGGGGAAGATCTGCGTGATCAGTGACAGCGCGGTCGGGGTGAGCAGGGCCGCGCCGACGCCCTGCACCGCGCGGGCGGCGATCAGCGAGCCGCCGTCGGTGGCGAGCCCGGCGGCCAGCGAGGCCAGTGTGAAGACGCCGAGCCCGGCGGCGAACACCCGGCGCGCGCCGAACACGTCGGCCAGCCTGCCCCCGGCCAGCATCAGCCCGGCGAACACCAGGATGTAGCCGCTGACGATCCACTCCAGCCCGGCCAGCGTCAGCCCGAGCTCCCGCTGGATCGTCGGCAGGGCGACGTTGCCGACGTTGTTGTCGAGATACGTCATGAACGTGCCGAGCGTCACCGCGCCCAGCGCCCACCATCTGCGCTCCACGAACCCTCCTATACGACGTACTTGTACGACGTATAGGGAAACTCGTACGGCGTATAGTTGTCAACCGTGATGGGAAAGCTCACCGCGGACGCGATCGTCGAGCGGGCCCTGCGGATCGGCGACGCCGAAGGGCTCGACGCCGTGACCATCAGGCGGCTCGCGACCGACCTCGGTGTCACGCCGATGGCCCTCTACTGGCACTTCAAGAACAAGGACCGGCTCCTGGAGGGCATGGCCGACCACCTCGTCGCCGGGTTCGCCCCCGCGCGCGACGACGAGCGGCCGTGGCAGCAGCGGCTGCGCGAGGTCCTGACCGGCCTGGTCCGCGTGCTGCGCACCCACCCGTGCGCCAAGAGCGTGCTGGAGCAGGTCGACCAGAGTGCGGTGCCGAGCTTCCTGGCCGTGTGGGACGACGCGCTCGGCCTGGCCAGGTCCGCCGGGTTCTCCGTGGAGGAGAGCTGCCTGATCTCCAAATACCTGCTGCAGAGCGCCATCTCCATCGCCGACGCCCCGGTGCACTTCACCGCGAGCAACACCCCGGAGGAGGTCGCCGAGCTGGTCCGGGTCAAGCGCCTCGGCCTGCAGTCGCTGCCCGCCGCGACCTACCCGAACCTGGTGGAGATGGCCGGCCCCCTCGTCCAGCCCGACCCCGAGCTCTACGACACGTTCGGCGTCGACCTCGTCCTCGCGGGCATAGAAGCCCTGGCGGCCAGACGCTAGGGTCCTGGCCATGACCTTCGAGCTGGTATGCGAAATCGAGCCGCCCACCACGCCCGACCTCAAGCGCGTCCGCCACCAGATCGGCACGCTGAGCACGATCGCCCACTCGTTCCTGATCCCCGACAACCACATCGGCCGCGCGACCGTCTCCAGCGTCGCCGTGGCGCACGAGGTCGAGGCGATGGGCGGGCGCAGCATCGCCTGCCTCAACTCGCGCGACCGCAACCTGCTCGGCTTCCGCCGCGACCTGCTCACCGCCGCCGCCTACGGGGTGGACCAGTTCTTGTTCGTCTACGGCGACAAGCCGACCAGCGGCAACCGCACCAGCGACCTGACCGTGCGCTCGATGATCGACGAGGCCCGCGCGTTCTCGCCCGGCCTGCGCGTCGGCGCCGCCGCCGGGCTGCGCCCGCTCCCGGCCTGGAAGCGGGCCGCCGACTTCCTGTTCCTCCAGGCCGGCTTCTCGCTGGAGGCGCTGCTGCGCTGGCGCGAGGCCAACCCGGTCGACGTCCCGGTCTACGCCGGCGTGCTGGTCGTGGCCAGCGCCGGTCACGCCCGCGCCCTGTCGGCCGCCATCCCCGACATCGCGATCCCGGACGAGCTGGTCGCCCGGCTGGCCGACGACCGCATGGCCGGCGTCGAGGCCGCCTGCGCCCAGGTCCTGGCCGTCCGCGACAGCGGCGCCTTCGCCGGGGTGCACCTGATCCCCGTCAGCCGCTACCGCGACGTCGAGTCCCGCCTGTCGGCCGCCCTCAGGTGACCTTGCGCGAGCGGGCCAGGGCCGCCAGCACGGCCCCGGCGACCGCGACCGCGAACAGCACCGCGTACGTGCGCTGGAAGCCCTGCATGAGCTGGTCCACCGCGACCGGCGAGAGCGTCGACAGGGTGCCCGCGTAGACCTGGGCGCGCACCTCGGGCCCGACGGCGCTGCCCAGGACGCTGAGCGACAGGCCGATGCTGAGCACCACGCCGACGTTCATCACCATGAGCCGGAAGCCGTTCACCACGCCCAGGCTGCCGCTGGGCAGGGCGGCCATGACCTGCGTGGTGTTGCCGGTCAGGAAGGCGCCGCTGCCGCACCCGGCCACGAACAGGCCGATCCCGATGATCCAGTACGGGGTGCCGGGGTCGGCCGTCAGCATCAGCACGCCCAGGCCGGTGGAGCTCATCAGTGCGCCGCCGATCGACAGCGCGTACGAGGAGACGCGGCGGCCGAGCGCGCCCACGACGGGGGAGGCCACCGCCATGCCCACCGGCACCGGCAACACGCTGAGCCCGGCCGTGAACGGGTCCACGCCCCGGGCCGCCTGGAAGTACAGCGCCACCACGAGGATCAGCGCGGCCCGGGCGATCGCGTTGCAGAACGACGCCAGGTTGGCGCACGCCAGCATCCGCCCGCCGAACAGCCGCACGTCCAGCACGGGGTGCGAGGCCCGCCGCTCGACCAGCACGATGACCGGGACCAGGACGACGAACACCGCTGCGCCGGCCAGCACGACCGGGCTGGTCAGCCCGCCGGAGCCGGCTTCGGAGAGCGCGAGCAGGATGGCCGACAGCGCGGCGAACACCAGCGCGTTGCCCAGCGCGTCCACCGGCTGCTTGGGCCCGCGCGGCATCTTGCGCAGCGTGACCGCCCCCCAGACCACGGCGATCACCCCTGCGGGCACGTTCACCCAGAAGATCCACTGCCATCCGGCCGTGGAGGCGATCAGGCCGCCCAGCGTGGGTCCGGCGAGCTGGGCCACCGACAGCGTGCCGATGTAGACGCCCATGCCCTGGCTGAGCTTCTCGGGCGGGAACGCGTCGGTGATGATCACGGTCCCGTTCGCCAGGATCATCGCCGCCCCGACGGCCTGCACCACCCGCATCGCGACCAGGAACCACACGTCGGGCGACAGCCCGGCGAGCAGCGACGCCACCGTGAACAGCGCGAACCCGGCCAGGTAGACCTCCCGCCGGCCCAGCAGGTCGGCCACCCGCCCGAAGAACACCAGGCTCGCGGTGTTGACCAGCAGGAACGCCAGCAGGATCCATCCCGACTCGAACGGCGTGGCCTGGAAGTGCCGGACGACCGCGGGGAGCGCCACGTTGAGCGTGCTGCCCGCGATGCCGATGAGGACGAGCCCCAGGCTGGTGACCGAGCAGACGCGCCACGCGTAGCGCATCCTGGCATGTTGATCGGGGGAGATCGCGACCATGCCTTCAACTATGACGTACGACGTACGTCCACTTCGCGGCGGGGTGAGGGAAATTCTAGAAAATAGTTCAGCGGGCCCGCCGGCGCAGCCCGTCCAGGTCGTGGACGACCACGCGCCGCCGTCCGGTCTCGATCAGCCCCCGGTCGCGCAGCGAGCGCAACGCCTTGCTGACGGCCTCGCGCGACGCCCCCGTCCAGCCCGCCAGCTCGTCCTGCGACAGCGGCAGCGCCACGCGCAGCCCGCCCGGCGTCTGCTCGCCGTAGCGCTCGGCCAGCTCGATCAGCCGCGTCGCCACCCGTCCCGTCGTGTCGAACGCGCCGTACTCGATCCGCTTGCGGTCGGAGTCGCGCAGCCGCTCGGTGACCAGCCGCAGCAGCAGGACGGCCACCCGCCCGTGATCCTGGAGGAAACCGGTGAAGTCGCGGATCACCACCCCCGAGACCGGCTCCAGCGCGGTCACCGTGGCCGAGCGCGGCGAGCCGTCGATGGCCGACATCTCGCCCAGCAGCGCGCCGGGACCGCGCACCGCGAGCACCACCTCGGTGCCGCCGCTCGTATGGGACGAGACCTTGACCCGGCCCGCGGTCAGCACGAGCACCCAGTCGGAGGTGTCGCCCTCGGTCATCACCGTCGTCCCGCGCTCCCACCGTCGCGGCCGCCCCGCGGCGAGCACCGCCTGGAGCTCGTCGGGAGTGAGCGTGGACAGGAACTCGCCGGCCTCTGGCGTCATGCGCCCGATTATGTCCGTACGGAGCGGCGGGCAGCTATGCCATTTCTGTGAGAACGTACGCCTCCACGGGCTCCTCCTTGCCCTTGAGGCTCAGCCTGCCGAGCGGATCGACCCGGGCCCCCGCGCCGAGCTGCTTGAGCGTGGTCGCGCCGATCACCACCGTGCCCGGCTCGGCCAGCGACTGGAGCCGGGCCGCCACGTTCACGCAGTCGCCCATCGCGTTGAAGCCGCGCAGCTCGGGGCTGCCGATGTTGCCGACGAGCGCGGGCCCGGTGTTGACCCCGACGCGGAACGTCGGCCACTCCACGGCCGCCCCCGCCACCTCCCGCGCAACCTCGGCGGCGGCCCGCTGCATGGCGAGCGCCGCCCGGCACGCCGCCCTGGCGTGGCCCGCCTGCGCCGCCGGGGCGTTGAACACCGCCAGCAGCGCGTCACCGACGAACTGCACGATCGTGCCGCCGTTGGCCAGGATGCACGGCACCGCCGCCGTGTGATAGCGGTTCAGCATCTCCACGATCTCGCCCGGCGTCACCCGCTCCGAGAACGTGGTGAACCCCTTCAGATCGGCGAACAGCGAGGTCAGCTCCTGCAACCGGCCGCCCAGCGCCGCCTGGCCCGGATCGGCGAGCAGGGCGTTGGCCACGTCCGGCGACATGTACTGGCGGAAGAGCGTGTTGAGCTCCCGGTAGAGGCGGGCGTTCTCCAGCGAGATCGACAGCTGCCCGGCCAGCGTGGCGGCCAGCGCCTCGTCGTGCGCGCCCCGCCCGGCGGGCACCTCCAGCACCCCGGCCAGCCGGTTCTTCACCGTCAGGGGGTAGGCGACCAGCTCGTCGCGGCGGATCGGCGCATTCGTGGTGAAGTGATACTCGCGCGACCCGATCCGGGTGCGGCCCTCGGAGACCAGCCCGATCCGCACGTCCCCGTACGCCTGCCTGACCCGGTCCAGGGCCGTGGCCAGCAGCTCGGTCTCGGGCAGGCCGACGCGGGTCCTGGCGCCCACGTCGACCAGCGCGGCCAGCCGTTCCGACAGCGCCCGCTCGTCGGCCAGCGCCCGGCCGGCCCGGTCGAGCACCGCCGCCTGGCCCTCGTTCAGCCGGAACTTGCCCGACAGCCGGGTCGCCGCCAGCGGCTCGCCCCGCCGCACGTGCTCGACGAGCTCCTCCAGCGCCCGGTCGTAGTCCTGCTGGATGCGCCGCACCGTCGCCGAGAGCGTCACCGAGTCGAACAGCCCGGCGCCCGACCCCTCCCGCCTGAACTGCAGGTAGGCGCTGTAGGCGACGAACCCGAACGCGAACGTCAGCAGGACGTGCCACTCCCACCACGTCAGATGCCAGTTGAGCTGCGACATCCCGGCGACCATCGACTCGGCCAGCAGCGCGTAGGCGGTGATGAGGCTGATCAGCATGGCCGACGGCCGCCGCCGGTGCAGCAGGAACATCATCACCCCGGCCGCCGCGAACAGCGCCAGCCCCGGCAGCGACCCCCACGCCACCCACCCGGCGGGCGACCCCTCCGGCGGGCGGCTCAGCGGCGTCCAGCCCGGCAGCAGCGAGGCCAGCCCCCACAGCACCATGAACCCGAACAGCGCCCCGCGCACCGCGTGCTGCGCCTTCAGCACCGCCCGCGCCGCCCGCTCGCCCAGCGGCAGCGCCGAGGCGAACGCGAACCCCGAGGCCACCGTGAGCCCGGCCATCTGCCCCAGGTCGAACCCGAGCGACCCCTTGGGCAGGATGATCTGCGGCGTCGCCAGCCCGTGCATGAAGAAGAACCCGGCACTGCTGACGAACACCATCGAGACCAGGAACAGCCGGGCGTCCCGCCGTCGCCGCGACGCCTCGCTGATCAGCGTGCCCAGCACCACGTTCAGCCCGGCCACGGCGACGATCAGCCAGAAGTGGCTGGGATTGTGGTGCCACATGACGTTCAGGTCCGGCTGGGCGAGCAGCAGCCACAGCCCGAGCATGGGCAGCGCCAGATGGATGACCCAGACGACTCCGCGCACGGGTTGCGTGGCGGGCGGCAGGTAGGGGGCTGACACGCCCCTGATTATCCACGGGCGGGGCCGGGGGCCACTGTGTTGTTTTACGGGTTCGACACTTCTTGACCCGTCAAGTGACGTCAGCCCGTTCTGTCACGCTGTGTTTCGTGATGGATACGTTATGTCACTTCTGCCATCCGATGGAACGGTTGAAACGTGAATCTCATGTTCAACATGAACATCACCTGTTCTTCGGAAGGAAAGCCGTGGCTCTCAAGGTTCGGGGTGGGCGCTCGCTCGCCCTCGTCTCCGCCGGCGCGCTCGCCGCTTCGCTGCTCACCGTGGGTGGCGTCGCGACCGCCTCGTCCGTCTCCTCCGCGGCCGGTGAGGTGACCGCCTGCGTGCACAAGAAGTCCCGCTACGCGCGCATCGTCAACCCGACGGCCAAGTGCCGGACGACCGAGATCCGCATGATCATCGGCGGCGGCGAGACCCAGCCCGCCCTCTCCTCGGGCACTCGCGGCCAGGCCGGCCCCCGCGGCCCCCAGGGCCTCCAGGGCCCGAAGGGCGACGCCGGCCCCGTCGGCCCCCGCGGCCCCCAGGGCAAGCAGGGGCTCCCCGGCAAGGACGGCGCCCCCGGCAAGGACGGCCAGCAGGGCCCGGCAGGCAAGGACGGCCAGGACGGCAAGCCGGGCCTCCCCGGCAAGGACGGGCAGCCGGGGCCGAAGGGCGACACCGGCCCCCGCGGCCCCCAGGGCCCGAAGGGTGACCCGGGCGGCGCGGCCAACCTCTCCACCTACGTGGAGACGGCCTCCATCAAGAACGGCTCCGGCACGGCCACCTGCAAGAGCGGCGACCTGGCGACCGGCGGCGGTTTCTCCGTCGACTGGCGCTACCAGGTGACCGCCAGCATGCCCAGCGGCGGCAACGGCTGGACGGTCCGGGCGAGCAAGGGCAACAACAACGACTACGACGTCAACAGCAAGAGCGCCCAGCCCGAGGTTTCGACCCAGGGCGGCAACCACGGCTCCGCGGGCTCGGTCTACGTCGTCTGCCTGAAGTCCTAGGCACCACACGAAAGTCCCAGGCACAACACGAAGGGCCGGTACGGCATCCCGTACCGGCCCCTTTGGCGTGGATCAGCCGAAGATGGCCGGCAGCGCGCCCGTGTGGGTGTCGCGCAGCTCCGAGACCGGAACCTCCAGCACGTCCTGCACCACCAGCGACTCCCCGCCGGTGACGCCGAGCCCGTAGCACGGGACCTCGTGCTCGGCGCAGAGGGCGGCGAACTCGTCGAACGCCTCCGGCCGGACCGCGACGAGCGCGCGGGCGGCCGACTCGCTGAACAGGTCGGTGAACGGCTCGCCGCTCAGCGCCACGGTGGCGCCGATGCCGTGCGCCAGGCACGCCTCGGCCAGCGCGATGGCCAGCCCGCCGTCGGACAGGTCGTGGGAGCCCTCCAGGAGCCCGCGCCGGGCGGCCTCGACGAGCACGGTGGCGAGCGAACGCTCGGCCTCCAGGTCGGCCTCCGGCGGCAGCCCGCCGAGGTGGCCGTGGGCGACGTGCGCCCACTCCGACCCGCCGAACTCGGCGGCCGTGTCGCCCAGCAGCGCGACGCGCAGCCCTTCGGCGACGAACCCGGTGGGCACCCGCTTGGCCACGTCGTCGATGACGCCGAGCACGCCGACGACCGGCGTGGGGTGGATGGCGGTGGAGCCCGTCTGGTTGTAGAAGGACACGTTGCCGCCGGTCACCGGCACGCCGAGGGTGCGGCAGGCGTCGGCCAGGCCGCGTACGGCCTCGGCGAACTGCCACATGACTTCGGGGTCCTCGGGGGAGCCGAAGTTGAGGCAGTTGGTGACGGCCAGCGGCTTGGCGCCGGTGACGGCCACGTTGCGGTAGGCCTCGGCGAGCGCGAGCTGGGCCCCGGCGTACGGGTCGAGCTTGGCGTAGCGGCCGTTGCCGTCGGTGGACAGCGCGATGCCCCGGGTGGTGGGCTCGGCCCCGGCGATGGCCTCGGAGATGCGCAGCATCCCGGCGTCGGCCGGCTGGGCGAGCACGGTGTTGGAGCGCACGTAGCGGTCGTACTGGTCGGTCACCCACGCCTTGGACGCCAGGTTGGGCGAGCCGAGGAGCTGGAGCAGCGTGGCGCGCAGGTCGGCGGGCCGCTCCAGCGCGTCGGGGGTGTCGGCGTTGAGCGTGGCCTGCCCGGCGGGCTCGTGGAAGGGCCGCTCGTAGACGGGGCCGTCGTCGGCGGCGGTGCCGGGCGGGATGTCGACGATGGTCTCGCCGTGCCAGGTCATGACGAGGCGGCCGGTGTCGGTGACCTCGCCGATGACGGTGGCGGGAACGTCCCACTTGGCGCAGATCGCCATGAACGCCGGGATGTCGGAGGGCCGGACGACGGCCATCATCCGCTCCTGCGACTCGCTCATCAGGATCTCCTCGGGGCGCAGCGAGGGATCGCGGAGCGGGACCTGGTTGAGGTCGACGTGCATGCCGCCGGTGCCCTTGGCGGCCAGCTCGGTGGTGGCGCAGGAGACGCCGGCCGCGCCGAGGTCCTGGATGCCGACGACGACGTCGGCCGCGTAGAGCTCCAGGCAGCACTCGATGAGCAGCTTCTCCATGAACGGGTCGCCGACCTGCACCGCGGGGCGCTTGGCCTGCGACTCGTCCTCGAACGTGGCCGAGGCCAGCACGGAGGCGCCGCCGATGCCGTCGGGGCCGGTCGAGGCGCCGAACAGGACGACCTTGTTGCCGGGCCCGGGGGCGGTGGCGAGCTTGATCTGGTCCTTGCGCAGCAGGCCCACGCAGAGGGCGTTGACCAGCGGGTTGCCGATGTAGCAGGGGTCGAAGGCGACCTCGCCGCCGATGTTGGGCAGGCCGAGGCAGTTGCCGTAGTGGCTGATGCCCTCGACCACGCCGGGCAGCACGCGGCGGGTGTCGTCCTGGTGGGCGCCGCCGAACCGGAGGGCGTCCATGACCGCGATCGGGCGGGCGCCCATCGACATGATGTCGCGCACGATGCCGCCGACGCCGGTGGCGGCGCCCTGGTGCGGCTCGACGTAGGACGGGTGGTTGTGCGACTCGATCTTGAAGGTGGCGGCCCAGCCGTCGCCGATGTCGACCACGCCGGCGTTCTCGCCCATGCCGACGAGCAGCGCGTCGGACTTGGGGGCCTTGGTGGCGAACTGCTTGAGATGCACCTTGGACGACTTGTAGGAGCAGTGCTCGGACCACATGACGCTGTAGATGGCCAGCTCGGAGCCCGTGGGCCGGCGGCCCAGGATCTCCTTGACGCGGTCGTACTCGTCCTGCTTCATCCCGAGCTCGGCGAAGGGCATCGGCTCGTCGGGCGTGCTCTCCGCTCGCTTGACGGAGTCGGTGGTCATGCGTTCACCAGCTTCTTGAGGATGGAGGTGAAGAAGCCGAGGCCGTCGGTGCTCGGGGCGCCGACCAGCTCCTCGACCGCGTGCTCGGGGTGCGGCATGAGGCCGACGATGTTGCCCGCCTCGTTGCGGATGCCCGCGATGTCGTTCATGGCGCCGTTGGGGTTGCCGCCGACGTAGCGGAACACGACCTGGCCGTTGGCCTCGATCTCGGCCAGCGTCTCGGCGGAGGCCACGTAGCGGCCCTCGCCGTGCTTGACCGGCAGCGTGATCTCCTGGCCCTGCTCGAAGGCGTTGGTCCAGGCCGTGTCGGTCGACTCGACGCGCACGCGCTGGTCGCGGCAGATGTAGTGCAGGGAGGCGTTGCGGGTCAGCGCGCCGGGCAGCAGGTGCGCCTCGCACAGGATCTGGAAGCCGTTGCAGGTGCCCAGCACGGGAAGGCCCGCGCGGGCGGCCGGGATGAGCTCCTCCATCAGCGGCGCGAACCGGGAGATGGCTCCGCACCGCAGGTAGTCGCCGTAGGAGAAGCCGCCGGGCAGGAAGACCGCGTCGACCCCCTTCAGGTCGTGGTCGGCGTGCCACAGCGGCACCGCCTCGGCGCCCACGAGGCGCACGGCCCTGGCGGCGTCCTGGTCGTCGAGTGTGCCGGGAAACGTGACTACGCCCACACGGGCAGCGCTCATGACTGTCGTCCCCTCCGAGGAAATGAGCACACGCCACCGTCTCTTCGGGGCGGACGGCGGGCGGCGCTCCCTAGGGTAGCCGGTGCTTTCGTGTGTTCCTCGTCACGCCCCGCACCAGCGGAGACGTCAGACGGCGGCGAGCTGGCGGGAGCGGGCCTCGGCCGCGTCGTCCCAGGCGAGCAGCTTGCGCAGATGGACCGTGGTGCCACGGCCGGGCGTGATGCCGAAGGAGATCTCGTCGACGACCGAGCGCATGATCAGCAGGCCGCGGCCGTTCTCGGTGTCGGCGGGCGGGAAGTGGAGCGGCACGGAGGGCAGGCCGCCGCCGCTGTCGGCGACGCGCACGTCGCAGCGGCCGTAGCCGATGGCGGCCGTGACCTCGTAGCGGTTGGCGGGACCGCCGTGACGCACGGCGTTGGAGCAGGCCTCGGAGACCGCGAGCAGCATGTCGGCAATGCAGGGCTCGCTCACATGCAAGGATCGCATGGCATCGCCAAGCACCCGCCTGACCATCGGGATGCCGATCGCATCCCGGGGCAGTGCCAACGAGAACTCAATGTCCACCGGACTCCTCCGGGCTCCGGAATGTCACCTGGAGTAGGTTTCCCCGTGAAATCGGGGCTAACCGCAAAATCACGCTGTTGTTATTTGGGCTTGGCGAACCCGTGGCATTGTGGCACGCCGGAATGCGGCTTTAGCCGTACAAGGCCATTTGAGGTGTGAAATATGCCGTTCTACGCCTCGACGCGGACCGTGTAGTCCTCGATCACGGTGTTCGCCAGCAGAGTCTCCGCCATCTTTCGGACGTCCGCAATAGCGGCGTCGTCGGCGGGACCCTCCAGCTCGATCTCGAAGCGCTTGCCCTGCCGCACGGCGGACACACCCGAGAAACCCAGCCGGGGCAGCGCACGGGCGATGGCCTGGCCCTGCGGGTCGAGAATCTCGGGCTTCAGCATGACGTCTACGATGACGCGCGCCACTGCGTTCCTCCTGGGTACGGCGGGGTTGGCAAAGGACAGCCTACCGGCGCGTGTTTGCGTGCGGCACAACGGGAACGGGGACATCATGGGGCTTGCGCGGAGGGCTGTGACGTCTGCCACGATGGCCCCAAGCGCGTACGAACCACCACCAAATGGTCCGGACGCTCAGAAGGCCGGCCACCGGTGGCAACCCCGTCCGGACCGGCCCCGACCGCACAGGAGTGGCACGTGACCGTCGACGCCTCTCGTGGTGCCGAAGCACCCCCGGAGCTCGTCCAACTCCTCACGCCGGAAGGAGAGCGGGTCCAGCATCCCGACTACGACATCGACCTGACCCCAGAAGAGGTCAGGTCCCTCTACCGCGACCTGGTGCTCGTCCGGCGCGTGGACCTGGAGGCCGTGGCCCTGCAACGGCAGGGCGAGCTCGGCATCTGGGCCTCGCTCCTCGGCCAGGAGGCCGCGCAGATCGGCTCCGGCCGCGCGCTCACCGACGCCGACATGGCCTTCCCCACCTACCGCGAGCACGGCGTGGCCTGGTGCCGCGACGTCGACCCGCTCAAGCTGCTCGGCCTGTTCCGCGGCGTCAACCACGGCGGGTGGGACCCCAAGGAGCACAACTTCCACCTCTACACGATCGTCATCGGCAGCCAGACGCTGCACGCCGTCGGCTACGCCATGGGCATCCAGCGCGACGACGCCACCGCCGCCACCATCGCCTACTTCGGCGATGGCGCCACCTCCCAGGGCGACGTCAACGAGTCGTTCATCTGGGCCAGCGTGTTCAACGCGCCGATCGTGTTCTTCTGCCAGAACAACCAGTGGGCCATCTCCGAGCCGCTGGAGAAGCAGACCCGCATCCCGCTCTACCGCAGGGCGTCCGGGTTCGGCTTCCCCGGCGTGCGCGTCGACGGCAACGACGTCTTCGCCTGCCTCGCCGTCACCCGGGCCGCGCTCAAGAACGCCCGCGAGGGCCAGGGCCCGACCATGATCGAGGCGTTCACGTACCGGATGGGCGCCCACACCAGCGCCGACGACCCGACCCGCTACCGCGTGGCCAGCGAGCTGGAGGCGTGGAAGCTGAAGGACCCGATCGAGCGGGTCAAGTCCTACATGTTCAAGAACGAGCTGGCCGACCAGGCGTTCATCGACGAGATCGAGGCCGAGGCCGAGCAGCTCGGCGCCGACCTGAGGGCCCGCTGCCTGGCGATGCCCGACCCGGAGCCGCTCGCCATGTTCGAGCACGTCTACTCCGAGCCGCACGCGCTGATCGACGAGGAACGAGCCCAGTACGCCGCCTACCTGGAGGGGTTCGAGAGATGACCGTGCTGAGCCTTTCCAAGGCGCTCAACGAGGGCATGCGCAAGGCCATGGAGGACGACCCCAAGGTCCTCATCATGGGCGAGGACGTGGGCAAGCTCGGCGGCGTGTTCCGCGTCACCGACGGGCTGCAGAAGGACTTCGGCGAGGACCGGGTCATTGACACGCCGCTGGCCGAGTCGGGCATCATCGGCACCGCGATCGGCCTGGCGCTGCGCGGCTACCGGCCGGTGTGCGAGATCCAGTTCGACGGCTTCGTCTTCCCGGCCGCCGACCAGATCATCACCCAGCTCGCCAAGATGCCCATGCGCTCGCTCGGCGCGATCAAGCTCCCTGTCGTCGTACGCATCCCGTGCGGCGGCGGCATCGGCGCGGTCGAGCACCACAGCGAGTCGCCCGAGGCGTACTTCACCCACACCGCCGGGCTGCGCGTCGTGGCGTGCGCCAACCCGGCCGACGCCTATTCGATGATCCAGCAGGCGATCCAGAGCGACGACCCGGTCATCTTCTTCGAGCCCAAGCGCCGCTACTGGGAGAAGGGCGAGGTCGACACCACCAGCACCGACTGGTGGACGCCCCTGGACCGGGCCCGCGTGGTGCGCCCCGGCACCGACGCGACGCTGCTCTGCTACGGGCCCATGGTCAAGACCTGTCTGGAGGCCGCCAAGGCCGCCGAGGAGGACGGGCGCGACCTGGAGGTCGTGGACCTGCGCTCGCTCAACCCGCTCGACACGCCGGTGGTCCTCGACTCCGCGCGCCGCACCGGCCGCGTCGTCGTCGTCCACGAGGCCCCGGTCAACAACGGGTTCGGCGCGGAGCTGGCGGCCCGCATCACCGAGCAGTGCTTCTACCACCTGGAGTCGCCGGTGCTGCGCGTCGGCGGCTTCTCCACCCCCTACCCGCCGTCCAAGCTGGAGGAGCACTACCTCCCCGACCTGGACCGGGTGCTCGACGCCGTCGACCGCGCCTTCGGCTACTGAGGGGGATCCCGCACTGATGCGACGCGAATTCAAGCTCCCGGACGTCGGCGAGGGGCTGACGGAGGCCGAGATCGTCCGCTGGCACGTCAGACCGGGCGACGAGGTCAAGGTCAACCAGATCATCGTCGAGATCGAGACCGCCAAGTCCATCGTCGAGCTGCCCATCCCGTGGAACGGCCAGGTGGCGGACCTGCTCGCGGACGAGGGCCAGACGGTGGACGTCGGCGGGCCGATCATCGCCGTCGAGACCGGCGAACCGGGCGAACCGGGCGGTCCCGGCGGCTCCGCGGGCGCCGCCGGCCAGCAGGCGGCCGCCCTGGCCGAGGACCTGGTGCCCACCCCGCCGGCGGAGGGCGCCGTCGAGCCGGGCGCCCACGGCAGCCCCGCGCCCAAGGAGGAGCGCCAGGCCGTCCTGGTCGGCTACGGCGTCAAGACCGGCGCGGCCCGCCGCCGCACCCGGCGTGCGCCGTCGACGATCCCCGCCGACCCGGTCGCCAACCCGTCCCGCGTGGAGCTGGAGGGCCCGCCTTCCACAGCCCCCCAGCCCCCGTCCGAGCAACCCCCGGCGTCTACGGACCCGGCCAGAGTGGCGGCGCTGGCCAAGCCGCCCGTCCGGAAGCTGGCCAAGGACCTGGGCGTGGACCTGACCACCCTCACGGGCACGGGCCCCCACGGCTCGATCACCCGCGAGGACGTCCACGCTGCGACCGCCCGGCCGCCGCAGCCGCAGCAGCAGGCTGCGACGGCCAGGCCGCAGGCGGGCGAGGAGCGCATCCCCGTCAAGGGCGTGCGCAAGATGACCGCCCAGGCGATGGTCGCCAGCGCGTTCACCGCCCCGCACGTCACCGAGTTCCTCCAGGTGGACGTCACCGAGACGATGGACGCGGTCAAGCGGCTGCGCGCGCTGCCCGACTTCGCCGAGGTCAAGGTGTCGCCGCTGCTGCTGGTGGCCAAGGCCGTGCTCACGGCGGCCCGCCGCCACCCGATGATCAACTCGTCCTGGGACGAGGCCGCCCAGGAGATCGTCGTCAAGCACTACGTCAACCTGGGCATCGCCGCCGCCACCCCGAGGGGCCTCGTGGTGCCCAACGTCAAGAACGCCCACGAGCTGACCCTGCCCGGCCTGGCCGCCGAGCTGGGCAAGCTCACCGAGACCGCCAGGGCGGGCCGCACCCAGCCGGCGGAGATGGCGGGCGGCACCATCACGATCACCAACGTCGGCGTCTTCGGCGTCGACGCCGGCACCCCGATCCTGAACCCGGGCGAGTCCGCCATCCTCGCCTTCGGCCAGGTACGGGACATGCCCTGGGTGGTCGACGGCGCGCTCGCCGTACGGAAGGTGACGACCCTGGCCCTGTCGTTCGACCACCGGGTGGTCGACGGCGAGCTGGGCTCGCTGTTCCTGCGCGACGTGGGCGCGATGCTGGAGGACCCGCTGCGGATGCTGGCCTGGAGCTGATCGCGGGCCGGGAGGGGACGCCCCCTCCCGGCCTCTGTAGGGTGGCGCCATGATCCGCCACATCGTGCTGTTCACCTGGACCGAAGACGCCACGCTCGCCCAGAAGGCGGGGGTGCTGGCCGCGCTGCGCGGGCTGCCGGGCGTCATCCCGCAGATCCGCTCCTACACGGTCGGCATGGACGCGGGCATCAACCAGGGCAACCACGAGTTCGCCGTCGTCGCCGACTTCGACTCCGAGGACGACTACGTAACCTACCGCGACCACCCGGAGCACCAGAAGGTGATCGCCCATCACGTCAAGCCGATCCTGGCCTCGCGCGCCGCGGTGCAGCTGGAGCTCTAGAGCCAACGCCGTTCAGTTAAGGGAGAGGGCTGTTCGTCAAGACCGGTGAACAAAGCAGCGGAGCCGCTGTAGAAGAGGTCTGTCACTCCAAGACATCC